>NZ_CP158281.1:2446301-3057876 GCF_040256645.1 Brevibacterium sp. CBA3109 | reverse complement strand
GAATCCGAAGCAGAGGCCATTCTGGACGAAGTGCTCGCGTCCTGAGTATCTGCGTCATCGTTCCGGCTGCGGGGTCGGGATCGCGTTTGGGCAGTGCAGACCCGAAGGCCCTCGTTCGTCTGAACGGGAAGAGCCTTCTGGCTCGTAGTCTTGAGGCGATCGTCTCCTCGGGAGTGGCTTCTTCAATTGTGGTTGCCGCTCCCGAGGAGTTTTTAATGCGTGCCCGCAGCGAAATCGATAACATCTCGGAATCGGGGCTCGGGGATTCGGAAGCCAGTATTTCGGGCATTCGAATCACAGTTGTAGCAGGTGGAAATGATCGAATCGAATCTGTGCAATCGGCCTTGAAATATGCCGGTGCCGCTGACATTGTTCTGGTCCACGATGCCGCCCGCGCATTGACACCGTCCGACGTCTTCCGTCGTGTGGCCGCGGCTGTCCGCGCCGGCGCCGAGGCGGTCGTTCCTGTCTTGCCGATGACCGACACCGTGCGCCGCGCGGAGAGGCGTCCCGCAGTGAAATCGGATCACCGTCCCACCACGGCCGACGTACCCCCGGTCCCTCTGCCGCGACCAGACTCAAACGGTCGGCAGAACATGGTCGAATCCGGCGCCGACAGCGACCCGGAGTTTCCGACCGTTGAGGTCCTCCACGGTGATCTCGACCGTTCGCGCCTCCGCCGGGTTCAAACTCCACAGGGATTCACCTCAGCCATCCTGCGCCGAGCACACGAGGAATACGACCACGGCCAGGCCGCCTCATGGCCTGGGGGCCTCGGAGCCACGGATGACGCGGGACTCGTCGAGCGCCTCGGTGTCGACGTTGTCGCTGTCGACGGTGACGAGGAAGCACTGAAGATCACCTACCCGCTCGATCTCGTGCTCGGTGAGCACATCGCGAAGCAGCGGGATGGGACGACGAGGGACACGAAGTAGCGGGATGGGACGAGGAGCCACACGATGAGGGATGCAACGAGCGGAAGAGGGCAGCGACGATGACCATGGTGATTCCGCGCACCGGCATCGGAGTCGACGTGCACGCCTACTCCGACGATCCTGAGCGTGAGCTCTGGGTCGCGGGATTGAAATGGCCCGGCGAACGTGGGCTCGACGGCCACTCCGATTCTGATGTTGCCGCCCATGCGTGCTGTGATGCGCTGTTCTCCGCCGCGGGGATCGGTGATCTCGGTCAGCACTTCGGCGTCGACCGGCCCGAGTTCGCGGGCGCCTCCGGAGCCGTTCTCCTCGCCGAGGCGGCACGCCAGGTCCGCGCGGCGGGTTTCGAGATCGGCAATGTCTGTGTCCAGGTCATCGGCAACCGTCCGAAGATCGGCACCAGGCGGATCGACGCCCAACAGGTGCTGTCCCAGGCAGCTGGCGCCGACGTCTCTGTGTCCGGGACAACGACCGATGCACTCGGTCTGACAGGACGCGGCGAAGGAGTCGCGGCCATCGCGAATGCTCTTGTCTATCCCAGTGCGCGCGACGAGGCGTCGGTGGCAGCACCGACACCGCACTGAACTTCCCATGAAGGTCGTGTTCCAAGGCGGGGGAGCGATCGGCATCGCAGGTGCCGCGCTGTTCGGTCGACGGCACGAAACGGTGGTGGTCTCACGGTCGGTGAGTTCGACCCCAGATGAGGTGCCGCCGCGAGATGCCGCATACCCACGACAGGTGCGCTCCTTCGGGCGGGGTCCAGTGTGCCGGGTGCCCGTGGTCGATTGGGCTGCGGTGAGTTCGGAATCATGGGACCTCTTGGTGCTGACGACACGGCCGGGTGACCTCGACGAGGGAGTTGCCGCATCGATTGTCGCGACTTGTCCGGGCATCATCGCGATCACCAGCCAGGTCGACGGGGACCGCGACATTGCGGTGTCACTGTTCCCTGAATCCGAGATCCTCGTCTTCTCGCCCGCGCTCCTGTCCGAGAGGACGGCGGGCCGTAGCGTCAGCTACTGGCGCCCACCCGGGATGCCTGTGTTCATGGCCAGCGGCCGCCGGGAACCCGTGCGAGGACTGCGGCGCATGCTCGGTGGCCTCATCGTCGGTGTTCCGGCCGTCCTAGTCTCCGCTCCGCCGGCGGTGTTCATTCCCTATGTCGCGCAGCTGAGTGTTCGTGAGGGGAACTGGGCGGATCTGAGGACACACCTGCGACGACCTACGCAGGCCGCAGCGGAAGCTGTGCACGCCGTCACTGGTGTCCGGATGCCGCTGTCGGCCAGAGGCGCCGGACTCGTCCTCGACGCATTGGAACGATTCGTGCCCATCGACGTCAGTGAGTACGCGGGCCGACACTTCGCCCGTCACGAGGGCCAGACACTCGACATGCTCGACGGATGGATCAGACGAGAAGCCGAACGAGCCCCTGCGACGGGCCGATCACAGACACCCACGCCTGCCGTGGCGCAGTCGTCGGCGCTGCGCGAACTGGCTCAGATCTTGCTCTTGCGCGTGACCAGGCATCCGATCCCGTAGAGCGCCGCGGTGAAGACCAGAGTGCCGAGTATCTGGATCCGCACGGACTCCACAGTCAGGCCGAGGACGATGATCAAGGCGATGCCCGCCAGCGTCGCATAGGACAGCCAGGGGAAGAGCCACATCTTCAACGGCAGTTCGTCACCGGCGGCCTCGGCGCGACGCCGGATGATGATCTGGGACACCAGCGTCACGACCCAGGTGACGATGAGCGTCGACCCGACGACGTTGAGCAGTATTCTGAGCACCTCGGCGGCCCAGAAGTAATTCAGTGCCACCGCCACGAAACCAAACGCCGAGGTGGCCAGCACCGCTGCCATCGGAACGCCGCGTTTGGTCGTGCGACCCAGTCCTGTCGGCAGCATCTTCCGCTCGGACATGGAGAACGCCATTCTGGAGGCACCGTAGATGTTGGCATTCATCGATGACAGCAGGGCGATGACGATGACCGCGGCCAGGAGCGAGGCGACGGCCGGGAGACCGGCAGTGTCGAGGACAGCGACGAAGGGCGATTCGCTCAGCCGTTCGTCTTTCCAATCGAGGACGAGGACGATGATCGCGACAGAACCGATGTAGAGGAACAGGATGCGCCACACGATGGTTTTGATCGCCTGCGTCACGCTGCGGCTCGGATTCGCGGTCTCGGCCGCGGCGACCGCCACGATCTCGATGCCGCCGAAGGCGAACGCCACGACGAGAAGGCCAGCGGCGACACCGGGGAGACCCGTGGGCATGAATCCGTCGGTGAAGACCGCTGCCGGTGGTTCTGCGGGAGTCCAGCCGAACAGGTATGCGGCCCCGAGGACGAGGAACAGGGTCACGAAGGCGACCTTGATGAGAGAGAACCAGAATTCGAATTCTCCGAAGCTGCCCGAGGTGGTGAGGTTGATCGCGGTGAAGATGACCATGATGGCCAGTGCGATGACCCATTGCGGGATCGACGGGACGTAGCTGACCGCGATCTGTGCGGCGGCAGTGGCCTCTGCGGCAACGACGAGGCAGAGCTGGACCCACCAGAGGGCGCCGACGGCGAATGCGGCGGCAGGACCCATGGCTCGCCCAGCGTAGTGGGAGAAGGCCCCCGGGTTCGGGTCGGCAGCCACGAGCTCTCCGAGGGCTCGCATGACGAAGATGACGATGAGTCCGGCGACCACATAGGAGATGAGGACGGCGGGACCTGCAGCCTGGACACCGGCACCGGAGCCCACGAACAGGCCGGCTCCGATCGCCGACCCGAGGCTCATCATGACCAGATGGCGGGGCTTCATTCCGACCTTGAGGCCGGTCCCGCCCCGCGACGCATCAGATGTCAATGAATCTGACGATAGGTCTGCGTTTACAGGGGGCTGCGGTGATGGAGATTCAGGCACCAGATGAGTCTAGCGCCCGACCTCGATCCCGGGACAGCATGGTGCGCCTTGACGACAGAGCAGTGGAGACGAAGAGATGCCGTGGTCGCAGATCTGCGACCACGGCATCTAAATCTGACCGGCGCCGAGTGGACTCTTCGGTGCCTCAGAGCACCGTTTGGCGGTTGAGGTGGTGGCCATCTCGGCGAATCAGCGGTGTGAGAGTCTCACTCTCCGCGTTTGATCCAATCCTCCAGCGACGGCGCTTCGGCACCGATCGATGTCGGCTCACCGTGTCCGGTGAGGACGACCGTGGCATCGGGGAGCTTGAACAGGACGGTCCTGATCGACTCGATGATCGTCTCGAAGCTCGAGTGCGAACGGCCGGTGGCTCCCGGGCCGCCGTGGAAGAGTGTGTCTCCGGAGAACAGCACGGGGCCGACTGCTCGGCCCGCTCCCGCTGAGGCGGGCACCGGCAGCCCGGTTTCGATGAAGAAGCAGGTCGAACCGGGGGAGTGTCCGGGCGTGTGCAGGGCTTTGACCCTCACCCCGCCGACGGTCCAGGTGTCGCCGTCGGCGATTTCCGCGTCGGGGCGGTAGCTGTCATAGGTCATGTCCCACAGGACGTGGTCCTCGGGGTTGAGGTAGACGGGCGGGTTGCCTACCCGGTGGGCGAAGTCGCGGACGACTCCGACATGGTCGTCATGACCGTGGGTCAGCAGGATCGCCTTGACCTCACGTGACCCGACCTTCTCCGCGATGGCGTTGACGTCATGCGCGGGATCGATGACGATGACTTCGGAATCGTCGCCGATTATCCAGACGTTGTTGTCCACGTCCCAGGTTCCGCCATCGAGCGAGAACGTTCCGGACGTGACCAGGTGCTCGATTGCCGTCATCAGAACTCCACCACCGATCGCAGTACCTTGCCTTGGCTCATCTTCTCGAATGCCTTCTCGACGTCGCCGAGTCCGATCCGCTCGGAGACGAACTTCTCCAACGGAACGCGTCCCTGCTGATAGAGGTCGACGAGCATCGGGAAGTCCCGCTCGGGCAGGCAATCGCCGTACCAGGAGGACTTCAGGCGGCCTCCACGACCGAAGACGTCGAGCAGCGGCACGCTCAACTCCATCTCCGGAGTCGGCACGCCCACGAGCACCACGGTGCCCGCAAGATCACGGCCGTAGAAGGCCTGACGCCAGGTCTCGGGACGTCCCACAGAGTCGATGGCGACATCGACGCCGAAGCCACCGGTCAGTTCCTGGATGGCTGCGACAACCTCGTCCTCGCTCTTGCCGCGAGTATTGACCGTATGAGTGGCACCGAGATCCTTCGCCCACTCCAGCTTCGTGTCATCGATGTCGAGGGCAATGATCGTGCCGGCACCTGCCAGCGCAGAACCGGCGATGGCCGCGCAGCCGACTCCGCCGCAGCCGATGACGGCCACAGACTTGCCGCGGGTGACCTCGCCGGTGTTGATCGCGGCGCCGATTCCGGCCATTACGCCGCAGCCCAGCAGGCCCACGACAGCAGGGTCAGCCTCGGGGACCTTCGTGCACTGTCCGGCCGCGACCAGGGTCTTCTCCGCGAAGGAGCCGATGCCCAATGCCGCCTCGAGCTCGGTGCCGTCGGGCAGCGTCATCTTCTGTGAGGCGTTGTGGGTGTCGAAGCAGTACCAGGGCTCACCGCGCTTGCAGGCGCGGCACTCGCCGCAGATCGCACGCCAGTTGAGGATGACGAAATCGCCCACCTCGACTTCGGTGACGCCTTCTCCGATCTCTGAGACCGTGCCTGCAGATTCGTGGCCGAGCAGGAACGGGTAGTCGTCGCTGATTCCGCCCTCGCGATAGTGGAAGTCCGTGTGGCAGACGCCACACGACTTCACATCGACGATGACCTCGCCGGGGCCCGGATCGGGAATGACGATGTCGGTGAGTTCGACCGGTGCCCCCTTGCTGCGGGCAATGACACCTTTGACGGTCTGTGGCATAGCTTCTCCTAGTGCTCTGGGCGTTGTGCTCTGGGCGTGGGCCGAGGCCCATTGCGCCAGACGATGAGTTCGTTCAACCCCCACCCTAACCAGGCAGAGCCGTCGCGACCAGTGTGCCCGCCGAATGAGAATCGGTGGCTCGCAGGAAGGCCGTTTGTCAGGGTCGACACGATGAAGGCGGTCCGACTCCTGTTGCCAGGAGTCGGACCGCCTTCGACATCTTCGCTGTTGTCCAGAGTGCTCGCTGACTTTCAGCGGCCGTTCAGAACCTCAGCTGCGGTCACGTGACGTCGGTGAGAGTTCAATCCGTCACGGAGTGCTCACTCGCCGTCCGGGTGCTTGCGCAGGTGGACGATCGCGGCTCCGAGCCCGCCCCACACGGTGACAATGGCGATGATCATCATGATGATTGCTGACGTACCCATCTCAAACTCCCTTGTTCTGTTCAGCAGCTTTGTTCTCTTCTGCGACGGAATCGGCGATAGCGATCTTGGTCGCATCGATGGACGACTGCGGCCATTTCACCAGCGTGAGTACGATGGAGACCACTGCCAACAGGCCGATCATGCCCCAGCCGAAGACGCCCAACAGGCCTGGTGGGTAGTCCTCATAGCCTTCGGTGGCAAAGGTGATGATCTGCTGAATGAGCATGTAGATGAGCAGCACAGGCGTGATCACACCGACACAGGCGAGCCAGATTTTGTTGACCTTGAAGCTCGAGACCGCGTTGAGATGATCGCGCAGGACCGGAAGCTTGCGCAGGACCCAGCCGACCATGACCAGTGCGAGCACTGCAGCCCCGACGATTCCGAGGTTGTTCGCCCACGCATCCATGGTGTCGAGAACGTAGAGTCCGGTGATCGTCGTCATCAGCAGCACCGAGATAACGGCCATGAGGCCTCCGACGATGAAGACGGAGAGCTTGTTGCTCCAGCCGAACTTCTCGCGCAGCGCCTGGATCGGCACCTGCACGATCGAGATGAGCGAGGTGAGGCCGGCAAAGACAAGGCAGGCGAAGAACGCAAAGCCGAAGAAGGCACCACCGGGCATTTGCGAGATCAAGGTCGGGAACGCGACGAAGGCGAGGCCGATGCCGCCCGATGCGACGTCGCCGACGGCAGTTCCCTGTGCTGCGGCCATGAAGCCCAATGCCGCGAATACGCCGATTCCGGCGAGGATCTCAAACGCCGAGTTGGAGAACCCGACAACCAGGCCGGCGCCGGTGAGGTTCGTCTTTTTCTTGAGGTACGAGGCATAGGTGATCATGATGCCGAAGCAGATCGACAGTGAGAAGAAGATCTGACCGTAGGCCGCGATCCATACTCCCGGATCGGTGAGCGCCTCGAAGTTCGGCGTGAAGAGTGCATTGAGACCCGCGCCGGCACCCGGCAGGAAGAGTGACCTGATGACGAGGATGAGGAAGACGACGACAAGCAGCGGAATGAAGAGCTTCGAGAAGCGGGCGATTCCATTCTGCACGCCGAGGATGAGAATGCCGACGGTGACTATCCAGACCAGAATGACCGGGATGAGCACACCGGGGACGAATTCGAACGATACGCCGGGGTCGCCCAGGTGGAGGTACTCACCGAAGAAGAAGCTCTCCGCGTCGTCTCCCCACGACAGTTTGAGGGAGAAGAACATGAAGCAGCCCGCCCAGCCGATGATGGCGGCGTAGTAGATGCCGATGATGAAGGCGATTCCAGTTTTGAACCAGCCGATCGGTTCCGCAGCTCGGCTGAAGGAGCGATAGGCCAGAGGTGCAGCCGCTCGAGTCCGGTGGCCGAGCGCATAGGTGAAGAAGAGCAGCGGAATTCCGGCTGTGAGGAGGGCGATGAGGTAAGGAATGAGGAACGCGCCGCCGCCGTTCTCATAGGCGACATATGGGAAGCGCCAGATATTGCCGAGGCCCACTGCTGAACCGATGGCTGCGAAGATGAACGCGCCACGGGAGGCGAAGACCTCCCTCTGGGGTGATTTGGTGGAAGACATGGTGTTCCTTTCTGTCCAACCACGGGTGTATGAGATTGATGCCGGTGTCAGGGCTGCTGTGACCGTGCTGCCGGCAAGTTCGCGTTCCGCTTCCGAGGGGGTCTCCTCGTAGTGGAGCAGACGCGGTCGCGTTGACTTACTTTCCAGCATACTGGGAGTTTTCTGTGAAATGTGCCACATATCACGTGATCTGAGTTACAATCACATATCAAATGTTGGAGACCTCATAGTCGCCCGCTGGTCATGCTCTCCGCTCAGGCGGCAACACCCCGCCTGTCCCCGGTAGACTTAAATATGTGACTATCGCTCTGTACAACACCGCCAGCCGCACCACCGACGAACTGCGCCCCGTCAATGCCGGGCACGTGGGCATCTATGTCTGTGGTGCC
The DNA here is from genome assembly GCF_040256645.1 of Brevibacterium sp. CBA3109. Taxonomy (NCBI): domain Bacteria; kingdom Bacillati; phylum Actinomycetota; class Actinomycetes; order Micrococcales; family Brevibacteriaceae; genus Brevibacterium; species Brevibacterium koreense. The sequence continues at coordinate 3,049,682 of NZ_CP158281.1, read as the reverse complement.
ACGGTGCAGGGCGAGCCCCACATCGGCCACCTGCGCTCCGCCTCGGTCTTCGACCAGCTTCGTCGCTGGCTGATGTACCGCGGCTACAGCGTCACTCTGGTCCGCAACGTCACGGACATCGACGACAAGATCCTGTCGAAGTCCGCCGAGGAGGGCCGGCCCTGGTTCACCCATGCCTTCACATACGAGCGGGCCTTCACCCAGGCCTACGCCGCCCTCGATGTGCTGCCTCCCAGCTACGAACCCCGCGCCACCGGGCACATCACGGAGATGATCGAGCTCATCGATCGACTCCTCGACGCAGGCTATGCCTACCAGGCTCTCGACGGCAGCGGTGATGTGTACTTCGCGGCCACCTCTTGGGCGGACTACGGGGAGCTGACCAACCAGCGCCTCGATGATATGGAGCCCGCCAACGATGCGGATATGCGGGGGAAGAAGGACGCCAGGGACTTTGCTCTGTGGAAGGCGCACAAGCCCGGCGAGCCCGACACCGCTTCGTGGCCGGCTCCCTGGGGTCGCGGCCGACCGGGCTGGCACATCGAATGCTCGGCCATGTCGACGAAGTACCTCGGCGAGAATTTCGACATCCACGGAGGCGGACTGGATCTGCGTTTCCCCCATCATGAGAACGAGCTGGCCCAGTCGCGCGCGGCTGGTGACCGGTTCGCCAACATCTGGATGCATTCGGGCCTGCTCAACGTGGGCGGGGACAAGATGTCGAAGTCACTGGGCAACTCGGTCTTCGCCTCCGAGCTCTTCCACCGTTACAGCCCGCTGGCTGTGCGGTATTTCCTCACCGGTGCCAGCTACCGGTCGATCCTCGAGTTCTCACCCGAGGCCATGGACCGGCAGACCGCCTCGCTCGACCGTTTGGCGAACTTTCTCCAGCGAGCTCGGCAGGCACTTCGAGACGAGGCGCCGGCACTGCCCGACGTCAGCGACTCCTACCGCGGTCGCAGCGTCGACGTGCCCGCGGAGTTCGCAGCCGCCCTCGACGACGACCTCGGCGTGCCCCGCGCACTGTCCGTGGTCTTCGCGAAGGTCACAGAGGGTGCGAAACTCCTCTACTCCGGCCAGGACCGGAACACACTCAGACAGATCGTCGCCGAGGTGGAGCTGATGCTCGATATCCTGGGAGTCAATCCCAGCGCCGAGGCGTGGGCTCAGTCAGGAGCGAATGCGACGGTGGAATCGGCGCTGGATTCCCTCGTCGATGCGCTCGCCGCACAAAGAGCTGAGGCGAAGGCGGAGAAGGACTTCGCCACCGCCGATGCGATCCGCGACAATCTGGCCTCCGCCGGAATCGTCATCGAGGACACGGCCGACGGTTACCGCTACCACGTCAAAGACAGTTGACCCCACTGCACTCTTCTCAGGAAATCTCTCCCGGTGACGAACTTCGGTTCGTGACCACCTACGACTCTTAAGGATTCACATGGCTTCCAACCCACGCGCCGGCGGCTCGAAGAAGGGCCCGACCAAGGGCTCCGGCGGCAAGAACAAGCGCAGCCTCCAAGGCAGGGGCCCCACGCCCAAAGCCGAGGACCGTGTCTATCACAAGGCACATAAGTCGGCAGCGGCCAAGAAGGCGTCGAGCGCCCATCAGGCCAGGCGCCGCAAGAAGGAGAACGGTCCGAACATGGTCGCCGGGCGCAACTCGGTGCTCGAAGCTCTGCGTGAGGACGTTCCCGCAACCACGATGTACGTCGCCGGACGCATCGACTCGGACGACCGTGTCCGGGAGGCCATCACCCTGGCGACCAAGCGCGGCATCTCGATGCTCGAAGCGAGCAAGCCCGACCTTGACCGGCTTACCGATGATGCGATCCACCAGGGCATCGCCCTGCAGATCCCTCCTTACGAATACGCCGAGCCCCGTGACCTGCTCGCGGTTGCAGCCGACCGCGCCGAGGCTCCGCTGCTCGTGGCACTCGACGGCATCACCGATCCCAGAAACCTCGGTGCGATCGTGCGTTCCGCCGCAGCCTTCGGTGGTCACGGCGTCATCATTCCCGAGCGTCGCGCCGCGTCGATGACCGCTGCCGCGTGGAAGACCTCCGCCGGTGCTGCGGCCCGCATCAAGATCGCCCAGGTCGTCAACCTGGCTCGCGCCATCGACGAGCTCAAGAAGCAGAACGTCTTCGTCGTCGGACTCGACATGGACGGAGACGTCGAGCTGCCGGAGCTGAGCTTCAGCCGCGACCCGCTGTGCATCGTCGTCGGCTCCGAGGGCAAGGGCATCTCTCGCCTCATCGCCGACAAGTGTGATCAGATCGTCTCGATCCCGATCGCGGCGACCACGGAGTCCCTCAACGCGGGAATCGCCGCGGCCGTCTCCCTCTACGAGGTCGCCCGCACCCGCCGCGGCTGATCTGCCGGCTGTCATCGCCCCACAACTACCTGAGGGCGGCCCAGCAACCTCGCGCAAGGTTGCTGGGCCGCCCTCAGGTAGTTGTGGGGGCTGTTGGGAGTGCTCCTTGAAGACTGCTTGTGCTGCGCCCGGTGCAGCCCGGCTAGCGTGAGATGCTGGCGCGGTAGTCGCTGGTGCTGAGTGCGCCGACGCGTGAGTGGCGGCGGCTGTAGGTGAGGTAGACGACGAAGCCGACGAGCATCCAGAGGCCGAAGACCACCCAGGTGGTCCCGCCGAGGTTGATCATGAGGAACGCGCATGCCAGGGAGCCGAGGATCGGGATGACCGGACCGAAGGGCACCTTGAATGAGCGCGGCAGGTCCGGGCGTTTGGCGCGGAGATAGATGACCGCGATGTTGACGAGACAGAAGGCGAACAGAGTGCCGATGCTCGTGGCATTCGCGAGTTCGCCCAGCGGGATCAGTGCCGCAGTTATCGCTACGAGCACACCTGTGACCAGGGTTCCCACCAGGGGAGTGCCCGTGCGCGGAGAGACGATGCCGAAGACCTTCGGGACCATGCCGTCGCGCGACATCGTGAGCAGGATGCGTGACTGTCCGTAGAGGACGGTGATGACGACCGACAGGATCGCGAGCACCGCGGAGACGGCGAAGATGAAGACCGCGAGGTTCGACTGCGTGAGTTCGTGGACGATCTGGACCAGGGGAGCGGTTGAGGTCTCGAACCACTGCCACTGCCGGGCACCGATTGCAGCCACGGCCACCAGTACGTACATGGTGGTGACGATGACCATCGAGAGGATGATCGCCCGCGGCAGGTCCCGTTTCGGGTTCTTCGCCTCCTCACCGGCAGTCGACGCAGCATCGAAGCCGATGTAGGAGAAGAACACACTCGACGCCGCGGCGGTGACTCCGGCGGCGCCCATAGGCAGCATCGGCGCGAAGTTGCCGGCCTTGAACGCGGTGAACGCGACGATGGCGAAGAAGATGAGGATGCCGAGCTTGACGAACACGATGATCGTGTTGACGATGCCGGATTCCTTGGCCCCGCGCATGAGCAGGACCGTGGCGAGGAGGACGACGACGAGTGCCGAGAGGTTGATGACTCCGCCTTCACCATCGGGGCCAGCCGACAGTGACGGCGGCAGCGACATCCCGAAGATCCGCAGCGTCTCATTGACGTAGTCGGCGGCACCGACGGCCACCGCAGCCACGGAGACCGCGTACTCGAGGACGAGGCACCACCCGCAGACCCAGGCCACGCCTTCGCCGAGGGTCGCATAGGAATACGAATAGCTTGACCCCGACACAGGAACCATGCCCGCCATCTCCGCATAGCTGACGGCAGAGAGCAGAGCGGTGATTCCAGCCAGGATGAAGGCCAGCCAGACGGCAGGGCCAGCGATCGGAACGGCCTCGCCGAGGATGACGAGGATGCCTGTGCCCAAGGTGGCGCCGACACTGATCATCGTCAGCTGGAAGACGCCGAAGGTTCTGCGCAGACCGCCGGTGGACGCGTCCTGGGTGTCCTCGACCATGCTGCTGATCGACTTGCGACGGACCAGCTGACTGGCCAGTCGAGGCCGATCGGTCGCTGTTGCAGAGGGCGCTGTTGTAGAGGTGACGTTGTCTCGAGCGGTCATGCGAATATTCTTCCACGCGCAGCCATGGCGGCCGCACGCGACCGCCTGCAACGGCCGCACGCGACCGCCTGCAACGGCCGCACGCGCCGGCCGCACACGCCTACATGCTGCGCCTGCGTTCGGCCGGAGCCTTACAGCCGTGGGGAGAAGCGACCGTCCTGGGCCATCCAGCCTCCGTCGACGAGCTGCGAGTGTCCCGTGACATACGTCGAGGCGTCGGATGCGAGGAACAGCACAGGTCCGGCGATTTCGTGGAGGTGCCCCCAGCGACCCAGAGCGGTCTTCTCCGCATAGGCGGTCCACCACTCCTCATCGGCCTTGATCTGCTGGGTCAGCGGAGTGTCGAAGGGCCCGGGCAGGATCGCGTTGACGCGCACGCCCTGTGGCCCCAGCTCACTGGCCAGCGTCTTCGTCAGCTGCACGACACCGGCCTTGGCTGCGGCGTAGAGGCCCTGACCAGGCTCGATGGCCAGAGCCCGGAACGATGAGTAGGTGACGATGGAGCCGCGGCCCCGCTCGGCCATTTCGGCACCGAATCCGCGCATCAGGCGATAGGTGCCTTTGAGGTTGATGTCGATGACCCGGTCGAATTCCTCGTCGGTTGTCGACAGCAGTCGCTTGCGCACGTTTGCGCCCGGGGTGATGACGAGCACCTGGGAGTGAGGATGGGCCGCGACGAGGGCGTTGACCGATTCGGTGTCGGTGATGTCGACGTGGGCGGCCTCGGCACCCGGCGCCGAGGTGGCGCTGTGCCCGCCCTTGCCTGTGTTGCCGGAAGCGCCCTGGCGTTCGGTGATGATCCGCACGGTCTCCTCGGCGCCATCGAGGTTGAGGTCGGCGACGACGACGTGGGCACCGGCATCGGCGAGGCCGATTGCGCTCGCCTGGCCCAGTCCGGATCCTGCTCCGACGACGACGGCGGTGCGGCCGCTGAGGTCGAAGAGGGAAGGAATTGAAGGGTTGTCCTCATTCGTCGGTATGGAATTCTGCTTCGTCGACGTTGACTTCTGCGGGACTTGCGACATCGGAGGTCCTTTTCATAGCGCTGGCGGTTCAGGCGGAGATCGCCTCATTGTTCTCAAAGATATGCCCGCCGAGGCGGCACGAGGATCCACGTTCCACCTGGTGGAATCCCAGCCCAACCGATCTCTGCCGAACCCAGCCCAAGCGATCCCTGCCGAACCCAGCCCAGGCCTGTTCCGGCTGGGTCGTCCTCAGAACTTCTGGCTGTTGACGTACAGTGCCTCGTCGGGGAGGTTCGCGAGGTAGTCGACGATGAAGTAGGCGATGGCCTCCATCGTGGGGATGTCGCGTTGCCTGGCAAAGGACATCACGCGCCGGTGCTCGACGAATTCGTAGAAGATCTGGCCTGGTTCGAGCTTGTGCGTGAGGTTCTCCGGGATGGCGGAGATCAGGGGCTTGTAGACCTCGTCGAGCCACAGCCGGGCGGCCTCGCCCTCGTCGAGTTCGACCGGCAGCCCACCCGAGCCGTGCGCTCCGCCGGTGAAGCCGGGAGCACTGCGGTGGGAGTCGAGGTCGTTGAGCATGGTCCGCGCCTGGTTCTCGTTGGCACCGATGCCCGTCAGGCGCAGAAGTCTGCGGGAATGGTGGTTGGGTTCGACGACCTTCGGTTCGACCAGCAGGCTGACGCCGTCGAGGTCGGTGGTCACGGTGAGTTCGCCCAGGTCGAATCCCAAGTCGTTGAGGCGGCGGATGCGCTCGTCGATGCGCCACCGTTCGTTGACAGAGAACTCCTCGACCCGAGTCAGCTCGGTCCACAGTCCGTTGTAGGCCTCGAACAGTCGCTCACCGGCCGCCAGCGGGTCGACCGCAGAATCGATGAGGCCCGCGGCCTGCAGGTCGAGGAAGTCACCGGCGATGTTCGTGCGCGCGATGCGCAGATCCATCTGCCGCTGACCGTCCGAGAGCTGGTCGTGAAGCTCACCGGTCTCCGCATCGACGACATAGGCCGCATAGGCATCGGCGTCACGCCGGAACAGGGTGTTCGACAGGGACACATCGCCCCAGTAGAAGCCGACGAGGTGAAGCCTGGCCAGCAGGACCGCCAGGGCATCAACGAGGCGACCGGTCGTGTCCTCGGCCAGGGCTCGTGAGAACAGCGCACGGTAGGGCAGCGAGAAGTCCAAGTAGGCTGTCAGCAGTGCTCCAGGCAGGTCCGTCGCCGAGGCGGTGGACCGGTTGGTCACATAGGCGCGGGGTTCGACCGTGGGGACAGCCAGGTTCCCGAGCACACCGAGGATGTCGAATTCGCGCAGGGCCCGTCGGTCGTCGGTCTCCTTGATGGCAAGGACCTCCTCGCCGATCTCGACGAAGCGCACGACGTGTCGGGAGATTCCGCGGGGCAGCCCGCCGAGGAAGTCCTGGGGCCAGTCACCGAGGGGAAGGTGCCACGGGAGTCGCGCTATCGCGGCATGGTCGGAACTGCGGACCGCGTGGATCTGCGGAGCTGAAGTCGCGGCCACCGATCAGGAGTCCACGTCCGCGACCGATGCGACGAGCGCCTCGGCGACTTCAGGTTTCTCCACCCCGATCAGACGCCCATGGTCGAGGAATGCGATGCGATCGCCAAGGACCTTCGCGTCCTCGAGGTCCGCTGTGGCATAGAGGGTGGTCAGCCCGAATTCCTGCTGCAGATCCTTGACCAGGCGCAGGGTGTCGGCCTGGTGCTCGGGGACGAGGTTGACGACCGGTTCGTCCATGATCAGGACCTTCGGCTGACGAACCACGGCCCGGGCCAGGGCGATCGTCTGGCGCTGCAGGGCGGAGAGATCACCGGGGACGGCATCGAGGATGTCGCGCAGCCCGATCTTCGAGGTCACGGACTCCACGCGTTCACGGATCTCCTCGGCAGGGAGACCATCCACACGGAGCGCGAAGCCGAGATTGTCGCGCACGCTCATGTGCGGGTAGAGGGCGTAGCTCTCCAGGGCAAGGGTGACATCGCGATCATTGACCGCGGCATGGGTGACATCGACACCGTCAATGAGTATCGTGCCCGTCTTGGGAGCCTCGAGGCCGTGGAGCATCCGCAGGATGGTCGACTTGCCGGATCCGGACGGGCCGTAGAGGACGACGAACTCGCCGTCGTCGATGAAGAGATTGAAGGGATGCACCGAGGGAGACACGGTGTTCTCATAAGCATGACTGAGGCCATTCAACGACACTGTTGACATGTTTCCTCCTAAAGTATTCCTGAGCAGCTGGTCATCGGTGACCTGGCAGGGATGCTCAGTCACGTTCATCCTAAGCCGTCGAATGTGCTCGATGACAGTCGATTCGACAAAGCGTAGAGTGATTCTCAGCACTGTGCCAGCGCGCAGCCGCGCAGCTGGGTGGATGCTGGGTGAGAATCCGCGGATCTCGCGATTGTGCCACAGGTCGTCGAATACTGATGCTGACGCTGACGCTGACGCTGACGCCGTTGACAACCGGGACAGGGACGGCGTTGACCATCGCCAAGGTGGTCGTCGGGAAGTCTGGCCCCGATAGACTTCACGGTATGAAGGTCAAGCTCGACGATGTCGCCGCCCGGGCAGGCGTGTCCCTGGCGACGGTCTCCCGCGTCCTCGGCAGGCGGGGCGCGGTGGCCGAAGAGACCCGGGCCCGAGTGCTCGACGCGATGGACTCGCTGGGCTACTCTCGCTCCACCCTCCTGCATGAGGCGCCGAGGCGGCTGGTCGCTGTCAGCGCGCCCGGAAATCCCGAATACTGGCAGGTTCAGGTCTGCACCCGCGTGGCCACCGAGCTGCAGGACCATGGTCTGCTCATCACCAGGCCTCCTGTCGAGACCGAAGTCGCTCCGCTTCAGGTTGCCGTCGATGCCGGCGCTGTCGCGCTCGTGACTCCGACGCTGACGAGCCTGCACACCGACATCCCCTGCATTCGCGTCGACGAACAGTCGGCAGTGGAGACCGATGATGCCAGCGGCGACATCATCGCCGCCCGCCTCGACCTCGGCGGGGGCATGACGACGGCCTTCGAACATCTCCAGGCCATCGGACACCGACGCATCGGTCTGATCTGCAATGACAGCGGTGAGCTTGCGGTTCAGCTGATCAGGCGATTCCGCGCCGAACACCCCTCACGCAACTTCGGGATCAGGCTCGACGACTGGATCGCGCAAGTCCCGAAGTCCTTCTCCGGCGGTTCACGCGCCGTCCTCGACCTCAAGGATGCGACCTGCACAGCGGTGATCGTGCAGTCGGCTCTGCAGCTGCACGGGGCTCTGCACGGTCTGCGCAACCGGCACCTGCAGGTGCCGCGGGACATGTCGATTGTGGGTTTCGGAGACTCACCGACGATGAAGTTCACCGGACCACCGGCCACCGTTCTCGGCATCGACGTCGAGGGGCTCTCGCAGGCACTCGTCACAGCAACCCTGTCGACGCTGAAGATCTCCGGTGAGGACCTCCAGTCGGTCCCGCCGGTATTCCGGCCTCGGCTGCTGGCACGAGCGTCGACGACGGCGGCGAGACAGTGAACCCGGACTCGGGCCCGGGTTCGATGCCGAGTGTGCCCGAATCCGGTGAGCATAAGCACGTCGGGCTCGGCGAGATCGCAGGTGCGGCAGGAGTATCGAAGGCGACGGCTTCGCGGGCTCTGCGCCACCCCGAATCGGTGTCGCCGGGCTCACTGGCCAAGGTCAGGCAGGCCATGGCGATCTTCGGCGTGGACTCGGGCAGCCAGGACACACCCACCGGGCCGATGATCGCCCTGGTCCGGCCCGCCGCACCGGCGGGCAACGTCGACCCCTATGCGCGCCTGTTCGACCTTCTGACCAGCAGAGTCTTCGCCCAAGGGATCGCTGCCGTACATGTGGAGGCCGTGGCGAACCAGGCGGAGTCACTGGCTCAGTCACTCCTCGGCCCGGCCGGCAGTGAACCTCATGTGCAGGGCGCGATCGTCCTCGGCGGGGGAGCGGCCGGTGAGCTTGCCGCGAAGCTGGCCGAGCGCCACCTGCCGCAGATCAGGGTCTCCAACGCCCGACACGAGGACGGGGTCTCCCGCATCGTCCTCGACGCCACGGACGGCATCGCAACCGCGGTGCAGCACCTCGTGCACCTGGGGCATCGTCGGATCGGGCTTGCCGTGCTCCGCGATTCCGCCGCTGCCGGGCGCATTGCCGGGTTCCGCAAGTCCATGGCCCAGATCCTCCACATTCCCGCCACCCGTGACCAGGCGCCCGTTGTCGAAGCCGCGGGAGGCACCATGGCCGGAGTCGCCGCGGCCGAGGAGCTGCTCCACCTGCAGTGTTCAGCCGTCATCGCCTGTGCGCCCGCGCTGTCGTTCGGCATTCTCGAAGCCGCAGCCCGGGCTCGCCTCGACGTGCCGCGTGACCTCTCCCTGCTCACGGTCGGTGATATGCCCGATGCCGATGTCATCGCTCCGCCCCTGTCGCAGGTCAGCTATGACTGGGAGGCGATCGCCGTCTCCGCGCTGGGCGAGGTGAGGGCGATGATGGCGAATCCTGTCGAGGCCGTGGCCATCGACTATTCGGTGACTCCGGACCTCGTCCTGCGGGCCAGCGCAGTGCCGCCCCAGCGACGCTGACAAAGGCGTCGCCTAGGCGCCTCAGGACTGTGGCGGCTGTGTGCGGCGTTCGTGCGTGATGCGTGTGAGGAGTTCTGCGACCGCACTGGGGTCCGTGATCCGCCACGGTGCGCGAGTCGGGGCCGGCCCGACCTTGATGCCCAGACCCATGGTCAGGTCTTCGAGTTCGGCGAAGGCATCCTCGTCGGTGACATCGTCGCCGAGGTAGAGGACGGCTGAAGGGGTCCCTGCTGCGATGAGAGCCCGCAGGCCATCGCCCTTCGTTGTCGTCTTGACTGCGAGTTCGGTGATGTCGTGGCCCTCGATGACGCGGATCCCGGGATGCTCGGCCTGCACGGCGATGACATGAGCGTGCAAGGCGGATGCGAATTCCGCGTCGAGGCCGCGCGTGTGCACCGTGCGTGAGAATGGCTTCCGCTCGACCCTGACCTCAGTGACCGAACCCGAGCCAGACTGCGAGCCCAGGCCTGATCCCGACGACAAGTCATGTTCGAAGGAGTCGATGTGGGCGTCGATCGCAGTGAGCATCTGCTGTTCCTCGGTACTGACCTCAGGCTGAGTCATCGTCACTGCGGGTGACGGAGACGATGCCGGCGATGACGCACCCAGGTCCACCTCGGCGCCGTGTGAACCCACCAGCCACACCCCCTCGGGTGGATCGGCCAGATGGCGCAGGGTTGCGATGTCCCGGCCGGAGACCAGAGCCACCCGGGTGTCGGGCAGGATGCTGAGATCAGCGATCGCGCGTTCGGACTTAGGGAGCATCCGGGACAGTTCGGGGTTGTCCTGCAGGGGTGAGAGCACACCGTCGAAGTCGAGGGCGATGAGGACCGAGTCCGCGTCCGTGACCTGCCTGAGGTCAACCTCGGCGGGCACCGAGAAGGCAGGATCCGACAGCGGTGTCGGTGTCGGTCCGGGGCAGGTCTGGGAAGGTGGACTGGCAGCCGGATCCGATGTCACTGATAGTCCTCACTGGGTGCAAGTGTGTCGACGGTGGAGGTGATGCGGTCGGACGCCGTCGTCGACCGGTCCGGGAGGTCGGCGGGACGATCGGGGATGATCGCCTCCGGATTGGTGTGGATGGCTTCGAGCTCGGCGAGGAATCTCTTCGACCAGATGCTCACGGTGTCCGTGGCGATCTTCTTGCGCATCTGCTTCATCCGGCGTGACCGCGTCTTCTGATCCATCTGCACGGCGTCGAGGATGCCGGCCTTGAGGTTGCCGATGTCGTGCGGGTTGACCATCACAGCACCCTTGAGCTGATCGGCGGCACCGGTGAATTCGGAGAGCACGAGGGCGCCGTCGTCGCGTCGTCGACACGCCACGTACTCCTTTGCGACGAGGTTCATTCCGTCGCGCAGGGCGGTCACCAGCATGACGTCGGCGGCGAGGAAGAATGCCGTCATCTCGTCTCGTGGATAGGAATGGTGGAGGTAGTGCACCGCGATGGACCCGACCTCGGCCTGCTCTCCGTTGATCCGACCGACGGCGAGCTCCACATCGTGGCGGATGATCTTGTACTGCTCAAGCCGTTCTCGCGACGGGGTCGCGATCTGGATCAGGACGACGTCTTCGATGTCGAGCTTCCCCTCGGCCAGCAGCTCCCCGAATGCCTTGAGCCGGTGCCGGATGCCCTTCGTGTAATCCATCCGGTCCACCCCGAGCATCACGACCTTCGGATTGCCGACCTCCTCGCGGATCTGCCGGGCGCGCTCGATGATCTTCGGATCACGTGCCAGCTCCTCAAGGTATGGGGTGTCGATGGAGATGGGGAACGCCTCGGCGCGCACAAGGTGGCCCGGCAGGAACTCGCCGGCAGGGACGTTGACCGTTGAACCCTTCGTCGTGAAATTGAGACGTCCGCGAACCGCACGTCGGAAGTTCGCAGCATCGGCCGGACGCTGGAATCCGATGAGATCAGCGCCGAGGAGGCCGCGGAGGATCTCGTCGCGCCAGGGCAGCTGGCCGAAGAGTTCGAACGGTGGGAAGGGGATGTGGTTGAAGAACCCGATCGCCAAGTCGGGACGCATCCGACGCACCAGCTGCGGGACCAGCTGGAGCTGATAGTCATGGACCCAGACGGTCGCACCCTCGGCGGCCACCTCGGCGACCTTGGCCGCGAATCGCTCATTGACACGCACATACGAGTCCCACCACGTGCGGTGGAACTCGGGCGGGACGATCACATCGTGATAGAGGGGCCACAGTGTTGCGTTGGAGAAACCTTCGTAGTACCTGAGGACATCCTCACTCGTGAGGGTGACGGGAACCAGATGCATCCCGTCGATCGTGAATGGGTCGAAATCGACGTCGGCCACCCCGGTCCAGCCGATCCACGCGCCCTCCTGTGACTTCATCACCGGAGCCACTGCAGTGACCAAACCCCCAGGTGAGGTACGCCATCCTTGGCTTCCCTCGGCAGGGTCCCGGTCCACTGGCAGTCTGTTCGCGACGACGACGAAATCGCTGTCGCCATACGCGGATGCTGAAGTGGTCTCGGCAGAGTTGACGGTGTCCATCTGCGCCTCCTCCTGAGTTTGTGCTTGGAATGAACTGTACCCGCTCGACTACGCTTGGACAGGTGATGGTTCAGGATCTGGGAGGCTACCGCCTCATCGAAGAGCTCGGCTCGGGCGGCATGGGTGTCGTCTATCTCGGTGTCGACGGCGGAAACAATCCTGTCGCGGTCAAGGTGCTGCACCCCCACATCGCCAATGACGAGACCGCTCGCCAACGGCTCGGGCGCGAGGTCAGGACACTGCGCCGGATCAAACATCCCAGAATCGCCGAGGTGCTCGACGCCGAACTCGAATCCGCCCAGCCCTTCATCATCACCGAGTTCGTCGACGGACAGACGCTGTCCGATGACGTGCGAGACAACGGCCCCTTCGCCGAGGACGAACTCGTCCACTTCGGCCATGCCCTCCTCGATGCCCTCAATGCTGTGCACGAGTCCGGTGTCATCCACCGGGACCTCAAACCCGCCAACGTCATGATCATGGACGGTGAACCGATGGTCATCGACTTCGGTATCGCACAGGTCGCCGACGAAGTGCGGGTGACTGCGACCGGCCTGGTGATGGGAACACCCGGGTACCTGTCGCCGGAGATCGCCGACGGCAAGACCTCGAGTGAGAAGACCGACTGGTGGGGATGGGCCGCGACCATGGCCTACGCCGCCACCGGCCGCAACCCCTACGGCTCAGGTCCTCTCGAAGCGGTGCTGGGGCGGGTGGCCATGGGCAAGTACGACCTCGACAATGCTCCCCGCAATTTTGTCCCCCTGCTCTCCGCCTGCCTCGACCCGAAACCCGAACGCAGGCCCAGCGGCCAGATGATCCTCGACGCCCTCGTCGACATCGAGTCCGGACGCGAGCCGCAGCTGGGGTCCGGACCGGCAGCCGGGAGCTCAAATCAGGCATCGCCGACGGGGACTGCGCGGATGCCGGCGGTCGACGGCGGTGGGCCAGGCTACGGCGCACCCGCGGCCTATGGCGGAGCCCCCGGCTACGACGCCTCAGGTTATGGTGCGACTGGGCACGGATCGCCGCGCGGAGGCTATCCCGGCTCGGTCCCGAACCCGAACGCGCCCGGAGGCGCAGACCCCGGTGGGACGAACCCGCAGGGATACTCACAACAGGGCTTCACCCCGCAAGGTCAGCGTCTGCAGGGGCAGCCCATGCAGGGCTATCCGCCGCAGGCACGATCTGGGGTTATGCCCGGTGCGCAGGGCCACCCGGCGCCGATGGACCCGGCGCCGATGAACCCGGGTGCGGCACCACCCGTGCTCAACCCCAACGGCAGCATCCAGGCTGCTCCGGGGTCAGCGATGGCCGGGACCAACCTCGGCGGGGCAGGGTATGGACACGGTGGACCACCAGCCGGTCAGGGCATCGTCCGGCCCGAGCTCGACGGCACCGGAGTCCAGCCGGGCCAGCCGGGATACGGCTGGGAGCCGATGACCTACCGGAGAATCCGGACCGGCGGATGGGTGGTGTTCGCCCTTATCCTGTTGGCCATCGCGATCATGCCGATGGGCCCCCTGGTGGTCACGCTCATTGCGTTCCTGTGGTCGATCTTGGCTCGAACCGGTACGCGATTGGACCGCAAGGCCCAGAAGCACCGGTTCGAACGCGGAACGGACAGTTCAGGATTCCTGCGCTCACTTGCCTCGGCGCCGGGTGCGATCCTGGCATCGGTGCTGACCTCGATCATGACATTCATCCTGCCGGCAATCGCGGGGGTCGCGATGCTCGTGCTGACCCGACTCGACATTTCGGGAATCGTGCCCAGCGGATATTCGGAGCAGTGGTCGGTGTGGGCCGCCGGTGCTGCCGGCGCCCTCGTGCTGTGGCTGGGGCCTGGTGCGGGCAGCCTGCGGTTCGGGTCACGGCTCATGGTCTCCGGGGCGACGCGCAACCAGCTGGGCAGACTCATAGCACTGTCCGCAATCGCGCTCCTCACCATCGTCGGGATCATGGTCATCCAGTCCGGGGCAGAGATGTCCTGGTGGCCACTGACAGCCAACCCCTTCTCATATCTTCCTGGCCCGGTGTAGTTGATCCTTGAATTTCACTGGGAATCGCAACACCACCTGTTTGGGTAGGGTGGGACGGTCGGGACTCGTATGTCGACCCGATTCCCCACGGTCCGAGGCCGGGCCGAGGTCAGACGATCGCAACGTGAGGAACAATGGCGAAGAACAACTCCGCTGACAACCGGCGGAACCAAGCACGTGAGAACGCGCGTCAGATCGCAGCGGCTCAGGACAAGAAGGAGAAGACCGCCAAGACGATCCTCTATGTGGGGATCGGCGTTGTCGTGGTCGTCGTGGCCGCAGTCGTCGGTGTTCTCATCTTCCAACAGAGCAAGCCGGGGATGACTCCGGCCAACTACGCAGCAGGTGGTGTCAGCCTCGCCAAAGACGCCGCAGTGGTGCAGCCGAAGCAGATGCCCGAGGGCGAAGAATCGGATCTGCCCACTCCCGCCGAGGCCGGCGCCAAGGACAATGCTGCGACTGTGACCGTCTACCTCGACTTCCAGTGTCCCGGTTGCAAGGCGTTTGAGGACGCCAACACTCCGACCTTGAAGAAGCTCGCTGACGAGGGGTCGATCGTACTCGAATACAAGCCGGTGTCGTTCCTTGACCGCATGTCCAGCGGCAACGAGTACTCCACCAGATCTGCCAACCTGGCCGCCTGCGTGATCGATTCTCAGCCCCAGCTGACCGAAGACATCTTCGCCGCGCTCTACGCTCAGCAGCCCGAAGAGCAGGGCAACGGACGCACCGATGAGGAACTGCTCAAGGTCGCCGAGGATGCGGGTGTCGACACCTCGAAGAAGCTCACTTCAGATCCCGAGCAGACCGTCAAGAGCTGCGTCACCGACCAGTCGTTCAAGGACTACGTCGAGAAGTCCTCACAGGACGCTCTTGACAACGGGGTGAAGGCCACCCCGTGGGTGCTCATCAACGGCGAGCACACCGAGAAGACCAGCGACCCGCAGGCTCTGGCGCTTGAGATTCTCAAGGCCACCGGCGAGGTCAAGGGCTGATCGATGCTGGATAGTTGAGTCTGCCTCGCGTCCGTTTTGTGGCCGCGATGGTGAATGGACTACTATCGTGTAGGCGCCAACGGCATCGTTGCGCCGCCACGCCTCCCTAGCTCAGTTGGTAGAGCACCGCTCTTGTAAAGCGAAGGTCATCGGTTCGAGTCCGATGGGGGGCTCACTGACGACAAGATCCCATCTTCGACAGATCATTGTGGAAGATAGGATCTTGTCGTGTGCGGACTCTTCAGATCAGGCCAGAGGTTTCCTCTTCGAGTTCATGGGTGTGTGAAACCATGAGTCCCAGAAGAGTCAGCACAGCACTCGCGATCACGGTGACGAAGAACGTCGACTGGTCGTTGATGGCATAGCCGTAATAGGTCATCCCCTGACCGTCGGCGGCTTGATTCTGCATCCATCCGGTCAGCCAGCCGCCGCTGAGTCCGCAGACGAGTGACGCCAGTCCGGAGATCGCAATCGTCAGAGGCCAGCGGTTCGACGCGATCGTGTTCGTGCCGGCCGACGCGATGAACGCGGCGTATCCGATGATGAGCGCAAGGAATCCTGCGATCGACAATACGACTCCGAGGCCGTAGACGATGACCGACCATGTCGGCATCGCGGAAGCATCGACGAGGGCCGTCAGGTTCGTGTCGGTGACATGCACCGATTCGGTCACCTGTTCAGGAGGTTCGCTATTCGTCAGGTTCATGGTCAGCTGCTGGTCCTTGAGGAGGGTGAGCAGTGGTCTGAAGATGTCGACGCCGGCCACGGCGACACCCGCGGCGAAGATCCCTCCTGTGAATGTGCTGATCTGCTTCTTCCGGTGTTCGGTGAGCATCGTGCTCCTTCTCGGTCAGTGCCGTCAATCGTCTTTGTCATATCGTTTATCGATGTATCGAAAAACGATTACATGCTGACGTTGTGAGCTGAGAGCGCGGAAGGAGTGACCCTGGTCACAGGTGGGGTCGACGGCGATCGCGGGTGTCGGGTCTGCCGGTCTGTGCCTGGTCTGACCGACACTGCTGACTCTGTGTGTCCGCTCCGGTTCTACCCGTCGACGCCGCGTTTGAATACGAGCATGAGAGCTCGCATGCTCAGGACGAATCCGCCGAAGGGCAGCACGAACCCGAAGAACGCGTAGAGGTGGATGCCCTCGGTCAGCAGCGGCCCCTGCTCGCTGGTGATGAGCATGATCGACCCCAGGACTGCTGCCCCGGCCAGCACGGCGACGATGAGCTGTTGGAACAGGCTGGTGAGGAACCGCCGGTCCGAGGTGTTCTCCAGCACCCGCATGTTCATTGAGAAACGACCCTGCTCGAGGTCCTCGGTGATCTTCGTGGACTTCAGCTTGCTGCGCATGAGTCCCAGGGCCGTCTGCGTACCCGGGTCATCACCAGCCTAGATGCTTCGTGCTGGATCAGTGCCGTCGTCTGCCGGGCAGGCCGATCTTTTGGGACCAGAGAATCACCCACAAGGCGCCGAGGATGGCGAACAGTCCCGGGAACAGGATTCCGAAGCGCAGTGAGGCGATCGTGATGACCAACGAGATCAGCCCCGGGCCGCCCAGTTTGCCGCCGTTGGAGAAGATCGCCCAGACACCTAAGAATCGGGCACGTCCTATCGCGGGTGAGAGATCGGCGCCGATCGTCATATTCACTCCGGCACCCAGCCCGTTTCCCACGGCCATGATCGCGGCGGCTGTGATCATTCCGGCCAAGTCCGGGCGCAGCACCATGACGAAGAAGCCGGAACCGAAGACCGTCAGGCACGTCGCGAGAGTCGTGGTGCGGCCGAGATGGTCCTTGATGTACGCGCCCAGGAACATGAAGAGGAGCTCGAGTCCCGCGCCGAAGGCGATGAGCAGGGAGATCGAGGACTCGTGCAGTCCGATCTCCACACCCCACAGCTGGATCACCACAGGCTGGGCCGACCTGGCCACGGTCAAAGCGATGATCGAGATCCCGACGAGGATCACGGCCTTCCATCTCACCTGGAGGCGTGGGCGTGATGGCTTCGGCGATGTCGGGCAGGCAGAGTCCCGATTCGTCGCACCAGCCCCACCCGTCCCACCAGCCCTGCGGTCCGAGTACCCGGGGATGCGGGCGATGGGCAGAGACATGACGACGACGGCGGCGACGGCGGAGATTCCGGCGAAGACGAAGACCGACCACAGGGGAAAGACGAGCATGAGCCCGGCACCGACGATCGGTCCCACGAGATTGCCCACCCTCTGGCTGCCGCCCAGCGCGGTCATCGCCTTCGCCAGGTCCTTCGGCGGCATCACCTCCGCGACAACAGCCTGACGGGCCAGGCTCCACACATCGGAGACCGGCGCGAAGAGCATGAGCGCCACCATGTAGAGAACGAGTGAGGCCGGCGTCTGCCAGACGAAGACCGTGACGATTGCTCCGAGGACAAGAACCGCGGTGATCGTGGCCACGAGCATCGCTCGAAAATCACCTAAGCGGTCGATGAGGATCCCCGCCGGTACCGTCGCGACGAGGGAGACTGCTCCCATGATGCCGACGACGGCGGCGGCGAAGGAGGTGCTGGAGCCCAGTGACAGCGCACCCAGGACCAGGACCGGGAGGATCGCGCCTAGGCCGACGGCGAAGAGGAGCGACGGCGCGAGGACCGGCCACAGAATGGGTTTGAGCACCCGGCCAGTCTAGATGTGGCTCAGGCCGGCCGACGCTCAAGCAGGGGAGGAGATCGCGGGCAGTCGAACCTCGAAGCACGCGCCCACCTCGGTGTTGGACACGTCGACGGTGCCCGAGTGCGCCTCGACGATTCCGCGGACGATCGCCAGCCCCAGGCCAGCGCCGCCGGTGATCACCTCCTCAGCGGGTGTGCGCGCCGGGGTGCCCCGCCAGCCGGTGACGAAGACCTCGGTCAGAGCCTCGGCCGGGATGCCGCCCCCGGTGTCGCTGAAGGTGAGTACGGCCTGCCCCTCTGGGCCCCGTCCCGTCTCGAGCACCACATCGGTGTTCCCAGGCGAGTGCTGAAGCGCATTCATGAGCAGATTCTCGACTGCCCGGGTCAGCTCCCGGGGATCACCGGCGACCACAACGTCGTTGAGCCCGCGCGCATGAACCCCGACCTTCTTCGCCTCGGCTACGGGGCGCAGATCGGCGACCGCATCGGAGACGAGATCGTAGAGGCTGACCTCGATGTTCTCAAGCTCCAGAGCTCCCGACTGGATCCGGGAGAGGGCGAAGAGATCGTCGACCATCTGAGACAGCCGATCCACCTGGAACCGGATCGTCTCGTAGTAGCGCTGCGGATCGTCGACCATGCCGTCTTCGAGTGCCTCGGCCATGGCCTTGAGCCCCGCCATCGGCGTGCGCAGGTCATGGGCGATCCAGGCGATGAGCTCGCGGCGTGAACGGTCGAGGGCGGATACCTCGTCACGGGAGTCGGCGAGCTTGGCGCTCGTGGCGACGAGTTCGGCCCGTAGGGAAGCGGTCTCCGACATGTCCTTCGGGCCGGTGATGCCACCGAGTCGATGGCCTTCGCCCACTTCTGCCATGAGGATCCGCAGGTCCTCGTACTCACGGGCGATGACTCGGCCGAGGAACCAGGTCACGGCCAGGGTCGAGAGCAGGGAGGCGAAGGCCACGGTGAGGAACACGTAGAGGTCGTGCTCGGACAGGTACATCGCAGCGGAGATCGCGATCATCCCGGTGAGCACGGATATCAGCGTCGTGGCGACGACGATCGACAGGCGCACAGTCAGCGACCGGCGTCGCGCCAGCCACAGTCCACCCACGCCGAGGAGGCCGACAGCGGCCGAACAGAGGCATGCGACGACGAAGATGCGCACCATTTCGGGCAGAGGAAGGAACATCAGCGTGTCCCTTCTTCCGTGGCGGGGAGGTCGCCGCTGCGCTCAACTTCGAAGCGGTAGCCGGCACCCCAGACAGTGGACAGGAATCGCGCATGCGAGGGATCGTCCTCGATCTTCGTCCGCAGTCTGCGCACGGTCACGGTGATCGTCGACAGGTCACCGACCTCCCACCCCCACACGGAGCGCAGGAGGGCCGCACGGTCGAAGACCTGACCCGGGTGTTTGAGGAAGAAGGCAAGCAGATCGAATTCGCGAGCGGTCAGATCCAGGGCGGTCCCGTAGCGGCTGACGCGGCGGGCCGAGGCGTCGAGGTGAAACGGGCCGAGGTCGAAGGGCGCCTCGGGGGTGGAATCGCTGACGGTGCGCCGCAGGATCGATTGCACTCGCAGCACCAGCTCCTTGGGGGAGAAGGGCTTCGTGAGGTAGTCGTCGGCGCCGGCTTCGAGGCCGTCGATGCGGTCCTCGGTCGCGGACGGTGCGGTGAGCATGAGCACGGGAACCGTTGTGAAGACCCGCAGCCGGCGGCACACCTCGACGCCATCGATGCCGGTCAGCTTCCGGTCGAGGACGACGAGATCAGGCACTGCCTCGGTCAGTGCTGCGAGAGCCCGGAACCCGTCGGTGACCTCATCGACGAGGAAACCGGCGGCTCGCAGATAGCTGCGGGCCACCTCCGCGACCGTGGGATCGTCTTCGACTAAGAGGAGGCGTCGGTCGGTGAGATCGGGGTCCACAGCGGGATGGGTCATGGCTTCAGTCTAGGAAGCCGCGTGCGGTTCTGATACCCCAGAGGGCCGATGGCCGGCGCCTAAACTGTCCTCAGCGAAAATCAGCCCCATGCGAAGGTGACCGAAATGAACAGTGCAGCGGCGCAGCGAAGCAGATTCCGACTGGTCCCGATGCGTCCCCGCGATCCTGGGGAGGAGGGACGCGCGGCGAGTTCGCTCGAGCTCTTCTTCGCGATCTGGTGGGCCTGGATGAACTTCACCTGGTTCGGCACGTCGTTTGACAATGACGACTGGCTCTACCGGGTGATGACGATCGTGCAGATGGGCGGCGTACTCGTTCTGGCTGCAGGGATCGGACCTGTCTTCGCCGAGGGCGACTTCACCGTCGCCGTTCTCGGCTACGTCCTCATGCGCATCGTCATCGCAGAGCTGAGCGTGAGGACTCCGTGGCACCCTCATCGTGGCCTCGCCCAAGGCAGGCCAGTCCATAGTCGCCGAGGCGGAGGCCCACTGATCCGTGCCACTGGCCGTGATCAGTGGGCAAGACCGATGAAGTGCTTCTGGTCCCAGGGCTTTCGCCTCGTCGAACCGCATCCGCAGTGGGTGAGCGAGTCACCTGAGCGCCGATGATTCGATTCGGCGTGGGCGATCATGCCGTTGCTCGGGCTTCATGCAAAGAGAACTCTGCAGGGAAGAGTGTGGAAGAGATTCCCTGCTGATTTCACGATGTTCCTGTTCGTTTCCCAGTTGAAGGTGGGACGCTGGTCACATGAGTACTCATCACGTCGTGCCGCCCTACCTTCTCGATGCTCTTGCCGAACGCGGAGGTGAGAGATTCCCTCGCGCTGCCCGGGCCGCACGCAGCTGCCGGAGGTCCGATGAATCGTCTCGCAACCTGCGGGCAGAGGGTCTGCGCTATACGCCGGTGGGCAAAGCCGAGGACGGTGCGGGTGAATCGGGCTCGCCGAGCACGAGACGCTCCGTGGGTGTCGACGCGAAGGCCGGAGTGAACCGCCTCATTCACGACGCACAGGGCACCGAGACCCTGCCGGGAGTCCTCGTTCGCAGTGAGGGTGAGGAGCCGGTGTCCGACGAGGCGGTCAATGAAGCCTATGACGGACTCGGGGCCTCCTACTCGCTCTTCGCCGAGGCCTTTGGGCGCAACTCGCTCGACGGCAATGGGATGCCGCTCATCGCCAGCGTCCACTACGGCCAGGACTACGACAACGCCTTCTTCGATGGGCGGCTGATGGTCTTCGGCGACGGCGACGACGAGGTCTTCACCGGGTTCACCGGATCGCTGTCGATCATCGGCCACGAACTCAGCCACGGCGTCATCAGCCACACCGCCGACCTCGAGTACTTCGGCCAGCCCGGGGCGCTCAACGAACACTGTGCCGACGTCTTCGGAGCCCTGACCGACCAGCACGATTCCGGGCAGGATGCCGGGGATGCCTCCTGGCTCATCGGTGCTGGCATCTTCACCTCCGAGGTCACCGGTAAGGCACTGCGGTCCATGCTCGCGCCCGGCACGGCATACGACGATGATGTGCTTGGCACGGACCCGCAGCCTGACCACATGGACCGCTTCGTCACCACGGAGTCGGACAACGGAGGGGTCCACCTCAACTCGGGAATCCCCAACCGTGCCTTCGCGCTCGCCGCCACCCGCCTCGGCGGACCGGCCTGGGAAACCGTGGGGCAGGTGTGGTTCGCCGTGCTGACCGGATCCGACATCACCACCGGCACCGATTTCGCAGGCTTCGCAGCACTGACCATTGCCGAGGCGGTCGCAGCCTTCGGCGAGGGATCCGACGTTCACGACGCCCTCGTCCAGAGCTGGGATGCGGTCGGAGTCACCCATGCCGCGGGCAGGGGAAACGTGGGGAGCAGCTGGTGAGTGACGAGAGCGCGACCGCCTCCGGCGACGGCGACACTGTATTCGGCCACCTCGTCGTCGAGCGCAGCGGTGGGATCGGCGGGCTGCTGCTCGTGTGGGATGTCGACATCGACTCGAGCGAGCACCGGGAGCAGATCGGGCCCACGGTCGCGCAGCTTCCGTGGCAGGGCGACTCCGCTGCCCAGGCGGCGGCCGCCGTCGGGGATGCGACCGGTGCAGGTACAGGTGCTGGAAGTGGGGTTGGCGTGGGTGCCGACCGCTATGTCTATGTCTTCGAGAGCCGCTTCGGTCTCGTGCGTTTCGGCGAGGCCGAGATGCCGAGGGAGTGGAAGCACCTCGTCGATCAGGTCCGTGAGATCACCGAGCCCGAGCACCGCAGGCCCGGAAGTCGCTGAGGCCGTGGGTGGGCCGCCTCGCGATCAGCGATGGATGTTGCATGACTTGTCCGCTCGGACATAAATTGCAATATAGTGACGGTCATGACTCATGATGACTCCACTGCAGGTAAGAACGAACGGGATCTCGAAGAGGGCATCCACACGGACCTGCGCTCGACGATGACCTATGGCTCCTATCTCAGCCTCGACCGTCTGCTGACGTCCCAGCACCCCGTCAGTGAACCGGTCCACCACGACGAACTGCTGTTCATCATTCAGCACCAGACCACGGAGCTGTGGTTCAAGCTCGTCATCCACGAACTCCTCGATGCCCGCAGCCTCATCGCCGATGACAGGCTCCAGCTGGCGCTCAAACGCATCGCCCGCGTCAAGCACATCCAGAAGACGCTGACCGAGCAATGGTCCGTCCTCGCGACGCTGACCCCGAGCGAATACGTCGGCTTCCGTGATGAGCTCGGCCGGTCATCGGGCTTCCAGTCCTGGCAGTATCGGGCCGTGGAGTTCCTGCTCGGCAACAAGAACGCCGGCATGCTGCAGGTCTTCGACGGTGAGCCCGAGGCTCGCGCGCAGCTCGAGACGTATCTGAATGAGCCCAGCGTGTACGACGAGTTCCTGCGTCTTCTTGCTCGCCGTGGACTCCCGGTTCCGCAGCGCCTGCTCGACCGAGATGTCAGCGTGGCGCACACGTTCGACGAAGAGCTCCTCGACACCTTCCGAATCATCTACGAGGATCCCGAAACGTACTGGCTGGAGTACGAGAGCTGCGAGGAGCTCGTCGATCTTGAGGAGAACTTCCAGTTCTGGCGCTACCGCCACATGCGCACGGTGCTGCGGATCATCGGCATGAAGCGGGGCACCGGCGGCTCGAGCGGCGTCGGATTCCTGCAGAAGGCCCTTGATCTCACGTTCTTCCCCGAACTCTTCGACATCCGAACCGGAATCGAGAATGGTCCGGGAACCGCGACTGGCAAGACCACAGCGGCCGGCTGTCCGGGGCTCTGAGTCCGATCGCCGAGCTCTCACCCCGGCCGGGCAACCCCGCCTCCCTGCTGCGGACCTTCGTCGGGCTCCACCTGCGCGAGCTGGGCGGATGGATCCGGGTCGCGGCTCTGCTCGAGCTCCTCGCCACCGCCGGAATCTCGAACTCCTCGACCCGCAGCGCCGTGTCGAGGCTCAAGGGCAAGGGGCTGCTCATCCCAGACAAGCGGGAAGTCCCGGGCAGCGATGCCGGGGTCGCCGGATATCGTTTGGATCCCGCGGCCGTGACTGACCTCGAACGCGGCGATCGGAGGATCTTCTCCTACCGTGGGCACAGGGATGACGAGCCCTGGTGTCTCGTGTCCTACTCCCTGCCCGAGGTGAACCGCTCCAAGCGAGTCCAGCTGCGCCGAGCGCTGACAGGGTTGGGCTTCGGTGCGATCATCGATGGACTGTGGATCGCTCCCGGGCATCTGCGCGCTGAGGTCGAGGACGTGCTGGAGACCCTCGCTGTCCGCAGCTGCGCGACCATCTTCATCACCCAGACACCACTGACCGCCGGGCCCTTCGCCCAGGCGGCCGCGACCTGGTGGGACCTGGAGAGACTCGCTGCCCGGCACAACGAATTCCTTGACCGGTACGAACAGTACGCGCCGAACGAGCAATTCGCGCCGAGCACGCTGAACACGCCGACCACGCTGAACACGCAGCGCTCACCACAGGCTGCGTCTTCACTGCAGTCGCCTGCCGACCCCAGCGAGGCATTCGTCCTGTGGCTGGCCTGCGTCGACGACTGGAAGGCGATCCCCTACGTTGATCCGGGCCTGCCCGCCAGCGCGCTGCCCGCGGACTGGCCCGGGATGAGGAGCGTCGAACTGTTCGCCGAGCTCCGCGCCAGATTCGCAGACCCTGCCCGTGCTTACGTCCGGGAGATCGCCGCCGTCTGATAGTCCGGCCCCTCGAGCCGCAGTCCAGCGTAGACCAGCTCTGCACTGATCAGCCCAGCAGTGCGTCGATCACAAACGGGAAGTAGGGCGAGTCGGGGTCGACGACATCGGCATGATCGGCGCCCTCGGCGATTGTCAGCTTCGCAGGGAAGGTCCGCGAGAAATTGATGTCGACCGTCTGGTCCCGATCGCCGTGAATCGTGCGCAGATCGACCCGCGCGGGAATGAGCAGCGCCCGCGACCGTGGATCCTCACGCAGGTACGGGGCGAGATCCTCGCTGGGAGCCGCGCCCATGTAGTCGAGGACCGCACTCTCGCCCAGGCCGTCCTCGACCTCGCGGAACAGGTCCGTGATCGGTGCCAAGGGGCGCAGTCGGAACTCGGGGCCGACCTCGCGAAGGTGGCTTGCCCAGGCCAGCACCAGGCACCCTCCAGCGGAATGCCCGGAGACGACGAGATTGTCTCTGGCCCGCGCATTCACGCCCCAGTCCGACAGCGACGCGGACGTGAAGCTGATGGCGGCGGTGACATCGTTGAGGCAGTTGGGCTGCCCGCCTGCCCGCCGGTACTCGACGAGCACGCACAGCACCCCCACCTCGGCGAGGGCAGCGGCCATGGGCCTGGCATGGGTGAGATCCGTGCGCTGCCGGAAGTAGCCGCCGTGGACGAGGACCACCACCGCCGAGGCGGTGACCGGGTCACCGTGGACCTCGAGGAACTGGTCGGGGTCAGTCCCGTACTCGTACCGAGAGAAGCGAGAGGCACAAGCACCCGACGTCCACGCCGACTCCGACAGGATCGGATCCAGTGCTGCACCGGCTGTGCTCAGGGCCGCGAAGCGCTCGCCCTCCCGTGTGGTGGCCTCGTCTTCACTCATTCGGGATTGCGCACCCGTGTCAGTTCGGGAAGCTTCGCATCGAGCTTATCTCCCGAGGACTGCCCGCGCAGGCGGCGACCGACCCAGGGCGCGAAGTGCTCGCGGGCCCATTTCGACTCCTCGCTGACCGCGTCACGGATCGGACGTGTCGGACGTGCCGGCATCGAAAAGCCCGTCACGGGCAAGGAGTGCCCGCTCTCCAGGGTCGCCAACGCCTGATCGGCGACGAGGGCGTGGCCCCGGGGAGAGAGGTGGATCCGGTCATCGGCCCACATGTCGTCGGCATAGAGCTGACGCAGGCCCCAGACATCGATCATGTGACATCCGTGACGCTGCGCGATCGACCACAGATGGGCGTTGTAGACGCCTACCCGCGGTCGCACAGCGCGGATCAGGGGAGAACTGATCTCCGTATCGAATCCGTTGCACATGAGCACCTCGATGCCGGCTTCACGGAAGGCGACGACGGCGCGTTCGAACTGATTGGCCAGGTCATCGATGTCGGCCATCGGGCGCAGACAGTCGTTGCCGCCGGCACAGAAACTGACCAAGTCGGGTTTGAGGGCCAATGCTTTGGGCACCTGCTCATCGATGATCCGATCGAGGAGTCGCCCGCGGATGGCAAGGTTCGCGTAGGTGAGTTCGGGACTGCCCACCGGGGAGTCGACGAGCTTGCCGGCAAGACGATCGGCCCATCCCACATACCGGTCCTCTTGGTTCGGATCATGGTCCATCAGTCCTTCACTGAACGAGTCGCCGATCGCGACATATGACGTGATGGTCTGGAGCATCGCAGGGTCCTTCTCTCATTGGTTCTCTGACTCCGAACTATACTGAACCGGCCTTGTCGGATTCATGTGGGACTGCAGCAGGGTCGGCAGGCCCTGCGTCGTGACCGGCGCTGATCGTCTGGCGTAGACTCGAATCGAGACGGATCTCATCCCTGAAGGCCACTGCAAGAGGAGCACAATGTATCGTTCGGTTCCGGTTCCAGAGATCATCGATTTCGCCATCACCAACGCACGGATTCTGCCCATTGCAGACGCCGACGGCAGACGCGCGGAACCAATCGAATCCGGCACGATCCTGGTGTCGAACGGATCGATCGCCTCGGTGGCGGCCGGGGGTGCCGACGCACAGAATCTGCCTGCCGGCACCGAGATCATTGACGCTGGGGGACGCTGGGTCCTGCCCGGATTCATCGAAGCCCACGGCCACCTCGGCGTCCATGAGGATGGTGAAGGCTGGTCGGGTGACGACACGAACGAGATGACGAACCCCAACGGTGCCGGTGTGCGTGCTCTCGACGGCATCGATCCGAGTGAAATCGGGTTCAAGGACGCGCTGCGTGGAGGCGTCACCTCGGCGCTGATCAAGCCCGGATCCGGCAATCCGATCGGCGGGCGCACCGCCTTCGTCAAAACCTGGGGTCGCATCGTCGACGAAATGCTCGTGACACAGGACCTGTCCGTGAAGTCCGCACTGGGGGAGAACCCGAAACGCGTCTACGGTGAGAAGAATGTCACCCCATCGACGCGCATGGGAACCGCGAAGATCCTTCGTGACGCCTTCGTCGATGCGCAGAACTACCAAGCGAAGCGGGCCCACGCCGAATCCGAAGGCACACCTTTCGAACGTGACCTCGTCAAAGAGACCTTGGCTGATGTCCTCGACGGAAAACTCGCCTTCGACCAGCATTGCCACCGTGCCGATGATATCGCCACGGCCATCCGCCTGTCCGAGGAATTCGGCTACCGCCTGGTCATCAACCACGGCACCGAGGGCCACAAGATCGCCGACTACATCGCCGACAAGGGCATCGACGTCATCCTCGGGCCGCTCATGACCAGTCGCTCGAAGGTCGAGCTGCGCGACCGCACCTTGGCGACCGCGGGTGCACTTGCCAAGGCCGGTGTGCGCATTGCCCTGACCACCGACCACCCCGTCATCCCGATCAACTTCCTCATCCACGAAGCCTCCCTGGCAGTCAAGGAGGGCCTCGATCCCGTCGTTGCGCTCGAGGCGCTGACCATCAACCCTGCCGCGATCTTCGGCCTCGACGACCGCCTGGGCTCACTTGCCCCGGGCCGCGACGCCGACCTCGTCCTCTGGTCAGGTGATCCGCTCGACCTGAACTCCCGCGCCGATCAGGTGTTCGTCTCCGGCCGCAAGGTCTACGATTTCGACGCCGAAGCAGGTTTCGCCGAGGTGGCGGACCCGTTCGGCCCTACCCTCATCAGTGAGCCGTGACGGACGAGAGCACAGAAGAGGCTCCCACCGCAGAGGTGCCGGTCGACGCCCAGTCGTCGACCGAGCCCGGACGCGGTGCGAACCAAGCGGAAGCCGGATCCCAGGCACTGCAGGAACTGCTTGAGCTCTCCCGTCAGCAGCGCCTGCAGGAGCTGCGCGAAGCACCGGTCGGGGAGCTGAAGCCCGACGAGGTCGCTCACTCCGGCGCGAAGTCACCGAAGACGACGGCAGCCAAGTCGAAGCCGAAAGCCGAAGCCCGGGGCGCCTCCCAGCGGATCGCCCAGCGGGTGGCCAGGCGCACCGTGGGTAAGCTCGTCTCCGGAACATCGGTCAACACCCAGCCGGTCCCCATCGTCACCGCACTCAAGGGCTCCCCCTACAAGGATCCGGTGCAGGCGAACGAACCGGGCGAGGACGAGGCCAGGATGGTCCTCGACTTCGCGGCCGACCTCGCTGCGATCATGATGCGTGCCGGCGCAGGGACCTCGGACATCGAGGTCTCCGTCATCGCGGCCTGCGCCGCCTTCGGGCTGACCACCGCGCAGGTGGATCTGACCTCGAACACCCTGACCGTGCACTACTCGACCTCCGATGGCCGCCTCATGACCGTCATGCGCGTCAACCGGGGCGAGTCCATCCACTTCGCGAAGCTGGGCTCCGTGCACAAGCTCGTCACGGAGCTGGTTGCTGGGAACATGGGCTTCAACGATGCTCGCAGCCGCCTCGACGCCATCAGGTCACAGCGACGTCCCTACCAGGAGTGGTTCGTCACAGGCGCGTGGGGGCTGATGGTCGGCAGCCTCGTCGTGCTGCTCGGTGGTGGAGTGGTCGCGACCGTCCTGGGCATCGGCATGTCGATCTTCATCAGCCAAGTCGGCAAGCTCATCGGCCGCACCACCCTGCCAGATTTCTTCACCACCACCTTGCAGGCCGCGATTGCGACAGTGGTGGCGATGGTTGCCGGCAACTTCGGGCTCATCACCTCACCACAGTATCTCGTGGCGGCCGGAATCGTCCTGCTGCTGCCCACTCAGTCGCTGTATTCGTCCGTCCAAGACGCGCTGACGAACTTCCCGCTCACCGCCGCTGGACGGATGGTGGGAGTGGTTCTTGCCCTGGCCGGCATCATTTCGGGACTGGCACTGGGCGTCGTGTTCGGAGAGGCGATCGGGCTCAGACCGATCGAGGTCCTCGTGCCCAAGACCGATGTGCATGTGATCGCGGCGATCCTGTCGATCGCTGCGGCTTCCCTCGTCGCCATGGCCGGCGCCGTGGGTATGCAGGCGACGCGGCGGTTCATCCTGCCCGCGGCCTTCGTCGGCCTTGCCTCCCATATCACGATGATGTCGCTGAGCATCCTCAACATCGACAACGTCCTCGCCAGTCTGCTGGCGGCCACCGTGGCAGGCTTCCTCTCACGCCCGTTGTCCCTGCGCCTGGGTGCGCCGGCCATCGTGCTCATGATTCCCGCGATATACACACTGCTGCAGGGACTGTCGATCTTCACTGCTGTGTATCAGATTGTCGCCGAATCGGCGACGACATCTTTCGCTGTGGGGCTCTCATCCCTGTTCTCAGCGATCCTCGCCAATGCCGCCCTGGCCGTTGGAGCCGTGCTCGGCAGCTATCTGGCCAGGCCGTTGAAGAACCTCAAAGCCGATGCTGTCGAGAAGACCGCCAAATCCGCGCGCTCGACCGAGTCGACGATGACCGTGGATGCGGTCGAGCCCCGCGACTGAGTCTTGGCACGCTCAGCCCTGGGGCGGGAGGCTCCAATCGATGGGCGCCATGCCCTTGTGCACAAGCAGATCGTTGGTGCGGGAGAACGGCTGGGATCCGAAGAAGCCTCTGCTGGCTGACAGCGGCGACGGGTGTGCGGACTCGATGATCGCGACCTCCGAGCGACCCGACCGCAGCATCGGGGCCAGATTCCTCGCCTCTCGGCCCCATAGGATCGCCACCAGCGGTTGATCCCGGTCGACCAGAGCGGCAATCGCCTGTTCCGTGATGGCCTCCCAGCCGCGCTTGCGGTGGGACGCGGGCTCGCCCGGGGCAACAGTGAGCACCCTATTGAGCAGCATGACGCCCTGCCTTGACCACGCCTGCAGATCACCATGGGCGGCAGGTTCGATGCCCAAGTCGGCGGCGAGCTCCTTGTAGATGTTCTTCAGTGACCGGGGAAGCGGACGCACCTCGGGATCGACGGCGAAGGACAGACCGATCGCATGCCCGGGGGTCGGATAGGGATCCTGTCCGACGATGACTACCTTCACCTCGGCGAGTGGCTCAGCAAAGGCACGGAACACCTTGTCTCCGCTGGGCAGATAACTTCGCCCAGCGGAGACCTCCTCCCGCAGGAAATCGCCCACGTCATGGATGCGATCGGCCTGGTCGGACAGTGCCGTGGCCCAGTCGGAGGACATGATCTTCGTCAGCTCGGCTGTGGACGTCATGCCCGCGATTCTACCGATGGGAAGCATCGTCTCCGATCCGTGACCGACCAGGTATGCGATCAGGCGTGCGGTCACGTGTCGGTCTCGGAGAGTGGCCTGGGCCGAGGTTCGGTGCCGATGTGCACATAACGCAGATGAGGTGTGCATCATCGCCTACCGTCCCGGCATTCTTTTCGGACCCAGACGGACGATATGCTTCTTCGAAGGAGTTCATCGCAGAACTGAGTAGGTGAAAGGATCACAATGTCGCAATTTCCCGAGGCCACGAACTGGAAGCTGTTCATCGGCGGAGAATGGGTCGAAGCCGCCGACGGTGACAGGAAAGACGTCATCACCCCCATCGATCGCAACGTTGTGATCGCCACTGTGGCCAATGGCAAGGAAGCGGACGCCGATCGAGCAGTCAAGGCCGCTCGCAAAGCGTTCCCCGAATGGGCTGCGCTTCCGTTCAAGGAACGCCAGAAGATGCTCATCCGCTGCGCGGACGCACTTGAAGCCGGTTCCGAGGAACTGGCCCAGCTGACCGCGATCGACACTGGCAACGCCATCCGGACACAGGCACGCCCGGAGACGATCATCCTGGCCGACTTGTTCCGTTACATGGGCGGAGTAGCCGGCGAGGTCAAGGGCAACACACTGCCTGCCGGTGACGGACAGCTGCAGTACACGAAGCGAATGCCACTTGGCGTCGTCGCGGGAATCCTGCCGTGGAACTCGCCGCTGATGATCGCCGCTTTCAAGACTCCGGCCGCACTGGCCGCCGGCAACACGATCGTCCTCAAATGCGCCGAGGATGCACCGCTGACAATTCTGAAGATGGCTGAACTGCTCGCCGACATTCTTCCGGCTGGCGTCCTCAACGTCGTCACAGGCAAGGGCTCGGTCATCGGTGAGGCCCTCAACGTCCACCCCGACGTCGATAAGGTCTCGTTCACCGGTTCGACGAATGTCGGCCGCCACGTCGCTGAACTGGCAGGCGGACGTCTCGCTCATGCTTCGATGGAACTCGGCGGCAAGAGCCCGAACATCGTCTTCCCCGACTCCAACGACGATGACACTCTCCAGCAGGTGCTGCTGTCGACCCGCTTCGCACGCCAGGGCCAGTCCTGCACGATGGGCTCACGCCTGTTCCTGCACGAGGACATCTACGATGACTTCCTGGGCAAGCTCGTCGACGCCGTGTCGAAGATGAAGGTCGGTGACCCTCGCAACGAAGACTCCGACATCGGCTGCATCATCAACGAGAAGCAGTTCAACCAGGTGTCTGACTACATCGAGATGGGCAAGTCGATGGACGGCGTTGAGATCGCCTACGACGGAACTGATTCACTTGAGGTCGGTGAACCCGGTTTCTACCACGCTCCCGTCATCTTCTCCAAGGCCAAGAACGAATGGCAGACGAGCCAGGAGGAGATCTTCGGCCCCGTCCTCTCGGTCATTCCCTGGAAGGACGTTGACGAGGTCATCGACATGGCCAATGACAGCGAATTCGGCCTCGCCGCATTCGTCTTCACGAAGAACGTCGATGCCGCACTGACCATGGCCAACCGGATCGAATCCGGCTGGGTCCAGGTCAACCAGGGCGGTGGCCAGCTGGCCGGGCAGTCCTACGGCGGCATGAAGACCTCAGGCTTCGGTCGTGAGGCCTCGCTGGAGGGCATGCTCGAAGGCTTCACCCAGATCAAGCAGGTCAACATCCGCATCCGCTGATCGGTTCTCGTTCGACAGCTCGTCCGTGTAGGACCGCCGGCCGGCACTCTCGACCCACTCCGCTGTGGGCGACTCACGCACCGTGGCTACTCAGCCGCCGTGGAGAGTCACCTGGGGCGGGGTGGGTTGTCTGGGTTTCGGTCGGTAGACGGTGCCGGAAGGGTGGCGACGGCGCGCTGGTAGAGGTCCGACGGCGCGCCGCGAATTTCAGTCCTGTCCTCCGGGCGATAATATAGAGGCAACGATTCTTCCCGAAGGAGCACAACGTCTATGCCGCAGAACCAAGGCGCCCCCGAACTGAGCGAGCTCGAGGTGTCCGTTTTGGAGTTCGAGCGGCGGTGGTGGAAGTACGGTGGAGCCAAGGATCATGCGATTCGTGAACGGTTCGACATGTCAGCCACCAGCTACTTCCAGATCCTCAATTCCCTGCTCGACAACCCTGCCGCTCTTGCCAGTGACCCTATGCTGGTCAAACGCTTACGTCGCATCCGCACTACGCGGCAGAGCGAACGTGCACAAGCCCGCGTCTCGAGGTAGATATGACTGACGAATTCGACGAAATCGAAGCTGGACGACGCAGCGGAGCCCATCGTCAGGACTCCTCGGCACAGTCGAATGTCGGTGCCATCGCACTGGTCATCATCCTCGCTCTGGTTGCCGTTCTGCTGGTGGTCGCGGCCATCAACATCATCACCTCGTCGATGAAGGACCCCGAGTCCAACGTCGCCGATTCTGCCTCCGACAAGACCGCCTCGGCGAGTCCATCGCCCAGTGAGAGTGAAGTCAGCGTCGCTGACTCCTCACTCAAGGTCGATGTTCTCAACGGTTCGGGAGTCTCCGGAGTCGCGAAGAAGTTCTCCGAAGCAGTGGAGGAAAAGGGCTGGGGCATCGGCCAGGTCGGTAACTATTCGACCGGGCTGACCGACTCCACCGTCTACTACTCTGATGAAGCGAACGCCTCGCAGGCGAAGCTGGTCGCCGATGCGCTCGGGATCGAGGCCACCGAAGCGTCGACGGACTTCGACGCCGACATCACTGTCGTCATCTGTTCCGACATCGCCGAGCGCGGACCCGAACCCAGCGGAGGTGGCGCAGATGAGGGCGGTTCAGGCGAAAATGGTTCAGCCGCGGACGGCGCAGATTCCGGCTCGGCCGGTGCCACCGACAACAACTGATGAGCCCAGTGCCGTACTCGCCAGCTGAGCACTTTTGGCGCGGCTGGCGAGGCAGCTGGTGAGACGCGTTTCCCACCAGAAGCTAACCCGCCGAATATGTCCATATAACGAATTGGTAACAGTGTTAAGCGGTCGAGGGACCTGTCCGGCGCTGGGGTAGAGTTGCATCAGCTAGGCAAGCACTGCCCTTGTGTTCTATTCGTGCTTCACCGAGATCATTCTCTAGAGGTCAATGAGAGAAATCGCGGGGTCGGTTGAGTTTTACTAGCTTCCGTTGTCCGCTCTGTGGCCAGACTGGTCGCAATCGGGTGATGGAATATCAATGACACTGCACTGTATGGAGAAGTAATGGCACAAGGTACCGTCAAGTGGTTCAACGCCGAAAAGGGCTATGGATTCATTACCCTGGAAGGCAACAACCAGGACGTGTTCGTTCACTGGAGCGCAATCCAGATGGACGGCTACCGCGCTCTCGAAGAGGGCCAGCAGGTTGAGTTCGAAGTTGGAGAAGGACAAAAGGGTCCTCAGGCGGAATCCGTCACCCTCCTCTGAGACTCACGTACGTAAAGTCTTTTGATCCGCTTCGGCGGGATGGCGGCAGAGGCCCGAATCCTTCCGAGCGGGGAAAGCGCCAAGCAGGCAACTGCTTGGCGCTTTTCAGTTTCATGGAGGCGCGTCTCAAGGAGCTGCGCGTCTCAAGGAGCTGCGCGTTTCAGCGTGCTGCGCATTTCAAGGAGAGGCGAGTCTCAAGGAGCTGCGGACCACGCCCCGCGAGGGGAGAATCAGGGGCTGCGAGCCAGAAGTCGGGTAAGGGACCGATCGAAGTTTCAGGGCTCGACTTGCAAGCGGGGCTTTGAAACGTAGGTAGAGCTGTAGACCATGGCCCGGTCGCGCGTATTTCGCGCACACGGCTCGCCTGCCGCGCGCAACCGGCTCGCACGCTGCACGCGCATGCCTCGCGCACATTTCGTTCACACGGCTCGCCCGCCGCGCGCGCCCGGCTCGCTCCCGCTTCGTTCACACGCCTCACGCCTCACACACACGTCTCGCTCCCGCGATGGGACACGTGCCTCATGCGTCCGCTCCGCGGAACCCGCTGGAGTTTCGCGCTGGGCCGAACCGCGCAATCACGGAGGAGACGGCCGATTCGACTGTCGCGAGCGGACTCAATATTTGCACTCGCATGGTGAGAGTGCTAAATCTAGTAGTGGTGAAAACCGTGGGTTTCTCATCAATCGTCTCGAGAGCGTGGTCCATGTGTGGAATGGAACATGCGGACACATTCTCTGCCGTCGCGGGCGTTGACGATTGCTCTGGAATCCCATTCCACTCCATCAGGGAGGATCTAAGCCACTATGGCAAAGATGATTGCATTCGACGAAGAAGCTCGTCGGGGACTCGAAGCAGGTCTCAACCAGCTTGCGGACGCGGTCAAGGTAACCCTTGGACCACGTGGCCGCAATGTCGTGCTCGAAAAGCAGTGGGGCGCACCCACCATCACCAACGATGGTGTCTCCATTGCCAAGGAGATCGAACTCGAGGAACCTTACGAGAAGATCGGCGCCGAGCTCGTCAAGGAAGTCGCCAAGAAGACGGACGACGTTGCCGGCGACGGCACCACCACCGCTACCGTTTTGGCTCAGGCACTCGTTCGCGAAGGCCTGCGCAATGTTGCAGCCGGAGCTGATCCGCTCAGCCTCAAGCGCGGCATCGAGAAGGCTGTTGAAGCCGTCACAGGTGTCCTGCTCGAGAACGCCATCGACATCGAGACCAAGGAACAGATCGCCGCTACTGCCGGTATCTCCGCTGGAGATCCTGCTATCGGTGAACTGATCGCCGAGGCCATCGACAAGGTCGGCAAGGAAGGCGTCGTCACCGTCGAGGAGTCCAACACATTCGGACTCGAACTCGAACTGACCGAGGGTATGCGCTTCGACAAGGGCTACATCTCCGGTTACTTCGTGACCGACACGGATCGCCAGGAAGCTGTCCTTGAGGATCCTTACATCCTCATCGTCAACTCCAAGATCTCGAACGTGAAGGATCTGCTGCCCGTCCTCGAGAAGGTGCAGCAGTCGAACAAGCCGCTGTTCATCATCGCCGAAGACGTTGAGGGCGAAGCCCTCGCCGTTCTCGTGTTGAACAAGATCCGTGGCACCTTCAAGTCTGTGGCCGTCAAGGCTCCTGGCTTCGGAGATCGCCGCAAGGCTCAGCTTGCCGACATCGCCATCCTCACCGGTGGTCAGGTCGTGTCCGAGGAAGTCGGGCTCAAGCTCGACAACGTGACCACCGAACTGCTGGGCACCGCCCGCAAGGTTGTCATCACCAAGGACGAGACCACCATCGTCGAGGGTGCCGGAGACGCCGAGGAGATCGCAGGTCGGGTCGCACAGATCCGTGCCGAGATCGAGAACTCGGACTCGGACTACGACCGTGAGAAGCTGCAGGAACGTCTGGCCAAGCTGGCCGGCGGCGTTGCAGTCATCAAGGCCGGTGCTGCGACCGAGGTCGAGCTCAAGGAAACCAAGCACCGCATCGAAGATGCAGTGCGCAACGCCAAGGCTGCTGTGGAAGAGGGAATCGTCGCCGGTGGCGGCGTCTCGCTCATCCAGGCGGGCAAGACTGCCTTCGCCACCCTCTCACTCGAGGGTGACGAAGCAACCGGTGCCAACATCGTCAAGGTTGCCATCGAAGCTCCGCTCAAGCAGATCGCCACCAACGCCGGCCTCGAAGCCGGTGTGGTTGCCGACAAGGTCGCCAACCTCGAACCCGGTTTCGGCCTCAACGCCGCAACCGGCGAGTACGAGGACCTGTTGGCTGCTGGCATCAACGATCCGGTCAAGGTGACTCGCTCTGCTCTGCAGAACGCAGCTTCGATCGCCGGTCTGTTCCTGACCACCGAGGCGGTTGTCGCCGACAAGCCTGAGAAGGCTGCCGCAGGTGCTGACGCAGCTGCTGCAGGCATGGACGGAATGGGCGGCATGGGCTTCTGATAAGCCTCTACCGCTCGACGAGCCGTGCCGGTGCCCGAAAGGGTGCCGGCACGGCTCTTTTCGACTCGGCGCTCCTCCCGTACCCTGGATGGCATGACGTTCACCGGCACAGAGTCCTGCGGAAACAGCCCCAAGAACATGTTCGTCGCCCGGTTCGAAGAGAACTTTGTTCAACCGAGATAAACAGGCCCTCGACGAGGTGATTGCTAAGGACTGCGTACTCCAGATCATTGGCAGCGGGGGAGTCGAGACCAGCACGGGGTGCGACGAGGTCGTCGACGCTCTGCTGAAAACCTCAGACGAGGATGCAGTGGCCGGCCATCTCGAGGCCGCCATCACCCACGGCAAAGCCGCAGCTGCCTGGGGCCAGTGGGAGAAATCGAGCGATGGCGAGGACATCCGATATTTCTCACATGCCTTCTGGTTCCGCACCAACAAAGCAGAGGAATTCGCTCAGATCCGAGTCTTCCAGCCCTGACGGTTCTGCGTTGCCTATCAGTCCCAGGGGTTTCTGCGCCGTCGACGGCGCTCTTGTCTCCGCCTGCGCATTTCATCGCGCGGAGAATCCAGGCCCGGTGCGAAGGGAGGAGCCAGCGGGTGTGGAGGCTGCAGCCCGTGGCCGAATGACTCCTCGTCGAACTCGTCGTCAGCCTCACCGTGCCAACTGTCGTTCTCGCGCTCCTCGAGCTGCCGCTTCGCCTCCGCATCACCCAGCTGCGCT
Organism: Brevibacterium sp. CBA3109; assembly: GCF_040256645.1. Taxonomy (NCBI): domain Bacteria; kingdom Bacillati; phylum Actinomycetota; class Actinomycetes; order Micrococcales; family Brevibacteriaceae; genus Brevibacterium; species Brevibacterium koreense. The sequence continues at coordinate 3,013,568 of NZ_CP158281.1, read as the reverse complement.
CGCGCCCGTCGTGTGAGTTCCCGCTTTCGCGCACGAATGATCTCTTCCTTGCGCGCGATGCGGGAGAACGCACCGAAGAGCATTGGAATCATGATGAAGATCGGCCAGAAGAAGATCACGCCGCCGGAGGCGATCGACGTAAAAGCCCAGAACGCGAGAATGAAACCTGCCGGCCCCGCGATCAGCCCCAGCATCGACCGGCGGACGCGGTCCTTGTAGTACTTCTGTGCCGCGGCATCGATCTGGGCGGGGGTGATCGGAACTCGGTCTGCCTCCAGCCGCGCCAGTGCCTGGGCACGAGCGGAATCGGTGAGGTCTGCCGGTTCGACGTCGCCCGCCTCGGCGATGATGAGGTCCTGCACAAGTTCGGGGACCTCACCCAGGGTCTTCAGGTGATTGGCGATCTCGCCGCGTTCGTCGAATTCCTCCGCATCGATCTGTCCGAGTGCGTAGGCCTCGGACAGCACATCTGTCACGACGGCGCGATCGGCATCCGAGGCGCGCACTTGTCCATGAGCGCGGGGATCTGCGCTGAATCGTGACCAGAGCGGACGACTGTTCATGACTCTTACTGTAACCCCGCCCCCTAAGGGTGTGTTGAACTAGACTTGAGCAAATGGAACCCGTCGTCATGCTCATCCTGTTCGCGGTGTTCATCGGGGCAGTCTCACAGCGAGTCACCGGAATGGGATTCGGCCTGGTCAGTGGCCCGTTCCTCGTGCTTCTGCTCGATCCGTTCTCCGGCGTGGTGCTTGTCAACATCTGCGGAATCGCCGCCAGTGGCACCGTCTTCGTCCGAACGTGGCGAGAGGTCGAATGGGGTTCCTTCTGGAAGCTCTCGCTGGGTTCCGTGATCGGCACGATTCCCGGTGCCCTCCTCGCAGCAGCCCTCCCGGCGTCACCGCTGCAGATCGTCATCGGTCTGCTCATCATCGGCTCCCTCATCAGCTCCATGGTCATCGGCCGAATCGGCAAGACGGTGCCCGCGAACTTCGGAACGAAGTTCACGACCGGTCTCCTCTCGGGAACGATGTCGGCCGCTGCAGGTACGGGCGGGCCCGCCGTCAGCGCCTATGCCGTGCTGACGAAGTGGGAACAGCGGACGTTCGCTGCAACCCTGCAGCCGTTCCTCGTCGTCGGAACCACCTCGGCGGTGATCTTCAAAGCCGTGTTCGACAACGGTGCCTGGCCGCAGCTGGCAGCACCCACGTGGATCGGGATCGCGGCGGTCCTCGTCGCCGGGCTCGTCGGCGGAGACTGGCTGTCGAAGAAGATCGAATCTTCGACTGCTCGGATCGCTATGATCATCCTTGCTCTCGGCGGTGGAACCGCGACGCTCATCAAGGGCCTGAGCCACCTGAGCTGAACGCACTTCGTGACCCCTCGGGCTGAGGATTCGGGCATCTGCCGTGAGTGAGCTGGGCGTGCACGGGGAAAGCGGCTTTTGGGCTAGAGGACTGAGCCGACACAAGGGTTCGGTTCAGTCGCCTGTCAGACTCGTCCGGCATACTTATTGATGACTCGTTTTGCTGGGGAGGCATAGATCGTGGGAACAGTATTCCTGTTGATACTCGTGGTGCTCGGGGCCATTTTCTTCATCGGCCACCGCAAGGAGAAGCACCGTCAGAAGGAGCTTGCCGCCACCGAGCTACGGCAGGTGACGAAGACCGCTGAAGAGGACGTGACGTCCTTCGGCGAGGAGGTCGCCGAACTCGATATCCTCACCGCTGGAGTCGAACTCGACACCGGCGGTTCGCAGGATTACAAACAGGCATTGGACTCCTATGACATTGCCAAGGAGACGCTCGACAGTGTCGCCGAACCCTCCGACATCCGCAGTGTCACCGAGGCCCTCGAAGATGGTCGCTACTCCGCCAAGTGCGTGCGCGCCCGCGTTGACGGAAAGCCGCTTCCCGTGCGCCGCCCCCCATGCTTCTTCAACCCGCAGCACGGCCCCTCAGCCGAAGACATCGACTGGGCGCCTGCTGGTGGCCAGCTGCGCCCGGTTCCCGTCTGCGCTGCCGACGCCGAGCGCGTTGCAGTGGGTGCGGAACCGGCCGTCCGCAAGGTCGTGACCGGTGACGGCCACACCCGACGAGCCTATTGGGAAGCCGGACCTGCCTATGCCGAATACAACCGCGGATACTTCAATTCCTACGCCGGTTCGGGACTTCTGCCCGGTGTCCTCATGGGTTCGATGATGTTCGGCGGCATGGGCGGCGGCTGGGACGGCGCCCATGGCGACGACGGCGGCGGTGACGCCGGTGGTGGCGATGCTGGCGGCGACGGCGGCGGATTCTTCGGCGGCGGAGATGGTGGAGACGGCGGCGGCTTCTTCGGCGGCGATGGATTCGATCTTGGAGACCTGTTCTGATGGAGACGATTGAGATCCGCGGCGATTCGATCAAGCTCGGTCAGCTGCTCAAACTCCATGGTGTTGCCGAACACGGCGCGATGGCCAAAGACATGATCGCCGACGGCGAAGTCGTGGTCAATGGCGAGGTCGAGACCCGCCGAGGCGCCACGATTCGTCCAGGAGACACCGTCGAAGCCTTGGGTGAGGTCATCGAGGTCTCAGCCGAATAGGACTTGCGCTCTCGCGCTCTTGCGTCGAGCTGATCGCTGAACACTACACAGGCAGCGCGGACAGAACCAACGCAGACAATGCAAGAAGGGACGTCCCCGCGGGGACGTCCCTTCTTGCATGTTCCGGCTCAGCCGAGGTGGTTCGACCGGATCCTGAGGTTCAGCGGGTGTGGCTCAACGGGTGTGACGCCGCTTAACCAGATGGTGCCGAGAGGGCAGGGCCTGCGCTCAGGGCCGCTGATTGGCCTCAGGCGTGTCGTTGAGTCCGGGTGCGTCCCAGATAGCCGACCAGTTGGATGTGTCCTCTTCGAACGGAAGCTCGTTGGACAGTACGCCGCGCACCTGGATCTCAAGGGGATTGTCGCGCTGCTTCGGGCCCGACTGCGCGAATGGATAGAACGTGCCGCGCTTGTACTGATAGACCAGCGCCAGACGGCGCCCATCAGGGTTGGCAAAGTAGACGGTCGAGCACAGCAGCATGGTGTCGAATCCCTGGCTGACCAATGCCGAGTTCACCGCGTGCAGATTGGTCACGAGGTTGACCACCTCGGCGTCGGTGTCGGAGACCACCTGCCAGGTGTAACCGAACCCGTCGTTGCGCTGTGACACGTTCGCGGCCGGGTCCGAGCTGATGAGGGCAATGCTTTCGGATTCAGCGGTCTGGAACGCCGCCCCCTCGACTTGCCTGAATGCCACGGCTCCGACACCGGTGGGCTTGAAGCCTGTTGCAGCTTCGAGTGTGAGTGCGGCGGGAGGCAGTGCGAAGAGGTCGTCGAGGTTGGCCCGCTTCGGTTTGGAGCGGCCCAGCAGCGCGTCGAAGAAACCCATAAAACTCCTAGCGGATGTCGGTCAGTACGGTGGATGTCAGCAGGTCAGACGTCACTGCGGCTGTGAGAGCTGCCCGGAGATCCTCGCCAGCTGGGCCAGACGCTTGTCGAGCGAGGGATGAGTGGAGAAGAGCTGTCCGAGGGCCGCCTTGCCGCTGACGGCAGGAATGAGCGCCAGATGATTCGCCGAGGCGGAGGCGCGCAGGTCCTTCTCCGGGATTTTGCTCATGTCGCCGCTGAGCTTCGTCAGCGCAGAGGCCAACGTCGAGGGCGCGCCGGTGAGGATGGCTGCTGCTCTGTCTGCGGCGAGCTCACGGTAGCGCGAAAGGCTGCGGATGAGGAGGAAGGAGAGACCGTAGACGATGGCGCCGACGAGGAGGAACAGCAGCTGGATGGGAATGCCGCCGTTGTTGTTGTTCGACCGTCCGAAGCTCATGTAGTAGCCGGCGCGCATCATCAGAGCGGCCAGGACACCGGTGACTCCGGCGACGGTCATGACGGTGACGTCGCGGTGGGCGACGTGGGAGAGTTCATGGGCCAGCACGACCTCGACCTCATCACGGTCGAGTTTCTCGAGCAGGCCGCGTGTCACACACACGACCGAGCGCTCCGGCGAACGGCCGGTGGCGAAGGCGTTGGGAATGGCTGAGTTCGAGATCGCGACGCGCGGCTTGGCCGAATCGGCGAGCTGGCAGAGTCGATCGACCATCGTGTGCAGTTCCGAGGCCTCTTCGGGGGAGACTTCCCGTGCACCCATCGCCTTCATCGCGATCTTGTCGGAGAAGTACCACTGGAAGAAGAAAGCCCCCGCGCTGATGAGCACGGCGAAGATGACGCCGGAGATGCTTTGGCCGAAGATCCACCAGATGGCAAGAATGAGGATGACGTAGATGAGCCCATTGAGGAAGATCGTCCACCCCATGCGCATGGTGAGACCGTTGTCCTTGACGAAGCGATTCTTCATCGTGGTTCCTCTCTGGGAGTGGCAGGTCCGGCCCACAGCCTTGAGCCAAGGCGGTGGGCCGGAGTCATCGATTTCAAGCCATGTGGATCAGGCCGGGTCCGGAATGAAGCCTTCACCGGTGAGGAGCTCCGTGATCTCCTGCAGAGTCGCGTCGACGAACGGCACCACGACATCGCTTGACCCCAGGTAGTCATCTGAGACGGGCTTGCCGTGTCCGACGACATAGTCGTGGAGGGCGAGCAGAGCGTTCTTGGCGGCTTCTTCATTGCCGACGTCGACGGCGTCTTCGACCTGGTTGTCGTATTTCTGCAACAGGTTCTGGTCGACGTCGGCGATGTCGAACTGGCCCTCGCCCATGATGCGGATGATCATTGCTTGTCCTCGCCTTCAAGCGACTGCTGCTGCTTGCTCGACGACGCGGGCAGTGAGTCGCGCATTCGGTTGAGCTCCATTTCGACATCGTTTTCGCTTGAGAGCGCGTCCAGCTGGGAGCTGATGTCGTCCTTCGAGGAACCAGTGACATCTTCCAGAGCGCCCGAAGCGATGAGTTCGTCGACGGCGCCGGCACGTGCCTGGAGCGAAGCGGTCTTGTCCTCGGCGCGCTGGACTGCCATTCCGACGTCACCGAGCTCTTCGGAGATCCCCGAGAAGGCTTCGCCGATCTTCGACTGTGCTTCTGCGGCGTTGTATGTGGCCTTGATCGTCTCCTTCCGCGTGCGGAAGGCATCGACCTTGGCCTGCAGCCGCTGTGATGCCAGAGTGAGCTTCTGCTCTTCGGCCTGCAGCCCCTCGTGCTGGCCCTGCAGGTCAGTGATCTGCTGATCCAGACCTGACTTCCGGGTCAGTGCCTCACGGGCGAGGTCCTCGCGGCCCATTTCCATGGCCTTCTGGGCCTGACCGCTGAGCTTGCTCTGCTGCTGTTCGAGCTGAGTGATCTGCAGTTCGAGTCGCTTGCGGCTGGTGGCGACATCGGCAACACCGCGACGTACCTTCTGCAACAGCTCAAGCTGCTTCTGATATGAATAATCGAGCGTGTCATTGGGGTTCTCGGCTTTGTCCAGTGCCTTGTTGGCCTTGGCGCCAAAGATCGCCGCGATCCTTTGGAAGATGCTCATCCGTAGTAGACTCCTGCATTGGTCTTGACCCGACACTGCTGGCCGATCGTCTCCGAACCTGGAGAAACCTAGCCAGCACCGCCGCGAACTATCGCTATCAGCCTACTAACAAAGGCTGACAATTTGCCAGACGCGGACATAGAAGTCGAACAGATACCCCTGGTGAGATTCGGCAGGAACAACAGGCCGCTTGCTCAACGCTCACGGAGCGAAAAGCCGGGAGTTCGCGGCTTCAACTTCCGAGTACTGCGCGGCGGCCGTGTTGAGGGCCGCGTGGATCGAGTTCAGCGATTCGAACAGCTGCTTCTGTGCGCCTTCCCACTCATTGATGACCGTCTGGAAATTCTGTGCCGCACTTCCCTTCCAGCACTCCTGCAGGGCCAGAAGATTCCTCAGCATCGTGTTGGACTCTGCAACGAGGGTCCGGGAGGTGCCTGCTGTGGCGGCGGCTGCGGATGAGACGCGTTCGGCGTCGACTTCGAAACTCATGACTACTCCTAAAGGCGGGGCACCGGAGCTCGGGACGAGACACCGGGATGCATCCCAGCATCGCGTTTGGCTCGCGCCAGAAGAAGCTCACAAAAAGGGGGCGTGGACAGCGCTCGGCTGTCCACACCCCCTATACGCACGAGTGAGATCGTCATCCACAGTGATCTGCACTCAAGTCCTGCTACTTCAGCACGAGCGTTGTCTTCAACGTCTGCTCCTGGCCGCCGCGGACCACAGTGAAGTCAACGGGAGCGCTTGTCGACTGTGCACGGACGAGTGCACGCAGAGCGATCGCATTGTTCACCTTGGTGCCAGCCACGGACACGATGTCGTCGCCGTCCTTGAAGCCTGCCTTGTCTGCAGGCGACCCGGACTGCACCGACTGCACCTTGGCGCTGCCTCGGGTGGTGCCGCCGCTGTTGATCTGTCCGTCGGTGAGCGTGATCCCGAGGAACGGATGCAGTGCTTTGCCGTTGGCGATGAGCTGGTCGGCGATCATCACGGCTTGCGAGGCGGGGATGGCGAATCCGATGCCGATCGACCCCGACTGACCGCCCTCACCGGCCTGGCTCAACGAGGCCGCAGCGGAGTTCACGCCGATGAAGTTGCCATCGCCGTCCACGAGCGGACCACCGGAGTTGCCGGGGTTGATCGCCGCATCCGTCTGGATGGCGTTCGTGATCGTCATCTCCTTCTCCTGCGAGGATGCGTCCTGACCGATATTCTCTGTGGATACCGGACGGTCGAGGGCTGAGACGATGCCGGTGGTAACCGAGTCCGCGAGGCCGAGGGGGTTGCCCAATGCCATCACCGGATCTCCCACCTTCATCTTCTTCGAGTCACCGACGGGCAGAGGCTCGACACCGTCGGGAACCTGGTCAAGCTTGATGACAGCAATATCGGTCGACGGATCCCGGCCGACGATTTCGGCCTTCGTCGTTTCACCGCTCTTCATCGTCACCGAGATCTCACCGGAGGGTGTGTCCGCCGGGGCTACCACATGGTTGTTCGTGATGATGTGTCCCTGGTCGTCGTAGAGCGAGCCCGAGCCCAGCGCCTGTACCTGGCCATCGGTGCCGACCTGGATCGAGACGACGCTTTGGGACGTCTGTTTCGCGACCTCGGTCCAATCCGGGGTCTCAATGGTCTGTTCGGCGACCTTGCGGGGCTCTTCTCCACCGAGGGCGCTGACCGCATAGCTTCCGCCGAAGGCCGCACCTCCGCCCAGCAGAGCGGCGATCACAGCGATGGCGATAGTCGCTCCCCAGCCCGGTCCTCGCTTCTCTCGCCGAGGTGGGGCTTCGCCTCCGTACGGCCCTGACCACCCGGGCGCGCCAGGCGCACCTGGGCCTCCGGGCGCGGACTGGAATTCTGTGGAATTCGGTGTGGGGTAACCGCCCTGGTTCGGCTGATTGCCGAAGTGAGGGTAGGCGGCTGTGCCGGTGCCAGCACCTGCTGCGGTGCCGACACCTGCTGCAGTGCCGACACCTGCTGCAGCGCCAGCACCTGCAGCAGTCTGACCGGCTCCCTGAGAATACGCAGTGCCATAGGGGTTCGTGTCAGCAGGGGAGTTGGAGCCGGTCTGGGCTGCCCCGCTGGGTGTGTTGGGTCCGGCCTGCGGGCGACTATACCCAGGTTGTCCGGAGTGCCCAGGTTGTACAGATTGTCCAGGGTGTCCGGGGTGCCCTGTCGGCGGATCCACAGGGGGCTGAGCACGAGTCGGCTGCATCTGAGGAGGATTCTGGCCCTGGGGGCCGAAGCCGGTGTCCCGCCTCTGTCCCTGCCTCGGATCCTGTCCTTGCCACGGAGCCTGGTTCTGACTCTGACTCTGACCCTGCGATGGAGTGTTTGGGCGTGCCGGGGGTGCGACCGGCGGACTGACCCGAGCTGGACCATTCGAACCGTTCGGGAAAGTGCGTGGGACCTCTGCAGAACGCCGTGACCCGTCCGTGGGGTCCTGGGACCCTGCAGTCGAGTTGCGGGGGCTATCTGAGGATTCGCGTGAGCCATCGGTGGGGAACGTCCGGTGGTCCTGATCCCCGTGCCGTCCCCTGTTGTTGGAGTTGTTGCCCTGATTGTTAGGGTCGTTGCTGCTCATCGCTCGTCCTTTCGTGCGTCCGGAGCGCTGTCTTCAGTTTCTGAGATGGGCAGATCGATACGGAACGTTGCACCGCCGCCCGGTGTCTGGTGCACTGTGATCGCACCGTGGTGGTTCTCCACGATCGCCTTGACGATGGAGAGCCCGAGGCCAGACCCTCCGGTGTCGCGAGTCCTGGAGACGTCGAGGCGGTAGAACCGTTCGAAGATCCGGGGAACGACCTCGGGGTCGATCCCCTCGCCGTGGTCGCGAACCTCGAATCTGACTCGCCCGTTGGGGAATCCGCGCAGCGATTCGTCGACGGTGATGGACCCGGCTGCTGTCATTTCCGGCACGATCCCGGTGGGCGCCTGAGCGTCGTTCTGATCATTGCCGTTCGAGTCGCCTCGGCGGAAGATGCGGACGCCTCCGGTGACGAATCCGCGTTCGCGGGATTTGTCCTTCGCCGCAGTCTTGTTCGTTGTGGCCTTGTTCGCTCCGGTTTTTGCGCCGGTGTCCTGACCATTCGACGGCTCTGTTGGCTCCGCAGTCGCCTCGGTGCGGCCTCCGACGACGCCGACGGCGAACTCGATGGCTGTGTGCTCGGGAGTGTGCCGAACAGCGTTGCCAGCGAGGTTGACGATGACCTGGCGGATCTTCGACTCCGATCCTCGGATCATCGGTACGGGTTGCGCGTCCTCTCCATCGAGCCCGATGAAGCTGATGTCCCGGTCGGGGGCTTGAGCAGCTGCGTCTGCGGCGGCGTCGCGGGCGATCCGGTGGAGGTCGATGGGACCGATCTCGGCTGGTCGCTGTTCGTCGAGGCGGGCGAGGACGACGAGGTCGTCGACAAGGACGCCCATGCGTTTGGCTTCGGACTCCATGCGCTCCATTGCTGCGCCGATGTCATCTGATTTCGTGATCGCACCCTGTCGGTAGAGCTCGGCGTAGCCGCGAATGGTGACCAGCGGTGTGCGCAGTTCGTGTGAGGCGTCGGAGACGAACTGGCGGATGCGTTTCTCCGACCGCGTCTGTCCGTCGAAGGAATCCTCGATCCGCCCCAGCATCGTATTCAGTGCGCCAGACAGTCGACCGAGTTCGGTGTTGCGGGGGAATGTCGGCACCCTCTGGCTCAGGTCACCGGCGGCGATCCGTGAGGCGGTTTTTTCGATGTCGCGCAGCGGCCGGAACGTGTTGTTGATCGCCCAGTATCCGACGCCAGCGACCATGGCCAGTGCCAGCAGCCCGATTCCGATCATCGTATTGCGGGCGCGCTCGTTGATGTTGTCGATCTCGCGGTCGAAGGGCACCGCGATTGAGACGAGGACGTCCGTGTTCTGGACCTTCATCGCCCGTGCCCGCCATTTCGAGCTGGTGCCTGCGACAGTGAATGGCTCACCGGAGCGCTCGTAGACCTGGGATTCGTCGATCGTCGGCAGGATCGGGCGGTTCTCCGGCTCGGGAGCCACCGGGTCGCTGATCGGCTTGCCATTCGTGTCATAGAACTGGACATAGAAGCCCCCGGGCAGGAGGCCCTTGAGCTCGTCCCACGAGTGCGAATCGATGGTGGTGGGAGTTCCGGGTGAAGAATCCGCCTTGTCGCTGTCCTTGCCCGAGGCCGCTGACTGGTCCTTGCCCGACGGAGCCGACTGCAGCTGGGCAGGCTGGAACACATCCTGATAAGCCTGCTTGGCCAGGGTCTCCGAAGCATTGATGAGTCTCTCATCGGTGCGTTCGACGAGGCTGTCGCGGAGGTTCTCGAGCACCCAGGCACTCGTTCCGGACAGAACGAGCAGCATGAGCAGCATCATGATGGCCAGCAGCTTGGTGGTCAGCGACCATTCTTCCCAGAAGCCGGGTCGGGTGGGACGGGATTCTTTTGCCACGTGAGTAATCTAGCGCCTGAGCTTGTCCGACTACTTGGATTCCGGTGTGCGCAGCATGTAACCCACTCCGCGCTTGGTCTGAATCATCGGCGTCCACTCCATCTCGATGGGGTGTCCGGCGGCGTCTGCCTCCGGCGTGATATCGATCTTGCGGCGTAGGTAGGAGATGTAGGATTCGACGATTCCGGTGTCGCCGCCGAAGTCGTATTCCCAGACATGGTCGAGGATCTGCGACTTCGAGAGCACCCGGTTCGTGTTGAGCATGAGGTAGCGCAGCAGTTTGAACTCGGTGGGGGAGAGGTCGATGAGGATGCCCGAACGGCGCACCTCGTGGGTGTCGTCATCGAGTTCGAGATCGCCGGCCATGATGACGGCGTTCTCTTCGTCTTCGAGACTGCGGGTCCGACGCAGCACGGCGCGGATGCGGGCGACGACCTCTTCGAGGCTGAAGGGCTTCGTCACGTAGTCATCGCCGCCGACGGTGAGGCCGGTGATCTTGTCCGAGGTGTCATCGCGGGCGGTGAGGAACACGACCGGAGCGTTCATGCCGATCTGGCGGAGGCGACGTGTGACGGTGAAGCCGTCCATGTCCGGCAGCATGACGTCGAGGACGAGGAGGTCCGGGGCAGTCTGCTCGGCCAGACGAAGCGCTTCGGCTCCATTGGCGGCCGAGACGACGTCGAAGCCCGCGAAGCGCAGGCTGGTTGAGAGGAGTTCGCGGATATTGGGCTCATCATCGACAACGAGGAGTGTGGCTTCGATGTCGGTATCGTGTGCTGTAGTCATGCATCCAGTCTGAAGCTCGACTCTGATAGTTGCGTGATAGTTCCCTGAATGCGATTGTGATCTACCTCACCAAAAAACTCTCAGAAAAGTCCTGTGAGCGGTGAAGTGCCGCATGGACTCTCAGGAATCGCCTAACAATTTGAGGGATATTTGCGCTTCCACACAGTTCGTTCGCAGGTAGATCGTCCGCCGAGGTGGTCCTGTGATTCCTGAGGTGTGCGCTGCGCTGTACTGCGCTCGGTTCGGGCGGGTGGTTGCTCCGATAGTCAGGAGTCGGCCTGGCGCGCGCGGAATGCGGCCACGTGTGTGCGGTTCGCGCAATTGCCGGTATCACAGAAGCGCTTCGAGCGGTTGCGGCTGAAGTCAGCCAGGTAGGCGTCGCAGTCCTCTGCAGCGCAGCGTCCGAGTCGGTCGAGGTCTCCGCTGCGGATGAGATCGATGAGGACGAGTGCGACGTCGGCTGCTACGCGATCGGCGAGGCTGGCGCCCTGTCCCACGGCGTGCAGGTGCCAGTCCCAGTCTCCGTGCTTGACCAGCTGCGGCAGCGCTCCGGCCTCGCGCAGTGTGAGATTCACCGCTTTCACGACCCCTTCTTCCCTCGCTTCGGCCTCGTTCTCGGTCTGGGCGTCGACGCTGGCGTTGAGTGCGACGGCGAAGCGTTCGCGCAATTCCCGGGTCGATTCGACATCGGGCTTGGTAGCCTCCAGGGGGCCGGAGAAGTCGTGCCGGGCAGCAAATCCGTGGAGTCCGGCGGTTGTCGTCAGCTCATCTCCCGCCTCGGCAATGGTGCCGGAGGTATTGAGGAGATCCACGAGCATGGTGAGATTCGAGCGAATGTCATAGGCAAAAGTCATGGTGTGTGACATTCTGCCACATCACGTAAGGGGCAAAATGCATTTGACTCATTTCTGACGGTGGGAAATACTGACTGAAGTTGTCATTTCGCGTGCGAGGACTCGGCTGCATCTCGGGCCGAATCGCACCACGCAGACGCACCGCGCACTGAGCATCGCACAGACGCAACGTGCACCGCGCACCGCTCAGACGCAACGAGTACCGCGGCCATATCGAACCATCCACAGGTCTGTGGTTCACACCCACACACCACAACCACCTCGGCGAGGGCACGGGCCACCGTCGCATCCGCACACGTTTCAGGAGGTCAAGAATGAATCGCACCGTCATCATGGGGTTTCTGCTGACACTTGCCTCCGCATTCTTTTTCGCCGTCTCCGGACCAATCGCGAAGACGATGTATGAGATCGGGTGGACCCCCGGATCCGTCGTACTCATCCGCTTGGCGGGCTCGGCCGTTCTGCTGCTCATCCCCAGCTTCATCGCTCTGCGCGGGCGCTGGGACGAGGTGCGTCGGAACTGGAAGACCGTGCTCACCTACGGGCTGGTGTCGATGGCTGGCGTGCAGGGCTTCTACTTCGTTGCCGTCGAACACCTCACAGTGGCGGTGGCACTTCTGCTCGAGATGACGGCGCCGATGCTCATCGTGTTCTGGATCTGGGCACGCACTCGGACTCGGCCCGCCACGGTGACCTTCATCGGTGTGGTGGTCTCGATGATCGGGCTCGTGCTCATCCTCAACCTCCGCAATTCCGACATCAGCATCTTCGGTGTCGTCATGGCACTCGCCGCTGCCGTCTGCCTGGCCAGTTACTTCCTTGTCTCCGCGAAGGACTCCATCAACGTCCCACCGGTCGCACTGACCGGGCTGGGCATGGGGGTCGGGGCCTTGGCGATGTCGCTCATCGTGCTGACGGGAGTCATGCCTTCCGGCGCTGTCGCGGCCGACGTCGACTTCGGCGGTTACCAGGTCTCGTGGATTCTGCCCATGGCGATGATCGTCGTCTTCACCGTCGGTGCCTACATCACGGGCATTCTCGGACTGCGCTACATCGGGGCGACGGTCGGCTCCTTCGTCAACCTCGTCGAGGTCCCGTTCTCCGTCATCGTGGCCTGGCTCGTGCTGTTCGAGATGCCGGCACCCATCCAGCTCTTCGGTGGTGTGTTCATCCTCGGCGGCGTCGGCTTCATCAAATGGGGCGAGGCGCGTCTGGCCCGCCGGGTCGCCTCCCGCGAGGTCGTAGTCAGAGCCGAGGAGCTTGCCGAGGTCTGAGACACTCGGAACCACCAACGGCTTGGGCACCCCCTCGGGTGCTTCTCTTTGCCAGGCTGAGCAACCCTTAGCGAGGTTGCCCAGCGCCTGAAAGGTTGCCCAACTGAATTCCCGCCACCGTTCGGCGCCGTCAAGCAGTGGTCAGCGCACCTCGATGTCGTAGCTGTAGCCCTGCTCGGTGAGGAAGCGGCGGCGCTGGGCAGCGAAGTGCTCGTCGACGGTGTCTGCGGCAACGACCGTGTAGAACGTCGCGGAACCGGAGTCCTCCTTCGGCCGCAGGATCCGACCCAGACGCTGGGCCTCCTCTTGCCGGGAGCCGAAGGCGCCGGAGACCTGGATCGCCACCGAGGCGGCTGGCAGGTCGACGGAGAAGTTCGCGACCTTCGACACCACAAGTACGGGGATCTGACCGGAGCGGAAATCACGGAACAGCTCCTGGCGCTGCGATTCAGGTGTCTGCCCGGTCAGCACAGGAGCATTGAGGCCGGCACCGATCTCCTCGAGCTGATCGAGGTACTGCCCGATGACGAGGATCTGTGCAGTGGGGTGGTCGGCGACGAGCTGCCGCACGATCGGCAGCTTCGCATCCGAGGTGGCCGCGAGTCGGTACCGGTCCTCACCGTCGGCGCGGGCATAGGCTGTGCGGGTTCCGCCGTCGAGGCGGACCCGAATCTCGTGGCAGGACGCCGTGGCGATGTAGCCCATGCGTTCGAGTTCCTTCCACGGCACCTCGTATTGTTTGGGCCCGATGAGGGAGAACACTTCGTCCTCGCGCCCGTCCTCGCGGACCAAGGTGGCCGTGAGTCCGAGCCGCCGCCGGGCCTGCAGGCTAGCGGTCAGGCGGAAGATCGGCGCCGGCAGGAGGTGGACCTCGTCGTAGATGACAAGTCCCCAGTCCTTGGCGTCGAGGAGTTCCAAGTGCAGGTAGGAGCCCTTGCGGCGGGTGGTCAGCACCTGATAGGTGGCGATGGTGATCGGTCGGATCTCCTTCATCGACCCCGAGTACTCACCGACCTCGTCTTCGGTCAGCGAGGTGCGGGCAAGGATTTCGTCCTTCCACTGTCTGGCGGCAACGGAGTTCGTCACGAGGATCAGCGTCGTCGTCTGCACCCGCGACATCGTGGCCACTCCGACGATGGTCTTGCCCGCCCCGCAGGGCAGGACAACGACGCCGGACTCACCGCTCAAGGAGTGGTCGATCGCTTCCTTCTGATAGTCGCGCAGATGCCACTGTCCGCCATGGGCATCATCGGACAGAGCGATCTCGTGGGCCTCTCCGTCGACATAGCCGGCATGGTCGGAGACAGGATGACCCAGCTGCAGCAGCGCATGCTTGAGCTCACCGCGCTCCGAAGGATGGACGAGGACGGATTCGGCGTCGAGGGATTTGCCGAACTTGCCCACAAGGTCCGGCTGGCTGATGAGCGAGGCGAGCAGATCGGTGTCCGAGGAGGTCAGGGTCAGTCCGTGAATCGGATTGTCGACGAGGGTGAGGACTCCGAAGCGGTCCATGATGTCGACGATGTCGACGAGCAGTTCGTGGGGCACAGGATATTTCGCGAACTCGAGGAGGACGTCGACGACGGACTCCGCGTCATGTCCGCTGGCACGGGCATTCCACAGCCCCAATGGGGTGATCGTGTACGTGTGGATGTACTCCGGTGTTCGCGAGAGCTGCGCGAACGGCGCGATCGCCACGGCCGCTTCGACGGCCAGGGGGTGCCCCGATTCCAACAGCACAGTCCGATCGGACTGCACGATCAACGGACCGTTCATGTGTGTTCCTGCTTCTTTCCACGCCGAGGTGACTTCGAAGGGGACAACGTCTGTGTCCTCAGGATTGTTCCTCCACCACATCGACGCTGACGATGCGCGCGATCGACAGGGACGCCTCGGCGCCGGTGGTCTTGACCTTGCCGCGCACGCGCCCACCGTTGACGGTGGCCGGGAGCATGTCGATGAGGCGTTCCTTCCCGTGCGAGTCGGCGAGCGTGATCGTGACCTGCTGGCCTGCTCCGGCGGCTTCCCGGAGTCGATCCATGTGTCCCAGGGGCTCGTCCGTGCTCGTGGCTGGGGCCGCGCGGGCTCCGGGGGAGCGGAGGATGCGGATGTAGTCGTCGAGGTGGGCATCGTCGACCCGTGCGCGCTTGCGCAGATGCACCTCCGGCTCGGCCTGAGTGATGACCTTGCGTTTGCGCACCGGCCCGGACGGTGAGTGAAGCATGGCGTGGTGCTCGGCGGACTCGAGCAGGTGCATGGTGCGTTCGGGGCCCAGCTGACCGACCGCCACGGTCGGTGCCAGACGTTCCAGGCCGGCCGGCAGCATGGCCTGGTCGGAGAGGATGACGTCGAGGTCGACGGGATCGTCGACGACGAGGACGGCACGGGCACCGGCAACCTGCACACGGCGCAGCTTCGAGGCCGTGTTCTGCACGAGGAAGCTCAGCGTCGACGGCAGGGCTTCGGCGCTGATCTCAGCGAGCTGAGCCAAGGCGTCTTCGGCGTTGATGCCGGCCTGCATGCTCGCTTCGATCGTGGTGGCGTCGATGCGGTATACGGTGCCCTGCCCGCGCGCCTCGACGACGGCGAACCTGCGCAGGATGTGATGGACTCTGGGCTCGATGGGTCCGGTCGCCACCGCCGTGAGGTCGGATTGGATGAGCACGGTCTCGACCTCATCGACGAGTCCGAGCCGGACCGCGTCGACGACATCGGTGGGCACCTCGAGGCTTTCGAGGCTGAAGTTCACCGGTGCGATCGACGGATCGTGGGCGGCCTGGGCGCTCATCGCAGACCGCAGTCTCCTGGCGAGGAGGACGCCGAACCTGCTGGGCCCGAAGTGTCCGGAATTCTGCAGGGGGGTCGTCGCCAGGCCGAAAGCACCGGTGGTGTGCAGGATCGCTTCGGTCATCGCGAAATCGTGTGCCGGGATGAGGGGGTGGGTGGCAAGGACCTGCGCGTGAATCCATTCGGCGGAGCGCGAGGATCCGTGTCCGATGTCGTGCAGAATCTCCAGGATGGTGAAGCGCAGTAGAGGCATCGTCGGCTGCGACTGACTGAACCCCTTGAACAGGGACTTCTTCGGAGACGCGAGGACGGTGAGGCGTTCGTTGGCACTCGCCCCGGCTGCCAGCTGGGTGACGTCGAGGGGTTCGCGCAGCCAGGAGGTCATCAATGCCGCCCACAGCTGCGCCCTGTCGCCTTCGAGGACATCGGCTGCGTCGTCGCTGGCCGTCCATTGAGGATCCAATGGGTCGTCGAGCACGCCGATGAGGCGCAACGACTTCGCTGCCAGCAGCAGGGTGATCGTCTGTTGGAGTCCCAGGTCGATGGTCTTCCCGATCCGGGTGACGTCTCGTTTGGAGATGCCGCCGCTGGTCAGACGGGAGATCGGTGAGCTCGCCAGCTCATCGACGAGTCCACGCAGGGAGGAGATCACCTCTGCCACGGCGGCTCGTTCGCTGTTGTGGATGAGTGTCGTCGGGATCGCCTCGATACTCGAGTCGAGCTCGGACGCCGCCTGCCACGGATGTGCCCGGGCGGATTCGGCCGCCGAGGTGGGCAGCAGTGTGATGGCCTCCGACTGGATCCGCCAGGTGGTTTCAGACGAGGGCCAGGCCAGACCCAGGTCGCGCAGTCGGGGGAGGACCACCTCGGCGCGGGTGTTGTCGATATGACGATTCTCACCCACGTTGATGTCCGCCGAGGTGCGCGCGGACTTGGCCAAGTCGATGAAGACGTCGAGCTGGGCTGAGGTCAGTGCTTCGATACCCCGGGAGACGCCGATTCGCGAGGAAGCAGCCGCGGCCAGCGAAGGGATCGTCGGGGACTCGGGTTGGAGGAGATCGCGACGGGTCCGGACGAGGGACTCGAAGTCGGTATCGGAACTGTGGGACAGCCATTGGCTGAAGGTCATTGACATCGCTGTTCAGTTTAGCGTGAGGGTTACAATAGATGGGCAGAAGAGCTTTGGAGATCTCGGAAAGGACGAGCATTGTCAGCCCAGCGTGTCGACACCACCATCGTCGTCGTAGCCGTTGCCGCCGCCCTTGTCGGTGCAGTGGCGCTGATCGGCGTACTGAGCCAGGCCTGGATGGGCTACGCCCCCTCGCACCTGCTGACATACCTGCCGATGATCCTCCTCCCGATCGCATTCGCCTTGGTCGCGCTGGCCCTGGTCAGGGCAGCACTGAGACGCAGACAGACTGAGGTGGGCCAGAGCTGAAAGTCGGCCACGGTCGCTGTCATCGGCACACGCACTTCCACCGAGGCGATCGTCTCGCCGCGGTATGGTCGCGAAGTCAGCATCGGGCACACACTCACCAAGACAGCGTCGCGCCGAGGCCGGCCACAGCCAACGTCGGCACTCAGGGCGATTCGAGCGGCCATGATGTGGACGGCGCACCGTTCCGGCTGCAGCCCGGCCGCTGAGAAGGCACACGACCACACCGCCGAATCGAACCTCGGATCGGATTTCGGGCCGCGTCGATGCAGCCGGACGAAAGCGTCGGTGACCGAAACGATGGTCGCTGATCCTGAGGCCATGCACCACCGAGCATCACCGAGTACGAGCATCATCAAATACGAGCATCACCAGTTATCAGCATCACCAACTACGAGCATCACCAGGAAAGGACACCATGCCAACCGGACGCGTGAAATGGTTCGACGTCGATAAGGGCTTCGGCTTCGTCATCGCCGAGGACGGCTCTCAGGCCTTCCTCCACTCCTCAGTCCTGCCCGAGGACGCTGAAGTCACCAAGGGCACCCGCCTCGATTACGACGTGGTCGATTCCCGTCGCGGAGCCCAGGTCCTCAAGGCCAGGCTGCTCTCCGCCCCGGCCAAGATTGCGAAGGTTCGCAGACGTCCGGCCGAAGACATGGCAGTTATGGTTGAAGATGTCATCAAAGTACTCGATGACCTCAACAACGGACTGCAGCACGGCCGCTACCCCGACTCGTCCCACGGGAACAAGGTAGCCTCATTGCTGCGGGCAATTGCCGACGATTTGGAGTCCTGATGTCATCACTCTTCAGTGAATGGTTGGCCGGCCAGAGTGCCGAGCCGAGGAACGACCCTGCGCCCGCAGAGGCGGCGTCGGCTGCTGTGACACCGGTCGAGGCCCAGGCTGAGACACCGACCCAGGCTGAGACACCGGTCCAGGCTGAGTCGGCGGCGCCGGTGAAGCAGGCCAAGGCTTCGCGGGCGAACTCCGAGAAGGTCGTCCTCGACGCACAGCTGGCCGCAGCCATCGACACCGCGCGTTCAGCCATCGCCGAGGTTGCCGGCATTTCTGTGATCGGTGACCACCTGGGCACTCTGGCCGAGGGCACCCGCCTGGTCACCCACTACTTCGCGTGCACCGATCCGATCTACCGCGGTTGGCGCTGGGTCGCAGTCCTCGCTCGTGCTCCTCGGGCGAAGAAGGTCACGGTCTGCGAGACGGCACTGCTGCCCGGCCCCGATTCGCTCGTCGCACCGGAATGGGTTCCCTGGGATCAGCGTGTTGAACCCGGCGATCTGACTCCACGCGACACTCTGCCTAAGGTCGAGGACGATCCGAACCTGCAGCAGGGCTTCGAACAGGTCGAAGAGACCTCGGACGGCAACCTGGACGAGATCCCGAATTTTGAGTTCGGGCTCGGCCGCCGCCGGGTGCTCTCTCCCGAAGGCATCTCTTCGGCGGCCACCAGGTGGGCTGAATCGGAGACCGGTGCGGAAACGGATTTCGCGGCGAAGGCATCGGCCCACTGCTCCAGCTGCGGGTACCTCATGCCGCTGGCCGGATCGCTGCGGCAGAAGTTCGGGGTCTGCGCGAACGGCTGGTCTCCGGCCGACGGCAAGGTCGTCGCACTCGACTTCGGCTGCGGAGCCCACTCGGAGACCGACGTCAGCCGGCAGAGCACTGATCCTGCCGAGGCCGTCGTTGACGACTACTCCGCCGGCGAACTCGAGTTCCAGGAGGGCTGACCCAGTCGATGGCGCACACGTTCCGGTCACTGGCTGAACCGAACTACCGACATTGGTTCGCCGGTGCCCTGATCTCGAACACAGGAACGTGGATGCAGAGGACGGCCCAGGACTGGATCGTCCTCACTTACCTGACGAACAACAACGCTTCGGCGCTGGGCATCACCATGGCGCTGCAGATGGGCCCACAGCTCATCATGTTCCCCTTCGCGGGAGCGATCGCCGACAAGTTCTCCAAGCGCAAACTCCTCATGGTCACCCAAACACTGTTGGGTGCCGTGGGCCTGCTCCTGTTCGTGCTCGTCATCACCGACGTCATCGTCCTCTGGCACGTCTACATGACTGCGTTGGCCTTGGGCATCCTAGCCACCCTCGACAACCCCTCGCGGCAGGCCTTCGTCTCTGAGCTGGTCGGTGAGAAACTGCTTCCCAACGCGGTCAGCCTCAACTCCGCATCATTCAACGGTGCCCGCATGATCGGTCCCGCCGTCGCCGGAATCCTCACCGCACTCATCGGCGCCGGACCGGTGTTCCTGATCAGCGGGCTCGGGTTCGCTGCGACCCTGACGGTGCTCATCCGTTTGGATCAGACCCGGCTGCACCCCTCGGGGCGCCGGGGTACGGGCGGGATTCTGGGCGGATTCAAGTACCTGCGACGACGTCCCGATGTGGCGATCGTGCTGCTCGTCCTGTTCATCGTCGCGACCTTCGGATTCAACTTCAACATCTACACCGCCACCATGGCCAAGATCGAGTTCGGCAAGGATGCCAGCGGCTTCGGTCTGCTCAACTCCGTCATGGCGATCGGTTCAGTCACCGGGGCGCTGATCTCGGCGAAACGGGAGAAGCCGAGGCTGCGTTTCATCTTCGGCGCGGCAGGCGGATTCGGCCTCGCAGTCGGAACAGCATCTCTGATACCCAACTACTATGTCTTCGCGGCCTCGCTGATGCTGGTCGGCTTCGCGTCGCTGACGATGATGACCTCGGCCAATGCCTATGTGCAGACGACGACTCCCGCGCACTATCGGGGTCGGGTCATGGCGATCTACGCGGCCGTCGTCTTGGGCGGGACTCCCATCGGTGCCCCGCTGGCAGGGTGGGTCGCCGATATGTACGGACCGCGGATGGCGATGGGCGTCGGAGCCGCCTCGGGCATCATCGCCTTCGGTGTCGGTCTGGTGTGGATGATCGTGTCGAAGAACCTGCGCTTAAGCTATGACCCCAGATCTCGCATCCGCCTTCACCTGAGCTATCACGGTCGGCCCTGAGAACCGGGCCGGCAGTCGTCTGCCATCCTGAGCGCGGCGCGGAACCTGGTCGCCTAATATCAATAGACCCATGACCAACAGATCGGACAGACAGTGAACGCGGACATTCTCACCTCGGTGCTGGTCGGACTGGTGATCCTCATCGGCTGTCTCGGCATCATCCTGCCCGTGCTGCCGGGATCCATCCTCATCGCGGTGGCCGTGCTGGTGTGGGCGATCGTCATCGGGGGGCCGATGGCTTGGATCGTCTTCTCTATCGTCGCCGTCTTCGTCGCGGGTGGCATGAGCGCCTCCCTGGTGCTCACGGGCAGAAAGCTCAAGGCGATGGAAGTCCCCAACAAGTCTGTGCTGTTGGCCGGTGGCCTCGGCATCATCGGGTTCTTCGTGATTCCCGTCATCGGCCTGCCGATCGGCTTCATCGTCGGCCTCTACCTCGCCGAACACATGCGGCTGCACGAAGCCAAGGAAGCGTGGGACTCCAGCTGGGAATCACTCAAAGCGATCGGCCTCGGCACCGCCATCGAGTTCCTACTCGCCCTGCTGGCCGCGATCACCTTCGGCATCGGAACTCTCATCCACTTCCTCGGCTGAGGGCAAGCGAGCACTGAGGGTGCACCGAGGCTGAGGACAGGCGAGTGCTGAGGGCACGCGAGTGCTGAGGGCCGCATCACGCGCGCAGCACACGCACCGGTACTCGCACGTCCTCCTGTCGGCCGCTTCGCCTACAGACAGTAGTGCACCCCGCGCCGTCCGTTCCGAAAACAACCCCTGCAAAGGGTGGTTTCGGCACTGACGGTGCGGGGTGCTCGAATTGCTGAGGAGGCTTCAGGCCAGGGCGTCGATGACGAAGTCGATGCTCGCCAGCAGCGCTTTGACGTCGTCGGGATCGACGGAGACGAACGTTGCGATGCGCAGTTGGTTGCGGCCCAGCTTGCGGTAGGGCTCAACGTCGACGATGCCGTTGTTGCGCAGCACAGACGCGACGAGGGCCGCATCGACCGAATCGTCGAAGTCGATGGTGGTCACGACTGACGAGCGATCATCAGGGTTCTCGACGAAGGGATGAGCCACCTCGGTGGCATCGGCCCAGTCGTAGACGAAACCGGAGGTCTCACGAGTGCGGGCGGTGGCCCACTCGAGGCCGCCGTTGCCGTTGATCCATTCGATCTGCTCGGCCAGGAGGACCAAGGTCGTCACGGCAGGAGTGTTGTAGGTCTGGTCCTTGCGGGAGTTCTCGATCGCGGTCACAAGATCCAAGGACGCGGGGATCCAGCGTCCGGAATCCTTGATCTCCTGGGCGCGAGCAATGGCCTTCGGAGACATGATCGCCACCCACAGGCCGCCGTCGGAACCCATGTTCTTCTGCGGTGCGAAGTAGTAGACGTCGGTCGCGGTGATGTCGACAGGCAGACCACCGGCACCGGATGTGGCGTCGATGACGACGAGCGCGTCATCGTCGATGCCTTCGGGACGGGTGATCGTGGTTGCGACGCCGGTTGAGGTTTCGTTGTGCGGCCAGGCATAGACATCGGGTGCGCCATCAGAGTTTCCGGTCGCCTCGGCGAAGGATGCGGGGGAGGGGATGGCAGAGGTGCCGGGTTCGGCTGTGAGGATCAGGGAATCCTGCAGGTGTGGGGCCTCATCGGTGGCCTTCGCGAACTTCTGACCGAATTCACCGAAGGTTGCGTGTGCGGCCCGTTCACGCACGAGCCCGAAGGCGGCGACGTCCCAGAAGGCGGTGGATCCGCCGTTGCCCAGGACCACCTCGTAGCCGGAGGGCAGGTCGAAGAGTTCAGCCAGGCTGGTGCGGATGCGAGCGACCAGCTTCTTCACAGGCGCTTGGCGGTGGCTGGTGCCCAGCACATCGGAGGCGGCGGAGTTCAGCGCCTCGATCTGGGCTCTGCGGATGCGGGCCGGACCGGCTCCGAATCGTCCGTCGGCGGGTAGGAGTTCGTCTGGGATCGTTATCTTCGTGGCAGTCACGCTCGACATTCTACGACGCACCCGCCTGTACCCGATGACCGGCATCGTCATGTAGAGACATGTCAGGGTCGGATCGAGTCGTGTCTGGCAGTCACGCGGATGATTCCTCGCACCAGTGATTCCTCGCATCAGCGATGCGGTGACGCGTGCCACCGGCTCACCGTAGAGTGAGGGTATGAGTGAGCCAGTCGACCGATTGCCGCAGACACGGAAGTCCTACGAATCCCCGACCTTCGACCGTCCCGAGGTCTCGCCGCTCGCGCTGTTTCGACAGTGGTACGACGAAGCCGCGGCCCACGTCCGCGAGCCGAACGCGATGACGGTCTCGACCCTCGACGAATGGGGTCCGTCCTCGCGGATCGTCCTGCTCAAGGGCATCGACGAAACCGGGTTCATGTTCTTCACCGACTACGACTCCGCCAAGGGCCGTCAGCTGCGTGCCGACCCTCGGGTGGCCGTGAACTTTCCCTGGCAGGACATGGAACGTCAGGTCCGGATCAGGGGCCTCGCCGAGGTGGTTGCCCCCGAGGACTCGGACGCGTATTTCGCCGTCCGCCCCCATGGATCCCAGATCGCGGCCAGCGTGTCGAAGCAGTCCCAGCCCGTCAGTGGGCGGGAGCAGATGCAGACAGAATACGACGCCGCCCGGGCACAGTACGTGGACAAGGATGTGCCCCGCCCCGAACATTGGGGCGGATTCCGGGTCCGCGTCTTCGAGATCGAGTTCTGGCAGGGACAGAAGAACCGATTCCATGACCGATGGGAGTTCCGTCGTGCCGATGGCAGTCACGAGCCCGCGGATCTGTCGCAGGCAGCCGCGTGGAATCCGGTTCGTCTCTACCCCTGAATGCGGGCTCGTCCGAGTTCAGGACGCGGCGAAATATTCGTCTCACTTCAAGCGTTACGCGGGGCAGGCAGTGGCATGGTCAATGCACCGACTGCGGGAGTCGGGGAACATGAGCCGATGTTCAGGGCGAAATGGGTTGATCTGTGGCGCCCACGAACCCGGATGTGGCGCGTGGGAACTCTTCACTGCGCCCAGGGCGGTAGACGTCAGCGCTGGTTGAACGCACGTGATTGGCTGTACGCGGGATAGGATTGATGCTGAGAACGCCTGAAACGGTCGAATGGGCCTGAAGACGAAGAGTGGAGTGGCTGGTCTGAAGTGAACGACCTCATTGATACAACTGAGATGTACCTCAAGTCGATCATCGAGCTTGAGGAGCAGTCGATCGTGCCGTTGCGCGCTCGGATCGCTGAACGTTTGGATCACTCCGGTCCCACCGTTTCACAGACCGTGGCGCGGATGGAGCGTGACGGACTGCTGCACGTGAGCAACGACCGTCATCTGGAGCTGACAGCCGAGGGGCGTCGGATCGCCACCGAAGTGATGCGCAAGCACCGGCTGGCCGAACGGCTCCTCGCCGATGTCGTCGGACTCGAGTGGGAACTCGTCCACGACGAAGCCTGCCGGTGGGAACACGTGATGAGCGAGCAGGTCGAACGCAAACTCGTCACGCTGCTGCCCGAGACCGCTTCGGGCCCGTACGGTAACCCGATCCCCGGCCTTGACGTGATCGGTGGAAAACTGGCGGCAGGCACCGAAGTCGTCGATCTGGCGACCGCTGTGGCTCGCGACGGGGCGAAGGAGCTGCGGATCGCGTGGTTGGCAGAACCTCTGCAGGTCGACATCCATCTGCTGCAGCAGTTCCAGGTCGCCGGTGTCCTACCCGAGAGTGATGTCGAGATCTCCCGCAACGGTGAGTACATCACGGTCCAGGTCCCCGGTGCGCAGGACGTGCTCGATCTGCCGCTGGACACAGCCTCGCACGTATTCGCCTACAAGAAGTAAGCCTCGTCGAGAGGTGCGCCCCGTCAAGAAGTAAGCCTCCTTAGACTCAAACCGTGAGTGCAACACCCCGTCAGCCAGGAGGCGAACATGGCCAAGATTGGACGACCAGGCCTACCCGAAGAAGAACGCCGAAGAGTCTGGGAGCTGTGGAAGGACGGTCACTCTTTCAGCCACATTTCACGCAGCGTCAAAGTACCGCCGGGATCAGTATTCTCCATCCTGAAACCCCGCGGCGGAATCTACTACCCCACCCCTCGTCCGGGAACGGCATCATTGACGCTGGCCGAACGCGAGGAAATCTCCCGCGGCATCGCAGCCGGCACCTCCATTCGGAGGATCGCATTGGCTTTGGACCGGGCTCCATCGACCATCAGCCGCGAAATCACCCGCAACAAGGGGGTGAATTCCTACCGAGCCGTTGATGCCAATGACCGCGCGCAACGGCGAAGAGGCCGACCCCAGCGGTTGAAATTACAGAGGAATCCAGCCCTGTGTAACTACGTGTCCAAGCGGCTGAAGCACTGGTGGTCGCCCGAACAAATCGCCGGACGCCTTGACCGTGACTACCCCGAGAATCGGCGAATGCACATCAGCGCCGAAGCCATCTATCGCGGCGTCTACCTCAACTCAGGACGTAAAGCCCTGCCGCACAATATCCACCACAATCTGCGCCGTCACCGACCGATACGCCACGGCAAGCATTACACCACGCGCGGGCAGTGGCGGTCTCAGATCAAGAATGCGCGTTCCATCGACGACCGCCCCGAGGCAGCGAAAGACCGCAGCGAAATCGGCCACTGGGAAGGCGATCTCATCCTGGGGCCGAACACCACCCAGGTGGCGACCCTTGTCGACCGAGCCACCCGCGTTCTCGATCTCGTCGCCACGCCCGGTCGCGACGCTGCCTGCGTCAAAGACCAGCTCATCAACCGCCTCAACCATCACAATCAGGTCCGAAGACGAGTCAGGACACTGACGTGGGATCGAGGGATGGAGCTGGCCGAGCACGAGGCCATCAGCCAAAGCACGGGTGTCGAGGTGTTCTTCGCCGACCCGCGCAGCCCCTGGCAACGAGGAACGAACGAAAACACCAACGGGCTGACGCGACAATTCCTGCCGAAGAAGACCGACCTCGGGGCCTACGACCAATCAGCTCTCGACGTCATTGCTCATGAGCTCAACACCCGACCCCGAAAGTGTTTGAGCTTCCGAACACCGCTCGAGGCCCAGCACGACCTCACCACCCGAAAACCAGAGGTGTTGCCTTGACGATTTGAATCTAAGTCGTCAAAAGTAAGCCTCGTCAAAAGTACGCCTCGTCGGCAGAATCGCTGGCAAGACAGTTCGGTCACGACCGATGGTCTCGACCAGCATCGATTTGTTACAAATTGGTATTGAACACGGTCCAGGGAGTGGTAGATCACCCCCTGGACCGTGTTGTATAACGAGCAAATGTTACGAACATTTCGATAAATATAGGGGCCCTGACCTGCATGTTTATGGGAAACCTCCGGGGTGGCCCCCGCCGTTCGTGACAGAAACGTGACAATCGGTCACTGATTGGTTACAGTTGTGGAGGTCGTTCACGAAAGTGACGACTTTGCACCGAGAGCCGCACGCCACGCTCGATGTGAAATCTCTGAGGACCGGAAGTGGCGGTTGGGATTCTTCCAATAGGTGACGAGAGGAAAACGTGGCAATTAAGCAGCATGGCCGCCGCGCCGCTGAAGCCAAGGTCAAGACCCCATTGACCGAACTGACCGAAATCCTGAATGCCAACTCCGCCGTCTTCGGACGCCGTGCAGCCGTTGTTGCTGCCAGCGGTGGTCTGCTCACCGCAGCCGTTCTTCCGGCAGCAGGACAGGGAGCCGACGACAACGTCGCAGTCTCCGCCGAGTCAGAGGCTCAGACACAGGTTGAGTTCGAGAACCAGACGGCGACCGTCACTGCTGGCGACGAATCCAAGGACAAGGACAAGAAGCAGGACTCCTCCTTCAACGCCGACGTTCAGACCGTCACCGCCAAAGCTGCTCCGAAGCCTGCACCCAAGCCGGAACCCGTCGAGACCGCCGAAGACACTTCAGGCGACTCCGCCGGTTCCTCCGATTCCGCAACCGCCGGTTCCTCCGATTCCGCAACCGCCGGTTCCTCGGATTCCGGCGACAAGGGCAAGTCAGACAAGAGCGAGAGCAAAGACTCCGGGTCTGACAATGCCGGTTCGATCGACGGCTCCAAGGCTCAGCAGGTCATCGGCTGGGCTGCCAAGGGCGTCGGCACCCCGTACGTCTACGGTGGAACCTCGCAGGGCGGCTGGGACTGCTCCGGTTACACCTCCTGGGTCTACAGCAAGGTCGGCGTCAACCTGCCTCGCAGCTCGGGTGCACAGAAGGCCTCCGGCACGGTCGTCTCCCAGTCGGAAGCCAAGCCCGGTGACCTCATCTGGCACCCAGGCCACGTCGGCATCTACGCCGGTGGCGGACAGATGTACGATGCCGGCTCCCCAGGTTCAGGCACCTCGAAGCGCAGCTACAGCTGGATGGGCAACGTCACCTTCATCCGCGTTCTCTGATCCAGTTCACACGGAAACTCCCCGCCTGGCTCGACGGTCCTCGAGTCAGACGGGGAGTTTTTGTGTATCCGATTGCCTTAGGCGCACTCCTCCTGTTTGAAATGCCCACCACAGCAGATCGGGCTGGTGACTCGGTACTGCTTGGCTCGCAATCCCGCTGCGGGTGGGCAGGAAGTGATGCGGACCTCGCCGCAGGGTGAACGGCAACGAAAGAATCCGTGACGCGAGCGATATGAATTCGGTCACAGGAGAGAGTCGGCGTTACTCTTATTAGGATTGAGTTGGCGTAAGTGATGGGAAATCAGATGGGCCGCAGTCGGATAGTGCGAATAGCCGCTCCAGCTTCTGGCGCGGAGCACATATCTGTGTCTGCCCCTACTTTCAAGGCGTTGTGCTGCGGCACGGCGCCTTTTGCGTTTCCTGGGCCCGTGTCGATCGGACGGGGTCACACTCACACGAAGATGAGGGGCGGGATATGAAGACTCTCGTGCTGAATGCCGGGTATGAACCACTGTCGATCGTTCCGTTCACCAGGGCCGTGGTCCTGGTGCTCACGGGAAAGGCGACAGTCCTGGCCGCCGAGGATATTCCGGTGAGATCCGAACACCTGAACCTCGACCAACCTTCGGTCATTCTGCTCACACGCTATGTGCGGCCGCCACATGACCGCAGGGTCTCCCTCTCCCGGCGCGGCGTGCTGCGCCGGGACAACCATCGGTGTGCCTATTGTGCGAAACCTGCGACGACGGTCGATCATGTCGTTCCGCGCTCGCGTGGGGGACTCAACAGTTGGGAGAACCTCGTCGCCTGCTGCCGTGAGTGCAACAACCGCAAGGGCAACAGGTCGCTGGCCGAGATCGGGTGGACGCTCAGTGTTCAACCTCAGGAGCCGCGTCCCGGTCAATTTTGGATGCGCGGGATCGACAAACCGGTCGAGCAGTGGCGTCCGTTTCTGGAGCTGTCCAGAGCAGCCTGAAACGGACACCGCTCTTACTCCCTGTCGTGATGTCCATACTGTGGCCCACTTCGGATAACGATGTGACATAGGCTCAGGCCGCCGATCGATTCTGACTTAGGGTGGACACGAGAGAAGTTCGCTTCAAGATGAGGAGCTTGCGATGAGTGAGCAGGACCGAACCCGGAACGCCGATACATCACCCGCAGGGGAACCCGACGCCGTTATCGTAGGCATCGACGGTTCACCGCCCAGTCGCAATGCACTGGCGTGGGCAGTCCAGGAAGCCAGATCTCTGGGCAAGTCGATCCGTCTGGTCGGCGCCTACACGATCCCCAGCGTGGCTGCGGCCGCGATCGACGTCTCCTACGTTCCGATCGATGACACGTCGATCCGTGCGGCAGTGACGAATACACTCAAGGAAGCCGCGGCCGAGGTCAAGGCCGCTGGTGTGCCAGTCGAAGCCGTCATTGAAATCGGTGACGCAGCCGGTGTCCTCATCGACGAATCGAAGTCGGGAAGCCTGGCCGTTGTCGGCTCCCGCGGTCGAGGCGGATTCGCCGGGCGCCTGCTCGGTACCGTTTCCAGCGCCCTGCCAGCCCACTCCGCCTGCCCGACCGTCGTCGTTCCGGCCTCGTGGGAGTCCGACGTGGAGAAGACCGCGCACCCCACCTCCTCACGGCCCATTCGCCAGGACGGCATCGTCGTCGACGAGCCCGATCCGAATGTTGAGGCCATCGAGGGACTGCGCTTCGACGGCAAAGTTGTCGTCGGCGTCGACTCCCTCGGCGCCGAGTCCCCGGCACTGTGGAAGGCCGCTCGGCTGGCCGTGCGCCGGGGATCACCGCTGCACATCGTCGCCGTCATCACCACTACCGTCATCGGGCCGGAATGGCTGCCGAGCACCGCGGACCTCGAACGGCTGGTCAATGAGGGTGCCGATAAACTCGTCGTGGCTAAACAGCACCTGCAGGCCGAGTACCCGAACCTCGATGTCACCTGGACCCTGTTCGACGGCCAGCCTGCCGAGGTGCTCGTTCGTGCCTCTGACACCGCCGAGGTGCTTGTCATCGGCTCTCGCGGTCGTGGAGGCTTTGCCGGGTTGCTCCTTGGTTCGACCTCGCAGTC
This sequence comes from Brevibacterium sp. CBA3109, assembly GCF_040256645.1. Lineage (NCBI taxonomy): Bacteria > Bacillati > Actinomycetota > Actinomycetes > Micrococcales > Brevibacteriaceae > Brevibacterium > Brevibacterium koreense. The sequence goes on along the minus strand of NZ_CP158281.1, from coordinate 2,984,984 downwards.
AGTGCTGCCGTACTCGCAGTGCCCGACCATGGTTGTGCGTGTCACCCGCGACCACAACAAACGTCGACACGAGGGCGAGGTTCCTGAGCCGGGGCTGTGAAGGCCGTGGCGAAGGAACTGTGATCACTCGATGATTCCTACTGGATCCCGCCTGCACGGCCACGAGCCGATGCAGGCGGGATCCGGCATCGCAAAGGTGAGCACGAGAACAAGCTGACGTGTGACTGCTTCTGCGCCCCCGGGCAGATTCGAACTGCCGGCACCCGCTTTAGGAGAGCGGTGCTCTATCCCCTGAGCTACGGGGGCGTTGTGGTCTTCTTCAACCACGACCACCCAGTGTAGCGTAGAAGAAACCTGGATGTTTCACGGTGTGCCAGCAACTATTAAGTGAAATTTCTCGTTAGGGTCGAATTGTGCCAGATTCCGTTGTTGACGATCAGTTCCCAGAACTCGACGATGTCTATGCCGAGTGGAAACAGCAGGCCGCCCAGCTGGGCGGCCGCGACACTATGCTCCATTTCCGGGATTCGCGTGATGGCAGCATCGATCTCTCTGGAGCCCACCCGTCTGGTTTAGCTCAGCTTCTGGCCGGTCGGGCCACCCGACTCTCCAGCCTGGTTCGTGACCACGAGGTCCTCGCTGACGCACGCCGCCGAGCGAGGTCGATCCGGTCGAAGGCCGAACAGCTCGACAATGAACGCGGAATTCAGACGGCGCACCTGGCGATCGGCTTCGCTTCGTGGACGGAAAAAGACTCAAAGTACAAGTTCAATGCCCCCGTCGTGATGCGCCATGTCACGCTCGTTCCCCGCGGCTCCCGTGTCGAGGACTTCGAGATCGTGCTGGGCGACGGGATCATGATCAACCCCGCCTTGGTCCAGCACCTGGCCGAGGTCTACGACCTCGACGTTCCCGTCGACGAATGGGTCGACGCCACGGGAGGCCCACACGGCTTCGACCCGGGGCCGGCCCTGGACCGCCTCCGCGATCTCGCGCAGCCAGTGCCCGGGCTGCGCATCAACCATCGTTTCGTAGTGTCGACGTTCGCGAACATCGCGAACCCGTTCACCACGGACTATCTGCCCACACAGCACCCGATCCTTCGCGCACTCGCCGGCGACGAAGACGTGCGAGGCGCGCTCGGCGGCCCGTCCTACGTTCCGACTCCGCAGCAGGAAGCGCGTCAGGACATCGCGCCGGATGCCGACAAACACCCGACCCCTGGCCCCGGCGCAGCCGATGGCGACGACGACTTCTCTCAACCGACTGTACCGATCACTGACGGCACTCTGCCCGAGGATGCGAAGGACCTGGCCGAAGGCTCAGCGGAATCCGCTTCAGCCACCACCGCATCGGCCCAGGCCTCCTCGGTTGACTCCACGTCCGCCGAGGCCACTTCGACCGATGCGGACAAGAAATCTGCGGCTGCCGACACCGCAGCCGAGAGCATCGCAGAGGAGGACTCCGCAGCGGGTGGTGCTGGGGGCGATGAGAGTGCACAGTCGAATCAGGACACCGATGAGACTGACGCAACTGACCCGAAGTCGACGGACCCGAAATCAACTGAGTCGAAGTCGGCGGACTCGAAGACATCAGGCTCAGCGCCGACGGTCGCTGCTGGCAAAGCAGAGGCGACGACGGGTGCTGCTGCCGGTGAGAAACCTGACGCCGAAGCGTCAGAGGCCGCAGCATCAGAGACCGCGGAAGTCCAGAGCACAGAATCCGAGGCGGACACGAACAGCTCTGCAGGTCCGGGCGCTGCCGAATCCGACAATGATGATGTCGTTCCGGCCGCACTCAAGGAACCCGTCACACCTCTCCCTGATCGCAAACCCCAGGAAGAGTTCCTCGTCATCGATGTCGACGGTGACCAGCAGGCCGTCGTCGACGCCGCAGTCTCCGGGCGCTCCGTCGTCGTTGACACCCCACCCGGGACCGGTGCCACCCAGGTCGCAGTCGCGGTGGCCACAACACTTGCCCACACAGGAAAAAGCGTTCTCTTCCTGGCCCAGACAGCGGACGCGCTCGACGATTTCTCCTCCCGCCTCGGCGAGGTCGGACTCTCAGAATTCGCGGTGGACACCCGCCAGGGCACCGGCGCGATCAGGGACCAGCTCGTCGGCCTCATCGGATCAGCTGAGAAGGCCGAACGCCCCGACCTGAGCGGGCTGCTCAACGAACTCAACGAACAGCGCGAGACACTGAGCGAACATGTCTCCTCACTGCATCGTCGGCGTGAGCCCTGGGACGTGTCCGTCTACGAGACGATGCAGCACCTGGCGGAACTGACCTCCGGCGAGAATTCTCCGCAGACCCCTGTCCGATTCGGTGAAGATCTCCTCGGCGCCAGCGATGACCGTCGCAACGGTCTGCGCGGAAAGCTCAGCGAGCTGGCATCATTGGGCGCCTTCACCCTCGATGTCGAGGACACCGTCTGGTTTGGCGCGGACCTGAAATCAGTCGAAGAAGCCGAAGCCGCACGAACCGTCGCCGAGCGTCTCGGGCGGACCATCCCTGACCTGGTCAAGGCCGTCGAGCCAGTTCTGTCCAAAGCCAAACTGAACCCCCGCCGCAACCTCGCTGACTGGTCACGTGCGATCAAGGTGCTGCTGCGGGTGCGCACGACCCTCGACAACTTCGCCCCCGACATCTACGATCACAGACTCGACGATCTCATCGCCGCGACCGGAACCGCAGAATACCGTTCCGAGGTCGGCGTCGAGATGGGCCTGCTCCAGCGCAAGCGCCAGAAGAAGTCTGCGAACGAGTTCCTGCGCCCCGGCGCCGATGTCAGCGACCTGCATTCGGCGCTGATCGATGTCCGGTCCCAGCGCATCGTGCTCCAAGACCTCGCCGGTCATGACGGTCGCCCGCAGATCCCTCGCGGCGTCGTCGAAGCCGATGAGATCCTGCAGGACGTTGAGGCCGACATTGCCAAGATCGCTCCCATTCTGGAGACCACCCCCGATGGCGGCGACCTGAGTTCAATGCTCATCGAAGAGCTGCAGGCACGAACCGAAGCCATGGGCCGTGACTCGGAGAACCTTGCCGAACTTCCGGAACGATCCCGAATTCAGCGCGAGCTGACGGACGAGGGCCTGTCTGATCTGCTCACTGACCTGCGCCGCCGCAAAGTCGACACCACGCTCGTCGGACAAGAGTTCGATCTGGCCTACTGGGCGTCCGTTCTGCAGAGGATGGCCAGCGAGGATCCGCAGGTGGGACGTCACGATGGTGCCGCATTGCACCAGGTGGCTGAAGGCTTCCGCGAGAACGACCGTGCCTTCGTCGCAGCAGGTGCGGGCCGCCTGCGGTACAACCATGCCCAGGCGTGGAAACGGGGAATCGACAACGACCCGATCTCCGCCGGAGTCATCAAACAGGAGATGCTCTCCCCGCACACCTCTGTGCAGACCATGTCGACACGGGCTCCCGAACTGCTGACGACTCTCGCACCGGTGTGGATGGCCAGCCCGTACTCAGTGCCCGAGCTCTTCTCCGCACTGCCGCTCTTCGACGCAGTGGTCATCGCCGATGCCGGCCGCCTTTCGGTCCCCGACGTGGTGCCTGCCATCACCCGGGCCCGGCAGGTCATCTCACTGGGCGATTCCAGACTGCTGGGACCACGTCCCTTCTCGATCGCGGTTGAGCGCTGGGGAATGGACGAGGGGAATCATCCGAGCTCAGTGCAAGAGCGCCTCGGCGAGTTCCTGCCTCGAATGGAACTGTCGAACTCCTACCGTCAGTCGCCGGTGGGTCTCATCGATTTGGCGAACCGGCACTTCTACGATTCCACGATCACAACGATGCCGACCGCGCACACCGGTGAGGGCACCGGCCTCGAGTTCTCCTACGTCGCAGACGGCAGGGGCCCGACGGACATCGGCACCGGTCGTGTCGAGAGCCCTGACGCCGAGGTCAAGCGGGTCGTCGAGCTCGTGCTCAAGCACGCCCGGAACCGTTCACGTGAGTCACTGGCCGTCGTCGCGCTGACCGCGCATCACGCACAGCGCGTTGCCACCGCGATTTCTCGGGCCATGAAGGATCTGCCCTATGTTGCGGCATTCTTCAGCGATTCGAGCAAGGAACCCTTCGTGGTCACCGATGCCGAACGAGTCCAGGGCATGTCCCGCGATGCAGTGATCTTCAGCTTCGGCTACGGGCGGACCGTCCACGGTCGCGTCATCCACGACTTCGGCGCGCTGTCCGGTCCCGATGGGGAGCGGATCCTTGCGGCCACGATGACCCGGGCGCGCAAACGCCTCACCGTGGTCTCAAGCATCGAAGCCGATGACTTCGATAAGAACAGACTCACCGGGGGAGCGGTTCTGCTCCCACGACTGCTCGACGAGGTGGCCGCCGGTGGCGTCAGACAGCCGGGGCCGCACGGCGAGATCTACGATCCGCTGTTCAACGACATCGCTGATCGTCTGCTGCAGCTCGGCGTGGTCGCTCATGAACATTACAACGGGATCGATCTGGCGGTGGCGAATTCGACCGAGGACGAGCACGGAATGATCATCGCCGTAGCCGGAGACGGACCGGAATACGCCTCCGTCCGCAGCCTGCGCCAGCGCGACCGCGTCGTGCCCGAACAGTTGGCCCGTCGCGGGTGGAAGTTCATGCGCATGTGGTCCACAGATGCCTTCGTCGATCCGCAATCGGAGTCCGAGAAGATCTTCGAGGCGTGGAAGTCCACGGTCGAGAAGATGAGTCCGCAGGCTGTCCTCAACGCGGCTCGTGCCGCCTCGGTCGTCGTGGGCCGGACCGGCAGCCGGCCCAAACTGGTGCCGGGTCTGCCCATGCACAAGTACTCGGACTCTGGCCTTGACGCAATGATCGACTGGGTCCAGTCCGATGCCGTCGTCCGTGGTGACGGTGAGATCAAGGATCTGCTGCGCACGGCTCTGGCTCAGAAAGGCAACTCCGGTCGCGGAGACTCCCAGCTGCAGGCGGCCGTGGATCGCTACCGTCAGCGGCATGCACAAGCCAAACGAGTCACCGGCGCCGAGGTGCTGGTTCCCCAATCGCATCAGCACAGTCCCATGGAGGAAGAGGTCGTTCCCACCTTCGACACTGGGAAGATCAGGGCCGACGAGCTGCGTCAGGCGGGTCTGATCGAGACCGCGAGCAATGACCAGGTGTCGAGCCCCGACGCGCAGGTTGTACCCGGCAGCACACAGGAGAATCCTCGTGGATTCTCCGAGTCCATCACTGGTGTGCAGGAGACTGCTGCCAGTGATGCTGGTGCTGAGGAGGAACGTCCGAGTGCAGCCGATGTCGAGCCGCGCACGGATGGCTTGCAACGAGATGAGTGATGAAACCCTCGGGGCACAATCGCCTGAGGACGAGCATGCACACGCCGCGGAACCTGCCGATCACTGCACTGAACGTGCACCTGAAGAGGAGCAGGAGACGAGCCAGCAGAAGAAGGCGCGACTCGAGGCGGCAGTGCGGAAGTATCGTGCCACGCTGCGCAATGAGGCCGAGACCGGCAACCCGGGCTTCAGCGCCGACTACTACCGGGCACAGAAGCCCCCGCACTGGTGACCTGGCCCGACGTCTCCCCTCTTTGAGGGGTGAGGAGCAACTGAGTCGGAACAAGACCAACTGAACCCGAGCACGACCGATCGAGCCTGACCATGACGATGGCCCGTCTCCCCAAGAGGGAAACGAGCCATCGTTGCCCTGGCACCAATCAGTGGCGCGGGGGCGTCGTCGGTTCGGTATCGTCAAACGGGCCGGCGGTGCCGGCAGGACCTTCGGCAGGACCACCGACGGTGGTGGCCGCCTGGGTGCGAAGGATTTCGCGGATGTCGCCGAGCAGATCCTCGGTGGTCGGAGGAACTTCTTCCTCCGGAGCTCCGCGCTTGCGCAGCTCGTTGAGCTTGTTCATCGGGACGATGATGATGAAGTAGACGATGGCGGCGACGATCAGGAAGTTGATCGCAGCAGTGATCACAGCGCCCAGGTCAATGGTCGTCTCTGGGACGTTCTCCTTGATCTGGAAGGACAGCGCAGGCCCGTCCGCGCCACCGACGGCAGCGATCAGCGGACTGATGATCTTATCGGAGAAGGCCGTCACGATTCCAGTGAAGGCGCCGCCGATGATCACCGCGGTTGCGAGTTCGACGACATTTCCTTGGAGAATGAAGTCTCTGAAGCCTTTAAGCATTAGAGGCACCCTTTCGGCGCATATGTCAACATCAATACGGTGTGAAACACTTCTATTACGACTATATGATACACACAGGTAACTCGACTTTGCGTCGAAGACATGCGAGCTATCTGCCGCGAAAAGACTTGGTTAGTCAGGGGCGAATCGGGGCAGTGAGGGCGGCCGGTGGTCATACGGGTCTCGGCAGCGGTTCAGCGTTGAATCAGCGCGGAAGGATGGCGAAGCTGATTGGCATCCCGGCGAATTCTGCGATCCTTTCGGCATCATCCGAGGACAATATCACCGAGACAAGCTGCCCTGTTTCAGCGGAAATGCCATCGCCTTTGTCGACCAGTCGGGCTATTGTCACTTCCTTCACGACGACATCAGAGCCCCCATCCGGGAGTGAGCTGAACAGGCGGATTCGCTGTCCTGGCTGCAGGAGTGCTGCCGAAGCATCGTCGGCCAAGCGCACTGGCATGAGCAGATCTGTACTGCCTTCCGGCAGCGCCTGCTGGTCGAGAACCGTCGACTGCGTCAGCGGTGAACCCCGAGACAATCCAGCCGAGGTTCGCTGGTGATCGGCGTCTGAGATTGAAGTGAAAGCCTTGTCCGGGACAAGCTGTGTCGGAAATTCGACAACCGTCAGGTCCTGAGATCGAAGTTCAGTTCCTGGAGGCAGATTCCTGTTGGCCACGACGATGGACGTTCCGCCCTGGTCCGGGGTGAGGATCCAGACCACGAGTGCACATGCACATGCGAAGCAGACAGCCGCGGCGATCCGCTGTGGTTTGACCCGTGAGGACTTCGACCAGGTTGACGCTCTGGCTCTGATGCGGTGCATGATTCCCATGTCTTGAGCCTGGTTGTGCGCAGATGCTCGGGGCAAGGGAGCAGGCAATGCCTGTGGACAGCCGTCATGTGTCCACAGGCCAATCGCCCATGAGTGTGCGGTCAGTCCACAGCTGCAGTGCGGGTCGATAACGAGTCTGGGTACAAGCGATGTCGTGCTGCAGGCACAAGCACTGTCGTGAAACCGGACGGCACATGCGTTGCATCGAGAGCCGGTCAAGGTGTCGGCACGATGGCGACGGAGTCAGCTGGCTGGGGTGCTGCTGGCTGCCGGGGTGCTCTTGGCCGGTGAGCTCGATGTCGATGAAGACGAATCCGAAGAGCTCGACGATTCCTTTGACGAGCTGGATGAGTTCGACGAACCAGACGAACTCGAGGAGTCGGCGTTTGCGGAAGAGGAGACTGTGCTCGAATTGCTCGCGCGAGAGTCGGTGGCGTAGAAGCCGGAACCCTTGAAACTGATTCCCACAGTGCCGAAGACCTTTTTCAGGCGTCCCTGGCATTCGGGGCAGACCGTGAGCGAGTCATCGCTGAAGTCTTGGTGGATATCAAAAGCATGACCACAGCTCTTGCAGGCGTAGGAGTAAACGGGCATTCGAGACCTTTCTTCGACGAGAAGATTATAGTCCACTGCGCTTGGCCGCGAGTAACGCTTGGGGTGAGCGGTTCAAACGGCCGTGTCTTGTCCACAGGGTCACGCGCGCGAGTGGGTTCCTGCGGCCCACAATCGAGCATCGGCGACACACAATCATAGGTGGACCCCATTCCAGTCGCTGCTGGAGCCGATCAGCGTCTCGGTTCAGACGAAGGAGTGAACACCGTCATCGGTCACGGCCCGGGAGATCTGCAGGTCCCAGGGTTCAACGGTGAGTCCTGAGAGCCCGATCTCGTTCGAGAAGCAGACTCCGTAGATCAGGCCAGTGTGGTCGTTGCCTGCCAGGGGCACCTCGCCCTGCGGGCCGAACGTGCGGTCGTAGAAACCTCCACCGTTGCCCAAGCGGGCACCCTGGGGCCCGAACCCGAGGGCGGGGACGAACGCAAGGGCAGGGGCCACCTCGGCGGACAGGAGGTCAGGGGCGGTGAGTGTGGGGGAGGGTTCACGAATTCCCCACTTTCCGCGAGGTTCGATGGTGGTCATGGATTCGGTGACGGCACCGAACATGAGGGCATGACCGACCTTGGTGACTACGGGAAGGTAGACGGTTCCGCCGTGGGCAAGGAACCGGTCGATGAACGAATCCATGTCGGGTTCGCCAGCCAGGGCGGCATAGGCGAGCACCGAACGGTCACTCAGGTCCAGGTCCGGCCACAGGCTTTCGACCACTCGCCAGGCAGACTCGGCGACCGACGACTTCGTCGCAGCGGTTGACGATTCAGGGTCCGTGGCAGTCCGAGTTGCACGTTCGGAACGTATGCGTGCACGCAATTGCGCCTTTGAAGTTTCTGCATCCACGCTCATCAGCCTAATCGGAGACGCCGTGATTGGTTAAGATGAACTGCATGAGTGATGAATCGCAGCGCACAGTGCGCAAGGCCGTGATCCCCGTGGCCGGTCTGGGTACCCGTTTCCTCCCCGCCACGAAGGCGACGCCCAAGGAGATGCTGCCTGTCGTCGACAAACCGGCCATCCAATACGTCGTCGAAGAGGCAGCCGATGCCGGACTCCAGGATGTTCTCATGATCACGGGTCGCAACAAGCGACCCCTGGAGGACCACTTCGACCGCGTCGACGGTCTCGAGGCCGCACTGGCGAAGAAGGGCGACACAGAGAAACTCGCCGCTGTTCGTCACGCATCCGAACTCGCCGACATCCACTACGTCCGCCAGGGTGACCCGAAGGGGCTGGGCCACGCCGTGCTCAAGGGCCGCCAGCATGTGGGCCAGGAACCGTTCGCGGTTCTGCTCGGTGACGATCTCATCGACGAACGCAGCCCGATCCTGCCGAAGATGATCGACGTTGCCGAGAAGACCGGCGGCAGCGTTGTCGCGCTCATGGAGGTCCCGCCCGAAGCGATCCACCTCTACGGGTGCGCCGCCGTTGAAGCCACCGACGATGACGAGGTCGTCAGGATCACCGGGCTGGTCGAGAAGCCCGAACAGGGCCAAGCCCCGTCGAATCTTGCGATCATCGGCCGCTACGTCCTCGCACCGGAGATCTTCGACGTCCTCGAGACCACGAAGCCGGGTCGCGGCGACGAAATCCAGCTCACCGACGCCCTCCAGACACTCGCCGAACAGGACGGCGGCAACGGCGTCTACGGAGTCGTGTTCAAGGGTGCCCGCTATGACACGGGCGACAAACTCGACTACCTCAAGGCTGTCGTGCAGATCGCCAGCGCTCGCGAGGACCTGGGAGCTGACCTCAACAGCTGGCTGAAGGATTACGTGGCAACGCTTCCCTGAACGTCGTTGGATCATCGCACCAGTGGGCATCATTGGGTGAGCACCCAAGAGCGGAGGCAGCCGTTTGTGGCCAGTCATCCTGACTGATCAGCAGTCCGACATCGTGCTGCGCCCGCTGCATCGACGCGACGAGGGTCAGTGGCGAGAAGTCCGCCGACACAACCGGAATTGGCTGCGTCCCTGGGACGCGACGCTGCCGATTCCCGGCCAGCAGCTGCCGGGCTTTCGGACCATGGTCCGCATGTACGACAAGCAGGCCAAGCGGGGACAGTCGGTGCCGCTGGCGATCGAGGTCGGCGGCGAATTCCGCGGCCAACTCACCGTTTCGAGCATCAGTTGGGGATCCATCCTCAGCGGACAGATCGGCTACTGGATCGATTCGCGAGTCGCCGGACGCGGCATCACCCCCATCGCCGTTGCCATGGCTGTCGACCACTGCCTCTTCGCCCTGGGGCTGCACCGCATCGAAATCAACATCCGACCCGAGAACACGGCCAGCCTGCGCGTGGTCGAGAAGCTCGGCCTCCGGGACGAGGGACTGCGCGAGAAATACATGCACATCGACGGGCGATGGTGTGACCACCGTACGTTCGCCCTGGTCGCCGAGGAGGTTCCACAGGGAATTCTCGCCGCGTACCGTCACAGCCTGAGAAAGCTGTGAACTTGGCATCTGTTTAACCGACACACCACATCCCTTCACGTCGTTGCCGATCCGGGCACTCTAGGGTTGCAGTGTGGACACCAGCATCATCGTCGTTATCGCCATCATCGTGGTCTTCGTCGTTGTCGTGCCCACAATGATCCGCAAATCAGCCACGGAGCTCTCCCGCGTCGAGGTCGACACCGTCCCGGATCGGGCGCAGGTCGTCGCCGCCGACCCCCAGATCCCCGGCCACGATCACACGGAACGCGCGAGAGTATTCCACTCCTCGGTCAGCATCGAAGCGACCGTTCCACGCCCCGACGTCGCAGCGATGACGGGCGCACCGAAGCTCAGCCTCTCCGCGCGTGCACCGGAGTTCGCCGTCATCGACGGACAGGTTGGCTCGAGTTCGACCACGGACACGAGCTCCACCATCACCGAGGCGAACGAACAGTACCAGCGCAGTTCCCTGCCTGTGGCCGTCGGTGAAACCCGCTCCACTTACCTCGACAGCCACAGCTCACACGAGGCAGCCGCCTCGGCGACGGTCGACAACGTTCGACTGCTGCATCCCGCAGTACACGCCGTGTTCAACCAGTCCCAGCGGGGTTCGAGCGGCCATGGCCCGAACGGACACGGCCTGAACGCCCAGGGTTCGTCGACAAGCCGAGATTCAGGCAGCACCAGCCACATCGGCGAGCACTCCGGGACGATTCCGATCCGCCCGGGAAGGGCTGCGCCACGATCGCCGCACAGTCGATCCAGCGAAGCCGTCACCACTGGCACAGCAGAGACAAGCAGACGAGGTACACAGATTCCCACCCCGACTTTCGGAGCCGATGAGGACCATTCGATGACTGAGAAAGCAACGACACTGCGCGAGTCGATGAAATCGCTGGGTGCGGTGACGCGAGGATTCGCACTGCTCTTCCTGGCCTCTGCCTTGGGCGTTCTGGTGACCGGCGTACTCGCGATGTTCTCGGTCGTCCATGTCGCTCTCACCGGAGTGTTCCTCGGACTCGCGGTCGTCTCCCTGGTCATCGTGCGCACACTCAACCTGCGCAAATATGAGATCAAGGCTCGCCTCCGGGAACTCGACGGCGGGATGGTGAAGACCAAGCGCACCGCGCCGAAGCAGAGAACGGCTGCGAAGCCAGCCGCGGCCTCGGTTCCTGCTGCCCCGACATCTGCTGCGTCGAAGGCCACGGAAGCCCAGCCCGGTGAGGCACGGTCGGCAGGATCGACGAAGGCTGCCCAGGCGCGTGCCGTCATGCAGCGCAATGTGAGCGCCAAGCAGACCAAAGAAGAGGCCGCCACGGGCGAAATTCCAATCGTGCGAATTCGCAATGAAGCCGCAGAAGGTCACACCACCCGTCAGGTGCTGCTCACCGGCCCGATCCCCATCATCGAAGAACCAGCGCCCGACGCAGCGGCAACAGACGCTAAGGCAACAGAGTCCACGGAGACAGACGCTGTGGAGAATGCGGCTGCAGCCGAGTCGGCATCCGCTATCCAGGCGGAGAGCTTCGCGGCGACCGCCGATTCGACCCTCGACGTGGGGTCGGCTTCCGAGACTGAGGCCGTGCCGCAGGCCGAGGCGGTTGCCGAGAGTGACTACGCACAGGACGCCGACGTCGTGGCGGCCGCGTCGAATGTCGATACCGCCAAGGTGAACGATCCGTTCATGCAGCGGCTGCAGGCGCGTGATGCCTGGTCACCGACGCCGCTGCCAGTCCCCAGCTATGTTGAGGCCCCACAGGTTGAGCACCCGATCCCCGAGTCGAAGGCGGCCGATGCGTCTTCCTACGAGACCGAGGCCCGCAGCCGCGAGGACATCGCAGCTCAGTTCGCCGCTGAACTCGGCTACCGCCCAGAACTCAGCGATTCGGCTCGTGAGGACAGCCCACTGGACCACGGTCGCAAGGCGATCCGGACCAACAAGGCTCCCGAGCTGGGCGCCATCGACGACGTTCTCGCTCGCCGCCGCGCCTGAAGCTCTAAGCTTTCAGGTCTTCGGAGCAGGTGAGCAGATTCAGTCGGTGTCGAAGAGGAACCAGCAGATGGAGTTGCGTCGCCTCTGATCCGCAAGGACGAGTTCAAGGACCGGCCCGGGCAGCTGGTCTCTCTGCCAGTCACGTTCGGTCCGTCCCGCCGCAGGATCCTCGGGATTCGCACTGCGGGCGGCTTTGATGGCATAGGCCGCCGCACCAAGATCGTGTTCGGCAACGTGCCCGACACAGGCCGCCTGTCCCGCCGAATAGGCCGCGAACCGAGCTGCACCTCGCAACGGGCGGGCAGCGGCCATAGCGTGTCCTCCGGCGGTGCGCGCCCGCATCATCTCCACGGTGCCTTCCGCCCAGGCACGTGTGGCAGCCACAGCATCATGGGCTCGTGTGTCCTCCGGAGTTTCGCGTTCGAAGAGGGGCAGGACATGCTCGGCGCAGTCGGCTGCCCACAGTGCAAGCAGTCGATGATCGTCATCTGTCAGTGTGCCGCCCCGTCGAATCGTCACCATTGCCGGGTCACGAACCTCGGGCAGAATCATGAGTGCTCCGTGAGGCGGGCGGCCTCAGCCACAGTGGTCGACTGGCTGCGAAACCAGTCATCGATTTCAGACATGAGAACGTTGATCCGATTGATGTGAGCACTGATCCGGCTCGGTGGTGCACCGATGCGCGGATAGCGTCGAAGGACATCGCTGAGTTGGGAAGTGGCATGCGACGCGAAGCCGTCAAGGAGGGTATCAAGGTCTGGATCCTCATCCGGGCTGCCGGTGAGTTCCATGACGCGAACGGCATGTGCGGGTGCGCGCACAATATGTTTGACCTGTATCGAATCGGCCAGAGGATGCAGGTACGCTGATGCGGCCGCATCTCCGGCTGCCATCGCAGCATGGAACGCAACCTCAGAGTCTGCCTCTCGCCCGGCGCGATGGGCGGCCGGAGCACTCACCCGCTGAGCCATGGATCGCGGCTCTCCGTGGACGAATGCGTGTGCGGCGATGAGAGCCTGACGGGGTCTGCCGTCCTCGGGGCACTGCATTTCGAAGTGAGGGAGAACCACCTCGGCGGCGGCAGAGGTGAACGCAACGACCGATCGGAGGTCCTCCATGCTCAATGAGAAGTCAGCCTGTCGAGGTTGACGGTACGTCTTTCGCTCGCGATCCATGCTCACGCTGTCTGATTGTAGCTGCGACGGTCGGAATTCCGGTCTGGGCAGGAACCTGCGCATAGAGAATGCGTATGCCATGCATGATCGCACGACATGCGCATTGTCTGTAGTCGAGTGGGGCGGGATCAGGCGCGGGGCAGTGCCACGTACTTGACCTCGAGGAACTCTTCGATACCCACGCTTCCGCCTTCGCGGCCGAGCCCGGATTTTTTCACACCGCCGAAGGGTGCTGCGGGGTTGGAGACCAGGCCGGTGTTGAGGCCGACCATGCCGACCTGCATCTTGTCGGCCAGGTTCAGCGCACGCTCGACGTTCTCACTGAACAGGTAGCCGGCCAGACCGAATTCGGTCTCATTGGCCAATGCGATGCCCTCTTCGTCGGTGTCGAAGGTGACGATGGGCGCGACGGGTCCGAAGATCTCGGTGGTGCGGATCTCGGAGTCCAGCGGCACATCGGTCATGACGGTCGGGGTGTAGAAGAAGCCCTTGCCCTCGATCTTCGACCCGCCGGTGAGGACCCTCGCGCCCTTGGACACGGCATCGTCGACGAGGCCGGCGACCTTGTCCAAGGAGTCCTGGTCGACCAGCGGTCCCACTTCGGTGCCTTCGTCGAGACCGTTGCCGACCTTCATCGAACCGATGCGTTCGGTCAGCTTCGCCGAGAACTCCTCAGCAACGGAGGAGTGGACGAACAGACGGTTCGCCGAGGTGCAGGCCTCGCCGCCGTTGCGCATCTTCGCCTGGACCGCACCGGTGACGGCCTTGTCGATGTCGGCGTCATCGCAGACGACGAACGGGGCGTTGCCACCCAGTTCCATCGAAGTCTTCATAACGTTGTCGGCGGCCTGCTTGAGCAGACCCACACCCACCTCGGTGGATCCGGTGAACGTGACCTTGCGAGCGATGCCGGATTCCATCCACGGGGTGACGACGCGGCGCGCGGAATCAGAAGTGACGACGTTGAGGACACCGGCGGGCAGGCCGGCCTCGACGAGCACGTCGACGAGCATGAGAGAGGTCAGCGGGGTCAGCTTCGCAGGCTTGAACACCATGGTGCAGCCGGCGGCGATGGCCGGGCCGATCTTGCGGGTGCCCATGGCCAGCGGGAAGTTCCATGGGGTGATGAGGATGCAGGGGCCGACCGGTTCGCGGGAGACCATGACGCGAGTCTTTCCGTCGGTTGATTGGGTGTATTCGCCGCCGACGCGCACAGCCTCCTCGGAGAACCAGCGGAAGAACTCGGCCCCATATGTGACCTCGCCCTTGGACTCGGCGAAGGGCTTGCCCATCTCCGCGGTCATGACCGCGGCGATGTCGTCGGCACGTTCGATGAGGAGTTCGAAGGCGCGGCGGAGGATCTCGGCACGTTCGCGCGGCGGGGTGGCCGCCCACGACTCCTGGGTGTCACCGGCGACCTTGATGGCCTCTTCAGCATCGGCTGCGGATCCGTCGGCGACCGTCGTGATGAGGTCACCGGTCGCGGGATTGGTGACGTCGATGGTCTTTCCACCCTCGGCATCACGCCACTGGCCATTGATGAACAGTCCGGTGTTGAGCTTGTCGATGATCGGCGTGATGTCCACGACAGATCCTCCCTTGGTTGTCGAAAAGGCGTGGCTGCGTCGTGGCCGAAAGACACGGTAGAGCGCAACAGTGAACAGTGTAGTGGTGAGGACCGGTGCGTGTGATGCGGATTTCGTTGGCTGAGGTTCGCTGGAATACGAGCTTCGAGGCATGGCCGACAGAGAGGGATGGATGAGGGCACTGCTCGTCACCAGGACTATGTGGTGCATCGTGATCCCGAGAACTCGGGGGCGGCTACATTCTCACGTTCGTGCCCGCTCAGGCACGCAGCTCTTCGAACTCGGGGTGCTTGCGGAAGAACTCCATGACATATGAACAGGTCGTACGGAACTTCAGATCCGCCTCGGCGCTGGTCTCGAGGGCGAAGCGCACCAAATGCGCCGCGAGCCCACGGCCACCGAACGCAGGGGAGACCTCCGTGTGGGTGAACGTGCGCACTGCGGCCTCGGAAGTGTCGTCCGGGCTGGCCTCGCGGTCGACGTAGTCGACGTGTCCGATGACCTTCTCGTCGTGGCTCACCGTGAAGCGCGATGCCGCGATGTCCTGGGTGAAGGTGTACGTCTCGTCCGAGATCTCGAGGTCCATGTACGCTCCTAAGGGCGAAGGTGTCGGTCATTGCCATGCCGCCATGTCAATGTGTCAGTCCTGATGCATGAAACTATAGTGGTGTTCGCCGCTAAGCGACTAGCCTGTTGAACAACCTGTTCTTTCGGCCGTTCCTGGCGACGGTCAGACATCCTCAAGGAGCCGACCTATGTCCTCTTACGCACCCGCCACCATGGTCGATGCTCACACGCTGATCCTGCACGAAGCAGGTTTCGAAGTCAGCGAACTCTGCCTCGACGACATCGACGACTATGTTGAGCTCGTCGCCTCCGCCTACCGTGGTGAGTTCTCAAAGCAGGGGTGGACGACCGAGGCGGATCTGCTCAGCGGCCAGCGACTTGATGCTGATATGGCCCGCGAGATGCTCGGCGAACCCGATTCGTCGATGATCTTGGTCAGGTCGGCCGAGGGCCAGGCAGTCGGCAGCGTCTACCTGCGGCAACCCGTCGACAACATTGCCTATCTCGGCGTGCTTGCGGTCTCTCCGGTGGGGCAGGGGCAGGGTGTGGGGTCGGCACTGATGAACCTCGCCGAGGCGTGGGTGGTCGAACGTTGGAGCGCCCACTCGCTGCAGATGAGCGTCATCAACAAACGGACCGAGCTCATTGCATACTACGGGCGCCGAGGCTACGAACGCACCGGAGAGGTCGAGCCCTTCCCCTATGGTGACGATCGTTTCGGTGTGCCGCTGGTCGACGACCTCGAGTTCGTCCTTCTGGTCAAGCCCCTGCGCTGAGGCTCAACTGCGAGCCGCCCTCGGCGAGGTGAAAATGGTGCTCAGCGAGATTCGCTGAGCACCATTTTCTGTCGCGCTCAGAGCAGCGGAGCTGCGTGGCTTCGTCGGGGTGCCTCAGAAGATCATGGCCGGGACGACGAGACCACCGACGAGCACGAGGGGTCCGATGATGACCATCGACATGCCGAACTTCACGAGGATGCTTGTGAGCCGCGCCTTGTGATCGCCTGGAGCCGTGGCCACGACCGTGGCGCCCAGTGTTGAGAACGGTGAGACGTCGATGACTGCTGAGCACACGCCGAGTGCCTCGATGAGCGGCGATCCGATCGCCTCGGCGCCCTCACCCAGGAGGTCCACGGCACCCATCGTCTGCAGCACGCCGACGAAGGTGATGATGCCGGCCACGAGCAGAACGGTCGACCAGTCGATCTTGGGCAGCGCGGCCCTGCCGGTCTGGGGATCGGCGAGCGAGAGGATCGCGCCGAACAGGAAGCACAGCAGCCCGATATCGGGTTCCTTGCCGAACGCGGCCAGGATGAGGACTGAGCCGATGAGGCTGACCATGAGGACGACGGTGAGGATCTGCACGAACGAGAAGGGACCTGATTCGGTGCTCGCCGAGGCGGATCCGCGGGAGATCGTCGAACCGGAGCCTTCGCCGGTGGCGAAGCAGATCGCCAAGCCCATCAACGCATAGTCGACTCCGTACTTGCGGGCCACCTGCATGCCCACCGGCATCATGACGAGACCGGCCAGAGGCGCACCCATGGAGGCAATGCCGGCTGCGCCGACGAGCATGAGCACGCCGATCTGCACACCGCGGATCGCACCGATCGCCAACAGAGCGATGAAGATCAACAACGGCAGGGGCGGCTAACGCAAAGCGAAGGGCCGGCATCTCCCGAATACCGGCGCTCGAGTGTGCTGTGCGCAGGTCAGCCCATGACGTTTCCGCTTGTTTGCGCCGGAGACCGCAGGCGGGAGAAGGTTCCCAGATTCAATTCCCCGCCTGTGTGCTCGAGCGCAACCCGGACGGGATCACCGTCGTGGTCATGGCCGTGCTCGACGGCGTCGATGAGTTCTGCCATGAGTTCGCCGACCATCGGCGCATTCTTGAATTGGTTGCCGCTCGTCCCGATCGCCTGATAGAAGCCATCTGTCTCGCAGCGATCATAGATGGGGGTCCAGTCGGTGGAGGCATCGTAGACGCCGACGACTCCGCGGGCCCTGTTCGGGATCGTGATGTCATTGAAGCGTTTGGCCGCTCGCAGTGCCTGCGTCTCGAACTGCTCGGGACGAACGCTCATCGATACGGTGTCTGGGTCCTTGACCCACTCCAACTCGTCGCACTCGGGTTCCGAACCTCCGATGAGCAGCTGGCCTCCCACCTCGGCGCGCATATAGGTGCCGATGCCGGCATCGAGGAGGGCGGGAATGGGAGAGCCGTCGCTGCGGATGACGATTGACTCCGCTGGCAGGGTATGGACCTCTTGGCGCAGGGGAGTCACCGAGATTCCGTGGTCGGATCCGACCTTCGCGAGCTCGTTGAGCCGCGATGACCAGGGCCCGGCCGCGTTCACCACGACCTCAGCATCGAGAACTCGACCGTCGGCGAGTTTGAGCGACCAGGCAGTGGCACCCTCGCCTGTGCTGCCGTCATCACCGGGCGAGCCGGCGATGCTGTGATCTGTATTGATGGTTCGGTGCTGCAGACTGATGACCTCGGCGTTGTAGAGGAACTGGGCATCATGTCGTTTGGCGGCGCGGGCGAAGTTCTCCGTAGCCAGTACAGGATCGGAGATGTACCCGCCGTCCGGTGTGTACAGCGCCGTCGCGGGCTCGTTGCTGTCTTCGAGGAACCCCGGATCATCGGGGCGCACGGGAGGGTAGTGGTTCGAGGTGTCGATGCCGGGCAGCTCACGGGCGAGGTCGGCCGCGTCCCAGTCGGTGTAGGGGATCGAGAGATCCTCGAAGTCTGTGCGGACGGTGGTCGGGAGCAGTCCGGGTACGTCGATGACGGCCATGCCGGTGCGAATGAAGTCCGCGACAGGCTCCGATTCCGGTGCCTGCACATAGTCCCGCAGGTTATCCCACAGGTGCTTCGACTCCCATGCCAGGGCGATTGAGTCCCGCAGAGAATAGGTGAAGCGAACGATCGCGCTGGTGGCTCCGGTCGAGCCCTGCGCCGGCCCGGACTTCTTGTCGACGACGGTGACCGCGTATCCGCGTTTGGCCAAAGAGAACGCGATTGACGCCCCCATCACACCGCTGCCGACGACTATCGCGCTCGCGCTCATTGCTGCACCCTTCGCCTGAATCATGGTTCGTCTTGGCAATCAGCGTAGCGAAGTTGGGCAGTTCGCAGAGGGCTCTTCCAGCATGTGCGCTCTCGGTTCGGCGTTCACTGCTTGGCTCGGCGCTCAGGTCAACAGGAGGGCACCGCCCAGTCCGATCACGGCAATGATGAGAGTCGTCGTCGCGGCCAGGCCGATCGGACCGGCGCCGAGGTCTCGCAGCGAACGCCATCGGACCCCGCGTCCCAGGGCGAACATCGCCATGGCCAGACACATGGTTTGGACCCAGCTCAGACCGGCGACCGCGACGTCCGGCAGCAGACCGAAGGTGCGCAAGCCCGCCATGAGGAGGAAGCCGAGGACGAAGAGGGGGACTATGGGCGGACGCTTTGCGGCGGGTTGGGTGGATGGTGCAGACGACCCAGACCCAGCACCCGACGAGGACTGCGGGGCTGCCTCGGCGGTCGGTGCCACCGATGCTTCCTCCCGACTTTCGTTGCGGCGCATCACCATGCTGAGCACGGCGACAGTCGGGGCGAGCATGATGACACGGGAGAGCTTGACGAGGACGGCGACCTGCAGAGCAGCGGGGCCGATGATGCCGCCGATCGCGACGACCTGCGCGACCTCGTGCGTGGACGCCCCGCCCCACATGCCTGCGGTGTCCTGAGCCAGCCCGAAGGCAAGACTCAGCGAGGGGATCACAGCGATCATCAGCGTGCCGAAGAGGACCACGAGACCAATCGCCGCGGCCACGTCCTCCTTCTTCGCCTTCAGCGTCGACTCGATCCCGGCGACTGCGGCGGCTCCGCAGATGCCGAACCCACAGCCGATGAGCAGAGCGAGATTCGACTCGACGCGGAACGGACGTGCCAGCAGCAGGCTGGAGATGACGCCTGTGGCGACGACGACTGCGGCGAGGACGAGGACCAGCCAGCCGAGTTCGAGGATGTCGCCGAGGACGACCTGCGCGCCGAGGGCGACAATGCCCAAACGCAGGAGTGGCTTAGCCGCGAAATCGAGGCCGGGCCGGAATGTCTGAGGCAGTTCGGGGAGCACGTTTCCGACGATGATTCCCAGGACGATCGCAATGAGGAGTGGGGAGAGGACGGGGGCTGCCATTGAGACGGGCCACGCGATCGCTGTGGCAGCTGCGGCGACTCCCAAACCGGGGAGGAGACGGACAATGCGTTTCATGAGTTCAGTCTGTCAAGCGGTCAGCGGATTCGGTAGTCGGCAGTGTTCGGCCGACCCGGATGGCGCTGCTGGAGCACATGGTGCGCGTGCAGGACTGAGACATCAGTGCGGAGTGGTCGGCACACGACATATATTGGGAAAATGACCTCACGAGAATCGTCCCACGCGCCAGAAACCGTTGTCGTCGAAGCGGGCCGTCCTCAACGCTCGAACGGTTCGTCGGTGAACCCTCCCATCGAACTGTCCTCGACCTTCGTCGGCAGCGGCGAGACCGATCACGGCGACTATGTCTACGGTCGGTTCTCGACTCCGGGGTGGACTCCGTTCGAAGAGGCACTGGCTGAACTCGAACATGCAGCGTTGCCCGGACTGGTCTTCGGCTCGGGACTGGCGGCGATCGCCGCGGCCCTCAGCCTGGTCCCGCGCGGGGGCACTCTGATCATGCCCCGACACAGCTACCAGGGATCATTGGAGGCCGCCGGTGAGGTTGCGCAACGCAGCGGATTCCGCCTCGCCACCGTCGACATCGTTGACACCGCAGTCGTCGTCGACGCACTCGATGACGTTGAAGCAGTCTCGGCGGTGCTGTGGATCGAATCTCCGACCAACCCGATGCTCGAAGTCGCAGACGTACCCGCACTCATCTCCGCGGCGCGGGATCGCGGCATTCTGACCGTCTTCGACAACACCTTTGCGACTCCACTCCTGCAGACGCCGCTCGATCTGGGCGCGGACGTCGTTGTCCACTCCGTCACCAAATACCTGGCCGGGCATTCAGACGTCGTCCTCGGCGCGGCGCTGACCAACAACGAAGAGCTGCACAAACGGCTTCATGACGAACGCTCACTGCGTGGAGCCATCGCTGGCCCCTTCGAAGTCTGGTTGGCGTTGCGAGGCCTGCGAACGCTGTCCGTGCGCATGGAACGAGCCCAGGCCAATGCCGCACTGATCGCCGAACGACTGAGTTCGCATCCCAACGTCACCGAAACCCGCTATCCGGGTCTGTCCGAGGACCCCGGGCATGAGCGTGCGGCAGCGCAGATGTCGGGATTCGGTGCGATGGTCGCCTTCTGCGTGGAGACCGCGCAACAGGCCACAGCCGTCGCCGAGGCGGTTCGGGTGTGGACCCCCGCCACCTCCCTGGGCGGAGTGGAGTCCCTCATCGAACGCCGGCGGCGCAACGCCTCGGAAGCGGAATCGGTCCCCGACGGATTTCTGCGTCTGAGCGTGGGCATCGAACACGCCGATGACCTGTGGAACGACCTCGACGCGGCCATCCGCGCTGCCCACAGCGCTTGATGACTGAGCAGTTCGTTCTTGACCGTCCGGGGCTTCAGCACCTGGACGAGCTGTTCGAGATCTACAGCGACCCCCGCGTGTGGACCCATTTTCCCAGCGGCCGGATGGTCAAGCGGGAAGAAGCCGGGGCGTTCCTGCTGACCCGCATCGCTGATTGGGAGATCGACGGGCTTGGGACATGGATCGTCCGCGAATCGGAGGATGGTCCGGTGTTGGGTACCTGCGGCTGCGGTGTGAGGCGCATGCCCATGGCCGATGAGTGGAACCCGGAGCGGATCGAGGCCTATTGGAATCTGGGCTACCGCTTCCGCCCCGAGGTCCAGGGCCGCGGCTATGCCAGCGAGATCTCTCGTCTGGCTGTTGCGCGGGCCCAGGAGCTCAAGCCCGAACTGCCTGTCATCGCCTACCTGCTCGAACACAATGTGGCCTCGCGGAAAGTGGCGGAGAAGATCGGCCTGAGCCTGCAGCATCGAGCCCTCGACGCCGGCAACCCCGATCCGCAGGCGATGCGCCTGGTCTTCGCCGATCGGACTCTGACCGAGAGTCAGCTGGCGGCCGCGCTGATCTGACCTGACCGCGCTGATCCCGGTGGCGCTGAGGAGGGTGGGGCTGAAGAGGGTGACGTGGCCGGGTATCAGGCGTACGGTGGTGACCGAAACGAATTTCTACGACGCGTAGAAACCGACCGGGGGAATGCTCATGCCTGAGCACGGAATGAGCGGGCTGATGTGGCACCCGACGCTCCCGCCGACGTTCATGCGAGTCATCGACTGGCACCCACAGCCGATCCCCATCATCGTCATTCTCGCTGTGCTCGGTCTGGTGCTGTATGTGTTCTGCGTGTGGCTGCTGCACCGCCGCGGGGTGTCATGGCCGGTGTCGCGTCTCATCTGGTGGACCCTGGGCATCGCGACCGTCGCCCTCGTCGACGGCACGGCCTTGAACGGCTATGGCATGGCGCTGTTCAGCATGCACATGATCCAGCACATGATTCTGTCGATGCTCAGCCCCATTCTGCTGGTCCTGGGGGCGCCGATCACGTTGATGCTGCGCGTTCTGCCGGCCGGTTCGAGCCGGTGGAATGTGCGGCGTGTGATTCTCTCGATCGTCCACAGTCCCTTCATGCGCGTGCTGACCAATCCGATCGTGACCACGGTGCTGTTCCTGATGAGCCTGTACGGGCTGTATTTCACACCTGCCTTCGATTGGCTGATGTCGACGATGTGGGGACACAACCTGATGTTCATCCACTTCGTGGCCATTGGGATGCTCTACTTCTGGAATATCTTCGGAGTCGACCCTTCGCCGAGAACAAGCAGCAAACGGCGAGTGCGCATTGACCCCACAGTCGTGCAGGTCTTCGAGATCGTGGCCACAGTCCCTTTCCACGCATTCTTCGGCATTGTGGTGATGATGTCGACGGCTTTGCTGACAAGCTTCTACCAAATGCCGATGTGGGGCACCGATCCGTTGAAGGACCAGTTCCTCGGAGGCGGTATCGCGTGGGCCTTCACGGAGATTCCGACCCTCATCATGCTCGGGGTTCTGGTGTTGAAGTGGCAGAGGTCGGATCAACGTCTCAGCCGCCGCCTGGATCGCCAGGCAGACAGGGACGGCGATGCCACACTGCAGGCCTACAACCGCTATTTGGCTTCGCTGTCCGACGCAGACCAGGACGACCGACGCCGCCGGGGGTAACCGCCGGATCCGGCACGACTGGTGGCATGCGAAATAAGAGCTGCTCGCTGAATCACTGACTCCGAGGCGTGTGACCCAGATCAACTTATCGTGCGTTAAGGTTGGGGTGAAAGATCAGTCATCCAGCGCCAACCAAAAGGAGTCGCCTTGACCTCGAATGTTCTCACCGACCTGCGAGATGGGGTCGTGACAGTCACGATCAACCGCCCCGAAAGCCTCAACGCGCTGACCAAGGAGACCATGGAGGCGGTCGCGGACGCCGTCGCCAAGGCGGCCACCACAGCCCGTGCAGTCATCATTACCGGCAATGACCGGTCCTTCAGCTCGGGTGCCGACCTGCAGGGATCTGTGCAAGAGGGAGGACTCGGCCTCGATCGCGCCAATGCCATCATCCGATCGATCATCGACCTGCCGATTCCGACCATCGCCGCGGTCTCCGGTCCGGCGGCCGGCATCGGCTGCTCGCTGGCCCTGGCCTGCGATTACACCGTGATGAGCGAAGAGTCATATCTGATGCTGGCCTTCACCAAGATCGGGCTCATGCCCGACGGCGGGGCAACGGCGCTCGTCGCAGCCTCGGCGGGTCGGCATCGAGCCATGAAGATGGCGCTGACGGCCCAGAAGGTCTGGGCGAAGGAAGCCCTCGAATGGGGTCTTGCCAGCGAGGTTACGCCGGCTGGCGAGCAGCTGAACAGGGCACAGGAGATCGCGGCGCAGTGGGCTCAAGGCGCACCGTTGGCCTTCGCCTCCTCGAAGGGAGCCATCAACGCGGCGACGCTGACTGAACTCGATGACGCATTCGACCGGGAGCTCAAGGGCCAGACGGCTCTGCGGGAAAGCAAAGACTTTACCGAAGGAGTCACAGCTTTCATAGAGAAGCGCGGACCGAACTTCTCCGGCGATTAGTCGACGGACGGCAGCCGACGGAGGGCAGTCGACGGACTGCAGCCGACGGGCCCGGAGCTCGGCGTTCGTACGTTTCTAATTGGTAACGCTGCGGCACAAGTTGTGAGCGGCATCACTTGACGGGATAGTCTGGCGATGAAAACGGTGCGGATGCCGACCTGCTCCGACTGCTCGACGTGACCTGCACCGTACAGCCCCGATAGCCGTGCAAACCCTCCACCCCAGCACGACCACAATGACCAAAGGAGTCTCATGCTTACAGGCATTCCATCCACACTTGGTGACAGCTATCAGCTCAACACCACCACCATGATCCGCCATGCCGCGACCTTCTTCGGCGAATCGGAGGTTGTCTACCGGCGGTCCGATGGATCGTGGGGTCGATCGAACTACGCCGACGAGTTCAAGCGCATGGCTCAGCTGGCCCACGGCCTGAGTGAGCTCGGCGTGGGCGCGGGGTCGATGGTCGGAGTCATCGACTGGAACTCCCGTCGCCACCTCGAGCTGTACTTCTCCGTCCCCGGCGTTGCCGCCACCATGCTCCAGCTCAACCTGCGTCTGGCCCCCGAGGACCTTGCCTACGTGGTCAGCCACTCGAAGTCCGACTGGATCTTCGTCGACGAGTCCCTCCTCCACGTCGCCGAGGCGCTGGCCCCGAAGCTCGATGTCAAGGGCTGGGTCGTCATGACCGACAAGCCCTCGTCTGAAATTGAGACGAGCCTCGAGAACGTCGTGTTCTATGAGGACCTCATTGCTGATAAGCCTGAGACCTACGACTGGCCGGTCGTGGATGAGAAGACCGCTGCCTACGCCGGCTACACGACCGGAACCACCGGGCGTCCCAAGGGTGTCTACTACTCCCACCGCTCGATCTATCTGCACACGATGGGCGGACTGGCCGCGCTGAATGCGACTTTCGACGACTGCGTCATGCCCATCACTCCGATGTTCCACGTACTCTCCTGGGGTTTCCCGCAGAACGCGGTGGCCGCGGGTGCGAAGCTCGTTCTGCCGGGCAAGTTCGCCGCTGAGGAGTTCGGAGCCATCGGTCGAGCCTTCATCGAGGAGAAGGTGACGTTGGCAAATGGTGCACCCGCGATCTTCTCCCCGATGCTGGAGATGATGAAGAATATGCCCGAGTCTCCGGACCTGCGCGGTGTGCGCCTGGTCTCAGGATCCTCCGAGCCGCCGTTGTCGATGATGCGCGGGTTCAAGGAGATCACCGGCGCCGAGGTGATCCATGGCTACGGTGCCACCGAAACCACCCCGCTGGCCACGACCAACTGGCGGATCAAGCCCGGAACGAACATGACCGATGAGGAGAAGTGGGACTTCAAGCGCTACCAGGGTCTGCCGATCATCGGCGTTGAACTCAAGATCGTCGACCCCGCCGGTGAGGAGATGCCCCACGACGGCAAATCGATGGGCGAGGTCGTCATGCGCGGTCCGTGGATCACCGAGTCATACTTCCAGCTGCCCGACAACGCGGACCGGTTCCTTGACGGCTGGTGGCGTTCAGGAGACGTCGGCGTCATCTATCCCAACGGCTATCTCAAACTCACCGACCGTCTCAAGGACGTCATCAAGTCCGGTGGCGAGTGGATCTCCTCGATCGACATGGAGAATGCGATGCTCGACAATCCGGACGTAAAGGAGGCCGCGGTCATCGGTGTTCCCGATGAGAAGTGGCAGGAGCGTCCCGTGGCCTACGTCGTGGCCAATGACGGCGCCGAGGTGACCCGTGAGTCCATCGCCGCGACGCTGGGTGAGCGCTTCGCCAAGTGGCAGCTGCCAGATGAAGTCATCGTCACTGATGAGATGCCGCGGACATCTGTCGGCAAGCTCGACAAGAAGATGTTGCGCAAGAACTGGGAAGAGAAGTAGTCGGCGACGACAGTCGTCAGACAGGTGCCCTCGGCCGAATTCCTCTCATAGAAGGAGCGGGCCGAGGGCACCGGTCGCTATGACTGCGCCCACGCGGTGACCTTCCACTGCATTTGGGTACGGAACGAAGGCCTTCGCCTATCGGCAATTTCCGGGCGGGATGCATCGCAGATGCGACAGACCTGCCGGTCAGATCTGGGCGTTGGACTGGGCAACCATGAGCAGGTTCCCATCGATGTCGGCGAAGGTGACGAAACAGAGGCTTCCGATGTCTTCGACGGAGGAGAGCTGCGCGACGTCCATTCGTTCCAGGTGCCGAACGGTCGCGTCCATATCCGCTGTCCAGAAGAAGAAGCGGGCCGGTCCTGAGGCGACGAAGGAGTGGTTTGCGTCGAGGCAGAGCCGCGGACCTGATTCTACGGCGATGTCGACAATCGTGTCTTCAGGGCCCAGGAGGCCGGGCGTGTGGTCGAAGCCCAACAGTTGGGCGTACCAGCTTACAGCGGCCTCCATGTCTCGGACAGGGATGAAGACCTGTCCGATGTCTCTTCTGATCGGGCTGGAGTTGGGGTCTGCCATAAATTCAGCCTATCTGAGCCGAATCAGTCCTGCTGCCCTCAGATTCCTCCGAGAAGCCGGGTCTCTGAGCCTGTCTTCGCCCTGAGACCGGGGCTCACCGACTGGTGTGTGCCGGTCTCAGGGGTGATGGAGTAAGTACGTCCCGCCCTTGAGGCATGTGTCGACGACCCAGCCGTCGCCGACGAGTCCGGTCAGCGAATCGCGCAGAGCCAGGCGCCAGCGACTCGCGAGTTCCGCATCCTGACCCCGCAGGGCCTCGATATCGGAGGGGATGTCGAGCGAGACGAGCGTCGCTTCCTTGGGCACCTCATTGACCAGCGGTTCACCGTGTTCATCGCTGCGCAGACACTTGAACGCGTCGTCGGCCTCGGCGAGGGCGGCAGGGGCAGGCTTGTCGAGCGACCACGACACGACCATGCGGTCGCTGGCCTGCCCGGCATTGACTCCGTCGCGCATCTGCCCGTAGAAGTCCTCGAGATATTCGACCATGCCCACACCCAGGCGCTGGAAGTTGAAGTAGGCATTCCGGGCGACCAGCGGATCGAAGGTCCAGGTCATCTCCGTGATGCCGAGGTTAAGGCACCACAGACGCTGGTGCAGCTTCATCGCCGATCCTGCTCCGCGGCCGATGACCTGATGCCGCACGCCGGCGATGTGCGAATGCATGAGCGTCCCCAGCGGCTGACCGAAGAACCCGATCGTCACGCCGATCATCTCGTCAGGCTCGTCGAGGCTGTAGGCGGCCGAGACATAGTTGCCGGCATGGGCGAAGGCGACGATGAGTCCGGGTTCGAGCACATTGGTGCCAGTCTCGTCGACGCTCCAGACTTCGTCGAGCAGGAGGGCTGCCTCGGCGGCTTCGGCGGCGGTGTGAATCTCACGCACCTCGATCCGAGCGGCGTCGGCGGCGGCCGCGTACTCATCCTCGGCCAGGGCGATGATCTCCGAGTCCACTATTGTCAATCCTTCGCGCGGTGTCATGGTGACATTGTGCCACCGAACTCCCCAGCTGAACGTGCTGAAACGTCTATATCTGAGGCGTCGGTGCAGTTGCAGCTGAAGGACATGAGCTTCTCGGTGCAGGTATAGCCTGGACGGATGAGCTTCTCAGTTGCTGTCATCGGAGCCGGAACGATCGGCCGATCCTTCGCTTGGCTGTTCGCACGTTCGGGCTATTCGGTCCAAGTCTTCGACCCCAGAGGCGATCTCGCCGAGGTGGTCGCCGGGTTGCAAGCCGATGTCAGTGCCGATGCTGCCGCCCACAACATGCTCGCCTCCGAGCTCGGATCCATCAGTCTCGCCGAATCCGTCGAAGCCGCAGTCGCCGAGGCATCCTTCGTGCAGGAATCGGGCCCGGAAGACCCCCAGGCCAAGCCGAAGCTGTTCGCTCAGATCGCCGCGGCCGCCCCGTCGGATGCGGTAATCGCGACCTCCTCGTCGACCATCCCCGCATCACTGATCGCACACCATCTGCCGGCGGAAGCCGCTGCCCGCGTCATCGTCGGTCATCCATTCAACCCGCCTCACCTGATGCCACTCGTCGAGGTGGTTCCGGCCCCGGCGACCAGTCCTGACACGGTCGAACGTGCCCTTGAGTTCTACCGCAGCTGCGGGCGCGAACCTGTTGCACTGAATCGGGAAGTTCGCGGATTCGTCGGCAACCGACTGCAGAACGCGCTGATGAAAGAGGCGATCTCGCTGGTGGCCAACGGTGTCATCTCAGCACCCGACCTCGACGCGGTGATGAAGAACTCCCTGGGGCTGCGGTGGTCTGCGGTCGGGCAGTTCGAGGCGATGCACCTCGGCGGGGGAGACGCGGGAATCCGCGGTTTCATGCACCACATAGGTGCGTCGTTCGCCGAGATCGGGGATCTGCCCCTGGACCTCAGCGACGCTGGAATGGCCGAAGTCTATTCTCAGGTGGAGGAGGCCTACGGTGAGACGCCGAGCCGGGCCGGCGCCGAGACCAGGGACCGGATCCAACGTTCGGTTCTCGAAGTGCGCGGCCAGGGCGGTGCGCACTCGGAGCAGTGACTCAGCAGCAGTTCAGGCCGACCAAGGGTCAGGTCAGACCGCGGCTTGGTAGAAGTAGGTGGTGCGTTCGGCGATGAGACCTTCCGTGTCGAAGAGGAAGAAGTCTGCGAAGCCAACGGAGGTTTCGGTGCCGTCCTTGAGCAGGCCGGTGAAGACCCCACGACTGGAGGCGCGGTCGCCGTCGACGAGGATCTCCGTCAGCGAGTGCGCACCCGATTCGATGACGCGCTCACCATGGTAGAAATCAGTGATCTGCTGCCCGACCATGGTCGGATATCCGGGCCGATCGTAGTGTCCATCGGCTGCGAACAGTGCCGAGGTTGCACCAGCGTTCCCAGCGTCGACGGTGGAGTAATAGCGCTTCACAAGTTCAGTCACACTGTTCATGGCAATACAGTAACAGCGATCACACTCGAGCTCGTGCTCAAGGGGTGGGACGAGGAATTGCCGCCGAGGTGATTGAGTCATAGCGTGGGGCATGGATCCATTCGTCGACCGGTACCCGACTCTCGGCTCCGCGTCGCTGGATCGAGGTCAACAACCCCAGCAGAAATGAGGCTCGAGATGTCAACCATGTATCGCGTGACCAACCCGGCAACCGGTGAGGTGGCCGAAGAATTCGCCACAGCCACCGACTCGGAGATCCTGGCCGCACTCGATCGCTCCGCGACCACGTTCACCGAATGGGGCCAGACGAGTGTGACCGATCGCGCCGCGATCCTCACTCGCGTCTCCGAGATCTACGCTCAGCGAGCAGAGGAGCTGGCAGAGGTCATCCAAGTGGAGATGGGCAAGGCAGTCCCCGAAGGCAAGGGTGAGGTCGGGCTGAGCTCTGCCATCTACCGCTACTTCGCCGACAACGCCGAAGCGTTCATGGCCGACGAGCCCGTGCGCGGACCCGAGGACGGCACCGCGAAGATCCGCCGCAAGCCGGTCGGATCACTGCTGGGCATCATGCCCTGGAACTTCCCGTACTACCAGGTGGCGCGCTTTGCGGCCCCCAACCTGGCACTGGGCAACACGATTCTGCTCAAGCACGCCCCGCAGTGCCCTCGCTCGGCTCAGATCATGGAGGAGATCTTCATCGAGGCAGGGCTGCCCGAAGGTGCCTATATCAACATCTACGCGAGCAATGAGCAGGTCGCCGACCTCATCCTGCCCGACCCACGCAATCACGGAGTGTCTCTGACCGGGTCAGAACGGGCGGGCTCGGCAGTGGCAGCCGAGGCCGGCAAGAACCTCAAGAAGGTCGTTCTCGAGCTCGGTGGATCAGATCCGTACATTCTTCTCGACACCCCCGATGTGGCCAAGAGTGCGGACACCTTCTTCAAGTCCCGCATGGGAAACACCGGCCAGGCCTGCAACTCGCCCAAGCGCATGATCGTCATGGACGATGTCTACGACGAGTTCCTGACCTCGATCACCGAGGCGGCCAAGAAGTTCACGCCAGAAGAGCCAGGTGCCGAGGGCTCACGTCTGTCTCCGCTGTCCTCGACCGCGGCGGCCGATCGCTTCATCGGGCAGGTCCAGGACACGGTCAAGGACGGTGCCACCCTGCTTGCCGGCGGCAAGCGTTATGACGGTGGCGGTGCCTATGTCGAGCCGGTCGTCCTCGCAGACGTGGAGAAGGGCATGCGCGGTTACTACGAGGAGCTCTTCGGCCCCGCCGTCATCGTCTACAAGGTCAGCAGCGAAGAAGAAGCCATCGAATTGGCCAATGACACCCCGTATGGTCTCGGTGCTGCTGTCTTCTCCAACGACCTGGAGCGGGCAGAGCGCGTTGGCTCGCAGATCGACTCCGGCATGGTCTTCCTCAATGTACCCGAGGGATCACGTGAGTACCTGCCCTTCGGCGGCGTCAAGCGCTCCGGCGTCGGCCGTGAACTGGGACCACTGGCGATGGACGAGTTCGTCAACAAGCAGATGGTGTTCACGAAGAACTGATTCACTCACCGGCTAAGACTCAGTCGCTGGCCTTCAGGGCGCTGTCCGCAGAAGCGGGCGGCGCCCTGATTGTATGCTGAAGCTATACACAGCAATTTCTCAGCAGGAGGATCTCATGTCGGCACAGAAGCCGTCGACCCAGGTCAATGCCGCAGCCTCAAAAGGGCTGATGCGTCCCATCAACCGTTTCCTCGAACAGTGGATCCCGTCGGCACTGACGTTCGCCATTGTTCTCACACTCATCGTCGCCGTCCTGGCATTCATCCTCACCGGTGCGAGCCCGGTCGACGTCGTCACCGGTTGGGGTGAGGGACTGGCTGGGCTCCTCGAATTCATGACGCAGATGAGCCTCATCCTGCTCCTCGGACATATCCTTGCCAACACGGGGCCGGTGCAGAAGCTCTTGTCCTGGTTGGCCAGAGTCCCCGGCAGCCCGGCCTTCGCCTATGTCTTCGTGTTCGTCGTCGCAGCGGTTGCCAGCCTCATCACCTGGGGACTCGGGCTCGTCGTCGGTGCCCTCCTGGCCCGCGAGATCGCTGTGCAGGCCCGCAGTCGCGGCCTCAAGGTTCACTTTCCGCTGCTCGTCGCAGCCGGCTACTCCGGTTTCGTCGTCTGGCACATGGGCTACTCCGGTTCAGGACCACTGACCGCGGCCACGCCCGATTCTTTCCTGGCCGAGTCCTTGGGCGGAAAGATCATCCCTGTCACCGAGACCATCTTCTCGACCTGGAACCTGCTCACCATCCTCGCCGTCATCATCGTCTGCGCTCTCATCTTCTTCCTCTTGGCGCCGAAGAAGGATGCTCCCGTCTACGAACTTCCCGAGTCGATCACCTCGGAGTCGAAAGATGCTATCGACGAGGAAGTCGTGACACCTGCCGACCGCATCGACGCCTCCCGGATCCTGACCTTCATCGTCGGCCTGGCGCTTGTGATCTACCTCGTCATCCACTTCGTCCAAGGCGGGGGTTTGACCCTTGACATCGTCAACTGGTCCTTCCTGGCGCTGATCTTCCTGCTGGTGAAGAACCCATTCGAGCTCATACATCTGACGAAGGCGGCAGCGTCCAACGTCGGTGAGATCCTGCTGCAGTTTCCTCTGTACGCCGGCATCTTGGGGATCATGAGCACCACCGGCCTCATCGCAGTGTTCTCTGATGCTCTCGTCTCGATTGCCAATCCGACCTCCTTCGGCGTCCTCGCTCTGCTCTCGGCCGGACTCGTCAACTTCTTCGTCCCCTCGGGTGGTGGGCAGTTCGCAGTGCAGGGCCCGATCATGCTCGATGCTGCCAACCAGCTGGGCGTCGATCCCTCGGTCGCGATCATGGCGGTCTCCTATGGTGATCAGTGGACAAACATGCTGCAGCCGTTCTGGGCGCTGCCGGTGCTGGCTATCGCGGGCCTGAAGATGCGTGACATCCTGGGCTACACCTCGGTGATCTTCATCGGTTCCGGAGTGGTCATGGCTGCCGCATTGCTGCTTGTGTGTCTATGAGGGCAGTCCGCCTCGATCCGCGAAGGAGCGATTTCTGCAGTCTTCGACGGCTTCGAGGGGCTCGCGAGATACTATCGCCGATTGCTCAGCCTCTATTCGACCTCTGACGCTTACGGTATGGTAGCCTCCATGGTTGGTCTCGACCGGTAAGACTGATCGGTCATACCCCGAGAGGCCGATGCGCAGGAACGAACAAGCTGAGGAGTATGCAATTCCGTCCGACGAAGGAGCGAGCAGATGACAGCCACAGATGACAGACAAGCAGAGAAGCCGAGTGGCGGTGTGAAGAAGGTGCTGCCGCCCGTGAATAAGCGGGTCTTCATCGCTGCAGCGATCGGTACCCTGGCCATCACGGTCTGGGCATTCTTCGCCCCGGAGAACGCTGAGGGAGTGCTCGGTGCCGTCGTCGGCTGGACCTCGGACTGGTTCGGATGGTTCTACGTCCTCCTCGTTGCCATTGTGCTTGTCTTCGTCATCTACCTCGCGGCGTCGAGGTACGGATCGACGAAACTGGGCCCCGAACACTCAAAGCCCGAGTATGGGCTTCTGGCTTGGGCATCGATGCTCTTCGCTGCCGGGATCAGCACCGATCTCATGTTCTTCGCAGTCGCCGAGCCTGTCACCCAGTACCTCGCACCACCGAGCACCCAGCCGGAGACCGTTGAAGCGGCACGGGAAGCAACCGTGTGGACTCTGTTCCACTACGGCCTCAGCGGATGGGGCCTCTACGCACTCATGGGAATCGCGCTGGCGTACTTCGCCTATCGGATGAACATGCCTCTGGCCATCCGTTCTGCGCTGGCTCCGATCTTCGGCAAACGCGTACACGGAACCTTAGGTGACTCGGTCGATTTCGCGGCGCTGCTGGGAACCATCTTCGGTGTCGCCACCTCGCTGGGAATCGGTGTGGTCATGGTCAACGTGGGCCTCAACTCCATCTTCGGCCTCCCGATCAATCCCACGTCCCAGATCGGCATCGTCTTGGTCGGAATCGCTGTGGCGACGCTGTCGGCGGTTTCCGGCGTCGACAAGGGCATCAAATTCCTATCGATCCTCAATGTGTTCTTCGCAATCGCGCTGAGTATTTGGGTGCTCATTGCCGGCAACACCCAGTTCCTTCTCAACGCTTTCGTCCTCAACATCAGCGATTTCGTGCGTCTGTTCCCGAACATGGTCGGCCAGACATTCGCCTTCGAGGACACCGGAACATGGATGACCGACTGGACTCTGTTCTTCTGGGCCTGGTGGATCGCCTGGGCGTCGTTCGTCGGCCTCTTCCTCGCCCGCATCTCGCGTGGCCGCACGATCCGCCAGTTCGTCCTCGGTACCCTCACGATTCCCTTCGTCTACATCTTCATGTGGATATCGATCTACGGGAACTCCGCGCTGGATCTCATCCGGAACGGCGACAAGGCGTTCGGCGAGGCGACGATGCTCAATCCCGAAGGCGGCTTCTACGAACTGCTGGCAAACTACCCGGCCTTCACCGTCGTGGCAGCGCTGGCGACGATCACCGCGCTGTTGTTCTACGTCACCTCGGCAGACTCGGCTGCGCTGGTCATGGCGAATCTGTCCTCACACCTTCCTACACCACAGGACGACGGTCGCGCCGGTCTGCGCATCTTCTGGGCTGTCGCCACTGGAGCCCTGACGATCGCTATGCTCATCGTCGGGGGGATCGGGGCATTGCAGAACGCCACTGTCATCATGGGTCTGCCATTCGCGTTCGTCGTCATTCTCGTCATGATCGGACTCTACAAAGCACTGCGAGTCGAAGCGCACCGAGTCGACAGCGTCGATCAGAGCCTGCCCGCATCATTGGCGCGACGCTCCCGTGCAGAGGCGGGGCAAGAGTCATGGCAGCATCAGCTCGGCCGTGTGCTCTCATTCCCCAGTGGAAACAAGGCACGCGACTTCGAGCGCGAGGTCCTCATCCCCACCCTGGAAGAGGTCGCCGTAGAGCTGGGCGAACGCGGTGTTTCCGCCCGTTGCGGTCGAACCGACTCGGAGGGACACTTCGTTCAGGACGGTGAACTCATCCAGCTCGAGGTCGACGGTCAGGGAGAATACCCCTTCCGCTACCAGATCTGGCCGCACAAGGTCAGTGTCCCTTCTTTCGGTGGGCATGTTCCGCGCGGGACCGAGGACTACTACCGGATGGAGGTCTACCTTGATGGAGGCACCGGACAGGGCTACGACATCATGGGCTATTCGAAGGAGCAGCTCATCGACGATGTCCTCGACAAGTATGGTCGCCATGTGGAGTTCCTGCAGCTGCAGGAGAACATCGCCCACAACGATGAGTGACGAGATCGAACTGATCGCCGGCGTGGTCTGATGCCTGTTCGCGTCTGACTTTCGCCTCGCAGAGTCCCTGGTCTGCCATGCTGAGCCCGGCGTCTGTCCCCGTTGGGGGCAGGTGCCGGGCTCAGTCTCGTCTGAGACTCGCCATGCATGTCCGCAGGGTCCGAGCGACCGATAGGGCGGTAAGACCACTGGTGGCCGGGTTCTCCGGGCTCGGCGTCGATGAGATTGAGAAGGCGAAGTCACCGGCCGGTCCGGTGGCGGTGATTTCATGGTGTGAGTCCTCTTGGCGAGGATCCGCACGGATCTCGACGCCTGTCCGGTGCAGGGCCGCTTCCATGAGTTCGTCGTCTGCGACCGCACCGAATCCGAGTCCACGCGTCGCCCACGCGAGCGCCACGGTGATGTTGACGTTGGCGGGGAACTTCACGATTGCCTCGGCGGGGGTGCCAGTGAAGATCGTCAGCGGACCTGTAGCCGGAGTCAGCTGATTCAGCCGGCGGATCTCCTCGGCGTTCATCCAAGGCTGCACAAGGCCGCGAGGAGCCTTCGCCGTGGTGATGGATACCTCGTCGAGTGCCTGTGCTTGAGTCGCAGCCTCGAGAACATCCAGTCCGCCGATTGCGCCATTCGTCACGTGGAGGTCACCTGGGCCTGCCAGGAGTGCCCGTCGGGTCGACCGATCCGCAAGGGCCCCGACGCTCGTGAGGACGAAGGGGATGCCGGCGGCCACAGCCGCCGGTCCAAAGCTCTTGGCAGCCGGACCCCCTGCACATTCGACGACGACGTCGGCCGTGAGCCCAGACCAGCGCGAGTCCTCGGGGGAGTCGACCTGGATGAGCTCGGCTCCCAGACCATGGTGCTCGGTGTGTTTGCTCAGGTCGCGGACCAGCGCTGTCATAGTCAGCCGACCAATCGAGATCTCCGGGCGCAACAGGCGAGCGACATGTCGACCGATCGCCCCGAACCCGATCATCAGCACTGATTGCACTTCACCGACTGGCCTCATGAGGTCAGGGTACACAGTGGCACGGACACGGTGATGTCAGTGCCGCAGAGTAGCGTTGCGGTGTGGATGACAGAGGCAGGGGAGAGGCGCAGGTGACAGAGGCAATGGGTGATGAAGGCAAGGCCGTCGACGGGGAGAAGGCCACTGACGGGGAGAAATTCGGCGAGGGGGCGATCGTGGGTGAAGATGGCCTGGCGCGCACGCCGTGGGCCTATGGCGACCCGCTTCTGCTCAGCTACTACGACACCGAATGGGGAATGCCCGTCCGGGACGAGTCCGGGATGTTCGAGCGTCTGAGCCTCGAAGGTTTTCAGGCTGGACTGTCGTGGTTGACGATTCTGAAGAAGCGCGAGCGTTTCCGTGAGGTCTTCAAAGGCTTCGACGCCGAAACGGTCGCCGGATTCGGTGAGCCCGAGATCGAATCCCTGCTCGATGATCCCGGAATCATTCGTCATCGGGGAAAGATCGAGGCCTGCATCGGCAACGCGAGAGCAACTCTGGCGATGCGCGAAGAGGGCGGAATCGGCGATTTCATCTGGAACTTCCGACCGGAGGCGACTCCGCGCCCGCGCACGCTCGGCGAGGCGCCCACGAAGTCTCCTGAATCGCTGGCGCTGTCGAAGGCGCTGAAGAAGAAGGGATTCCGGTTCGTCGGACCGACCACCATGTACGCGCTCATGGAAGCCGTCGGTATGGTTGATACCCACGTCCTCGGATCCCATCGCCGAGGTACGTCCGGAGTCTGGAACGACTGACCTGAGGAAAGGCTGGAATGAACGATATCCGAGTCAGCGCACTTGTCCTGCGCCACCCCGAGGAACCCCTCCTGCTCATGGTGCGCAAGGCAGGCACGACGTCGTTCATGCTCCCCGGGGGCAAGCCCGAAACCGGTGAGACCGCGGAGGCGACGATCATCAGGGAGATCAGCGAAGAACTTGGCCTCACACTCGATGCTGATCGGCTCTCGCCGTTGGGCACTTTCGCCGCAGATGCGGCCAATGAAGCCGACCACCGAGTGATCGGCGAGGTGTTCTGCTATGAGGGTCTGCCCGCTGAACTCAATGTCGAACGCATCAACCATCAGGCCGAGATCGCTGAAGCCGGGTGGTTTCCCTACGCTCCGATGCCAGCCGACACCTCGGAGCGTCAGTTTGCTCCACTGACCCGTTTGCAGGTCATTCCGGCCATGGAGGAGCGAGGTCTCCTCACCCGATGACTTTGCAGTAAGTTGTCCTGCTGCAAAATCACCGTTGATCTGACCTGCCGACCGACATGCGTTACAACGACAAGGTGTCGGCCCGCGCCTGCGGCGCACCCGTATGAGCACGGAATGTTGCGCTGGCGGAGGTTCACCGGGGTCAGAGGCGACGACCATCGCTGAGGATGTCGGTGTCCAGCCAGGCCGTCCTTGAGCCCCGGCAGAGTCGGATTGTCAGAAGAGCGTCTTGGAAGATGGCTATGGGATTGTGTGCACTGATGGAAGAGATCGACAGGACGGTGGCGACCCAGCGCTCATCTGGCGACGCGGTCTTCAGTCATCCTTGTCGATGGCGCTGAAGTCCTCGACATTGCGTGGTGTGCCGGCGATGAGCATCTCGTCATCGGCGTACAGCGTCACCTCCTGATCCGCGATGTCCCAGTGCCCGTCACCGTTACGCCGAAACGCCACGACTGTCACACCGTAGGTGCCGCGCAGATCGAAGGAGCTCAAAGGCGAGTCCGAGATACGCGTCGGCGGAGTCGTGCGGGCCAGAACGAAGTCCTCACTGATCGGCAGGAAGTCCGACATGTGTCCGCGGATCAGATGAGCCAGGCGACGGCCCATGTCGGTCTCCGGGCTGATCACATTCTCAATGCCGAGCTGATCGAGTATCTCCGCATGCGTCTGGCTGATCGCCTTGGCCCAGATGTGTCCGTTCCCGATCTTCAGGATCTTCGAGGCGGTGAGGATGCTCGCCTCGAGATCGCTGCCGATGGCAATCACCACTCGGCTGACCTCCTCGATGCCGAGCTGTCGCAGAACCGCCTCGTCGGTGGAGTCAGCCCGCGACACGAAGGCCAGCGTCTCCGAGTACTGGGCCACGACCGCATCATCGATATCGATGCCGATGACGTCGACGCCATGTGCAGCGAGTTCGGAGGCCAGCGACCCGCCGAAGCGTCCCAGGCCGATGACAGCGACTGCACCATGCCGCGCCAGCGGGCCGGGATCGCCCAGGAAGAACGCGGCTGGCCTCGCTCGCCAGGATTTCGTTGTCATATCAGTGTCCTTCCTCAATGCGTCGTGGATGCCGTTGCTGTGGAGATCCGGGGTGGTTGCGGCGGCGCAGTCTCGCCGAGTCAGTGCTCAGCCGATCAGCGGCCGTTCGACGGGCAGCTCGTAGCGAATGGTCCTGGCCCTCAGTGCCAGGGCCGAGGCGACCGTCACGGGGCCGAGGCGCCCGAGGATCATGGCAAGTATGAGTACACCCTGGCTCAGTCCGGGCAGCCCAGAGGTGATGCCGGTCGTCAAGCCCACGTTCGCGAAGGCAGAGATGACCTCGAAGAGTATCCGGTCCAGCCCGAGACCGGGGTTGTCGAGCATGATCAGCGACGTGGACAGGGCAACCATGCTCAGGGCGAGGACGATCACGGTCGTTGCCTGCCGATGCGCTGACTCGGCCACGCGGGCTCCGAACAGGTTTACTCTCGGTCCGCCGGTGACTTCGGCCCAGGTGATCGCCATCAGGACCATCACGGTCGTGATCTTCACACCGCCGGCAGTCCCCGCTGGACCACCGCCGACGAACATCAGGATGTCCATGCCGAACCAGGTCGCGGGATGCAGCTGCGAGATGTCGACGGAGTTGAAGCCCGCGGTCCGTGACGTCGTCGATTGGAACGCAGCGGTCTGCAGCTTGTCCCACCAATCAAGGTGGCCGAGTGTGCCGGGGTTGTTCCACTCAACGGCGGCGATGAATGCGGTGCCGCCGAGGAGCAGAACAGGCGCGACGACGAAGACGGCGCGAGTGGTCATGGACCATCGCAGAGGAGTTCTGTAGTGCCTGAAGAGTTCGATGAGCACCGGGTATCCCAGACCGCCCAGGATGATTCCCACAGCGATTGGTCCGCACACGAAGGGGTCCGTGGCGTAGGCCGTGAGACTGTCGTCCTTCAGTCCGAAGCCGGCGTTGTTGAAGGCGGAGACGGCGTGGAAGACCGCATCCCAGAGTGCATCGGCCGCAGGTTGCCCGTAGTAGAGCCAGAAACGCAGCAGCAGCGCCGAGGCGATCGCGAGTTCCGTGGCCACCGTGAGACCCAGGATCCGCAGCACCATCGGTTTGATACCGCCGATGTGGGAGCTCTTCGCCTCGGCCGCGACCGACTGCCGGAGGCGAAGCCCGACCTTGCCGGCCACGAGCATGGCCAGCAGGGTGGTGAGCAGAAGGATTCCGAGTCCACCGGCCTGGA
This sequence comes from Brevibacterium sp. CBA3109, assembly GCF_040256645.1. Lineage (NCBI taxonomy): Bacteria > Bacillati > Actinomycetota > Actinomycetes > Micrococcales > Brevibacteriaceae > Brevibacterium > Brevibacterium koreense. Next base: position 2,946,739 of record NZ_CP158281.1, on the reverse strand, counting down.
TCAGACCGAGAATCACGGCCTGGCCGAAGAATGTGAAATCGCCGCCGACGGAGAGGACTTCCAGCCCGGTCACGCTGATCGCCGAGGTGGAGGTGAAGAGCGCGGACAGAAGCGAGATTCCGCCGGGGGCCGTGGTGGCGGCTGGTGTCATCAGCAACCCTGTGCCGATGACCAACGCAGCTAGGTACGTCACGACCACTCGGTCGATGGCGCTGCGATGAGGGTTGTGCACGTTCGGGTACCTAGTCACGACTCGTCAGCACGGCTTCCGCTGTTGTCACCATGGATCCACAGTACAACTATCGGATCGCTTTCCAGCGGCACTGGCATGGGAGAACCCTGTGGCGGTGTCACCGGGCCAGACGAACCCCGTGAACGGTTACGATGTGCACGTACTGCACTATCCCCAGCAGCTCAGCAGCCCAGCAGCCCAGCAGCCCAGAGCAGCCGAGCAGACTATCCAGGAGAACAGTGATGGCAGAGAATATCCCCGCTCGCGCCGAACCACTCACCGACGTCGACGCGTCGTCGACCCGCGACCAAATGCTGGGCGAGCGTATGCGAGCTCCGGGACGGACGAAGCAGCGAGGCAAAGGGCGCATCCTGGCCAACACAATCCGTCACGTGGTCAATGACGAGGGGCTTGATCTGGCCGCGGGCCTGGCGTTCTACGCGCTTCTGTCGATGGCACCGGCAACCCTGGCCCTCGTGTCGATGCTCGGTGTGATCGGGGAGGCGAAGTCCACCACCGAGGCGGTCCTGGCTCTGGCCTCGGACCTGTCCTCCGAGGCATCCGAGGCGATTCGTCCGATCGTGACCGAGCTGGTGTCGACGCCGGCGGCTGGTCTCACGCTCATCGTCGGCGTCATCATCGCGATCTGGTCGTCGTCGAAGTACGTCGGTGCCTTCGGGCGGGCGGCGAACAGAGCCTATGCGGTGCAGGAGAGCCGACCCTTCTGGAAGCTCAAACCGATGATGCTGCTCATCACCCTGGTGCTGCTGCTCCTCATGGCGGCACTCGGTCTGCTGCTCGTGGTCTCCGGCCCCATCGCGGAGTCGCTCGGCCGTCTGGTCGGACTGGGGCCGGTGGCAGTGATGATCTGGAGTGTGGCCAGGTGGCCGGTGGTGATCGTCTTCGTCATGCTGATGATCGCCCTTCTCTACTTCGCGACCCCGAACGTGAAGAAGGCGAAGTTCCGCTGGTCGAGCATCGGAGCGTTCGTTGCGCTCATCATGCTGGTCATCGTCTCTTTGGGATTCGTCGTCTACATCAACAACTTCGACAACTACAACGCAGCCTATGGCGCTATCGGCGGTGTGATCGTCGGGTTCGTCTGGCTGTGGATGGTGAATCTGGCTCTCATCTTCGGTGCAGAGCTCGACGCTGAGATCGAAAGATCCCAGACTTCGGACTGAGATGGCAGGACTTCGGACTGGGCCGCTGAGTGTCGTAAGGTCACATCATGAGCTCCGATAGGTCCGAAACAACGACGTTCACGCCGGCGCTGCTGGGACTTGTGTGGACGGCGATGTTCGGATTCTCGGCGTTCTTCTTCAGCTATTCGACAATGGTCTCGATCGCCGCTGTCCACGGACTCTCCGCAGTCACTGGCGGATCGGTGCTGACGACCATGATGGTCGGCGTCATTGCAGCCCAGCCCTTCGCTCCATGGGTCGGCCAGGCGCTCGGGCTCAAGGGGGCTCTGTTCTTCGCCCTCGGGCTGCAGCTGTCGGGCCAGATCCTCGGTCTGGTTGTGCCTGCCCCGCTGCTTGGTCTTGTGCTGGCTGGGCTGTGTGGGGGAGTGGGCTTCGGGCTCTTCGTCGTGCTGGCCAATGCCGCTGTGCCGGCTACGACCTCCCCGGGCCGAATCGGCAAGGCGTTGGGGGTCTTTGGTGGGATCACCTCCTTGGCGGCCGCGGTCGGCGCGCCGCTTGGACTGTGGCTGGTCGGCACGGTTCCCGTGTGGACCTTCCGGACGATCGTGTGCGTCTCACTGCTCCTGGCAGTGCCGACCGTTGTGAAGTATCTTCCTGGGCGAGAGAGCATGCCTGAGCACGACCCCGCTGACGATTCGGGGGCTGTCGTCCGCACGGGTGGAACCGAACGCCGGTCCCGGGGCCGGACAGGCCGGACGATCGGAGAGGTGCTGAGCCTGATCGTCATGCTCTCTCCATTCCTCGTCGGCATGATCGTCTTCGGCCTCATTGTCGGGTTCGGGCCGGGCGAAGACGTCGCCGGTGCCGCACTGTTCATCGGCACGATGCAGGTCTCGGCCGTGATCGGCCGGTTCGTTGCCGGTGCCATCGCCGACCGTTTCTCGCCCTTCGCACTCAATCTTCTGGGCATCGTTCTGGCCGTCTCCGGATTGGTCGTCACTGTCGTCGTCGACGACGGACTGCTCTTCCTCGCGATGACGATCATCGGACTCGGGCTGGGCACGTTGCAGTCGGCGAGCCTGGTGATGGCCTTCTCCAACGTCAGCACACCGGCGAAGGCCAGCGTGGCCTGGAACATGAATTTCGATATCGGACTGGCCATCGCAGGAGTCCTCGGCGGACTCGGCTTCACCTATCTCGGCGACTCCGCAACATTCCTCGTCTGCGCCATTCTGCTGCTGTCAGCCGGAGTCTTCTCCTGGATGCTGCGAATCCTGCGGCGCTCGCGCTAGGCGCTGCGGCGCTTGCGATGAGTTCGTGGGCTGGTCTCGTCCAGTCCGGTCAGCACCCCACAGCTGCTAGACCTGTCCGTCACGATCATGGGGGTGTTTCTGAACGACGCGCTGAAGATGCGTCATCGGCCCGGAGGTCATGTGGCGGAGCGTGGTCAGGTTCAGCCAGGAGTGTTCTGTCCGTGCGAGTTCTTGATGAAGAAGGACCCGATGACACCGAATATGCCGATGACCGCGGCAACGAAGAAGGCGATGTTGGCGCCGTGGACCAGCCCTTCGACTCCGTAGACTTCGGGGTCGCGTGTTGTGGAGACCATGATGGTGACCAGGACAGCGGTACCCACCGAGGCAGCGATCTGCCGGAAGGTGTTGTTGAGTGCTGTGCCGTGGGGGATGAGGCGCTGCGGCAGCTGATTGAGTGCTGCCGTCGTGACTGGCATCATCACCATGGCCACACCGAACATGCGGATCGTATTGATGATCGCGAGGTAGTGGAACGTGGTGTCTGACTTCAATCCGGCGAACAGGAACGTGGTGACGGTGAGCAGAGTGAACCCGGCGACCGCGAGCCACCTGGCGCCGACGGCGTCGAAGATTCGCCCGGTGACCGGTGACATCAGTCCCATGACTGCCGCACCGGGCAGAAGCACGAGACCGGATTCCATGGCGGAGAAGTCATTCATGTTCTGCATGTAGAGCGGCAGGATCATCATGCCGCCGATCATGACGATGAACACGCACATGCCCAGGGCAGTGTTGAGGGTGAACATGCGGTAGCGGAGCACCCGGAACTCGAGCATCGGCTGCTCCAACCTGAGCTGGCGCGGTACGAAGATGGCCAGTGAGACCACGCCGACGACCAGCGGAATGAGGACCTCGAGACTCAGCCAGCCTGCATCGCCGGCGGTGCCGAAGCCGAAGAGCAGCCCGCCGAAGCCGAATGTCGAGAGGATGATCGAGAGAACGTCGAGCTTGGGGTAGGTGCGTTCGGTGACGTTCTTGAGGATGAAGTAGGCGAAGATGAAGTCGATGATCGCGATCGGCAGCATCATGTAGAAGAGGGTCTCCCACGGCAGATGATCGACGATCCAGCCGGAGAGGCTCGGGCCGATAGCCGGGGCGAAGGCGATGACGAGACCGAACGTGCCCATCGCAGTACCGCGCTTCTCCACCGGGAAGATCGCGAAGAGAATGGTCTGCATCAGCGGCATGATGATGCCGCCGCTCGACGCTTGGATCACTCGTCCCAGGAGAAGGACCGGATAGGTAGGTGCCAGCGCACAGACGAGTGTGCCGACGATGAAGAGCACCATCGCGGTGAGGAACAGCCCTCGCGTCGTGAACTTCTGGATCAGGAAGGCCGTGATCGGAATCATGATGCCGTTGACCAGCATGAAGCTCGTCGTCACCCACTGCGCAGCGCTCGCCGAGATGTCGAAGGACTGCATGAATGCGGGCAGTGCAGTATTGAGCAGAGTCTGGTTGAGGATGATGACGAAGGCACCGGAGACGAGGACCGCAAGAACCACATTCCGGTTGATCGGCTTGCCGTCGCCCGTTGTGTACTGCTCACTGTCCTCTTGTGTCACTGAAATGCCTTCTTTCTCCTCAACTTCTGCTCACACCGGCACAGTCGGCGGCAGTGCATATCCGTCAGTCCGCACTGTGTGTGGGCTCAACCGCGCCGTGCGAGTCTACTCTCCGTCGGATCGGACTCTAGGGTCAGGGTATCGGCAGAGGGCAAGACCGGGGTGTCAGGGAGAGGTCGCGGAGAGGATCGGTTGGCCTCAGTTGCCGGGTGAGACACGGATGTGGTTGCTGTCGGGGTCGGCGATGACGGTGACGCTCTCGTCCATCCACTCGGCAAAGAGGGTGTTCCCCGTCGAGGTGGCCGACAGCTGCAGTTGGCTGACCACATCGAAATCCTGGCTCCCGCCCGGGCTCGGGAGCTTGCACCTGAGCGGGCCGAGCACAGGGCTGGGATGCACCAATCGTAGTAACAGGGTAGGTTGCAGATGTCGAAAGGGTGAAGGGGGTGACCTTAGGCCGATGGGGCTCGTTCTGGGTTCGTGGTGCTGACTGGCTTCGACTATTCGCTGTTCTTCGCGTTGCCTGGTGCCCTGTTGGGCCTGGTCATCGGTCTACCGGCCGATGCCGTATTTCGTCTCTGCCTTCGCGCATTGTTCGGGCGAGTGAGCGCAACTGCCTTCTTCTTCGCCCTCGGTGCCGTCTCCGCACTTCTCGGATTCGTCGTCTTCGTCATGGTGGTCGGCGGACCATCATCGTATACCTATGACTCAGCGTCGAGTGTTGCAGCGACGCTTGCGGGTCCCGTCCTGGTGGCGGGAGTGTTGAGCGCTGTTGCGTCGTTGCGCATCGTCGAACCGGCCGAAGCCGTCACCGTGACCAGCCTCGGCGACTAGCAGCTGAAGCAACCAGCGGCCGAGGCACCTATCCGATCACACGACCCGGGTCGGTGGGGATTTCGTCTTCGACGGATCCGTTTCGGGCAGATCACCGAGGGCATCATCGATGCGGGCGAGCACCTCGGCGTCGAGCTTCACACCGGACGCGGCGACGTTCGACTCCACCTGCTCTGGGCGCGATGCCCCGACGAGCGCGGTGGCCACATTGTCGTTGGCAAGCACCCAGGCGATTGCGAGCTGGGCCATCGTCAGTCCGAGGTCTGCTGCGATCGGTTCGAGCTTGGCGACGGCGTTGAGCGTCTCATCGTCGAGATAGCGGCCGGTGATCATGTCCTTGCCGCCCTTCTCATCGGTGGCACGTGATCCGGCGGGGGCAGGCTGACCGGGCTTGTATTTGCCGGTGAGCACACCTTGGGCGATCGGGGACCACACGACCTGGGAGATCCCGAGCTCTTTGGAGGCCGGGACGACCTCGGATTCGATGACGCGCCAGAGCATGTTGTACTGGGGCTGGTTCGACACGAGCTGGATGCCCAGGTCGCGGGCCAGATAGTGCGCGGCACGCAGCTGATCGGCGTTCCATTCGCTGACTCCGATGTAGAGGGCCTTGCCGGCGCGGACGAGATCCGCGAACGCCTGCATGGTCTCTTCCAGTGGGGTCTCGTAGTCGTAGCGATGCGCCTGATAGAGGTCGACGTAGTCGGTGCCCAACCGGGACAGGGAGCCGTTGATCGACTCCATGATGTGTTTGCGGGACAGACCCGTGTCGTTGTGACCCTTGGGGCCGGTCGGGAAATAGACCTTGGTGAAGATCTCCAGGGATTCGCGCCGCTGTCCCTTGAGCGCATCGCCGAGGACCTGCTCGGCCACGGTGTTCGCGTACACGTCCGCGGTGTCGAAGGTCGAGATGCCGGCATCGAGAGCCGCATGAACGCACTTCGTCGCGGTCTCGTTCTCTACCTGGGAACCGTGCGTGAGCCAGTTTCCGTAGGTGATCTCCGAGATCTTCAGGCCGCTGTTTCCAAGATATCTGTGTTCCATGGACCCAGCCTACTCGCGTGGCTGTGCTTGGGAAGGGGAATCGGCGAATTGCGTGAAAAGACGATGATTGTGCATCCGGGCGCTCACGAGGTGATCGAGCCTTACCCCCGCCGGAGCAGCGTCGATTCGAATGCTGCCGATGCCCTCGCCGAGGTTGCTGTCGGCGGTGCGTTCTCCGCGAGGTGTCCGCGCAGGATGTCTGCGAATCCGGCGGAGTCGCCCGTGCGCAGGTGCTTGACCAGCAAGGCGTGCTCGGCGATGATCTCTTCGCACCGGTCGAGGAGCCGCTCACCCGAAGCGAAGAGGATGAAACGGTGCCGGTCGGAGAGCTGCGAATAGAGTTCCAGCATCACCTGGTTGTCGCCGGCCTCGACGAAGCCGCGATGGAACTCAAGCGTCAGGTCGATGAACCCGGCGACGTCTCCTGAATCGAAGGCCTCTCGCTGCGCCGCGATCGAGCGCTCGAGGGCGTCGGCCAGTTTCTGCCGCGGCGCATCCGGGGCCCGGTCGACCGCTGTCGTCTCCAACACGAAGCGGGCGTCGGCGAGTTCGGCGACGGTGCGCACATCGACTCCCTGGACGATGGCTCCTCGCTTGGGGTAGATGAGAATCCACCCCTCGTCCTGCAGGCGAGCAAGAGCCACCCGCACCGGTGTACGGCTGACCGCGAGATCGGCCGCCAGACCGGTTTCGCCCAGCATGGTTCCCGGTTGGTGGGTGCCGTTGAGGATCTGGGTGCGGATGAGCTGATAGGCGCGCTCGGCTGCGCTGGTGCTGCCGCTGCTGCTCGTCGCCACCGTCTTCTCCTCATCTGCCGTGCAGAAGGTGTCCTTCTGTTCTGATCTTCACCGTACTTGAGATGTCTCTGAAGTGCGCTCTGCTGAGCCGACCGGATCTCGTCGGCCAGGCCAGCGCATCAGGGGAACGGCTCGAATCGAGAATGCCAGGGCGATGAGGAGAACGATGGTGGCCATCATGTTGATCCACAGGAATCCTCCCGCCTCGAGCACGGTTCCGGCCATCGCTGCCATGAGGGCACCGCCGAGGTTCATCGCCGAGTCCGATGCACCCTGCAAGGTGACCTTCGCATGCTGTGGCACCGAGGCTGTCAGCAGTGCCGACCCGCCGATGAGGAACATCGACCAGCCCACACCAAGGAGGATGAGCGCCGTGCTCAACAGGACCATAGACGAGACTTCGGCCGCGGCATCGATGATGCCGAGGGTGATCGAGGTGGCGAAGACGATGACTCCACCGGCGATCACCGTTCCCGGCCCAAAACGATCGGCCATCCACCCGAACACGGGGGAGAGCGCGTACATGCCTGCGATGTGCACGCTGACGACGATGCCGATCGCGCCGAGGGAGAACGACTGATGGTCCATGTGCACAGGGGTCATGACCATGACGTTGGTCATCATCATCTGGCCGGCGATGATCGTGATCATCGCAAACAGCGGCACCGGGCGGGCCAGTGCGAAACGCAGTGCCGGAACCAGCTTCATCGTCGGTGGTTCGTCCCTCGGCTCGCTGGACTCAGCGGTCGCCTCGGCGGCACCTGGCTTGATCTTCCTGGTCAGCGTCGACGCGACCAGGGTCGCCAGGCCGAAGGCGGTCATCGAGATCAGGTAGGGCCCGGCCAGTTCGTTCATGCCCAGTGCCGCGCCGAGGTGTGCGCCCGGCGCCGTGAAGCTGGGCCCGAGGACGGAGCCGATCGTCGTCGCCCACACCACCAGTGACATGGCCCGCCCGGCATTTGCGGGATCGACGAGGTCGACCGCGGCATAGCGGGCCTGCAGGCCGGAGGCCGTCGCGGAGCCGCACATCATCATGCCCACCATGAACAGGGGCAGGAACTGGAGCGCAACGCCGAGGAGGACGACCGTCGCACCCAGGGCGCCGATGCCGAATCCCAGGGTCAGCGCGGTGCGTCGACCGGCCTTGCCCGCCAGCACTGCCAGGGGGTAGGCGATGAGACCTGCGCCGAGGATGACGCTCATCTGGGCGATGCCCGCCATCGAGGTCTTGCCCGTGATCTCTTCGGCCAGCAGACCGCCGACCGCGTAGCCGGATGCGATTCCGGCTCCGGACAGCAGCTGCGCGGTGATCAGTTTGGCCTGTGCGCGCGTGCGGGTCTTCATCGACGCCTTCCAAGGTCTGCGAAATATACCCACACAACGTATCTTGGATCCATCTTGGATACAAGATGGTCTCATGGTCGCCGAGGTGGGTCGTCATCGCTGCCGGCAATCGACTGAGCACCGAGGATAGGGACAAATGCGGACTTCTCAACGCCGTCGGCGACGATTCCGATGTTGAGGACCGGACGCTGGAGTGCGTTCATGCCGAGAACAAGGCTTGCCCGCCGAGGTGTCTGTGGGGTGAGATGGACAAGTGGAATTTCTGGGGTTGGTGCTCGTCGGCGTTCTGGTCGGACTGGCCACAGTGCTGTTCGGATTCGGCGGCGGCTTCGTCACCGTCCCGATCATCACCCTCGTCCACGCCGATCTCGGCAGTGACACGGCACGGGTGGCCGCAGCCACCTCGGCGCTGGTCATGCTCGTCAACGCCGTCGTCTCTACGGTCTCGACCAAGCGCGAAACACTGGCGCATCTCACCGGGAAATGGAGGCTGTTCATCGTCCTGGCGGCAGGTGGAGCCTTCGGCGCATTCTGCGCGAAATTCGCCCCCGAAGCGCTGCTGAAATGGGGGTTCGTCATCTACATCGCCGTGACCGCCATCGACCTGCTGGCCCGACCCGGATTCTTCCGCCGAGGTGGACCGAAGATCCGCTCAAGGGTCCCAAGCGGTGCTGCGGTCGGGGCCGATGACAATCTCAGAGATGTCGGTAGTGGCATCGCGGCCCTGTTCGGATTTCCCATCGGTGGCCTGGCGTCGTTCCTCGGCGTCGGCGGCAGCGTGATGACGGTGCCGATGATGCGCCGGTCCGGGCGACGATGACCGTGGCGACCACGCTGGCCAACCCGCTGACCTTGGTGATCATGCTCCCTGCGGTCCTTGTCACGATCACCACCCATGCTTCCATCGCGGTGCCGGGGATGGTGGGCTCGGTGGACCTGCGCTCGGCGCTCGCCCTGCTCATCGGTGCGATCCCACTGATCGTGCTGCTGCGTCGCCGCGTGCCCAGGATCCCGGAGATCATCCACGCGTGGGGTTACTTCATCCTGCTCATCACCGCCGGGGCCGTCGTCGCCCTGTCCTAAGGCGGGTGCCGCCCAGCGAACCCTGGCCGCGGCGCGGCGTCGAGGCCTGAGCTTGCGCCGGGGCGCGGCGCCGAAGCCTGAGCTTGCGCTGGGGCGCGGCGCCGAGGGGACCACTTATCATCGACGGGCTACTCTATACCCTGCTCCCGCGACGGTAAGTGGGCCGCTCGATGCTGCAGAGTCTGACCTACGTGATGAGACTGTCTGTCCTCAGGTGGCCGGCTCCGGGCTCTACCCGTTCCGGCGGCGATCGCGCAGCACGGTGGGCAAGCCGAAGTAGATGGGTGGCCGCGTGGCGACGTCCGGCGGGCGGGCAGAGTTTCCGCTGCCATCAGATCCTGCGCCACTAGACCCTGTGCCACCAGATCCTGTGTCATCAGACCCTGTGTCACTCGTATCGCTGAGCGCCCAGGCGCTCTCCCAGCTGATGAGTTCCCCGGCATGGCAGACGGGATCCCCGCCTCCATAGGGTGGTTCGGCCCATAGCCACAGGTTGACTCCGTATTCGATGAGGGTGAACTTCGCATCCCGGCCCCGGGCCGTGTTCTCCTTGACCAGTCCAGATCGTACCCGCGCCGAGGCGGTCTCGAGTTGCGTCCACCCGTCCTGTCGGTGAGGGAGGAAGATCCACGTCCCCGCGGGGACCTGTTCGGGCACAACCGCCTCGGCGGTGATGATCTCGATGAACTCATCTCCAGCACCGGAATCGGCCACTGTGAACGCGCCGTCACTGTCGAGGAGGTCGGGGAAGCAAGCCAGGGCCACCTCAGCGGTGGGGGAGACGATGAGGATATGGGCAGCCTCAGCGCGAAAGTCGTCGAGGCTCAAGCAGGTGAACGAGTCTGCGCGCATCGTGGCGAGTACCTGGAGCCAGTGACCGGGAACCGGGACCTCTGTGACCAGGCGCGAGGTCTGTGGTCGCTCGGAATCGTGTCGCATGACTGGCCATCCCTTCTGTCGCCGCTGATAACGAATTCGTCTCTATCTCCCCGCAAGTCCTGCTACGGGCACGATTCAGTCATATCATTTCCGTAGTGGATCGGGGGCCGGCAGCATTGCCGGTCACGGTCCACGACCACGTTCTCACCCTTGTTCACGACTGGACACCCATGCGCTTCTCCTCCTTCCTCAACCATGCCACGAATCGCCTGTGGGCAGGCGTGGTCTTCGCTCTCATCACGGTCCTCAGCCTCGCTCTGCTCTCCGCCTGCGCCGACGGTGGCGACGTCGAGGTCAGCGCCGATGATGCATCCTGGACCTTGGAATCAAGCCCACCGACTGCAGCGACGGCCGAATCCGAGGCCGAGACTGAGGCCACGACACCCAATGAGTCCAGCGAGGAGGAGGATATGTCAGAGGAGACCGAACAAGGCCGGGCCGGCGGATCGACTCCGGGCACAGCTCTGGCGATGCTGGACGAACTGGCGGTCAAGGGCCGGGCTCCGAAGACCGGCTACGACGCAGACCTCTTCTCATGGCGTTCGGACGCGGACCACAATGGCTGCGACACCCGCAACGACGTGCTGCGCCGCGACCTGCGCGGCATCACCCTCAAGGCGGGGTCGAAGGGCTGCGTCGTCATCGCCGGTGACCTCAGTGATCAGTACAAGGGTGAGACTTACGCCTTCGACCGGAGTCCGAACAACATCGACATCGACCACATCGTCGCCCGGTCCAACGCCTGGCAGACCGGTGCCGCGACGTTCGACGAGGACACTCTCAAAGATCTCGGCAACGACCCGCTCAACCTGTTGGCCGTGAGCTCGAGCCTCAACCGGCAGAAGGGCGATGGCGACGCCGCGACCTGGTTGCCACCGGCCAAGAGCTACCGATGCGAATACGTCTCCCGTCAGATCGCGATCAAGCACAAGTACGACCTGTGGGTGGTCAAGGCGGAGAAGACCGCGATGAAGCGAGTGCTCGGCGCGTGCAATGACCAGCCCGCGTTCACGAAGAATGTCGCCTGGCCGGACCCGGGCGAGGGCGACAACGTGACGACGGCGAAGGAGCAGCCGAGTTCGAAGAAGAAGACCAACTCCGGGTCGGGGCCGAAGTCGTCAGAGTCGGGGACGGGATCGTCCGGTTCCGTCTTCTACAAGAACTGCACCGCGGCCCGTGACGCCGGTGCTGCACCCGTTCGCCGAGGTGACCCGGGGTATGCGTCTCATCTCGACCGTGACGGCGATGGCGTCGGCTGCGAATAGTCGCCGAGGCGGCTGATCTCCCATGTTTGAGGGCCGTTTCATTTTCAACAGATAACGAATCGATGAACGAATGGGTGGAAGTGACCATTATTGGGACAACCTGCCCTAACATTTCAAGCGTGCCCATTTCGATGATCTCCGCAGTCGCTGCTCGCAGCACTCGAATTCGGGCAGTGTCCCTTCCTGTCATAATTGTCTTCACGTTGCTCTCCGGGTGCGCGGGCGGCAGCGTGACCCAGGTCGCCGGAAGCGAAGTCGCGTGGTCGACCGGCGGGGGAGGCTCCGCGGATTCCGACCCGGTGCCCTCACGACCTGCAGCCTCGGCAGCGCCTGCCTCCCGACCTCGACCGCACGATGCCCCGGAGGCGCCCGCGAATTCGGGCCCTGACGTCTCGGCACAGAACGAGGCGAAGCCTGCAGCCGACGGCGAAGACGGCAGCGATTCTTCACAGCGCAGCGTCAGCACCGCGGACCTGGGCGCGGCACGGTCGATGCTCGAAGAGCTTGCGGTCAAGGTCAAAGAGCACAGGACCGGTTACGACTCGGATCTCTTCGACTGGGCTTCAGATGTCGATGACAACGGCTGCGATACTCACAACGATGCGCTCAGGCGCGACCTCAAGGATCTTGAGATCGAGGCGGGGACGAATGGGTGTGTTGTTGCAGCCGGTGATCTCGACGACGACTACCTTGGTGAGTCGTCTGCCTTCGAGCGCGGATCCGCCAATCTCGGCATCGATCTCATCGTCTCCGGTTCCAACGCCCGGCAGACCGGAGCCTCGTCCATGTCCGTTGATGAACTTAAGGAGTTCGGCAACGACCCGCTCAATCTGCTGACAGTCAGCGCGAAAGTCATTCGGCAGAAGGGCAGTGGGGACGCAGCCGCCTGGCTGCCGCCGAACGAGGACTTCCACTGCGAATACGTATCCAGGCAGATCGCGGTCAAGCACAAGTACGGACTGTGGGTGGCCGCTGCTGAGAAGGATGGCATGGAGGCCGCGCTCGACACGTGTGCGGATCAGCCTGCCTTCACCAAGGCAGTGGCCTGGCCGGAACCGGGCGAGGGTGAGAGCGTGAAGGCCGAGTCCGCCTCGACTGAATCAGCTGCCGAGGACGTCCCTGCGGAGTCTTCGGAGAAGACCGCGGAGGCCCACTCAGCGGAGTCCGCAACGACTCCGGCTGACGGCGATGCAGATCGCTCGACCGCAGACTCGGCGACCACTGCACCGAAGGATTAGGCCGCGAACAGTCGCCGAGGCGGCCGCTGAGCGGGCTGCGGCCCCTGAGCCGAGCAGGTTGCAGACCATGCCGATCGGATTTCCACCCGAGCGTCGACGACGGGCGCACGGCCAGCTGCACATCGCCAGTTCCGGGCCGTGTCAGGAGAAGAGCGTGATCCCGAAGATCGCGAAGACGACGAGGTGGGCCGCACCGTGAACAGCAGTCACCCGCTTTGCTGCGAAGGTCGTCACCGACAGCAGCAGGGTGAGGGCGAACAGGAGCAGGTTCGCAGGGGATTCGGCGAGCACGATCGGCTGTTCGGTGAGCAACCCGATGAGCAGCACGGTCGGAATGGTCAGCCCCACAGTTGACACCTGCGCACCGTGGCACAGATTGCTCACTCGCTGGATCTCGCCCTGCCACGCCGCTCTCACCGAGGTGATCGTCTCCGGGAGGAAGACGATGAGCGCGATGACGACCCCGGATAGAGCCACAGGAGCGCCGAGGCGACCCAAGCCGTCATCGAGCAGCGACGCCATATCGTGGGAGAGCAGGACGATGGGCGTAACTGTGGCGATGAGAAGTGCCAGGCGAACAATGATCTCGGTGCGGTGGGTGGAGATGACCTCGCCGATGCTCTGCCTGGCAGGTTCGTCCTCGACGGCTGTGGTCGTTGCCTCACCCATCTCGGTGCCGGCCGTGGCCCCACCGCCTACCTCAGCGGGCTGCGTCAGTCGCGGATCGACCTCGTGGAAGTCGGCGGCCTGAGCACCCATCTGACGAAAAAGGAAGAAGATGTAGATGCCGATCGTGATGACGATGATCGGGATCTCCTGCCATTGTTCGTAGCTGCCGTTCGTGCCGATGAGTGCGGGCAGGGCGAAGGCGAGAGCGGCGAGGACGATGATGAGCGACAGATACGTCGAGACCCCCGTGCGGTTATGGGCGAGGCTGCCGTGTTTGAGCCCGGCCACCAGGAGGCACAGTCCGATGACGCCGCCCAGGATGATCATCGACACGGCCATAACCGAGTCTCGGGCGATGGTGGCATGCTCGCCGGGTCCCAGAAGGACTGCGGCGATGAGCACCACTTCGATGAGCACGATCGAGAGGGTGAGGACGAGGGAACCATAGGGATCGCCGAGGCGGCGGGCCAGGTGCTCGGCCTCGTGGACGACGCCGAAGGCACAGATGAGGATGACGCCGACGATGATGATCAGTGCGGTGACGAGAAGTGGGCCCGGAACAGGTGGAGCCAGCAGTGGGCCTACGAAAAGGAGCGCGACGAAGGCGCCCCAGCCGAGGATGAGGCGAAGGATGGCAGCAGGAGTGAGGATGTTGCGAATTGCTGCAGTCATGACGGGCGTTCCTATTCTTCGAGGCCGTCCTCATCGTGACTGAATGCGTTCGGGTCGTCCCGACCGTTTCTTGCCTGTGGTGCTCAGTTCCCAGGATATCGAGACTTCAGTGGCTAGAACAAACCTGGCAATTGCGATAGGTGCGAAAAACTTCACGGCATAGCGGCAAGGGTTTGCGAAGCTTTCGACGTGCGCAGAACATGAGCGTAAACATCTGGCGAGAGCAGTCGGAGGCAGTCCAGCATGTCCGCGTGAGTGGTCTCAGGGTCAATGGTTGGTGTAAAGAGTGGCTCGTGATGTGCGATTCGATTGCGCAGAGCATTCACTGCTGAGATCTGAGCGTCGATGATGCTACGGGATGTGCCGTGGGGAAAAGCCGTATGAAGATAAGGAACCCAGACGCTCTTCTCCATTGCTTTCGTCGTGAGCTGGCGCCAGAACCCAAATGTTAATTCGGCAATGACTTTCCCGGGGTCTGCATTCCCATATCCACATTTTCTGATCGCGTCATCAACATTCTTTCGTGTCCGAAAGTTGACGTCCGAGCCGCGCTTGATCCCATTGACAAGTTTCGTGCGCCAGATTGGCATCACAGCGGGGGATTCTGCGTGCAGTAACCAGTGCGGACTGTGTGGCCAAGCGGTGGAGATGGCTATGTCGTAGGCGTTGCGGAGTGCGACCTCGAAGTGCGCAATATCGTGCATGAGGTCCTGGCCGAGTTCGACGTTCCACTCGTATAGTGCCAGCGCTCGCGAGCGGTCGCCGTTGCATTCGTCAATGTATCGCTAGAAGCGCGCAGCTCCGAGCCAGGAGTCTATCCACTGGTCAGACATGAAAAAAGTATCTCAAAAAATCAGTGCCCCGGCGACATGGTCGAAACCAGCGGTCCACACGGGGCTTACGCCTCTGAGTAT
Source organism: Brevibacterium sp. CBA3109 (assembly GCF_040256645.1). Classification (NCBI taxonomy): domain Bacteria; kingdom Bacillati; phylum Actinomycetota; class Actinomycetes; order Micrococcales; family Brevibacteriaceae; genus Brevibacterium; species Brevibacterium koreense. The sequence goes on along the minus strand of NZ_CP158281.1, from coordinate 2,931,682 downwards.
ACTGCGCAGTGCATTCTCGCTGCAACTCCACGACGAGACTCAGATAAGCAGCCCGGATGCCACGCTCGGTGCCTCATATACTTTTGCCCGCGAAATGGTGGACCCTCGGAAGCTATGGGGAGTGAACTGTCGATGGCGTCGCTCACGCGATCCGCGCCCTGCTCGCACGAGAGTCGCGAACCTTGCTCCCTGGCCCCGCCTTCAGTCGGGTCCCACGGGCAGGACCCCTTACCTCGCAATCACGACACGACTTACGCCGCGATCACGAGACGATCGTGGCGTCGATGAGCACCGGGCCAGAGGCGTCGAGTGCCTCCCGATAGGCGGAGGCGAACTCGGCACGGTTCGACGTCTGCTTGGCGGGAACCCCGTAGCCGCGGGCCAGCGAGACGAAGTCGATGCCGCCCAGAGCCAGCCCGGGAACCTTGGGCACACCCATGTGCTGGGCAAAACCTGCCAGGGCGCCGTAGCCGGAGTTGTTGACGATGACGAACACCGTCCGCGTCTGCAGTTGAGCCGCCGTATACAGCGCGGTGATGCCGTAGTTCGCCGAGCCGTCACCGACGGTCGCCACGATCGTCTTCTCTGGTGCCCCGATTGCCATCCCGACGGCAACGGGAAGACCGAAGCCCAGACCACCTGAGGCCGGGAAGGCGTACATTCCGGGCCTGTCGATGGCGACTCGCTCGAGGTAGTCGAGATCCAAGGTGGTGGTCTCATTGACGTAGGACACCGAGTCATCGACGTGCTCGTTGAGCACCTCGAGAACTTCTCCGCCGGTCATTCCCTCCGCCGAGGTGGGGGCCGGGCTCATGATCCGGCAGCCGCGCTCGCCGCGACGCGTACCGCGATCGGTGATCTGTGCCGCAAGGGTCACAGCGGTGCTGGCGACATCGGTGATGACGGCCTTGCCGAACGGTGCCCGAGTGGCCTCGCGCGGGTCCTGGGTGATCTGGATGACCTCGGTGCCAGGGCTCAGATAGTTCGAGGGCTCCCAACGGTGATATCTGAACACGGCGGCCCCCAGCACCAGGACGACATCATGGTCGGCCAGTTGGTCACGCACGGACTGGATCCCGGGGACCAGGACTCCCTCGAAGTTCGGATGGGTCGTCGGGAAGGGACAGCGGGTGGGGGAGGGCGCAATATATACAGAGGCGTCGAGCTTCTCCGCCAGCGACGTCACTGCCTCCATGACGTTCGGATCTATGACAGCGGCAGCATCGACCTGGGGGCCAACGACGAGGGCGGGACGCTTCGCCCCATCAAGCGAGGCGAGCAGCTCCCGTTCAAGATCTGGATCGAGACCCCGCCCGGTCGAGACCGATCGTGCCGCCAGCAGGTCATCATCGGCGAGCGCCGGTTCGTCCCAATCGTCCAAGGGAACCGACACATAGACGGGCCCACTTGGCTGGGTGACTGCCTCGAAGGCGGCCTGGGACAGGGTCCGCGGGACGTCAGCGGCCGACAACGGCTCATGGGAGTACTTCACCAGCGGCATCGGCAGAGTGGCGGCATCCGCGCTGGCCAGCATGGTCTCCTGGCCGACCGTCCGGCGGACCTGTTGGCCGGCGAGGATGACCAGCGGAACGTGGCCGTAATGGGCGTTGGTCAGCGCCCCCATCCCGTTGCCGGACCCGGATGCCGCATGCAGGTTGACCAGAACCGGACGTCCTGTGACGCGTGAGAAACCTTCGGCCATGCCGACGACGACCTGTTCATGGAGGCCGAGGATGAAGCGGAAGTCATCGCCGAGTCCGGCGAGGAATGGCAGTTCGTTCGATCCGGGGTTGCCGAAGATCGTCGTCATTCCGTGGGCGCGGAAGACATCCAGGCTTGCCTGAAGGACAGTCGTGCCAGTCGTGGTCATTGACCTCTCTGCTTTCGTCCGGGGAGGGGTGAGTGCGATGACGCTCAGGACCGAAGCGATCCTATTTCGGAGCGTACCCCGGTCCGGTGCGGGTCGGCGAAGTCCTCCATCACCCGGGCGAAGACTGCAGGTCGGTCACAGCCTCATGCCGGCCGCCTCAGGCAGGGGAGAGGAACGCGGCGATGCGCTCCAGGGTCTGGTCCGCCAGCGAGTAGTAGGACCAGATGCCTCGCTTCTCCCGGTGGAGGACGCCTGCGTCGACGAGGATCTTCAGGTGGTGTGAGACCGTGGGCTGGCCCAGTCCGACCGGATCGATGAGGTCGCACGCGCAGGCTTCATTGCCCTCATGGGCGGCGACCAGGGAGACCAGGCGCAGACGCGTCGGGTCGGCGAGTGCCTTGAGTATCCGAGCGAAGTCCTGCGCCTGCCCCTGGTCCAGGGGTTCGCCAGTCAGTGTTGTGCAGCAGGTCGCCGAGGCGGGTGCGGGCAAAATCTGTTCAGTGGTCACTTCTCCATTATGCCCATACATTGACAGTTGTCGATATGTGATGCTTAGATTCATATCGATACCCATCGATGTTTATGGCCGGATGTCTCCAGCCATGAGCAGATTCGTCCCAGGAGCACGATGAGCACACCAGCGACCGCCACCACCAACGAGCCGGCCCAGGCCAAGCTGTCCACGCTCGACCGATTTCTGCCGGTGTGGATCATCGCAGCGATGATCATCGGGTTGTTGCTGGGCCGCCTCGTGCCAGGACTCGCAGTCGCTCTCGACTCGGTGAAGGTCGCCGATGTGTCATTGCCGATTGCTCTGGGGCTGCTGGTGATGATGTATCCGGTGCTGGCCAAGGTCCGCTACAACGAGACCGGGCGCGTGCTCGCCGATAAGAAGCTGATGATCACGTCTCTGCTCATCAACTGGCTGGCCGCCCCTGCCTTCATGTTCGCCCTCGCCTGGATCTTCCTCCCCGATCTCCCCGAGTATCGGACGGGACTGATCATCGTCGGCCTTGCTCGCTGCATTGCCATGGTCCTGATCTGGAACGATCTCGCCTGCGGTGACCGCGAGGCCGCTGCCGTCCTCGTTGCGATCAACTCTGTCTTCCAGGTCCTCGCCTTCGGTCTCCTCGGCTGGTTCTACCTGCAGTGGCTGCCGAACCTCCTCGGACTGCCGACGACGAGTGGCGAATTCTCCTTCTGGGCGATCACGCTGAGCGTCCTCGTCTTCCTCGGCATCCCTTTGTTGGCAGGTTTCCTTACTCGCACCATCGGTGAGAAGACCAAGGGGCGGACCTGGTACGAAGACCGGTTCCTGCCGAAGATCGGACCCTTTGCACTCTACGGGCTGCTGTTCACCATCGTCTTGCTCTTCGCACTCCAGGGCGATGAGATCACCTCGAATCCTTTGAACGTCGCCCGCATCGCCCTGCCGCTGCTCATCTACTTCATCGTCGTCTTCGCCGTCGGCATGATTGTGGGACGTGGGCTGAAGCTGGGATATGAGAAGACGACCACCCTGGCCTTCACCGCCGCCGGCAACAACTTCGAACTCGCGATCGCCGTGGCCATCGGCACCTACGGTGTTGCCTCCGGACAGGCCCTGGCCGGAGTTGTCGGCCCACTCATCGAGGTCCCCATCCTCGTCGCCCTCGTCTACGTGGCCCTGTGGTCACGACGCCGCTTCTTCCCCGAGTACGCCTGGCATCCGACGCATGCGAAACGACAGGAGCCGCAGACATGACAACAGTCGAACACAGGCCCACCGTCCTCTTCGTCTGCGTCCACAATGCCGGCCGCTCGCAGATGGCAGCCGGGTTCCTCCGTGAGCTCGGAGGTGGGAGAGTCGAGGTCCGCTCTGCCGGCAGCGCACCGGGGAACATGCTCAACCCCACCGCCGCCGAGGCGATGGCCGAGGTCGGTATCGACATCACCGACCAGCATCCGACGATTCTCACCCCGGACACGGTCGAGACCTCGGATGTGGTGATCACCATGGGCTGCGGCGATGCCTGCCCCATCTTCCCCGGCAAGCGCTACGAAGACTGGGCGCTTGAGGACCCCGCGGGGCAGGGCATTGATGCGGTGCGTGCCATCCGCGACGATATCCGCGCCCGCATCCACGAGCTGCTCACCAGTTTGTCCGTTGCCACCAATCCCAACGCCTCCACAACTTCCGCAGAGGATGCTTCATGACTGAGTCCACACCACTGTCCGAACTTCCGGTTGCCATCATCGGTGCCGGCCCGGTCGGTCTGGCTGCCGCCGCACACGTCATCGCTCGCGACATGGTACCGCTCGTCTTCGAATCAGGCACGACACCAGCTGCAGCTGTCAGCGCGTGGGGCCACATCGGTCTCTTCTCGCCGTGGAAGTACAACATCGACCACGCTGCACGAACGCTGCTCGAGCCGACAGGCTGGGTGGAACCCGAAGCAGACCACCTGCCCACCGGGGTCGAACTCGTCGCAGAGTATCTTGCCCCATTGGCTGCGACGCCGCAGCTGAGCAACGCGATTCACACGCAGACACGGGTCATCGCCGTCAGCCGCGTCGGCAAAGACCGCACGCGCACCCCAGGCCGCGGCGACACCCCATTCCTCGTCCGCACCCGGAACGAGCGCGGAGAGATTGAGGATCACTTCGTTCGTGCCGTCATCGACACCTCAGGCACCTGGGAGACCCCGAACCCGCTGGGTCAGGCAGGGCTGCCGGCCATCGGTGAACCCGCAGCCCGAGAGGCAGGGCTCGTGACCTCACCGTTGCCCGACGTCCTCGGCCGGGACCGGGCACAGTTCGCAGGCCGCCACACGCTTGTCGTGGGAGCCGGTCACTCGGCGGCCAACACTCTGCTGGCTTTGGGAGATCTGTGCGAGGCCGAACCGGGTACCCGCATCAGCTGGGCCATCCGCGGTTCCGATCCCGGAAGTGTCTACGGTGGTGGCGACCAGGACGGACTCCCAGCGCGCGGCGCACTCGGCACCCGACTGCGCCACCTCGTCGAGGCCGGACACATAGAGGTGCACACCTCGGTGACGATCACGAACGTCGCCATTACGAACGTGGCCAGCGCCACCCCGACCGGCACCTCGGCGACTCACACCACGAGCGAACTCACGGTCACTGGCACCACCCCCGCGGGGACAGTCTCCCTCGACGTTGACCGGGTTGTTCCGACCACAGGGTTCCGGCCCAACCTCAGCTTCCTCCGCGAAATCCGACTCGACCTCGATCCGATCGTCGAGGCGCCCACCGGACTGGGACCACTCATCGATCCGGAATACCACAGCTGCGGCACCGTCGAACCCCACGGAGCCCGCCTCCTGGCCCACCCGGAGACGGACTTCTACATCGCCGGCATGAAATCCTACGGTCGCGCACCCACGTTCCTCATGGCCACCGGCTACGAGCAGGTTCGCTCGATCGTCGCCGCCATCGCCGGCGACCAGGAAGCGGCCGACTCGGTCGAACTCGCGCTTCCCGAAACCGGAGTGTGCTCGGCCGACATCGGCTCATCGTGTGATGCGCCGTCGGTCGTCACGGTGACTGCCGACAGCGGGTGCTGTGCGCCTGCGCCCACGGATGAGGCCGAGAGCTGCTGCGAGCCAGCGCCCGCAGGCTGAGGACGGCTCAGTTCTGCCCAGCCTTCTGTGCACCGGTGACCGCGGAGCTGCCCAGGTCTCCCTTCGGCAGCGACTCCTGGGATGTCAGCGCCTGGGTCCAAGCGTCTGTCGAGGAGACTGCCGCCCAGTTCGAATGCAGAACGGCCATCAGTGTCGTGTGCACGGTCTTCGCATCGGCGAAGCCGGCATCGTTGGCGATGTTGATGGCACCGGTCGCATCGGAGAGGACCTCCGTGGTGAAGCCGAGAACCTCGGCGCCCGCCGCCGAGGCCAGGATGCAGTTATTGGTCATAAAGCCGACCAGCGTCACGGTGTCGACGTCCTTCTCGCGCAGCCATGCTTCCAGATCGGTGTCCGCGTAAACGGAACCGTACTCTTTGACGACTGACTTCCAGGGCTCTCTCCGGCGGCTTTCGACCTCGGGGTGGAGTGCGAATCCGGGCTGATCGGGGTTGAAGACGGGGGCGGCGGTGCCCATGGTGTGCTGGAAGACGGCGATCGGGATGTCGGCGGCGGCCGCAGCGTCGATGGCCGCAGTGATCTTCGGCAGTGACTGGTCATGGCTCGGGTACTGGATCTCCAGCGGGCCGTCGAAGTACTGCTGCTGCACATCGACGAGGACGAGGGCACGGCGGGCGGTAGTCATAGCGAATCTCCAAGGTGTCGTGAGTAAGCGTGCGGCGCGTGTCTGCGGCACATCTCCAGTCTGCGAGCTGCAGCTGGGCACTACCAGTAGCACAAATGCTCATCTACGATGGAATTACGCCAAACTGAATGACGCCAATCGGAGGAACCCGCCGTGCGCATCGCCATCTACGCTTTCACCGGCATCACCATGTTCCACCTGTCCGTTCCGCAGATGGTCTTCGATGAGGTCACCCGCCAGGGCCTCGCTGAGTGGGAAACCGTCCTGTTCGCCGACGACACCGACCCGCTCACGACGGCAGAGGGATATCAGATCACCGGAGTGAGCGGACCGGAAGCCGCAGCCGACGCCGAGGTGGTCGTTGTTCCGTCCTGGTACGACGATGGTCGCCCGGCTGACCGTCCTCTGCGCCGACTGCTCGTTGAGAGCCATGACCGGGGTGCGACCATCGCCGGACTCTGCCTGGGCACATTCCCCATCGCAGACTCGGGTCTGCTTGCCGACCGTAAGGCAGTGACGCACTGGCAGGGGTTCGCCCAGCTCACCCAGAGGCACCCGGATCTGGAGATCGACGATTCGGTCCTCTACATCGATCACGGCGATGTCATCACCTCCGCCGGCACCGCCTCGGCGCTGGATGCCTGTCTCCACATGGTGCGCACTCGGCTGGGGTCTGACGCTGCTAACCAGGTCGCCCGGTCTCTGGTGATCGCGCCCCACCGCGCTGGTGGCCAGGCACAGTACATTCAGCGCCCGCTGCCGGAGCGTGCCGAGGACGATCCGATCTCCGAAGTTCTCGATTGGGCTGTCAACCACCTCGACGAAACGCTGTCGGTCGAGCGTCTGGCTGCGGTCGCGCATATGAGTATGCGAACCTTCATCCGCACCTTTCGGTCCTCGACGGGGGCCACCCCTGCATCTTGGGTGCGCATGCGTCGCCTCGACGAGGCCAGGCGGTCATTGGAAACCACGGACAGTTCCATCGATCAGATCGCTGCCGACTGTGGCTTCGGCAGTGTGGTCACCCTGCGGCAGAACTTCGCCGCGGCCTTCAGGATCACACCATCGGAGTATCGACGCCGCTTCGAAGCGCAGCCTTCTTCCCCTTGAACCGGAACCGGTCGACGCTGAAGCGGCCCGGCCCCATGGCGGCCAACAGCAGTGCTCCGCCGATGAGTTCGATAAAGGTCGCGAACGGTGCCGCGATGTCCGGCAGCGGCACCCCCATCTGCGCGAAGCGCTGCGTGGTGCCCGAAACGGTCCACTTGTTGAACTTCTCCCAGCCGTGGGCGATGAAGATGGCACCGAGGGCGATCCGAACGATGACGGTGATGATGTCGCGGGCGCCACCACGGTCGGGGCCCCGAGCGGGACTCCGACCATCTACCGCGCCATCGGGTGCTGATGAATACTCCGGCAGGAGAATTACCTCGCGAAACGAAACGTAATCAGATAGTGTTATCTGTATACGAAACGTATCAGAGGGTGATCATGTGAAGGCTCTGAGGCCAAAGGCCGCAGCCGAGAAGCGGAGTGCACTGTACCGGGGACATGCAGACGGGCGTTGGGAACGCATCGGCCGAGGTGTCTATCTACCTGCTGATGCGCCCGCAATGGACTGGGATCAGATCGAAGCGGCCGCCCGAAGGCCTGAAGCCACCATCTGTTTGATTTCAGCACTAGCGCACTACGACCTGACCGATGAGATCCCGGATGCGTTGAGCGTCTCAATACCGCGCGGAATGCGTGCACCGGCTACTGAAGGCGCGATTCGCTGGCATCGATTCGATGCCACGACTTTCGATCTCGGGCGGGGCCAGATCTTGATTCAAGGTAGCTCGCAGCCTATCGGTTTATACAGCGCGGAACGAACGATTGTGGACTGCTTCCGTCTTCGATCCGTGGTCGGTTACGAAGTGGCTCGCGACGCCACCAAAGAATGGCTTGGCCGTGGTGGCAAACCCGCCGAGCTCATGAGCATTGCATCGTTGCTCCCACGAGCCAAAGCTCCGCTTCTACAAGCCCTGGAGGTACTCGCATGACTGGTAGCGATGTGTATCGTCAGCTTCAATCTGCGGCTCGATCGGTCTCGGCAAAACGAGGTGTTCTTGCGCCGACGGAGGCGTATTTGGTTCGACACGCGCTCGAATCATTTCTTGACCGACTGAACCGCACGCCCCATGCGCGCGACTTCGTGCTGAAGGGTGGGATTCTGCTCGGCGCGTACGGCGTGCGTCGACCGACGAAGGATGTTGATTCGAACGCAGTAGGTGCTGAAGTCTCGCCTGAATACCTTGTTGCCGTTGTTCGGGATGTTGCGGCGGTCGAATCTGATGATGGGGTCGAGTTTGACCTAGGCGCGCTCACGGTCCAGGAAATCCGCGATGGTGCCGAGTACCCAGGTATACGTCTCCGCGTGAAAGCCACAATCAGTCATTGGTGCGGGGCAGTTGCGTGGGACGTATCCACCGGCGACCCAATCGTGCCGGCGCCACGTGAAGTGAGAATCGACAGGATCCTCGGTGAGCCCATCACTCTCGCCGGAATCGACGGTTGCCGAGAAAGGCGTGACAATCCTCGAACGCGGGATTACGAGCACCCGGTGGAGGGATTTCGTCGACATTGTGGCGCTGGGCGGAACTGGACTCGATGTCGAGGCGCTGTTGGAGGCATCCCGTGCTGTAGCTGACTATCGGGGTATCGAACTGCAGGCGATCAAACCGCTACTTGAAGGTTACGGCGAAGTGGGCCAGGCGAAGTGGGCCGCTTGGCGACGTAAGGAAAAGCTTGAAGCCGTCTGCGAAGAAGATCTGGACGAGCAGATCATTCGAGTAGCGGCAATACTTGATCCGGTGTTCAGCCAAGGCGTGTGATGCGCAATATGAGTCAACTTCGCGGTTTTCGAATGAAGCATCGGCCAACGGCGTCTTGGTCCTGCCGAAATTGCGAGCCGCGAACACTTTGGAATAGTGAACCTGCTTAAGTTCGAGGCGAGGGAAGCTTCGAGCGGGGCGAACCGTCACCCCGCCTACGGGTTTAGAACCCGTAGGCGGCGTCCTTCGCTTCGCGGATCGAGGCGTAGGTCTGCGTGAGGATGAGGGTGTCCTCGACTAGCCTGTCGAGGCGGGCGATGACGTCGTTGTTGACGATCTGATTGCGCAGCAGGTCCTTCTCCTCGATGAACACATAGGGCTGCACGACCTGGGCCTTCATGTAGGTCAGGATCGGCTGGAGCTGCTGTTGGGGGATGAGGTAGTGCTTGGCTGAGCCTGCGGTCGCGACCATTGCCACGATCTTGTCGCGGAACGCATTGACTGGCAGCAGGTCGAAGATGTTCTTCAGCGCCGCCGGAATTGAGGCCTGGAAGATCGGAGTGCCGATGATGATCGCGTCGGCGTCCATGAGGGCACGGGTGACACGACCGGTGTCGCCGGTGTACTCGGTGAAATTGCGGCCGTCGCTGAAGACCATGTCGACCTCGGCGAGGTCGATGAGCGTGGCCTCGATGTCCGGGTCCTGGGCCATCACCGTCTGCGTGACGTGTTCCATGACGGTTCGAGTCTTCGTACCGACGTTCGAGCCGGAGATGGCGACGAGCTTCATCGAGCGACCTCCTCGGCGATGCGCTGATTCGAATGCTCGCTCAACGCGGTGTACTTCTTCACGGCCGGGATGATCTCGGAGCCGATGGTCTCGATCTGCTTCATCACCTGCTCATAGGGCATGCCGCCGAAGTCCATCTGTCCTAAGTAGCGCTGATGGCCGAAGACCTCGTGCTGATGAAGGATCTTCTCGACGATCTGCTGCGGGCTGCCGAGGTTGACGATGCTGTGGGGATCCACGGCCTGAGCGAAGAGCTGCTTGGGCATTCCCTGCCCATTCGTGTGCTTCATCCCTTCATTGATGTATGGGTAGAGCCCGCGCAGCGCCTCCTGCGAGGTTGCGGCGACGTGGAAGAAGCCTGCAGTTGCAATCGGCAGTGTTGCGGGATCGGTGCCCCGGTGTCGTGCCGCTTCACGGTAGGCGTCAACCGTTGGCTTGAACGACGAGGTGGTCCCACCCAGGTGCGCCATGACCATGGGCACCCCGGCCAAACCCGCCTTGATCGCACTCGTCGGGGCACCGCCCACAGCTCGCCAGATCGGAAGCGGGTCCTGTGCGGGGCGGGGCAACACCTCGGCGTCATTCAGCGGTGCACGGAACTGTCCTCTCCAAGTGACCTTCTGCTCCCGATTGATCCGGTTGAGCAGCTCGAACTTCTCCTCGAACAGCTCCTCGTAATCGCGCAGGTCATAGCCAAGCAGCTCGAACAGGCCGATCCGTGAGGCGCGGCCGGCGACGAGTTCGGCACGGCCTTCGGAGATGTGATCGATCGTGGAGAAGTTCTCGAACACCCGCACCGGGTCCGAGGTGCTCAGGATCGTCGAGGTGCTGCCGATGCGAATCGTGTTCGTCGCCTGGGCGATCGCACCGAGGATGACGGCGTGAGCCTGCGAGGCGAAGTACTCCTGGTGGCTTTCGCCGACGCTGAAGAAGTCGAAGCCGGCCTCCTCGGCTGCCTGCGCATAGCCGATGAACTCGCGGATGCGCTCGCCCGCGCCGACCCGAGAGCCATCGGCTGGGTTGGGCAGATGATCGCCGAGGCTGTACATCCCGAACTGCAGTCCCTGGCCGGGCGTGAACCCGTAGTGCTCCATCAAGTTCATGGGATCGGCCTGGCCGTCGGATTCGGTCGTGCTGCTCGGTTCGGGCAGGCCGGTGGATGTGCGCATGTTCTCTCCTCAGTCACGGGCTGTCGACGTGATGACGGCGACTCCGAAAAGTATCGTTTGCCATGTTAACTGATGGGGGTGAAGAAATATTCCCTAGGGCTTTTCTTCCTCTCCTCGGCGCTGGACGCTGTGGTTGTAGAGCTTCTTCATCAGCGCATGCAGCAGTTTTTTCTCATCCTCGTCGAGGGCTTCGTCGAAGAGCGCAGACTGGAACTCGAGCTGGGCCGGATAGGCCTTGTCGAGCTGCCGCCTGCCGGTGTCTGTCAGGGAAATGAACTTCGTCTTCCAGTCCTGCTCGCGTGAGATCAGGCCATCGCGTTCGAGGCGGGAGACCATGCGGGACACGCCTCCTCCGCTGACCGTCAACCCCTTCGCGAGATCAGACTGGGTGACCGGTTCGTAGGCGCGAATGTGGCTGAGCATTTCGAACTGGGCGATGGTGAGGTCGAAGCGGTGCAGGTGAGTGTTGGACATCTGGTTGCTGTTCTGGACGAAGCGCACCATGCGCAGCCAGATCAGCGTGCTCAGCGACAGATCCTCCATCGCGCCTCCTTTGACGGTTGCCATCGACATCGACGATTCGCGCTCTGTCGATTCACTGCATGATATTCACTCTACTGATCCTGCGGCAGCAATCGTTGCACAGGTGTGAGCGAGGGGCCCGGCGACGTACGATGGCATCGTGAGTACTGAAACGAACGTGACAACGGGCACCCAGGCGAGGCCCCAGGAGGGAGACCGGCTGGGCGCGGGACGGACTGCCGCAGTCATCATCGCCTCCACCTCGGCAGCCAGGGGAGAAGCGGCCGATACCACCGGTCCGATCCTCGTCGACTGGCTGCGCACGCGCGGCTATGAGACGCCTGAGGCCATCGTCGTCCGCGACGGTGAACCCGTCGGTCAAGCACTGCACTCCCTCCTCATCGACACCCCTGAGGGTGAACGCCCACGCATCATCGTCACCAGCGGCGGCACTGGCCTGGCCCCGGACGACCGCACTCCGGAATTCACGGCAGAGCTCCTCGAACGCCAGTCACCGGGACTCATCTACGCGATGTGGCGCAAGGGACTGGAGACGACGGCCTCGGCGGTGATGAGCCGCGGAGTCGCCGGCGTGCGCGGACGCAGCTTCGTCATCAACTTCCCCGGCTCGAAGGGCGGAGTCAAGGACGGAATCACGGTCATCGACGAACTCCTCGAACACATCCAGACCTCGATCGAGGACACCACAGACCACGGACCACGGGTCTGATCAGCATGGTCCAGCGCCGAGCCGTCCGGGCCCGAGTCCACAAATTCGACGCCACCGGTGAGATCTCCGCCGGCCCCGATTCGCTGGCGGGTGAGGAGCCGCTCGAGGTCCGTCTCAACGGTCAGCAGTTCTCCGTCACGATGCGCACCCCCGGCAACGACGTCGATCTCATCGCCGGCTATCTTCTGTCCGAGGCGGTCATCACCTCGATGGACGAGATCGACGAGATCGACTTCTCCGCCGGGCTCGCCCCCGACGGGTCGCGGAACTACAACGTCGCGGCTGTGCGACTACGACCAGGGACCTGGAGCGCAGAGGCGGCCCCCGCCCGATCCGTCTACACCTCGTCCTCGTGTGGGATCTGTGGAACCGCGGCGATCGACGCCGTGACGAAGACCTCCGCCTACCCTCTGATTCCGGCATCCTTCCCCGTCGACCTGGACGAAGAGTTCCGGTTCCCGCCGCTGCTCTCCGCTGCCCGGATCGGTGAACTCCCCGACCGGCTGCGCACCCAGCAGGACGTCTTCGACAAGACCGGGGGAGTCCACGCGGCAGCGCTCTTCGCAGTCGGCGATGACCCGAACGTCGAACCCGAGCTGCTCATCGGACGTGAAGACGTGGGCCGCCACAACGCCGTCGACAAGGTCATCGGCTGGGCCATGGCCAACAGGGGGCTGCCGCTGACCCGCACGGTCCTCCAAGTCTCGGCACGGGCTTCGTTCGAACTCGTGCAGAAGTCCGCGATGGCAGGCATCCCGATGATGTCGGCCGTCAGCGCACCCTCGGCGCTCGCCGTCGACCATGGCAAGAGCCTGGGTGTCAGCGTCATCGGCTTCAACCGCAGGGGCCGTTTCAACGCGTACTCCTACCCGGAGCGCATCGCCTAACAGCACCGACCCAGCAGTACCGACCCAGCAGCATCGACCCGCGAGGCTGATCGGTCTGCAGACCGGTCGCTCTGCTCCCACGTCCCACCTCGGTGCTAGATTCGGTGGAATGGGAATCGATGACGATCGCAGCGCGCACACCTCCGGACTCTCGCTTGCCCAGGCGCAGGCGGAATGGGACGTCGACCGCACCTTCCTCGACTCCTGCTCATACGGGCCACCTCCTCGGCGTGGGTGGGACACGATGCAAGCATCGTTCGAACAATGGCGACGCGGCAGCCGATCCTGGCAGACCTGGGCGGAATCCGTCCAGACCTCCCGCGAGCTCTTCGCGCAGTTGGTCGGTGCCGATGCGGACTGGGTGTCCACGGGGGCGGCCGTCTCCCAACTGCTCGCCCCGATCGCTGCGGCCCTTCCCGACGGCGCCGAGGTCCTCGTCCCCGACATCGAGTTCACCTCCGGGGTCTACCCGTTCGCCGTCCACGCGGACCGCGGGGTGCGCGTTCGCACCGCACCGCTGCACTCCCTCGCCGAGTCCATTGATGAGTCAACAGCACTCGTGTCGTTCTCGGCTGCCCAGTCGGCAACCGGGGAAGTGGCCGACATCCCGGCGATCACGGCACGTGCGCACGAGGTGGGAGCACTGACCGTCCTCGATGGCACGCAGGCCGCCGGGTGGCTGCCGCTGAATGCTGCCGAGGTCGATTTCCTCGCCGTCGCCGCCTACAAATGGCTGTGCGCTCCACGTGGCTCGGCCTTCCTCACGATGCGCCCTCTGACTTGTCGAGGCACTGGCGAGGCGCGCACGCAGCGGCAGGCCGAGTTCGCCGCGCGACTGAAACCACTCGCCGCAGGCTGGTTCGCGGGTGGGAGCGGAGCGAGTTTCGGCATGCCGATGCGCCTTGCTGACAGCGCCCGCGCCTTCGACATCTCCCCGGCCTGGCACAGCTGGGTGGGGACGGCGCCCGCGCTCCAGCTTCTCCTTGCCGTCGGTGTCGATCGGATCCATGGCCACGACGTGGCCTTGGCCAATGCCTTCCGTGCAGGGCTGGGGCTTGAAGCGTCGAACTCTGCGATTGTGTCGATCGGGTTTCTGATGCGGCTCCGTCACGACTCGAAGAGGCCGGGATCAGATTCTCCATGACCGATGGGCGGGCACGGTTCGGCTTCCACATCTACAACGACGAGGACGATGTCACGGCAACGCTCGAAGCACTGCACGGACTGACCTGAGCGAATCCAGGTCGGCAGGAGGAGGACACCACACGGTGGAGAGTGAGAGACGACGGCTGCAAGGCGAGGGCCACGGAATGGAGAATCGATCTCAGCGGGAGCCGGGACGCGGGCTGCTGAGCGTCCTCATCGGTGCCGTCGGTGCTGGGCCGCTGCTGCTCTACGGGCTGAGTGCGACGAGCGATCGGATCATCTCCGACCTCGGCATCTCTGAAGCACATTTCGGGCTGCTCGCCACCGTCTGCTTCGGGTGCGCCGCGATCGGCAATGCGACCTTGGGCCGTGTCGCCGACCGTCGGTCCGACCTGCTGCTGGTGATGGCGGTCTTCGGGCTCGCAGCTGCGAGTTTCGTGCTGGTGACGGTGCCGGCCGGGTTCGGGATGCTGCTCGTCGCCGCCAGCGTCGCCGGAGTCGCTCAGTCCTTCCCGAACGGTGTGACGAACCGGATTCTGCTCGAACGCGTTCCTGAATCGAAGCGGATCGGCTGGGTCGGCATCAAACAGTCCGGAGTCCAAGTCAGTCAGCTGGTCTCCAGTCTTGCCTTCCCAGTCCTCGCGGTGGCCATGGGGTGGAGGGGTGCGGCCCTGCTCATCACCATCATCCCGCTCGTCCTCATGGCGATGGCCTGGCATTCCCTGCGATCCACCCCGCTGCTGGTGTCTGCTGCCGTGTCGGATTCCGATAGCGTCGATGCAGGAACCGCTAGCGCCGAGGTGGCTGCTGGCACAGGTGTGCGACCTCTGCAAACCCCGAAAGCCGCAGGGCATCCGGGCATCGTGTGGGCATTGGCGGCGTTCGGTCTGCTCAACGGGATCGGCGTTCAGGCCACGAACGTCTACATGCCGCTCTTCGCCGTGCGTGAGCTGGACTTCTCGCTCGTTCTCGGCGGTGTCACTGCGGCCTTGGCCGGTGTCATCGGTGTGATCGCCCGTGTGAGCTGGGCGAGGCTGATGGCCCGTGGCGCCTCGGGGCTGCGGGTGCTGCTCGTTCTGGCACTCATCGCACTGGCCGGAGCGGCATTGTTCTTCGCTTCAGTTGTCAGCAGCTGGTCATGGCTGCTCTGGGTTGCGGTCGCGCTGCACGGAATCTCGGCACTCGGCGTCTCCGTGGTGCTCATGAGCGTCCTCATGCGATCGATCCCGCCTGCCTCAATGGCCTCAGCAAGCGGAATGGTCACGGCGGGCATGTTCGCCGGATTCGCTCTGGGGCCCTTGGGCATGGGCCTGCTCATCGGCTCAGACGGCGGGTTCGCTGCCGGGTGGATTGCTGTCGGAGTGGTGTATCTGCTGTGTGCCCTCTTGGCCGCCGTGCTCATCCGGATGACGCGCAGGCGGACGCGGGCCTCGTAGCGGTGGTGCTGCAGCCGCCTCTGAGGGCCGGGAGCCTCAGCGTTGCCCTTCCGCTGATTCCTCGACCACCCGATCCGTGGCCAGCAGGGTCCGGTCACCGGCGCGCAGAGTCCCCAGACCTTTCGAGGTGAAGGCATCTGGAACCGCTACGACACCCGAACCTTCTGCAGGGTAGCCTCGGGCGATGCTGCCGGTGGCTGCGTTGTGGACCCGCAGCGTCTCGCCCTCGCGCAGGTAGATGAGGCCGCCGACGGCGGCTTCCAAGACCACGGACTTCGGCAGAGACACGGGCAGTTCGTTCGTTCCTGCTGCGTCGATGACCGTCAGGCCCTGCGGGTCCCTGGTGATGATCATCTCCGAGTTCGCGTCTCGGGCGATCTCACTGGCGGAGTCATCGAGAATATCGCCCGATTCTGCATCGATGACGGGCCCGGAACCGTCCTTCGCATCGAGGTGGATCAGCCCTTCGGTCTGGTCAGGAAATGCGGTGAGCCCGTCGGCGTTCCAATCGTGGTCCGACAGCGGAATCTTCCAAGTGGTCTTTCCCTCATCTGACGCGGAGAGCGTGTCCTCGTCGACGCTGAGGATAGTTCCCTGGAACTCGCCGAGGACGCGGGAGGTCGAAGACTCCTCCGCAGTTTCACCGGTATCAGGATCGAGAGCCACCGCCTCGTCGCCGTCATCGGAGGAGAATACCGCCCCAGGTCCCTGCATCGGACCGGGCACCTCTGTCGGGCCCCACCGCTGTTCACCCGATTCGAGGTCATAGGCGCTGGCCGTCACCTCGGTAGTGCAGGTTTCATCGGAAGCCGAGTCGGTGAGCACCGCCAAGGGTTGCCCCTCGCTGTCGAGCGTCATAGTGAATCCCGTGCACCCGGTGGGCCGCTGAGCCTGCCACAGGGTGGTGCCGTTGCTGTCAACGGCGCTGAAGTCCAGACGTTCGTCACCGCTGCGCGCAGACAGGAAGACATCGCCGAGGTGCTTGACGTCGAGGTCCCAACCCGGTTCCACGAGCTCGAGGGGCTCCACGATCAGAGGCAGCTGCAGATCGGAGGCGTCGATGGCATCGAGTTCCGCGCTGGCCTGCTTCGGTTCGCGTTCCAAGTCGGGCGGCTCTTCAGTCGTCGTGCAGCCGAGGAGGGCCAGCGTTGTGCTCAGGCCAGCGGCCAGTGTCAGAATGCGTCTCCTGCCCATCAGTGCCTCGACTCGTTCCCGCTGCGTTCGTTCCCGCCGTGTTCGTTCTCACCGCGTTCGTTCCTGTTGCGGCGGCGTTCATGACGGAACCACAGGATGATCGCGATGACCGCCAACAGGCAGACGACGAGGATGTCGAGCGTGGTCGAGGTCCACGTTCCCGCCCATTCCTGAATCTGGGCAAGGGTGGACGTCGAGACCAGGGACGGTGCCGAGACAAGGCCGTTCGTCATCCAGAACACGATGCCGATGAGGACCATCAGCGCTCCGGTGATCATCGAGACGACGGGCAGCCTGCGACCGAACAGTGTGAGAGAGCCCCCGCGCATGAGCGCGCGGGCTCGCGGTCCCATCCGCGACCACAGGGCTGCGATGATGAACAGTGGAACGACCATGCCGGCTCCGTAGACCGCCAGCATCACGCCGCCGAGGAATACGCTGCCTTTCGTCGATGCCAGGGTGAGGACTGCGCCGAGGATCGGCCCGGAGCAGACACCGGCGATCCCGCTCGTGGCGCCGAGGAGGAACGTCTTCGTGCCTCCCGTCGCCATTGCGGACTTGGACCTCATGGCGTCGGCACCAGGCAGAACCCTTGCGGGGTCGAATCCGACACCGCAGAACTGGACGATGCCGAGGATGATGAGGATCACCGAGGCGACGAGGACGATCGTGCCGCGATAGGCGGTGAAGATCGCACCCAGGGTTCCTGCTCCCATGCCCAGGGGAATGAGGACGAGCAGCATGCCCACGTAGAAGATTCCACCGTGCAGGAGCAGTCGTGACCCGACCCCTACCGTGGAGCCGAAGAAGGCCGGCAGCAGCAGTGCCGCGCAGGGGCTGAGCAGTGCGAGGACTCCGCCGATGAAGGCGCTGAGCAATCCGATGTCCATCAGTTCTGCCCTTCCAGGTTCTGTTCGATGGCGTCGACGAAGACGCTGGTGGGTTGGGCGCCGACGTAGGGCTGTCCGTCGAGGATGAACGTCGGAGTCGAGAAGGCACCGAGTTCGGTGCCCATTGCTGCGTTCTCGTCGACAGCCTCGGCGGTCTTTGGTGAGTTCATGTCTGCCTCGAACTGATCCATGTCGAGTCCGATGTCGGCAGCCGCGGATGTCAGAGCTTCGGGGGAGAGGTCCTCCGGTGCGCGTGGTTTGCCCCCGGCGAACAGCTTCTCGTGGAACTCCCAGTGCTTGTCCTGCAGGGCGGCCGCATAGGCTGCCTTGGCCGCCTGTTCGGAGGCGCGGCCGAAGACGTTGACCTCACGCCATTCGATGCGCAGATCACCGGAGTCGACGTAGTCGAGCATCGTCGGCAGAGTGTCCTGAGACCAGGCCGCACAGTAGGGGCACTGGTAGTCGGAGAAGACGACGAGCGTGACTGGGGCATCCACCGGACCGTCGGCCAAGGGATCCTCATCGTCGCTGTCGAAGTCGCTGAGATCCTTCTGCTCGGGATCTTCGACCTCGGTGACGACGACATCCGGCTCTTGCTGCCCGCCGTCGGTGTTCCGAGCAGAGTCATCGTTCTGCCCGCGATCTACGAAGAGGATCATGAGCACGAGCGCCAGGGCCGCGGCGACGACCGTGAGGGGTATCCACCATCGGTATTGGGGCCTGACCGCTTCGTGTCTGGGCATATCACCACTCCTGAATTACTATGCAGCTTAGTAAAGTGTAGGTCATGGCACTCCCGTGGTGCCAACATTCAGCCCTGACTCGTGACCAGCAGCGGTGTCTGTGGGTCGCCGATGAGCGCGGCACCGGATTCGGAGATGAGGTGAGGTGCTCCGAGCCGGGCGATCGTCATGAGCAGGGGAGTCTCGCCCTCGATCGCACTTCCGTCGCGAGCGGATCTGGCTGTAGGCGAGGACTCTGCGTGATCGGAGTCGCGCCCGCTCTCGGAGTCGAAGGCGATGAGGCCTGCGCCCACGGCTGCGACCTCAGCGTTCTCGGGTAGGGGTGTGCTCCAACGTTGCGTCCCATCAGCGTCGAGTCCGCGCAGATGGGACCCGACCGAAACCAGGGTGTCACTCGATGAGTCGAACCAAGCCTCAGCGATCTCGGCATCGACGGTGGCCCCCGAGCGCAGGTCGATCAGGGTTCGCGCCTGACTCCCCGCCTCGCCCAGCAGCGCATGAGAGTCACCGATCAACTCCCAGGGAACCTCCCGGGCCTCGGATGCGGACATGCCGAAGTCCTCGGCTGCCCGGGTCCAGAGTCTGCGGCCATCGAGATCCTCCCCGAGGATGTCGCTGCCCTGACTGCGCACCAGGTGCTCACCGAACAGTGCGATCACCCGGGAGGACTCGCCCTCACCTTCGGCGGCGACCACGTCTCCGGTAGACGGGTCGAGTGCGGTGCGCGGGCCGCCGGTTCCGATGAAATCCTTCGGCGCTCCCGCGAAGACGAGGCCGTTGCCCAGTAGTGGCCCAGGCGTCTCCACGGGCCCCCACAGTGTCTCTCCGGTCGTGAGGTCATAGCCGCTCGCGGTGGGTGTCAGCGAGTCGCCGGTAGGGGAGTCCTGATCCATGAGGACTGCGATGGGGCCGTCGCGGGTGGTGGTGACAAGGTAGGTGGAACAGGCTCGCGGACGCTGCGTGGTCCACAGGATCTGACCCGTCGAATCGACGGCGCGATGGTCGAGGCTGCCATCGTTCTCGTGCATCGACAGGAAGATCCCGTCCTCCTCCTGCGCCGGCGCGTCCCAGCTGGGGTCGACGGTGGGTGCCGCCGCGGAATCGCTGTCCGGCTCACCAGAATCGACGCTTGGGGCCTGTTCTCCCACAGAGCTCGGCTCTGACGACGAGGAGTCCGAGCCGAGCCCAGAGCAGGCGCCCAGCCCAAGGGTGAGTGCGAGGCTGAGAGGCAGGACCGCCGAGGCGGCCGACCGTGGTCTCACGCGTGCTCAGCCTTGCGCCTCGGTGAGGGCGCCGTCGACGGCGCCGACGAATTCCTTGGTCGGCTGCGCACCCACGAGGGGTTTGCCGCCGATGACGAACGTCGGTGTGCTGGCCACGCCCAGAGACTGGCCTTCTTGGGCGATGGCCTCGAACTCATCGTGGGCCTGAACCGAATTCATGTCTGCCTTGAATTGTGCCGGATCGAGCCCGAGGCCCTTGGCCTCTGCCACCAGTGAGTCGTCGTCGAGTTCGGATGACGGGGGATGCTCGCCGCCGTCGAACATGGCGTTGTGGAACGCCCAGTACTTGCCCTGGAGGCCGGCGGCATAGGCTGCTCGGGCCGCCCTCTCGGACTCCTCACCGAAGATGGCGAGGTCGCGCATCTCGATCCGCAGATCACCTTTGTCCACATAGTCCATCATGGTCGGCAGCGTCTCCTCGTTCCAGGTCGCGCAGTAGGGGCACTGGTAGTCGGAGAACATCACCAGAGTCACCGGCGCATCGACATCGCCGAGCGCGCGACTGTCGTCTTCGACCCTGTGTTCGACGAAGGACAGATCGATCTCTTCGCCGCCGGACCCGGACTCGCCGCCGGATCCCGATTCGCTCTGCGAGTCAGAATGCTCGGCGTCGGCACTGTCGTCAGAGGGGCCTTGGTTGGCGATGATCACACCGATGAGTACCGCAGCGAGGATGATGACGGCTAGGGGCACAAGCCAGACCATGGGGCCGCGAGTGGAACGGAGCACGGGAGCCTCCTTGAAGAGGAGAGGGTGGGAAAGTCGGATCGGCATGCGCTCGAGGGAACGCACCATAGAACTTTACTATCTGGCATAGTATACTAACGCCCATAGTAGACACTCTGTCCGAAGCCGCGCAACGAAGGGACGCCCGTGCTGTTCTCCTATCCCGCCGAGGCGGTCCGGTCGCTTCGGATGTGGGGCATCCGCCGCATCGTCATCGCCATCGCGGCCGCCGGTGCTTGTGCGGTCATCATCGGATTGTCCACGGTGCTCATCCCCAACTCCTTCTTCTCCAGAGACATCTCTGCCGAGTGGTGGGACTACCCGGTCTGGATTCTCATGTCGATCCTCCTGGGCCTGCTCATCGCCACCTATGTCCGCGAGCCCGGCGCTGAGGTGAGGAGTTCGCGTGGGGTCAAGGGCGTTGCCGATGAGGCCGCCGAGGCGGTCGGCGCTGAGCGCTCCGATGACAGTTCCGAACGCCGCGGGGGTGCCTTCGGCACCGTGGGCGGGATGCTCGGGTGGTTCGCCGTGGGGTGTCCGGTGTGCAATAAGATCGCGCTCGCCGTGCTCGGTTACACTGGGGCTCTCACGTACTTCGCGCCGCTGCAGCCCGTGCTGGCGGTGTTCTCGGTCGTCCTGCTGCTGGTCGCAGTGGTCGTCCGTCTCAAGGGGCAGCTCTCCTGCCCGGTGCCCACTCGCGAAAGGATCTGACTGCCATGACTTCGGAGTCGGTCTCGACCGAGAATTCATCGCCGATCCGCCTCGGCGCTCTCGAACAGCAGGTCATGGACCTGTTGTGGGATGAGGGTGCGTTGACGGTCAGGCAGATCATCGAGGCATCGGATGCCGATCCCGCCTATACGACGATCGCGACGGTCCTGACCAATCTCGAACGCAAGCACCTGGTCCAACGCGAACGTCAGGGTCGATCGGTCTTCCATACCCCGAGCATCAGCCGCGAAGAGCATGCCGCCACCCTCATGCAGAAGGCACTGGTCAACGGGGGAGACCGGGCGGCCTCGATCCTGCACTTCGTCGAAGGCATCGGTGCCGCCGACGTCGAGCTCCTGCGCGGCTATCTCAACTCCAAGGATGGGCGCGGATGAGTCTGCTGCCCATCGGCGTGGGCGCGGCCGCACTGTTCGCCCTCGTCGCCTGGATCGGTCCCTTCCTCGTGCGGACGGCCGCGCCCGTTCTCATGCGAGCCCCGCGCCTCGCTGTGTTCGGGCTCCTGTCCGTGCCTCTGATGTGGTGGGCGGTCGTGGCAGCTTTGAGCCTGATGGCCGCCTCACTGTTCAAGGGCCCCGACGTGCTGCCGGTTCCCCTCGCCGAGGTCTGTCAGCGATGCCTGATCGCGGCCAGCCCGTTCCCTGGTCTCGCGCAGGTCGATACTCTGGTCCCGGTGGTCCTCTTCCTCCTCTTCCCCCTGATGCTCTCCCTCGTCTCTGCCGTCTGGGGGCTGTACCAGCAGGCTCGGCGCAGGAAGGCGAACTCTGCCGCTGCCCTGCGTCTGCGCCAGGACACGGCGGTCGCCGATATCGACGGTCGGTCCCTGAGCATCATCGACCGTCAGGCTCCCTTCGCCTTCTCCCTGCCACAGAAGTACGGCGGAGTGATCGTCTCCCAGGGGCTGTGGGCGAGCTTGGAGCAGAACGAACTCACTGCCGTACTCGAACATGAGAGGGCGCATGTCGACGAAGGGCATCATCGGATCATGGCGGTGGTCGACACATTCGTTCGACCGCTGTCGTTCATTCCGCTGTTCGCCGAAGTGGCAGCGTCCATTCCCCACTATCTCGAGATCGCTGCCGACGACCGTGCGCGCAAAACCGCCGGAACGCCCGCCTTGGCCAGCGCCCTGCTCAAGATCGGACAGACCTCGAGCGTGACCGATCGCCTCAGCGGGCCCTACGCACTCAACATCGCCGGACCTGACCGGATCCGCCAGCTTGTCTCACCGGCCAGCATGACGTCCGGGGTTCTGCCGGTCGTGGCACTGGCCAGTGTGCTCGCCGCTTTCGTGACCGTCTTCTCCTCGGTGTTCTACTCCTATGCCACGGTGCTGGTCACCGGCTGCGTCATGCCCTGACAGCGGTCTCCTTCGCTGGTGACCAGGCCGTCTCCATTCCGTGGTGCGCGAAGCCATCAAGCAGGGACACATCAGGCGCAAGTGTCGCGGCAGGCTGGAGACAGTCGCCCGATGAGACGAGGCGTGGACACTGCCCCGCCGCCCCACAGTAGAATCAGGAGTATGCGCAAACGTGTGTTCATCATAGTCTTGGCCGTCGTCGCCGTGCTCGGCCTGGTCGCCAGTATGCTCAGCGGCGCTCCCCAGTGAACGCTGTGGCCGCGTTCGCCTGACTGGGCACGACAGGCATTTTCAGCGAGGCGTGATCGCGGTCGCCGGAGTCGCCGCCGATTCGGTCGTCACCCGGTGAGAACCTCTGACAGCCTCAGTGAGGTGACAGGCAGCCGGTCGACGCAGTTGAGTGCTGCTGCATGAGAGGGGCGGCATGGGCTCTTGCACGCTTGTCCTTGACATCGAGTGGTCCTCGGATGTCGACGTACAGGCCGATCTGAAACGTCGGGTCGTTCGCATCGGGTGGGGGAGCACTGCGTCGGCAGTTGCTGGAACTGCCCGATGTTGATGGAGCCGATTTGGTTCACCAGATCCCCGAGATTGATGAGCGGACCGTCGATCTGTGAGCCGAAGGTGTCGGTTGAGGCGACCAGTGGTTCCTCGGTGGCAGAGGCCGCCCCGGGGCGGAGAGGAACCCGACGGTCGCTGTCGGTGCGGCGATTGTGGCTCCGACGATGGTTCGTGTGCAGCTCGCTTCAGACGTTCGTGTATGCCATGGGTTTTGAGACTGAGAGGTTTCAGGGCACTTCTGCTGCATCAACACAGAACCGATGTCAGAGTCATTGCCCCATTGGCCCAGAGCTCCGACCTGCTGCCGCTGCCGAGTGATTTCTCTATGATCGCAAGCCCTTGGCATTTAAGTTCACTAGGTGAAATACTAGCCAGATGAAAGAAACCCTCCAGTCTGCGCATCATCCCAGCCGGGTCGTGCGCATCCTTGTCCCTGCCGTGCTCATTCTCGTCTGGTTGACGGTTTTCGGGTTTGGTGGGATGAGCTTCGGATCGATTGACGAAGTCGCGAACGATGAGAGATCGTCTTTCTTGCCCTCGAGCGCAGAATCGACGAAGGTTCAGAATGAAATCGCGAAGTTCAACGGATCAGACGCAATCCCCGCGATCATCGTCGCCGAACGCTCAGGGGGACTCACCGACGCCGACCGGGATGGACTCGATCGTCTTGCTGATCGATCGACCGAGGTCATCCCTGGTGCGCAGTCCTCGCCGGTCATCCCTTCAGAGGACGAGGAGGCAGCGGAACTGATCGTTTCGATTCCCTCCGACGCCGAGATCGGCGATGTTGTCACCCAGTTAGAGGAAGAAGCCGGGCAGGAGCTCTCTGACCTCGATTTCTGGGTCAGTGGTCCCGCAGGTTTCACAGCCGATCTGCAGGAGGCCTTCGGCGGGATCGACGGAATCCTGCTCCTCGTCGCTCTCGGCGTCGTCTTCGTCATCCTCGTCATCGTCTACCGATCACCCCTGTTGCCGATTCTTGTGCTCATCAGCTCACTCACGGCTCTTTGCGCAGCGGTGCTCATCAATGTCGCCTTGGCTCGTGAAGGGATCGTGACACTCAATGGGCAGGTGCAAGGCATCCTCTTCATCCTGGTCATCGGTGCCGCCACCGACTATTCGCTGCTTTATATCGCCCGCTATCGAGAAGAGCTGCGGGAAAGTGCGACCCCTTTCCTCGCTGCCTGGAAGGCGGTGCGCGGTGTGCTCGAACCTATTCTGGCTTCGGGTGGAACCGTCATTGTGGGGCTCTTGTGCCTTCTCCTGTCCGACCTTGGATCCAACTCTGCACTGGGGCCGGTTGCGGCCGTGGGAATCGCTTGT
Source organism: Brevibacterium sp. CBA3109 (assembly GCF_040256645.1). Taxonomy (NCBI): domain Bacteria; kingdom Bacillati; phylum Actinomycetota; class Actinomycetes; order Micrococcales; family Brevibacteriaceae; genus Brevibacterium; species Brevibacterium koreense. The sequence continues at coordinate 2,907,241 of NZ_CP158281.1, read as the reverse complement.
GCCGTGCTCGCCACGTTGACTTTCCTCCCCGCGTTGCTCGCCGCTTTCGGGCGCGTGGCGTTCTGGCCGCGGGGACCCAAATACGGAACTGAACACCCGGCGCTCACCGGTCCGGATGCCACCGGGCTCTGGCCGAGGGTGGGTCGTTTCGTCGCCAAAGGACCCCGTCGAGTTGTCACTGGGGTCACCGTGGTCCTTGTCATCGGGTGCGCGGGCTTGGCATTCCTCGATGCCAATGGGGTTCCTCAGAGCGAATTTGTTCTCGGTGACAGTCAGGCGCGCGACGGCCAGGCGGTCATCGATCGTCACTTCTCTGGCGGCTCGGGTAATCCCGCCTATGTGCTTGCACCCAGTGACGAACGTCAGGAGGTCGCTGAGGCAATTTCGTCGACAGACGGTATCGACAACCTCGCTCTGGTCGCCCAGGACTCCTCGTCTGGCACGACGCCTATTGACGACAATGGCCAGGCAAGCACGAACTCGCGACCGGGCCCCCCGGCGGCAGAACCGACGGAAATCAGCGGCGAGATCATGTTCTCCCTGACGCTGTCCGCTCCTGCCGACTCACTCGAAGCAGAAGGCACCGTCGAGGATCTGCGGGACAATTTGTCCTCTACCCAGGCACTGGTTGGTGGCAGTACAGCTGTTGATCTCGATACGAACAATACGTCGTCACGAGACAGAGTGGTGATCATCCCCATCGTTCTTGTGGTCATCACCATCATGCTCGCCCTCTTACTGAGGTCCTTGGTCGCTCCAGTGGTGTTGTTGGCGACGACGGTTGTCAGTTTCGGCACGGCTTTGGGAGTCAGTGCTGTCATCTTCGAACTTATCGGACAGCCGCAATCAGATCCTTCGGTACCGCTCTATGCCTTCGTCTTCCTCGTGGCGTTGGGAATCGATTACAACATCTTCTTGATGACTCGGGTTCGCGAGGAAACCATCACGCACGGAACCAGGGAGGGCACTCTTCGGGGGCTGTCGGTGACTGGGGGAGTGATCACAAGTGCAGGAATCGTGCTCGCCGCGACCTTCATGGCCCTCCTCGTCCTTCCCATCCAGTTCCTCCTCCAGCTGTCGATCATCGTCTCCCTGGGTGTCCTCCTCGACGCCTTGATCGTGCGGACGCTGTTGGTGCCGGCCCTGTCGCTGTGGATCGGGGATCGTCTATGGTGGCCGTCTCGCCTGGCCAAACCCAGTAAGCACTGAGCAAAAGCACGACTGATCGGGCATGTCGATGAAGGGGCGGAGCAGTGGAAATTGATCCTCCCCTTCATCGCCGATGGTGCGGTTTAGTCTGATGCAGAGGAGGTGATGTCATCTCTGGTTTCACGCAGGAAACGGATGACCACTTCGCGTTCGGCGGATGTCAACCGGGCTGCGGCATGGAAGCGTCTGGACTGTTGGCGTCCAACATTTTCGATCGCCGCAGTATAGGTCCCAGGTGTGATGCTGATCGCTTGGGCTCGCCGGTCACTCGGATGAGGTGCTCGGGTGAGGTGCGCTCCGTGCTCCAGCCGATCGAGTAGTTTCGTGGTCGCAGAGGCAGAGATGCCCAGATGCTCGGCGATACCCCCGGGTGTGCCGATGGCATCTCGGTGCTTGCAGATGATGAGGTAATGGATTGCCTTCATGTCTGTGGCATTGAGTTTCATGTACCGTTGCGAGGCCTCTGACATCGCCTCTTCGGCTTCGCGCAACTGTCCGAAAGCGGACATGAGTTCCCCGATTTGAGCAACAGCTTCGGGTGACATGTTCGATCGGTCGATGAGCTTCTGCTGTGGGTCACTCGAGTCGACGTCGTAGACCGCCGACTTCTCGATGCTCGACACGCACACCTCGCTGTTGTCTCTTGCTTGTTTTATCGTCGGGCCGGGTGGGCTCGTCGTGGATCGCCTGTACCCAGTCTAGTCAATGGGATTGAGAGACACCGAGTGAATGGTGGGACGTGAACTCTGAGAGTTGAATTCAACGGCGAAGCCCCATGCGCCTACTTCTCCAACGGCCTGTCGGGCCATGGGCGGACGATCATGCTCGGGAGACACGGCCGCGTAGGGCGGAGAAGGCGAGAGTGAAACTCACCGTACCGACCCCGACGATGGCCACCAGGCCGGGCCAGATGTCGGCCCATATCCAGCCGTCGCTGAGCAGTGATCGAAGGGTGCTGAGCAGGTAGGTGATGGGGTTGTAGTCGGCGACGACGGACAACCAGCCGGAAAGTGCTTCCTGCGGCAAGAATGCGGTGGTCAGAAAGGCGAAGGGGAAGAAGAACAAGAACGAGGAGTTCACTGCCCCAGGGGTCCCGGTGCGCAGCGCAATCGCATAGGGGAATCCGGTGAAGGCAATTCCCCAGAGACCGGCAATGGCGATGAAGACGATGGCACCGGCGATGCCGGTGGTGAAGTCGACGCCAACTGCGAACCCCAATATCAGTACCGGCACGCAGAGCGCCATGACCAGCACCAGATCAGCGACCATCAGCCCCAGGAGGAGTGCCGACCTGCGCATCGGAGTCAGCAGTAGCCGATCGAAGTAACCGCTGCTGATATCGGTGACAAGTCCGCTGGCTCGAGAAACACCGGTGACGGCAAAGATGATGGCTACCGGCAGTTGGAAAGCCCGGAAGTCCTCCACTCCACTGGCCTCCGCCAGAGGTTCCAATGCACCGATGTTCACCGCGAAGAAGAAGACCGGGATGATCAATGCGGGAATGACCTCAGCCGGCCCGCGAGGGATCGACCGCAGAGCTCGAGTAGCCACGGAGAACAAGTCACGGACGAATCCCGCGCGGTGCGCCTCGGTATCGGCGCGGTCCATTGTGCTGGGCGTGGTTGTCATGTGGTTCTCGTCTCCGTTTGGCCGACTGTGCTTCCGGGGCCGATGTTGCTGTTATCTGATCTGCGGATGTGTTCACCGGTGACTGAAAGGAACACATCATCGAGTGAGGGCTGGCGCAGTGTCAGCTCTTGGACATCTGCGTTCGGGACGCTGGCCAAGGTCACTGCGACGGGGCTGATCGAACCGGGTTCGTCGGTGACGCTGGGGTCAGAGTAGTTCCACTGATATCGATGCGCTGGACATGCTCAAGCTTCTCCAATGCCGTCTGTGCATCGTTGACTGCGCTGCCGAGTTTCACGATGATGACATCGGAGCCGATGGTGCGCTTGAGTTCGGAGGGTGTGCCTTCGGCCACCAGTTTCCCCTTGTTGATGATGCCGATTCGCTCAGCCAGTTCGTCGGCTTCCTCCAAATACTGGGTAGTGAGAAAGACTGTCATGCCTAACTCGACATTCAGGCGACGCACCTCCTGCCACACCCGTGCTCGGCTGACTGGATCAAGGCCGGTCGTAGGTTCGTCCAAAAACAGCACTTCCGGATCATGAACCAGAGCCAGAGCCAGAGCCAGAGCAAGGTCGAGGCGACGTTTCATCCCGCCGGAATAGGTGCCGATCCGCTGCCCCAATGCATCACCGATATCAATCAGATCCGTCAATTCGGCGACTCTGGTTCGGGTAGCGACTGCAGACAGGCCGTAGAACCGGCCCTGCAAAGCGAGCATTTCGGTCCCGCTCTGTCTGTCGTCCAGGGCCGCGTCCTGCAATGCGACGCCGATGCGTAGCCGAACCTTGTCCGGTTCTCTGGCGACATCGTATCCGGCCACCTGAGCCTGACCCGCGGAAGGAGTGATCAGAGTGCACAGCACACGCGTCAGGGTCGTCTTCCCAGCCCGTTGGGTCCGAGGAATCCGTAGACTTCGCCGCGGGCCACCGACAGACTCACCCCGTCAACGGCAGTATTGGAGCCAAAGCTTCGAACGAGGCCGTCGGCAGAAATGGCCGTTTCCAATTCCTCCATGCGAGCCTCCCGTGCGTTATTTCACTCAACATAAAGTTCACCAGGTGAACAGTTATATACTCTAAACAATAGGAGTCTCAGCAAGGCATCACAAGACTTTGGGCCACAAAGATGAACTCGATGGTCTGCTTCAGCTTCTCGCCGCGGCTTCGGAGGATCTCTGCCGGGTCTTTGTGGAGCTGATGGAGCCCGCTCCGATGAGCAGGCTCCTGACGGCCGGACAGCTTCGCGACCTTCTCAATCTGTCCCCCTTGTCGGTCACTGGCCTCGTCGATCGGAAGCTTGTTGCCGGTTGCGTTCGGCGGGAAACGAATTCACGAGATCGCCGTCGGGTTCTGTCAATGGTAGAACCGGCGGCCGTACAGTCTTCCACGGGCTCAACGCATCGTCGAGGTGGTGGCCGAGGCTGCTGATGTGCGCGGGTTCAGTGAGCAAGAGTCCGCCGGCCTGGCCGAGGGCACTGCTGGGCGGGGTACCGATATGCGGACGAGACTAGGGGTCAGTAAGTCTGTCGAGGCTCGCGGCGATCATGTCCTCGATATGCGGGTGGGCCCCGGACTCGATCGCTCTGCCCACGAACGGCAGCGAACAGGCGGTCTCGATCACCGCCTGAATGTCAGTGAGGTCATCGTCCTGACGCAGCAGGGAGATCTCTACGTGGACGTCGAGAGGGACGCCGGGGATCTCTGCGTCGATATTCATACCCGCAGCCGCAGCGGTCTCTGCAACAGGGGCGGATCTGATGTGTTGGATGATTCTGGGATCAGCACCCAGAAACCTCTGTGCTGCAGGCGGCACTTGGTTGCCGGACAGAGGCATCGATGCGCTCAGGTTCAGCCCCTCGGCGCGGCCCGAGTGGATCGATACGGTCGCTCCGTCTGCACGCCACATCTGTTCATCGGCGAAGCGGTCGAGAATCTCTGCCGGCCACATCGCCGTTCGACGTTTCAGAGTGCCACGTTGCATGAAGGCAAGTATGTCATGGTGCAGTACCATCGGGACATGCCGACGGCCGCTGTCGATGTCAGCCGATCACCTCGGCCACCGGCCAGCTGCGCCCTCGGGCGGGCTCATTGGAGGCAGAGGCCTATACTCTCAGTATGAGCCAGGCAACGAAGCACCCACGCCGGGTTCTGGTTCTGGGCGCAACCGGGTATGTTGGTGGGCGCTTGGTCCCAAGACTCCTGCGGGCCGGTCATGCCGTCAGTGTTGCCGTGCGCTCGCCCGAGAAGCTCGCCGAGGTGCCATGGTCGACCGACGTAACGGTCTTCACAGTCGATCTCGACGATGGTGATGGTCTGGTCGAAGCGATGTCAGGTGTCGACGTCGTCTTCTACTTGGTTCATTCGATGAATTCTGGAATCGTCTTCGAGTCTCGTGAAACGCGCTCCGCCTCTCGTGTCGCTTCCGCTGCAGAATTCGCTCACGTCAATCGGATCATCTATCTCGGGGGACTCCACCCTGACTCTGGTGAACTCTCAGCACACATGCGCTCACGAGCGCATGTGGGGCAGATATTCATCGAGGCCCCCGTCGATGCGATCGTGCTCCAAGCCGGAATCATCATAGGGGCAGGATCGGCATCATTCGAGATGATTCGACATTTGGCAACAGAATTGCGCTGGATGCCGGCACCGAACTGGGTGTCGAATCGGGTTGAGCCTCTGGCAATCCGTGATGTCCTCTACTACCTGGTGTCAGCTGTTGAAGTCCCGGGTCGTGTGAATAGGTCCTTTGATATCGGATCAGGTGACGTTCTGACCTACGCAGAGGTCATGAAGTCCTACAGCCGAATCGCGGGTCTCAAGCCACGGCACGTGTTCAATCTGCCGATTCCTGCACCCACTCTGTCGGGGCTGTGGGTGGGGCTGGTCACTCCTCTGCCCTTCACGCTCACGCTGCCGCTTGTGCAGTCTTTGCAGGAAGACGCGGTTGCCGACGAACACGCCTTTGACTCCCTCATTCCCCCTCCTGCTGCCGGTCTCCTCACCTTTGAACAAGCAGTCGAACTGGCGCTCTTCCGGGCAGCGGAGGCGGAAGGAGCAGCCGGTGCGAACCGGGACGCTGACGCCGATGAACTGAGCGAAGCCGCTGATTTTCTGCCCAATGATCCGCACTGGGCGGGGAGTCAGCTGATCGAAGATGACCGCACCTTTGTCTTTCCCGATCTTCGTGCCCAGCAGCTGTGGACGATCGTTGCCAGCATCGGTGGCGAGCATCGGTGGAATTCACAGCCACCGGCATCAAAGCTGAGACGACTGCATGAGGGTATCTTCGGGAGTGCGGGTCCCAACAGTGGTCCTCGTTTTCTCAGTGGTGGGAGAGAAGCCGATCCCATCGCCGGTTGGACGATTGTGGAGACGGAGCCACCTTTTCGGCTGCTGCTGCGTGCAGAGATGGAAGTCGCGGGGGATATCTGGCTCGAATTCACCATGACAGACCAAGCAGACGGTTGCTCGTTTCGGCAGCGAGCCATGTTCAACCCGTCAGGGGTGCGAAGCCGAATCTACTGGGCAGCTGTTTCGCCGTTGCGCAGGAAGATCTTTCCCCATATGGCCCAGAATATCGCGAAGGCGGCGAGAAGATTCGCATGACCGGCAGCGAGCAATCCACGATCAGATTCACAATCACCTCGCCACAGGTGCATAATAGAACGTATGACCGAATACAGTCGACCGGAATGGCTCTCCCGCTATCAGGACTTCAAGTCGCTGTGCTCAGATGTCTGCGGTGAGTTCATTCGCTTCTACCTCACGACCGGCTGCGATCAGATCAGCTATACGCATTCGCAGAACACCGACGGGCTGCCGAGCTACTCATGTCGGCTCACGGCAGACGACGGCGCGGTGCTCCTACTTGCCCTCGACGACTGGCGGAACCGAATGGAGGACGTTCCCGGTCTGGTGCGCACTTGGCTGGGGGAGCATTCGGCTCTCAAGGGATGCAAACCCTCCAAGTCTCATTATCAAGGTGACGGATACTGGTTCGAGAAATGGCAGTTGGCGAACCCGTGGTGACGCATCCGCGTCTGATTGTCTCGCTGGACGCTCGTCTCGCCGGACACTCTGTCGACCTCAGTCGAGGAAGATTCGAGTTCAAGTCCCTATTGCCGCAGTGGGCTAGTCTTGCATCACTGAAGTTCCGAGTATGATGACTCCTAAGGATTTGCGCATGGCACAATCTCATCCCGAAACCATCGTTCCTTCCCCGCATCCTCGAACTGTGCTCGTGCTGGGGGCCACCGGTTACATCGGGGGACGGCTCGTCCCTCGACTGCTCCAGGCCGGTCACCGAGTCCGTGTTGCAGTGAGGTCACCACAGAAGCTCGAGCAAGTGCCGTGGGTGGATCAGGTCGATGTCCATCGCGTCGACCTCGACGATGGGCACGGCCTCGCCGAAGCCGCCACCGGAGTCGAAGTCATCCATCATCTCGTTCACTCGATGGGCTCCGGGCACGACTTCGAAAAGAAGGAAGCGGCGACAGCCCATCGGGTCGCCGAGGTGGCCGAGGCTGCCGGGGTTCGACGCATCGTCTACCTCGGCGGGCTCCATCCCGATAAGGCGGACCTGTCCATGCACATGCGTTCTCGGGCTCAGGTCGGGCGTATTCTCCTCGACTCGCCAGTGCCGACCATCGCGTTTCAAGCGGGCATCATCATCGGGTCGGGATCGGCTTCCTTTGAAATGGTTCGTCACCTCGCCATGACGCTGAGGCTGATGCCTGCACCGAATTGGGTCAACAACCGTGTCGAACCCCTGGCCGTGCGTGATGTCCTCTACTACCTTCTCAAGGCCGTCGACCTCGATGAAGACGTCAACCGCGCCTTCGACATCGGATCACACGATGTCCACAAATATGCCGACATCATGAAGAGATTCGGTGCAATCGCTGGCCTCAAACCCAGGCATGTCCTCGTCCTGCCATTGCCGGCTCCGACATTGTCAGGCATCTGGGTCGGTCTCGTCACCCCACTGCCATTCACGTTGACACTGCCGCTCGTCCAGTCGCTGCAGGAGAACGCTGTGACCAAGGACAGCGATATCGACGAGGTCATTCCCCCGCCCCCCGATGGCCTGCTCAGCTACGAACAGTCCGTGCGCCTGGCCCTCCAGCGCGAAGCCGAGGGTGCTGTCGACACGAATTGGGCTGCCGTGGCCGGCGGACTCGATCAGGCGGCGAAGCCCTTGCCCAATGATCCCGAATGGGCAGGAGAACGCGTTTACACCGATGACCGTACTCTGCGCTTTCCTGACCTGACTCCCGAGCAGCTCTGGCCGGTCGTCGAAGGCATTGGTGGGCAGCATGGCTGGTACTCGTGGCCGTTGGCGTGGCGGGTGCGAGGTGTGTGGGACAAGATCGTCGGCGGTGCCGGCCTCAACCGTGGACGGCGACTACCGGACCGTCTTCGAGTCGGCGACCCAGTTGACTGGTGGCGAGTCGAAGAGCTTGAACCGGGGCATCGACTGCTGCTGAGAGCAGAAATGCGGGTATCCGGAAGGGCATGGCTCGAATTCACCACCAGCAAGGCCGGCCGTGGCAGCGACTTGAGGCAAAGGGCGATCTTCATCCCCAAGGGCATCCGCGGCCAGCTGTACTGGGCATTTGTCTCGCCCTTCCACCGGTTCATCTTTCCAGCCATGGCGAAGAACATCGCTCGCGCGGCAGAAAAGCCCTGACCAATCAAGCTCGCAAGCTATTTCGTTAGCTAAGCTAGCAGTTATGTTCTTCACACACAGACGCTGCAGTGCCAGTGGTGTCAATGATGTCTCGACTCGCAGTGCCCACATTCGCCTCAACGCCGCCATGGCAGGACCCGTGACGGTCGGAGGTGCTGCGCGGTGAGCAGCTCACCTACCTACGACGTCTTCAGCCGTACGGCGCAACAGGCAGCCAAAGCCGTCATCTCGAACTATTCGACATCGTTCGGACTGGCTACCCGGCTGCTCGGACCTGCTCACCGTCATCACATCCGCAACATCTATGCTCTCGTCCGAATCGCCGATGAGATCGTTGACGGTCTTGCCTCCGATGCGGGCCTCGACACGGGCGAGCAGCATGAGATGCTGGAGAACTTCGTCGCCGCGACTCGCGCTGGACTCAGGCATGGCGTCAGCGACAACCTCATCATCCACGCCTTCGCTCAGACCGCGAACGCGACGGGGATCACCGTCGATCTCATCGAACCGTTCTTCGCCTCGATGAGAGCGGATCTGGAAACACCCAGTGAGCCTTTCGCCCCGGTCCGCGGGTTCGATCAGGACGAACACCGGGCCTACGTCTACGGCTCCGCCGAGGTTGTCGGTCTCATGTGCCTCAAGGTCTTCCTGTGTGGTCAATCCCGAACCCCGGCCCAGACCGAGAAGCTCGAATACGGTGCCCGTCAGCTTGGAGCCGCATTCCAGAACATCAACTTCCTCCGCGACTTAGCCGACGACAGTCTGCGACTTGGCCGCAGCTACCTCACCGCTGAAACCCGACTCACCCAGACCGAGAAAAGCGCATGGGTGACAACGATTCGCCAGCAGCTGACCAACGCCGACGACACGATCGCACTGCTGCCAAAAGATGCCAGAGCCGCGGTGAGAAGTGCTGCGGCGCTCTTCACCGCCCTCAACGACAAGATCGCAGACATCCCCGTCGACCGTCTCTATCGGGAGCGTGTGCGCATCCCCAACGCCCTCAAAGCTCAACTCACGGCGAAAGCGCTGCTGGCCACGGCAAAGGAGAACAGAGCATGACTGAGCGCATCGGCGTCATCGGTGGAGGTGCGGCAGGACTGGCCACGGCAGCACTGTTGGCACGTGAGGGCTACAGCGTCGATCTCTTTGAACAGAACTCAACTCTGGGCGGGCGGATCGGTTCGATCGAAGAAGACGGCTATCGATTCGACACAGGGCCATCGTGGTATCTGATGCCGGAGGTCTACGAACACTTCTTCAACCTTCTCGGTACGACGGCGGCCAACGAACTCGACCTGCGCACACTCGATCCTGCCTACACCGTGTTCAGTCCCGCTTCGCAGGCTCGGCGGGAGCAGTCGGTCATGATTCCTCACGGCACTGCCGAGGTCCTCGACACCTTCGAACGAATCGAACGCGGCAGCGGGGCCACCTTGGCCAAATATCTGGACTCGGCCAAGGCCACCAAAGACTTAGCGATCGACTACTTCCTGTACAACCCCTTCACCTCCCCGAAATCGATTCTCAGGGCAGAGCTGCTCACCGCGCTCCCCGCGCTGGCTCGGCTGTTGACCACCTCTCTGGAACGCCACGCCTCTCGATCGTTCCACCATCCGGTGCTGCGGCAGATCCTCCAGTACCCGGCCATCTTCCTTGGCACCGACCCGAGGAAAGCGCCGGCCCTCTATCACTTGATGAGTGCCCTCGACCTCAGCGACGGAGTGCTGTACCCGATGGGAGGGTTCAGAACCATCGTCGATGCTCTGACCCGACTTGTCGAGGAATCAGGGGTGCGAGTGCACACCGATTCCACCGTCACACACATATCCACCGTGTCAGAAAGTGGCCGCCGACGGTCTGCCAACAGCATCGCATGGGAGGATCAAGACGGTCGCGAACACGAGCACGACTGTGACATCGTCGTCTCCGCCGCTGACCTCCACCACACAGAGACACAGCTCTTGGACGAGGGTGATCGCAGCTACCCTGAGAGCTGGTGGCAGAAGGTGACAAGCGGGCCAGGCGCCGTCCTGGTCTTTCTCGGAGTCGAAGGCGAAGTCCCACAGCTTCCCCACCACTCACTGTTCTTCACCGAGGACTGGTCGACGAACTTCGACGACATCTTCGGGCCGCAGCAGAAGATCTCCTCTCCGGCGTCGGCATATGTGTGCAAACCCAGTCACACCGATCCGAACGTGGCACCCTTCGACTGCGAGAATCTCTTCATCCTCATCCCGGTGCCAGCAGATGCAGGACTCGGGGCGGGGGGAGACGACGGGCGGGGAGATCCGCGCATCGAGCGTGCAGCCGACCGGGCCATCGACCAGATCGCTGAATGGGCCGACATCCCCGATCTGAGAGATCGGATCAGTTTTCGCCGGACATTGGGGCCGACGGATTTCTCCAGCAACTACAATTCGTGGCTGGGAGGGATGCTCGGGCCAGCTCACACGTTGCGCCAGAGCGCAATGTTCCGGCAGCAGAATGCCTCCAAGAAGGTGGATGGACTCTACTACGCAGGTGCGACAACGGCGCCAGGGGTAGGTGTGCCGATGTGTCTGATCAGCGCTGAGCTGGTCCTCAAACACATTCGTGGGGATTCGAGTCCGGGACCGCTGCCTGTCGCCGACACACAGGGGTAAAGACCGACTGTCGGTCGGTGACCGGCTTATGCTCCGGTGCGCAGCTGATGAGAGTATCCCTCTCGGTACGTCGGAAATTCCAAGGACCCGAGGAACTCGTGGAATCGGGTGTTGTCGAGTCTCTTTCCCTCTGCAGGTTCCGCAGAGAGGTCTGGCGGAGGCGAGACGTTGAGCTCGGATGCCAGAAATTCGACGACCTCCCCCAGCTGCACGGGGCACGAGTCCACTGCGTGCATCAGCCGTGGAGCATCAGAGCTGAAGAGAAGAGCCTCGAGCGCCCGGACCAGATCAGCATGATGGATGCGGTTGGTCCACCGTCGGTAGTTCACGGGCCGACCCGAACGGACCCCCTCGATGAGTCGAGAATTCTCCCGCCCGTAGATGCCTGCTGCCCGAATGATCGACGCGGAAGCGAAAGTGTTCCTGATGAGATTCTCGGTCTCCCAGAGAGTCCGGGCGGGACTCGAGTCAGGGTGGGGTTGGGAGTCTTCATTCGCAACAGCACCCGGCGATGAACTCCCGAGGACTCGAGTCGAGGACAGGAGGATCACACGCTCAGGCGTGGATTCCAGGACACCGATCAGGCCCTGAACCCCGCGCAGATACGTCTGTTCATAACCGTCATCGGTGTACTCATCGGGGGTGAGAGTGATCACCACTGCATCGATGTCATCGATTTTGGCCGTGCCGGGACTGGTGAGATCGACTGCGAAGGGAGCGAACGAGGCGGGAAGTGATTCAGTGTGTCGCCGCAGTCCGATGACCTCATGGCCCTTGCGCACCAGATTCAGGCCCAAACGGGTTCCGAGATCTCCGCATCCTGCCAGTAGTACTCTCATGCTCGACCTGCCATCCTGTCGTCGTCGTCTGTGAGCCGGGGATCCTGTGTCGTGTGGTCCACCATGTCAGGACCCGCCGGAGTTGTCGCGGGTTGTGGACCTGTTCTTCATGTGGTCGTAGGCACTCAGGGCGGCCTGCCGTGATTGCCTGAGATCGACGAGGGGAGGCGGAGCTGCCTCTGAAGTGTAGGGAAGCCAGTCGTCGATGTAGGCGTCGTCGGGGTCGAAGCGTTCGCGTTGTCGCTCCGGGTTGAAGACTCGGAAATACGGCGCGGCATCGGCACCGCTTCCGGCGACCCACTGCCATGAGACTGGGTTGTTGGCTTCATCGGCGTCGACGAGGGTGTCCCAGAACCACTGCTCTCCGTGCCACCAGTGCTGAAGGAGGTTCTTGGTCAGGAAGCTTGCCGTGACCATGCGGATCCGGTTGTGCATCCACCCGGTCTGCCACAGCTGTGCCATTCCCGCATCGATGAGCGGGTACCCGGTGGTCCCTGATCTCCAGTGGGAGAGAGCATCGTCATCATCTTCGTAGGGAAAGTTCTGGAACTCGGGTCTGATCGGCGCAGAGTCGATCTGGGGATAGTGGTAGGTCAGGTGCCAGGAGAACTCTCGCCAGTAGAGCTGACGGATCCATGCCGCGCGGTCGTCCTGGGTGAGCGAGCTGGTCGTCCGAGCGGCCTGGAGCAGCTGTCGCGGGGACAGTTCTCCGTGCCGCAGCCTGGGCGAGAGCCGCGAGGTACTCGCCGCGTCAGAGGGCACATCCTTGCTGGTGGTGTAGCCGTCGATGCTCGCGGACAGGTCATCGAGCTGGTCTGCGGCGGCGCGCAGGCCCGGCGACCAGTGGCCGGCGATGGTGTCCTGCCACCACCGGGGGCCTGAGGCTGCGGCGGCTTCACCCGCTCCTGTCTCTGTGCCGTCGAGGAGCCCCAGCCCGTCGAGTTCCATCACCGCCGGGCACTCACGTGCCCTGCTGAGCAGTGTCTGGCTCAGCGGTGATTGCCCGTGCGGCTTCGGCAGCACGTCACCGACATCGCGTCCGGCAACGGCCTTCCAGAACGGGGTGAAGACCTTGTAGTGGTCACTGCTCTGAGGGGCAGCCGTCCACGGTTCGACGAGGAGGGACCCGGTGTGGGAATGGACCGCGAACCCCTGATCGCTCAGCACGGTCTTGATCTGGCCGTCGAGAGCCCGGGAAGCGGATGCGTAGCGGCGCGTCCAGCGAACAGCGGTGACGCCGAGGCTGCTGGCCAGCTGCACAATGATCGCTTCCGCCCGGCCCGCGGCGAAGAGCAGAGGAATGCCGAGGTCGGCGAGCTCCTCGTGGAGCACGGTCAGCGATTCGTGTGCCCACCACCGGCAAGCCCCGCCCAAGGGCCTGGGCCCCAGACCCTCCTCGTCGCGGGTCTCACGGATCCAGACGGCGATGACACGTCCATCGGCACGCGCCGCGGTGAGGGCCTCATGGTCGGCCACGCGCAGGTCGTCACGAAACCACACCAGAGTGAGGTCCTCACGGCTTGTGCTCATCAGCGACCTTCTGTCCGGGTGCAACTCAGAGATCGAGGCATCTCATCGGGATTGAGTCTGAGGATCTCTCCATTGAGGACAGTCGCGAACCCCACCCAGGCTGCATAGGGGGTGAGCATGAGCGCTGCAGTCTTGTCGACGGCAGCTGCCTTCCTCAGCAGCCTCAGCGTCGAGGCCTCTAGGATCAGGGAGTCGACCAGCGACGCATCCGGGCGACGGGCGGAGAAGAACAGCCAGCTCCATGCGACATTGACCGCCATGTTCGCGGCTAACTCACCCAGGTAGGCGCGGCGGTCCCGGCTGTCGGGCAGGCGTGTGAGCACCCGCCCGGAGGCGACCGCCGTCAACGTGTACAGGGTCGACCATGCGGGTCCGAAGACCCAGCCCGGGGGCTGCCACGCTGGTTTGGTGACATTTTTGTACCAGTCGGAGTCGACTTTCGTCCCGAATGACCCGATTCCTGCTGCTGCAGCGCACATGGCGGCCGGAAGGAGATAGCGTTTCCACGGAGCTTTCATGAGATCCTCTCGATGATTCGCAGTGATGGTCTTCGACGGGACATGGTCATCGACGACTCCTGATGCGCCCGAGCACTCCACGCCGAAGCAGGCCTCGAGTCGGTGGTGACCACAGGTCCGTCCCCTCGACCCTCCAGGTCGAGAGCAGGTGGTTGGCCGCCAGATAGCCGGTCGTGGCGGCGCGCTCCATCAAGGCCACAGGGGTGTTGCAGCGCACATAGTCTCCGGCGACCACCAGCCCGGGGATCGGGGTGGACGGCTCGGGCCTGTCCTCCCACGGGCGGGTGTCAGAGAGCCCGCAGTCCGCTTCGATGAGCAGCTCCTGGTCCACAATGGTCAGGGCTGCGGTCTCGGGGTAGACGTGATGCAGATCCGACAGCAGCCGCGCAACGATGTCCGCCCTCCCGCTCTCGGTCTCGTGTGATTCGCCTTCGAGGGCATAGGCGTGGAGTTCGAGGACCGAGCCGTGGTGGGATTCGGACCACGCTGTGGCTCCGGCCTCGAAGCGCTCAAGCACGGACACGTTGTCGAGGAGGTCGTACCCGCTTGTCCCCAGGAAGGCCGGTCGGTGGTCGGCCACGGGCGCACCGAGCCACAGTCGCAGCACTGCGAACGCGGGAGCGTTGGTCTGTGAGCCGATCGTCTCCATCCACCGTTGGGCCGCAGGCGCGCTGTCCACGAGCGAGTCATGGCTTGCGCTGAGCAGATCACGGGCCGCGGCGGGATCGACTGCGAGCACGACGGCATCACTTTCCAGGTTCGCTTCCCCTGTTGTGGTCGTCCATCCGGACTCGGTGGCTGCAATCGAGGTGACGGTCGTCCCGGTCTCGATCGTGACTCCCAGTGACCTGAGGTAGTCGCCCAGCGGAGCCCAGAGTGCTGTGTCGTAGTCATCGACAGGGACGTCGAAGAGCAGCCCTTCCGCTGAACCGGTGAAGTAGGTGTGGAACATGGCCACGAGCTCACCCGCAGAGAACTCTGTCGGGTCGGCGAAGAAGGAGCGGGCGAAGACTTCGAGCGCCAGATGGCGGGCTTCGTCGGGAAAGCGCAACCGGTCGAGGAAGTCGGCGGCAGATTCGCCGTCATAGTAGCTGTAGGTTGCGGGGAACTCGACGTCGATGAGTTCGACTGCGGCAGCGATATCGACGTCACGGAGTCCTCCGATCGGGAAGGTGGGGCTCTGCCAGACGAAACCGAGGAGATTGAACGGCGGGGTGCGGGGGATTGAGGCGAACGTGTCCATCGAGCCTCGGCGATGGATGAGTGGGTAGTCGTCGACGGGTCGCAGGCTCTCAAGGTCTGGGTCCGCCCGGCTGAGCAGGTCGCGCAGGTTGTAGTACTGCCGGAAGAAGGCGTGGAATCCTCGGCTCATGGTCCGTTCGTCGTCGACCGGCCAAGCGCCCACGCGGCCGCCGAGGTAGTCGTTCTTCTCGATGACCGTGACCTCGGCGCCGGCTTCGGCCAGGATCGCGGCTGCAGCCAGTCCGGCGATGCCGGCGCCGATGATGGTGACTCGTTTGGGGCGCAGCAGTCGCGGCCGTCCCTGCGGGCCCTGGATTCTCTCGGCGAAGCGATCTCTGGGCCGGTGTTTCGGTGTCATGGGGTGTCCTTGCGCGATCGGTTGAGTTGCCACTGCCACAGCATGAGCACGGATGTGATCATGGCGAACCCGAAACCGAAGTCTTCGATCGGGATGTCCCAGGGGAAACGCAGGTTCAGGAACTGCGACGGGTTGTACCTGACGATGGGGTCACTGAGTTTGGTCAGCCACCCATCGACCAGGCACTGGAAGGCCAGACAGATGGCCAGCGCGGCCCAGTACTGCGTCCGTCGGAAGATGCCGCTGCGGAAGACGAACACCTCGAGACCGATGACGACGATCATTCCGAGGATCGTCATGATTGTGTACTCAGGCATCATCTGCTGCGGCCTTTCTGCTCTTTTTGGCAAAGAACCTGAGCACGGTGCCCACTGCCTCGTAGCTGAGCAGGGCGCAGACCGGGATGACGATGAAGAAGACGAGCTCCTCCAGCGGCAGGTTGCCGAGGTGGATGCCGGTGACGAACTGCGGATTGTATGTCCAGTGGTCCCGGCCGATGGCGACGATGTCCCAGAGCGAGAAGACGATGACGACTGGGATGAGGGATCCGAGGAGGAGCTTCGGGCGACGATAGATCCGGGCGGAGAACAGCAGTTCGAGGGGAAGCGTGATCAGCAGACACGCGCCCATCAGCAGAAGGTATTCGAAGGAGCTCATATCGTCATTCTCATCGATGGGTGCGAATCGGCAGTCTGCAGCCGTGATCGGGTGGGTGAGGGATTCTGCCTGCTGACGCTCGCTGGCCGTGATGGGGCCATCAGGCTCAGGTCCAGGCCGCGCAGCCGGTAGCCTTCGATGACGTTGTCCCAGCTGATGGTGGGCTCTTTGAGGATGCGAGGTCGATGGGCAAGGAGCTTGTGCACCAGGGCATCGGTCTCGTAGAGAGCCAATGCCTGGCCGGGGCATTTGTGTGCTCCGTCGCTGAAGCTCATTCCTGCTGCAGGCGTTGCCCGGTTCAGGCCGCGACCGGGGCAGATCGTCTCCGGGTCCGGCCCCATCACCTGAGGGTCAGTATTGGTCTGCCGGACGCAGACGTCGATCAAGTCACCGTCGGAGATGGTGAACGAGCCGCTGTTGTCCGAGATGTCGATGTCGGCTTGGGCCCGACGGTAGAGATGGCCGACGACCGGGTCGAGTCGGATGATCTCCTCGAGTATCTCCAGCCTGGCCGGCAGTGCGGCCTCGACGTACTCGCGACCCAACTCGGCGTTCGTCAGCAGATGCCAACATGCCATGGTGATGAATTCGCGGGTGGTGACCATGCCCGCTGTGCCATAGGTGACGCATTCGACGAGGATGTCGGCGGTGCCGTAACCGGCCGTCAGCAGATGGGACAGGACGTCATTGCGTTCTCGTCTGCGGCGGGACCGAATCGCAGGCCGCACATCTGCACAGTAGAAGGAGACGATGGGAATGAGGCCGTTGATCGCCGCCTGCATCCATTGTCGGCGCGTACGTCCCATTGCCGGGGCGGCAAGGTCGACAGGGGGCTGTCTGAAGAACCCGACCAGACGTTTGGCCATGCCCTCGATGGAGGATTCGGTCAGACCCACCACCGTGGCTGTGACGTCGACCGAATAGTGCAGTGCCACCTCGTCAAGGCGGCATCTGCCGTCCATGACCGCGTTGTCAACGACCGCTTGAGCGCGGTCGTTGATGAAATCTCCATATTTTTCCGCGACCACAGAGGGGGCGAAGAACCGAGCGACTTCTCGGCGCTGGGCATCGTGATCTTCACCGTCAGAGATCAGGATCGGGTGATGGCGAAAGTAGCCTCGTGGAATCTTCTCGGCGGTGAATCCGGCTTGGGTGGTCTGATCGCGTGCGCGCAACACTGCCCTGGCCGCATCAAAGGAGCGGATTCTCCACATCTGTCCGTCATAGTCGACAGGTGGTCCGGTGTTCTCGTCATCTCTGATTGCTCTGCGCTTGGACAATGGCTTCATGCACTTCGGGAGTTGCACTCGGCGGTGAGCTGGGTGAGGTGATTGCTCAATGCTGTCGGCAGAGCAGCCTCGCGGATGAGTCGGTGCAGGTTCTCAATGCGTTGTGTGATCATCGACTCCACGAGCATGAGTGCGCCTGATTCCTCGATGACACTGCGCAGCCGATTACCGTCGGCAATGCTCAACATCGCGTCTCCGAAGAGGTGCCGGACCTCGGCCCAGGCCGGATCGGAGCGAGCAAACGTGACCAGAAGAGTCTCCTTGCCTTCACGGAGGTCGCTGAGATTGGACTTTCCCGTCTTTCGTTCGTCACCGAAGAGGCCGAGGACGTCGTCGCGCAGCTGGTAGATCACACCGATCTGCCTGGAGATGGCGGCCAGTTCGTCGATGAGGCTCCTGTCGGCTCCGGCCAGAACGGCGGCGATGAGCAGTGGTGCCTGAAACGAGTATACGGCGGTCTTCTGGTCGATCATGGCCAGAACATCATGTGATCTCGCTTCTTCGAGATGCATGCTCAGCCACACGTCTGCGTGTTCGCCGGCGGCGCTCTCGAACACCGTGTCGTCGAAGATGTCGAGGACGGCTCGGCGTTTGGTCTCGTCGACATCGAGTCGGGCGAGGAGGGAGTGGGCGAGTGTGATCATGAGGTCACCGGCGAGAATCGATGTTGTGTCTCCCCAGGCATCGGCCTCGCTGGCCACAGCCCCGCGAGCTATGGCCTCAGAGGCGAACTCTCCGGAGATGTTGGCCTCACCACGACGAATGGTGTCGTTGTCGATCACATCATCGTGGATGACCAGGGCGATGTGGAGCATCTGCATGGCGCAGGCCGCGTCAACGGCTGCTCGCTCGTCGGTGCCGCCCAGCGCGCGGTGTGCTTCGATGAGCAGTCGCGGGCGGATCATCTTTCCGCCCGTGGTCATGTGCGCCAGTGACTCCCAGAGCTGGGCGTATTGTGAGGAGAAGGCGCGAGAGCGCTTCTGCCCGTCTGCCAGGACCTGGGTGAGCCTGTCCTCGAATGAGAAGGCGATGTCATCGATGGGGTTGGCCGAGTCAGTCATCGTCTCCTGCTTCGACGATGTGGCCGGCGAGGTGCGGCGCCAGCTGGGGGAAGTGCTCGACCAGCCAGGGGCTGAATGCCCAGGGGGCCGCGTCGATCGCTGACCGCAGCTCTGAGGCGCTCGTCCACTGAGTCTGGGCCACCTCGGCGGGGTTCGGCGTCAAGTCCGATACGGCTCGGGCGATGAAGACAGGACAGTGCTCGTTCTCCTGGATTCCCGTAGCATCACGGGCAACGTAGCCGAAGTCGGCAATCGCGCAGGTGATGTCATCGACAGTCAGTCCGAGTTCGAAGCCGGCGCGACGACGGACCGCGTCTTCGAGGCTCTCACCGGGTCCGGGATGGCCGCAGAATGAGTTCGTCCAGACTCCCGGCCACGTCTTCTTCGTCAGCGCACGCCGGGTGACCAGGAGGCGACCGCGCTCGTCGACGACATGGCAAGAGAAGGCCAGGTGACGAGGGGTGGACTGACCATGGACGTCTGCCTTGCTCTGGACACCGATGGGATCTCCGAGGTGGTCGACGAGAACAACCATTTCCACTGTTGGAACTCACTTTCGTTAGCCAGGCGAGCGTTAAACCCAGCATAGCAACGCTATGCTGTTTTTTGTGGCGACCATCAAGACAGGAATCGCATCTGATTCAGATATCGAGCATGTTGTGAACGATTCGGAATTCTCTGAGCGTTCTCATCTGTCGCAGGCTGAGATCGATCAGTGTCAGAAGGTCATGGAGTCTTTGCGTCGATGGCGTGAGGCGGACCGTGCACTCTCCGAGGTCTCCCGCCGCTACATGCGGCTCAATGAAAGTGACATGCGCACGATTAGGATGCTCATCCGCGCCCAGCAAAGGGGTCGTGTCGTCACACCGAAGGACATTGCCCGCGAGGTCGGGATCTCCAGTGCCTCCACGACGAAGCTGGTCCGACGCCTCGAAGTCAACGGCCACCTGGTCCGCGTGGCGCACCCCAGCGACCGGCGCACAATATGCCTCGAGGTGACAGCGGCGACAGCCCGCGTTGCCCGTGAGACGATCGGTCGCCAGCACTCCCGCAGGTTCGATGCCGCCGCCGCACTTGACGGTGTCGAACGAGAGACCGTCATCCGGTTTCTCACGGCCCTGGCAGAGGCCGACTCGCCGCAGGGTTATCTGGCTGACGCAAGCGACTCAGCGAAGCAGGAGACCGTTGAGACGGAACAGGAGTCCGATACATGTGCGTTAGAGTGAGCGCCGACCAGTATCAGTGCGGGCCGCAATGCCACCATCTCCAGCTGCGAGGTGAGCACTCATCTTCGAAGGAGCATCGAATGGGCGTGACTGCAGAAGCGGCACCGACGTCCCTTTCGGTGCCGAGCGTTTCACGATTCTGCTGCGAAGCTGTGCGACACCTCGGTGCTGGAACTCCGAGTACGGAGCTTTAGAATATGTCACAGATCCTCAAGCGCATCTGGCACCGTTACCGGGATACATCACTCTTTGTGAAGATGACGATCGGCTTCGTCCTTGGGCTGATCGTTGCGCTGCTGTTCGGGCAGCAGGCGCAAGTGCTCTCACCAATTGGTGACATCCTGCTGAACCTCCTGCAGCTGGTCGTCATCCCCATCATCATGTTGACGCTGATCGACGCGGTCAACAGCACACAGTCGGGAAGGCTTGTCAGGGTCGCCTCCAAAACCTTCGTCTTCTATCTGGTGACCACCATTGCCGCCGTCGTCATCAGCTTGGCTCTCGCGCTCCTGGTGAACCCTGGGACTGGACTGCAAAGCTCCGAGAGCGGTGGCGAGACGCCCGACCCGCCGTCGTTCATCGACCAGCTCGTCGGAATATTTCCTGAGAACATCTTCCAGGCCTTGGCCGACGGCAATATTCTCGCGCTGATCTTCGTGTCAATGGTCGTTGGCCTCACGTTGGTGGGTATGCGCCGCTCCTCCGATTCGACGATCTCGGGCTTCGGAACTCTGCTGTACAAAATCGTGCTGGGCGGCAAGGAAATGACCTTCCGCATCCTCGGCGGAATACTCCAGTACGCGCCGGTCGGTGTCTTTGCTCTTGTTGCAAGCGATATCGGCAGCCAAGGTTTTGATGCACTTGCCGCGCTGGGAAAACTGACCGGGGTCGTCTATGCAGGCCTGGCTGCACAGATTCTCCTGATCTACATTCCCTTGCTGCTCATCTATCGAGTTCCGATCGGCGGTTTCTTCCGCACCGCCCGTGAGCCAATGCTCACTGCCTTCACCACTCAGAGCAGTTCGGGCACTATCCCGGTATCGCTGAAGGCGACGAAGAGTGCAGGCATCCTGGACGAGGTCGCGAGTTTCGTGGTCCCACTGGGAGCGACCATCAACATGGATGGTGCAGTCATCCGCCTGGGAGCTTCGGTGGTGCTGGCGGCCAATATCGTTGGACGCGACATGTCCATGCTTGAACTTGGTGTCATTGTCCTCACCGCCACATTTGTCTCAATCGGCACAGCGGGAGTTCCCGGCGCCGGACTCATCGGATTGACGATCCTGCTGAAGCAAGCTGGGTTGCCGATGGAAACTGTGGCCTTGGTTGCCGGCGTCGACGTGATACTGGGAATGGGAGCGACGGGGCTCAATATCACCGGCGACCTCGTCGGCACCCATCTGATCGACAAGAGCGAGAAGCGGTTCAGCCGGAAGCGAGCACTCTCGAAGACCGAGGACAGATCTACCTCGCAGTCTGACTGAACTTGGTGCCAAGGCGATGTTTTGCGGCTCCGGCGTGCCATCGCCGTTCAGGCTGCAGAGGCCCTCGGTCGGCTCCTCACTGCCTCTGCTGAGGTCAACCCGCTGCAGATTGATCTAGTTGCCGGAGTGAACTCGGCGAAGTAAGAAAC
This sequence comes from Brevibacterium sp. CBA3109, assembly GCF_040256645.1. Classification (NCBI taxonomy): domain Bacteria; kingdom Bacillati; phylum Actinomycetota; class Actinomycetes; order Micrococcales; family Brevibacteriaceae; genus Brevibacterium; species Brevibacterium koreense. The sequence continues at coordinate 2,885,711 of NZ_CP158281.1, read as the reverse complement.
CGGTGAGTCGAAGCCATAGGGTTGAGGCAGGATTCTCTCATGTTCTAGTGAGGGGGTCATCCAGTGTTCGTTTTCTTCGAGGTGGCCTTCTTGCCAGTCTTTTTCGCGGTCTTCTTCTTCGACGAGCGTGAGTGATCAACCGATTTCTGCAGTGCTTCCATCAGGTCGATGACATCACCGCTTGGCTCTTCCTCGTCTTCTTCGTCGCCGAAGGCTTTCGCCACGTCGAGGGTCTCGCCTGATTCGATCTTCGCATCGATGAGCTTGGCCAACTCTTGCTGGTAGTCGTCGGTGAATTCCTCAGGGGTGAAGTCCTCCGAGTAGGACTCGACGAGCTTGGCCGACATCTCCAGTTCCTTGTCGGAGATCTTTGCACGGGAGCTCACACCTTTGAAGTCCACGTCCCTGATCTCGTCGGCCCAGCGCAGCGTCTGGATCATCAGGACCTTTCCGCTGACTCGCAGAACAGCCAGTCGCGTGCGAGTGCGTAGAGTCAGTTTGACGATGGCAGTGCGGTCCGTGTCCTCGAGTGTCTTGCGCAGCAGCAGGTAGGCCTTGGGAGTCTTCGATGTGGGTTCGAGAAAATATGACTTCTCCAACATGATCGGGTCGATCTGATCATTTGGAACGAACTGCAGGACGTCAAGGTCATCATTCTCGCCCGCAGGCAGAGCCTCGAAGTCCTCGTCTGTGAGAATCACCCGATGGTCGCCATCATCATAGGCTTTGACGATGTCGTCATACTCGACGACTTTCCCGCATTCCTGACACCGATGCTGATTGCGGATGCGCCCGCCATCCTTCTCATGTACTTGGTGCATGCTGACGTCATGGTTCTCGGTGGCCGAGTACAGCTTCACCGGCACGTTGACGAGACCAAATGCAATCGATCCGGTCCAGATAGCTCTCATCCTCCCATTGAAGCCCAGTCCCGCAACCTTGGCTACCCCGTTACCTTTTAAGTAGCCCCGGAATCCGTCAGGATGGAAGGGGTCGCTGGCCGATGAAGTACGCCCGCCGAGGTTGTTCTCCCATTGCTCTCGTCCCCGACGCTGCAGACGAGTAGCGTGGGCACGACAGGAGGTGCCTATGTCACGCCATGAGCAGAAGGTCACCGTCGAGGGGCATCGGTTGACCCTGACCAACCTCGACAAGGTCTACTACCCCGAGTCGGGAACGACCAAGGGTGAGGTGCTTGACTACTTTGCTCGCATCAGCCCTCACCTGATCAGGCATTCCCGTGATCGCATCGCGACTCGCAAACGGTGGGTCGACGGCGTCGGCACTCCGAAGGACCCTGGGGACGTGTTCTTTGAGAAGGATCTGCCCGCCTCCGCCCCCTCCTGGATTCTCTCCCGGTCCATCCGTCACTCGACCGGTTCGAAAAGGTACCCCCTGCTGCAGGACCGGGCGACATTGACCTATCTCGCTCAGATTGCCTCACTAGAGCTGCACGTTCCGCAATGGCAGGTCGGTGCAGAATCGTTGGACCCCCGCACCATCGAATCGAGGACGCGGAAACCGGACCGGATGGTATTCGACCTAGATCCCGGTCCAGGACGCGAACTGTCCGACTGTGTTGAGGTCGCCCAGTTGGTGCGAGAGCTGCTCAGCGGAATGGGACTCGATGCCTACCCGGTGACCAGCGGCTCCAAGGGAATCCATCTCTACGCCCCTCTCGACGGATCGGCCACCTGTCAGCAGATCTCTGACGTCGCCCATGAGTTGGCGCGTAGCCTCGAATCCGACCATAAAAGGTTGATCGTCTCGGCGATGAAGAAGAAGCTGCGGGAGAACAAGGTGCTCATCGACTGGTCGCAGAACTCGGCGGCGAAGACAACTGTCGCGCCCTATTCGCTGCGGGGAAAGTTCACCCCGACCGTGGCCGCACCACGTACGTGGAAGGAATTCGAGGCACCTGCAGCCGTTGGACAGCTGAGATTCGAAGAAGTCCTCGACCGGATCGAGGACCTCGGGGATCTGCTCGAACCGTTGACAAAGTCCGCCGGTGACACTCGCACCGACAAATCGCTTGGTGAAACCAGCCCCGGTGATCCCGTGGAAGGAGCAGGCACCTCAGCCTCGGCGACAGTCCCTCGTGATCGATTGGACGTCTACCGATCCAAGCGCGATGCCAAACACACCTGCGAGCCGGTACCCGAGAGCCACGGGGCCAGCGGGAATGAGCTCTCATTCGTCATCCAAGAGCACCATGCCAGCTCCCTGCACTGGGACTTTCGACTCGAGCACGATGGTGTGCTGGTCTCCTGGGCGCTGCCGAAGGGACCGCCGACGGATCCGAAGAGTAACCATCTTGCTGTCCAGACCGAAGACCACCCACTGGAATACGCAAGCTTCGAAGGCACCATCCCGAAGGGCCAGTACGGTGCCGGTGAAGTCACGATTTGGGACTCTGGGACTTTTGAACTCGAGAAGTGGCGGGAAGGCAGAGAGATTATCGCAGTCCTCCACGGAGGTGACGACGGCGGCTTGGGCGGAGTTCGCCGATTCGCACTGTTCAACACCGGTGACCACGGACCGAACAAGGAACCCGAGAAGAACTGGATGATCCACCTGATTAAAGACTCGCCCGCTCCATCCGAGGCACCCGGCCCGGTGGTTCGTAGACCCGCAGATGTCGAAGCCACCCACATATCACCGATGCTGGCCAGCATCGGTGATCTCCCCTCGATTCGACGTGAGGCAGGGGAGTGGGCGTTCGAGATGAAGTGGGACGGAATCCGTGCGCTCGCCACCGTCCGGGCCGCGACTGAAACTTCTGAGGGAGAGGTGAGGTTGAGCAGTCGAAACGGCCACGATTTGGCCAACATCTACCCTGAACTTGCTGAACTCGCCACGTGCGTCGACGTCGACTGCATCCTGGACGGGGAGATCGTGGCTTTGGGCCCCGGCGGCCGTCCGGACTTCGGTCGACTCCAGCGCAGGATGGGTCTGAGCCACGACCGCGACATCGACCATGAGCGGGGCCGGACTCCGGTGCACGTGATGATCTTCGACGTGCTCAGTGCCGACGGCGATTCCCTGCTGAAGACCCCTTATCTGACACGACGTGAACAACTGACGAAAATGGTCGCCGAAGGTGAGTCCGTTCATGTGCCGATTGCCTTCGAGGGAAGCGTTGATGAGGCGATGGATGCCAGCCGAGAGCTCAAACTCGAAGGAGTCATGGCGAAGCGAACCGGCAGCACCTACCTGCCGGGCCGACGAACCCATACCTGGGTCAAGCTCAAAGATGTCTCGACTCGCGATGTGATCATCGTCGGCTGGCGCACCGGTCGAGGCGAGCGTTCCGAGACTTTTGCCTCCCTGTTGCTTGCCGCGCATGGCAAGGACGATCTGGTCTACCTGGGTCGCGTCGGTACCGGTTTCGATGAGACTCAGCTGCAAGCGCTGCGCAGCAAGCTCGATAGACTGGCCAGGAAGACAGCGCCGTTGGAGGTGCCTGCCGCTGAGTCACGTGATGCGAACTGGGTGCGACCCCGCCTCGTCGGTGAGGTCCGATTCGCCGCTTTCACTGATGCGGGGCGCCTGCGTCATCCGGTGTGGCGTGGACTGCGCGACGACGTGGATCCAGACGACGTCGTCGCGTGAGCTGAGGACTCAAGACCTCGCGGCGCCAACAGGAACGATGCTAGGTAGAGTTGCTCGGTCTTCCTGCTCGAAAGAACCTGCAACCGGCCCTGGACCCTGGCACTCTCATCAACGATTTTCGCCGGGTTGAGACTGTTCCGTTACGCTGTCATTGCCTTCGCCTGCTTCGGGAACTGGACTCCGGCGTCGGGGAGCCTGTCGAACGGTGTTTGTGGCCCTTCACACCTTCACAACCATCGAGCAGCTTGATTGCGTTGAACTCGGCAACGAGAAGAGGAACCTGCCAAACGGTGTAATAGGACAGGAGCATGGAGCTGAGGAAGAACTCGAGCGCATTGCCGCAAAGCATCGTGTTTCGATAGAGAAGGACCCGAAGGCTGCCTGGGCTGCAGCCGACGCCTCCTCGCCCGACAGCGAGCGCGACTTCCGCGGGGGAGATAGGAAGCAGGAACAGGACACCGCGTTGGAACCACCGGACTGAGCATGCGCTTTACAGGTAGCTGAGTCGTCAAGCGCAGATTTCAACCGGGTACATCGCCGTGACTGGTTGGCCTGATCGCTGGCTAGTCCGTCGTCGTTGTTCCTGCCAGTTGGCCGGACAATCTCTCTGCAACGGGTCGAGAATTTCTTGCCGCACGCATTACGATGGTGCTAGATCGCGACGACAGCCGCGGCAATTCGAGAGTGAACACCTATGAATGCCGACCAACGCCGACGACAACTGGGTGAAAGCAATGCCCCAGTCGAGGATGAAATTGCCGTATCTTATGATCGAATCGTCGCCGAAGGGGCAGGCCGTTTAGCTCGCTCGTGGACGATCATCTTAATCACCGGAACCTTCGGAGGATTCGAAGTCGCCACGGGGGTCATGGCCTATCTGGCGGTGATGCACGCCACGCAGAGCCATCTGCTGGCGGGAGTGGCATTTGGTATCGGCTTAGTGGCATTGCTGTTGGCCAAAAGCGAATTATTCACCGAAGGCTTCCTCGTACCTATTACTGCCTTCGCCGCAAAGCAGGCCAGCTTCGCAAGCCTGCTGAAACTCTGGTCGGGGACATTGGTGATGAACCTCGTGGGCGGATGGGTCTTCATGTGGCTGGTAGCCCGGGCCTTCCCCGAATTCCGTCCCGAACTCGAGACAGCGGCCCACCACTTTGTCGACGCCGGATTCGGATGGCAATCGATATGCCTGGCTATTCTGGGTGGTAGCACCATCACTTTGATGACTCGCATGCAGCACGGGACCCGATCGGATATGGCCAAAATCGTGGCCGCAGTCGCCGGTGGCTTCCTGCTGGCAGGGTTACAGATGTTCCATTCCATTCTTGACTCGTTGATCATCTTTGGTGCCATCCACGCGGGTGTTGCCGTCACTTACGGCGACTGGCTGGGGTGGTTTGGCTACACGGTGCTATTCAATATCCTCGGCGGCCTGCTGCTGGTGACCGCCTTACGCCTGCTGCGCAACAAGGATCTGATCGTCGAGAGTAGGCGCGGGGCCCCTAATGACCCCGATTCCCCGCGATAGACGTTGCGGAGGTGACACCATTCGAAGTCTTCCCGACTCTTCGCGGTCGGGCCCTCGTTGAGGAGCGTAAGTTGACCGAGACACCCCAGTCTCCTCGCAGCCAGCAAGGCTAAACATCCCATGCTGATGTGACTGGATTCTGCCCGTTGCTGTAGCTGACAAAGCAGAGGAAGACTCGAAACATTCTTGAACCACGCAGAGATAACGTACTGCGGCGCCCCAACCCAGAGTGGGTGAGGGCGCCGCAATAGAGTCTGAGCAGGTCAGGTGAAGATGCTCACCCCACCTGGGCCAACTAGGCAACCGACGACGATGAGGACAACTCCCCAGAGAATCTGCTTGCGTAAGATCGCGAAGATGCCCGAAATGACGAGCAGTGCTGCAATGATCCAGAGAATTATAGCCATAGTCTTACCTGTTCCTTATCATTTTCACTGTTGGTGTCACGCCCACAGAGTTGTGGCCCGGGGAGGGATCTGGTGATCCCTCAGCGCTGCGAAGCAGCCCGGGCAGAGAATCTACTCTACTCTAGACAGGATGTCATCACCCTTTTTCTTGGACATCAAAGAGTGTCGAATCTACCGACCAGTTGCGTATTGAGATTCTTCGATACTCAGCCGGCTTGGGAGTAGGCGTCCTCGATAGCCTGTGGGTTACGTCTACGGTCAGAGACTTCGTATCCCACTTCGCGAGCCCATCGCCTGCTGGCGTCGAGTGACTACCCATCCCGGCGAGGCCACTGGGACCGCGACTCTCTCAATGAGACATCGGACATCCAGTGGTCTCGTTGAAGAAATGGATTCCGACGAGCCCAGCCAATCCTCGCACCCATGAGGTAGACGGCTGGGGAGGGCTCGGAGTCGGTGGACTTGACGACGAAGGTGTTGATCGCGGCCGTGGTTTCACCGAAGATTGCGGTCGAAGCATCGTAGTCGATGGCAAATCCTAAGAAATGGACCTGGCTGCGAAAGATCGCCGGCAGAGTCGCCGAGACACACGATTGCATCATCACCTGCAACAAAGCGATGATCCCCAGACCCAGAAACTGTAGATCACGGGCCTCTGCCTGCATGAGCATGAAGGCAGGGACAGACAACACTGCGAAGCCGGTCGTCGAGGTGTAGAGGAACGGCTTGCGCTCGATCGTATCTGTCAACCAGCCCAAGGGGCTGACGACGATGATCATCGCCAGAAGCAGGGCGACGAGCATCAATTTGTTCTCGATCTGGGAATGGCCCAACGTTTCGGCAAAGTCTGTCGGCCAATAGGTGAGGGCCACGTGCTGACCGATATTGAGCAGGACGACAAGGGCAATGAGTATGACGATGTGCTTCTTGAACCCGGTGGACGGCTTCCCGAAAGGTTGACGATTCTTCTGCTGTTGTGTGGTCGCCTTGGAAAAGGCCTCTGGCTCATCGAGTTTCATCCGCAGCCATAGGGCAGCGCCTCCCAGCGGAAGTGTGAGGAGGAACGGCAGGCGCCACCGACCGGCATCCACTCCGTCCGTGCCCACCATGATTAGCAAGATGCGCAAACCAACGCCGCCGAGGCGGTACCTGTCAGGGTACCCATCTCGAGGAACGAGCCCCAGTAACCCCGACGTTTGTCTGGTGCCAATTCCGCCATATAGACGGCGGCACCACCATATTCGCCACCCGTGGAGAAGCCGTGGACCATGACACGCTGGCGGTCGACCTTGTCTCCCAGGGGGGCCGAGGACGAATCCGCCCACAGGTCGAAAGACGAAGAGCCGGGCGCGGAAAGCGAAGATGAGCGCGAGGACTCGGTTCGCCGGAGAAGAACGCGCGGGCGATATAGACGGGCACGTAGGATTAGACCCCGTAGTCGAACCATTCCACAGCATTGCCGAGGGCGGATCCTGAGATTGTTCGATTGAGGGTCAGCTTACCCTCTGGGGGCATCGACTTCAGGTCGATGCCATTCGGTGTAGGGATATCGTCCTGCGGTGTTGACCCATCACGATCGCGCCTATTGCTGCTCACTTGGTCACTCTTCACACAGATTTCCTGCAGTTCACGTCGCGCTGAGTTCTCGTCAGCAATCTGCTGGAGCCGTGGCTGGCTGCAGGTCGTCGAGAAAATCTCGTGCCCACTGGTGGACGTCATAATCCCCCACAGTGGCCGCCATCGTAGCGATGCGTGCTCGGGCGTCCTCCGGCCTTATGATTGCTGCCTGATGAATGGCGTGTTTGAGACCAGTGATGTCATGGGGGTTGACCAGCACGGCCTGACGAAGCTCATCGGCCGCGCCGGCGAACTCGGACAAAACCAGAGCGCCAGCACGTCCCTGGCGTGCGGTGACGAATTCTTTGGCCACGAGATTCATCCCGTCGCGCAGGGAAGTGACGAGGAGAACGTCAGCGGCCAGGTACAAGGCGATGGTGGAATCGGCGGAATAGGACCGGTGGAAATAGTGGACAACGCTGCGGTCTAAGGTGCCGAAGCGACCATTGATATGGCCGACCAATCGTTCGACTTCATCACGCAGATCCTGATACGCGTCGATCCCCTCACGCGAGGGAACCGCGATCTGGACGAAGCACGTTTCCTTGGGGTCGAGGAGCCCGTCTTCGAGGAGCTCCTCAAAAGCGTGGAGGCGATGGAGAATGCCCTTCGTGTAATCGAGACGGTCAACTCCGAGAATGAGCGTAGCGGGATCACCCAAATCACTCCGGAACCTTCGCGCCACCTCGTTGACTGCCTCGGATTCGGTGGCCCTAAGGACCTCGTCGACGTCAATCGATATCGGGTAGACGCCGATCTTGGTCCGTCTGTGTTCGCAGCTTGTGCCCAACAGTCTGAGGCAGGACTGTTGGAAGTTGGTGGCATCGGACTCACGTTGGAAACCGATGACATCGGCAGACAACAATCCATTCAGGATCGAATCTCGCCATGGCAACTGTGCAAATTGTTCGACCGGAGGAAACGGAATGTGATTGAAGAATCCGATCTGCACGTCGGGGCGTTGGGCGCGGATCATGTCGGGGACGAGCTGAAGATGGTAGTCATGAACCCACACCGTGGCTCCGTGGGCTGCGACGGCGATTACAGCCTCCGCGAACCTGGAGTTGACAGCGTAGTAGGCCTTCCACCACGGGCGGTGATATTGAGGTGCGACGATGAGATCATGGTAGAGGGGCCACAGTGTGGCGTTGGAGAACCCCTCGTAATATTGGTGGTGCTCGTCGTGGCTTAGAGCGACGGGGAATAGACTCATACCGTCGAATTCGAAAGGTTCGACGTCCTCATCGTGTATTCCGGCCCACCCTATCCAGGCTCCGCGGTGAGCCGAGACCACTGGTGCTAAGGCCGAGACGAGACCACCTGGGGAGGGCTCCCAACTGCCCTCGCGTCGATCAACGGGCAGACGATTGGCCATCACGATAAAGGAATGACGCCCGGGCTCTTCCATATTTGTTCCGCCTCCGTTGGCATTGGATCGTGAGGATCCCGCGATGCGGGCGAAGTAGATAGCAGGATGGGAGCAACGAAGACGTTGCTCCCATCCTCACGCGCGACTACTCAGTCGTCGGACGAATCCTTGACGGAGTCCTTGATGCCGTGGACGGTGTCTTTTACCTTGTCGCCGGCTTGTTTGCCTTCAGCTTGGACCTGATCGGCCTTGCCTTCGGCTTCTAGGCCCGTGTCTCCAGTGGCCTTACCGGCCACTGTCTTCGCTTTGCCCTTGAGCTCTTCGCCTTTGTGGGAATTTTCGTTCATTGTGCTTCCTTTCGATCTTGCAGCGCCGAATGACGCAGCTCGGACGCTGCTGCCAACTATCGGCTATGGTTTCGCGGTACGGTGACGGCCCGCCAGCAGTCCCCACGCAAAGAGGACGATGATGGATCCGCCGATGGCACACAGCCATGTCGAGGGCGAGAAGAATGATCCGACTTCTACGCCGAAGAGCAGTCCTCCCAGCCAGCCGCCAACAAGAGCACCGATGACGCCGAGGACCAACGTAGCGATCAAACCACCGCCCTGCCGGCCGGGCAGGATCGCTTTGGCGATAGCACCGGCTATCAGACCGAGTACCAGATAAGCAATAGAGCCCATGCAATTCTTCCTAGTCAGGTATCACGCTTAGCCACCGCTGGTCGCCCATTAGCTATTGATGAGGAGCAGGATTTTTCCGTGGTCGAGCTTCTCTTCGAGGTCGTTGGACTCACTGGGGGTGAAATCGAACTCTTCGAAAATCGCTCGGAGTTCGTCGCCCTTCTTGTCGTAGCGTGTCCCCACTAATTCGCTGAGGTCGTCGGGCTCATTCGCGTTGACTTCGTCTGCCACACGATCGGTGCGGTCATCGTCATGCGAGAGGACATAGAGTTTGTTCTTGGGTACCCCGTTCGATGCCTGGCGTTTCACCTCGGCCATGAGTTCGGTGTCGTCCTGAAATTCTTTGATTGCAGGTTTCATAACGCTCCTTTCGTGTTTACACTGTAATCACGCTAGCAGATTATCGTTTCCGCGTCGAGCATGCAATGTGGTACCTATTTTTTGTCGGCTTTCGACACGGGACTCTTGGTGATATTCTACATAATCATGGCATGTTTACAGGTTAAACTCTTTGGGGGGGGGGAACCCTTCGCTGTTAGACGTTAGAGGGGATAGACTGTGGGCATCTGTCCAGCTCTTGGGGGCGGGGGTAGTGGTACCGTCCTTATTTCGGTTGATTCGGTTGAGGAGGAATGTTTGGCTCGGCAGCGCCTTTCCAGAGACGACACTGTGCGTGCGGCTATTGCATTCGTCGACGCACACGGTCTCGAGTCACTCACCATGCGTCGCCTCGGCGACGCCCTCGAAGTAGAGGCAATGGCACTGTACCGACACGTCTCTGGGCGAGGAGATCTTCTCGAAGCCATGGTCACGGACCTCATCGCCGGGCTCTTCCAGAACGAACTCATGACCGAGACTCCGACATCGTGGGAAGACTATCTCCAACGTGTTGCCAACGCCACGCGCGACTTGGCCAGCGACCACCCGGAAATCTTCCCTCTAATTGCCACTCAACCCTCGGAAGCACCGTGGCTACGACCTCCACTGCGCAGCTTGCGGTGGGTCGAAGACTTCCTTTCCACACTGCAAGGATTCGGTTTCTCCGACATAGCCGCGGTCAGCGCTTACAAGGCCTTCACAAGCTTCCTCATCGGCGATTTGCTCCTGCACGTCCATTCCAATTCCTTCGACGCCATTATTGGAAGACAGGACGGCGATACCTCGGGCGAAAAATCAGCTCTGTCTGGCTATCCCACTGTCGACAGACTCAGTGCGCTTCTGAGCCAAGATCATCGACAGCGCGAGTTCGACGATGCCCTCGATGAGATCATCGAGCGAATCCGCACCACTTTAACCAACTAGCTAGACAACATGCCGGCGCCACCCACGAGACCAGAAAGACCGCTGCCTATGCTTGACACGACTTCGAAGGCGCTAAAGATCCTGCTCGTCGCCGATCCTGGACTGCCCAGCCGACGAGCTGCCTCCATCCACAAACGCCTCGAGAAGCTTCTTCAAGAGGCGTATGGGGTCACCACCACACTCCACACGGTGACCGACACTATTCGTCTGACCCCCGAGCGCGAATTGGCTCTCGACGCTGTGGACGATCTTCGCTCCGATTATCCCGACGTCAACGTCGTCCTCATCCTGACGGAGATTCCCCGGCACACCCAGGGGGATCCTCTGGTGGCAGAAGTTCATTCCGATCGCAATCTTGCAGTAGTCTCGTGCCCCACACTAGGTGTCTGGGCGACAAAACGCCGGATCATCAAGGTAATGATGAGTTCTGTCAACAAACTCATCCCCTGGGACCCCGACGAGTACACCCGACGATTCCTGCTCCGGTGGAGCAATTGGTCGAACAACGAAAACTCTGACCATCAGTCTCTCCATGCCCACACCGTCACAGGTGGCCCGCGACTGATTTTGGGAATGACGATGGCTAACGAGCCATGGCGCACGGCACCGAAGCTCTCTGGTGCGCTCGCGGCAGCCTCAGCCACAGGAGCGTTCGGCATCTTTTACAGCTCGATTTGGCAGATGTCGACCTATCTGTCAACACTTCGGTTACTGTCGATCGGCGCTGTCGCCATCATCGTCATGGTCTCCTGGTTACTCGTCAGCCACAAACTCTGGGACTCACCACGCAAAGAGAGACTTGCGACAGTTGTCATGTACTACAACCTCTCCACGGTGTTGACACTGCTCGTCAGTGTCGTCGCTCTCTACGCCATCCTGGTCGTCCTTATTCTCTTCGGCAGCCTCGTTGTGATCGATCCAGAATTCATGGGCCACCAGATTCAGCAAAAGGCCGCATTTGCCAACTATCTCGACATCGCGTGGCTCAGCGCAGCAATGGGAGTCGTCGCCGGTGGAATTGGCGCCAGCTTTGACTCTGACGTCGACGTCCAGCGGCTGACCCACGGTCAGAGAATGAGGCAAAGAGTCTACACTGACAACTCTGAAAAGTCCGAGGATGTCGACAAGACGAGCTAGCTGATGAGCACCTTTGCCCGCGACACTCGCAGTGGCTCAGACAGATACCCTCAGAAGGATGCACAATGATTGCACAATTCGACAGACCTCTAGCAGGCATCATCACATCGCCCCGAGAACCTTGGTATGCCGAAGCTGCCTTCCATGACGATCTCGCCAAGCTCGTCACGAGCAATGCGCCCACTGCTCAGAAGATCACCGGACTTGCCCGGTTTCTCCATCTGTCAGGACAATCAACGCAGACCGACCAATGGGAGGCGCTGGTCGAGATTGCGGCCATCGACGTCGCAGTGGCTCGCATGCTCGAACCGCACGTCGATGCGCTCGGCATTCTCGCTGAAGCTGGTCACGAATCACCCGATGCACACTCGACTTGGGGTGTATACGCGGCCGATGTTCCCGAATTCGCGGTCGCTGCCGACGATGAAGGCGGCCAGACTCTTCTCACTGGGGAGAAAGCATGGTGCTCGCTGGCCGCTGAGCTGACTCACGCAATCGTCATCGTCGAGGGCATCGACGGCAGTCGCGCATGTGCGGTGGATCTGACAAATTCGCGCGTGCAGGCACAGACAGTCTCATGGCCCAGTCTAGGACTCAAGGAGATTCCGAGCGGATCTGTGATGTTCGATCATGCGCCCGCCACAACCGTTGGTCCTCCGAACTGGTACCTCGACCGGCCGTCGTTCGCTTGGGGCGGTATCCGGGTCGCAGCATGTTGGTTCGGGGGAGCCGTGGGGATGGCAAGAAATGCCGCCCACCGCCATCTCAGAAGGCCGACCCCGTCTCCGATGGGTGAGCTTCAGCTCGGTCAGCTCGATGCTGAGATCTCCGCGGTCCGTGCAGTTATGGATCAGGCCGCCGCAGCGGCGGACGGAGAAGACGAATTCTCGCGCGCTGAAGCCTGGACATTGGCGCTGCGAGTTCGCAACATCGTATATCGCAGCGTCCAACGAGTTCAGCATCTGAGTAGGGAACTCGCCGGGCCCGCAGCTTTGACGGGCGACGCAGGCTTTGCCAAGGCCGATGCCGACCTCACCGTGTACCTGAGTCAACATCACGGGCTTCGTGATGAAGCAGCTCTGGGTGGGGACCTCTACAAGCAATCCCACGGCGATGAGCTTTAGCCATCGAGATCAGAGCACTGCCGAAGATGCGTGGATGCAGGCTGGTGCTCTGGACCTGCCGATCATTCCAGACGATGTCATCGCCAAGCATCGGCCCCTCATTGTTCTGGCCGCGCACCCTGACGACGAAGCTCTCGGTGCAGCGTCGCTGCTAGCCCGTGCAGGCGAGTGGAATTGCCAGGTGACTATCTTGCTTTTCACCGCGGGTGAGAACTCCCATCCGTACTCTCGCACACATTCTCGACTGCAACTGGGACAAAGTCGACTGCGGGAGTTCGAACTCGCGCTCGCCACATTGGGTGGTGAGCTGTCGAGTCGATTCCTCGCATTGCCTGACGGGGCTCTGCCCGAGTTCAGAGATCAGATCGTGGACGAAATCATGAGAGAGGTTGCCCGGTCTGCCGGACCTGTCACTCTCGTTGCGCCCTACAGTCAGGATGGGCATGGTGATCACGAGGCTGTGGGGTCGGCCGCCCTGGAAGCCGGGCGGAGAAGTCGCACAGTGGTGCTGGAATATCCGATCTGGTTCTGGCACTGGGCCGCTTCCACCGATCCTCGATGGCGCTCTTGGAGATTTCTCCCCGATCCGGTGTGCTTTGACAGACAGGCGTTATTCGCCTGCTATCAATCACAGATAGCTTCGTTATCCGATCGCCCTGGAGACGAGGCAGTTCTTGGCACATCGCACCTGAAGCATTTTGACCGTGGCGGAGACACTTTCGCGATTTCAGATTTTCGCCCAAGAACAGCAACGAAGGCAGATAAGTCTGCGTTCGAAGAACGCCGACATTTGTACGACGCGCACACAGCTTCTGCAGTGTTCGATGGAGTACATGAGGCCCGCGCGGACCCTTGGTCCGTGTGGAACTCCGAATACGAGCTTGCCAAGCGTGAGAATCTGCTCGGCCACCTTCCATCTCACTCATTCGATCATATCCTTGAGATCGGATGTTCGATCGGCGCATTGAGCCACGATCTCGCCGAGTGCAGCGCCAAAGTGACAGCTATTGATGCCAGTCGTGAAGCCTTGAAGAAGGCAGAGCGCCTGCGGCTGAGAGCCTCTGAGAAGATCGACTTTGTTTATGCCACTGTCCCCTTCGACTGGCCTGAAGGGCGCTTTGACTGTGTTGTACTGTCTGAGACCGGCTTCTACCTCACTCGTTCACAACTCCTACGCACAATGGAGAGGATCGATGAGACCACTTCTTCGCGATTCGTGCTCGTCCTCTGCCATTGGAAGGGGGAGATCAGCGACTGGCCTCTTGACGCCGATGAAGTCCACGACACTTGTCTCCGCTTCTGGCCTCGAAAGGAGCTTGAGTTTCATACCGACGCGGGCAGCTACCGGTTGGATATCGTGACTGTGGAGAAGAACATCGATCCGGACTCTGCGAGAGGTCTCGGGTGATCACGCATCTGGGTGTCATTATTCCAGCCCATAACGAAGAAGACGAGATCCTGGGATGTCTCGACTCAGTGTTGCAGTCGTTTGCTCATGTCCCCGAGGCGTCGGTACCCGGCGGCTTCCAGATTGTTGTCGTCGTCGATGCCTGTACTGACGCCACCTTGGGCCTCGTCCTGGAGTTCGCCAGGCATTGTCGACTGGCTAAGGTGCTGACCACGAGTTCAAATAGTGTCGGCAGCGCGCGAGATGTCGGGTGCAGCTATTTTATGCGTTCCGTTGGTGGAGTCAGCGGTGCTGACTTCGACACTGCCTGGGTCGCGTTCACAGACGCCGACAGTCGGGTGCCCCTGCATTGGATCTCCTCGCATCTTGAGGTTGCGGCTGAAGGAGTGGACTGTTTGGTAGGAACCGTTGCACCACGGCCCGAATCAGGATCCGCGGAACTGATCGCCAAATGGCATGCCAATCATGAACTAGGCGAGAACCATTCGTATGTGTTTGGGGCGAACCTTGGACTGCGCGGGTCCTGCCTCGCTGCCATAGGAGGGGTACCTCGGTTGACGTGCGGTGAGGACGCCGCAATTGTCGCTGCAGTTCGCACCGTCGGGGGACAGCTAAGACGCACCGATTCATGCAGGGTTTTGACCTCAGCGCGTCTGACCGGGCGCACCCAGGGAGGCTTCAGCGGTTACCTGCAACAACTGGCATGAAAATTTCACTTTGCTGGCGGCGGTTTCAAGCTGTTGTGGTCATTTCCCAGCGGCCGGCCGAGGCCGCTGACAGGGCTGTGCCTGGACATTGGGAGGGTGATCTCGAACCGTTCGGCCATCGGTACGCCCGTCGAGTGCAAGTCGCGCTCGACGCTGCTGGTGCACCTACCTAGGCTCGACGGGTAGGGACAGCAACCACAGATCAAGAACGGGCCGGCACTAGCCGGGTATGGGGCCCAAGCGATGGCGACAGCGTTGACGAAGTCGATGACGTGCCTGCCGCAGCAGTTGCGGAAGACGATCACGTGGGACCGGGGCAAGGAGCTATCAGACCATGCTCGTTTTGCGGTCGATACCGGCACGAAAGTGTTCTTCGTCGGTGGGACCCGAGTCGCCGGGCTCACTGACGCGGGGTGCCTACGCCATCCGGTGTGGCGTGGCTTGGGGGATGATACCGACCCCGGTGATGTGAGGGTGTGAGCTAGGTGCAACAACCTTGGCGGGGATCGAGTGAGACCGGTGCTGCTCCTGACATGGTGTGGTGATCTGCGTTACCGTCAAGATAACCGTGACTTCGACACTCGAGGAGAAGTGGTCAACATGCCGAAACTCAGCAGTTCGGGCAAGCCGAAGAAGTCGGAGCTCCCCGCGACTTTGAAACGGTCCAATGGGAAGGCGCAGCGAACCTTCGCCAAGGCCTATGACTCCGCGATGAGCGAATACAACGACGAAGAGCGCGCCCACCGGGTGGCCTATGACGCGCTGAAACACACCTTTGAGAAAGTCGGCGACCGGTGGGAGCCGAAGTCCTCCCCGGGGCCTTCCGATGCGCAGTCAGAGGGAGGGAAGAGCACCGCTCGCAGGACCGCGGGTGGCGTGGACGCCAACGCGACGAAGGACCACCTGTACAAGCAGGCGGCTCGGTTGCAGATTCCCGGACGTTCGTCGATGAACAAGAACGAACTCGTCGATGCCCTGGAGCGAGAAAGCAACCGGGTGACGAAGAAGAACGCCTGAGCACGAGTCAGATTCTGATTCCCGACCTGTGAAGAACGGTGACCCGAGCAGGGAGATTCCCGCGAGCTCTGTCAAGAAGTCTTTGAAGATGTCGCAGGATAGGGTCAGGGTGAAAGGGAGTATTCTGCACACGATCGAACTCGACTGTGACAGCGACAACGGGCCCGAAACGAGGGTCACCGTCAACGTAGAATCCAAGAAGATGGCCGTCGACTGACGACCACACCCTCGCCGAGGGGCGATCCCAGGGATCCCTCGACGACTGAAGATCGGAGAGTCATGGACACCGATGTCGTGGTGATCGGGGCCGGGCTGGCCGGCCTGCAGTGTGCCCGGCGCCTGCAGCGCAGCGGACTGACGGTGCAGGTGTTGGAGAAGAACGATGCAGTCGGCGGGCGCGTGCGCACCGATCGCATCGACGGGTTCCTCTGCGATCGAGGCTTCCAGGTGCTCAATCCCTCCTATCCAGCGGTACGCAAGTTCATCGACGTGGCTGCTCTGGGACTGCAGAGGTTCGGTGCCGGCGTCGTGGTTCGGAACTCTGAGGGTCTGATGAGCCTGACCCAGCCTCTGCGACGTCCCAGTGCCAATGTCACTGCCGTGCGCAACGGACTGTTAGATCTTCGTGATCTGCGCGCGCTTGCGCGGTGGTTGGGCCCGACCCTCCTGCGGGCAACATCGGCCTCACGAGCGACACGGGATACGACGCTGGCAGCATCTCTCGATGAGGCGGGCGCCACTGGTCGACTGCGACGCGAGGTGATTGACACGTTCCTGGCCGGAGTCCTCGCCGACAGCTCGGGACAGAGTTCAGCGAACTACACCCGGCTCTTAGTCCGATCGTTCGCCCTGGCGATTCCCGGTCTGCCGCAGGCAGGAATGGGCGCACTTCCCACGCAGATGGCTGCGAGCCTCGAGCAGCCCCCACAACTTGAGACTCCCGCGCAGAACCTGCAAGAGACCACCTCCGGCGTGGAAATCGACACCGATCACGGTCGACTGCTCGCACGGACTGCTGTCGTCGCCGTCGGACCCGAAAGCCTCAACGACTTCACCGAGGAGCAGAACCCCGCCACCCACGGACTAACGACGTGGTGGTTCAGCGCACCGGAACCGCCGCTGCGTGAGCCCTACCTGGTCGTGGATGCCTCGAAACCCGGCGGCGGTCCGGCAGGACCGGTGTGGAACACAGCAGTGATCTCGAACATTGCGCCATCGTATGCCCCCGCTAGTGGACACCTCATCGAAGCGACAACACTGTTGGATCGACCCGACGGACGAGCAGACGAGACCGCAGTGCGTCGTCACCTGGAGCAGATCTATGGAACCTCGACGAGTCGTTGGCAGGTGCTTGCCCACCACGTCATCGCCCACACCCTGCCCGCAACTCCACCGCCACTGGTCGACCGGTCTCCACAGCGGATCTCGGATCGTGTCTTCGTGTGCGGGGACCATCGTGACACCGGATCGATTCAGGGTGCGCTGGTGTCTGGGGATCGAGCCGCCCACGCGATCGTCGGGGTCCTCGGAAGTGCTGATCCACAGCCCGAGGACGCCTGAGGAGAAGGCCGATGCCGGTGCGGTCTCACCACTGTGAGGCCGCGGGCACGATCTCAGATCAGGCCGAGGCTGGTCACGGCCTCTCGCTCCTCGGCAAGCTCGGCGGTGGTGGCATCGATCATCCGGCGGCTGAAATCGTTGATCTCCAAGCCCTGAACGATCTCCCAATTTCCTCGTGTAGTTGTCACGGGGTAGGAGCAGACAAGCCCCTCGGGCACCCCGTAGGAGCCATCGGAGACGACGGCCATCGAGGCCCAATCGCCCTCGGGTGTGCCGTGCAGCCAGTCACGGGCGGCATCGACCGTTGCCGACGCGGCTGAGGCAGCTGAAGAGGAGCCTCGTGCTTCGATGATTGCGCCACCGCGCTGAGAAACTGTTGGGATCAGATCGTTCTCGATCCAGGCCTGGTCGTCGATGACCTCGGCGGCGTTCCTCCCGCCGATTTCGGCGTGATAGATGTCAGGATACTGCGTGGCCGAGTGGTTGCCCCAGATCGTCATCCTGGAGATGTCGCTGACCGAAACTTCGGCCTTCTTAGCAAGTTGCGCCAAGGCGCGGTTGTGGTCCAAGCGGGTCAGAGCGCTGAAGCGTTCGGCAGGGATGTCGGGGGCATTGCTCATGGCGATGAGCGCATTGGTGTTGGCCGGATTCCCGGTGACGCCGATGCGGACGTCGTCGGCGGCGACTTTGCCCAGCGCCTTGCCCTGGGCGGTGAAGATCGCTCCATTTGCTTCGAGGAGATCGCTGCGCTCCATTCCCTGAGACCTGGGCCGAGCGCCGATGAGGAGGGCGAGGTTGGCGCCGTCGAAGATGTGCTCGGCCTCATCGCCTATCTCGACCGAGTCGAGGGTGGGAAACGCACAGTCCTCAAGTTCCATGACGACCCCCTCGAGGGCGTCCAACGCAGGTGTGATTTCGAGAAGTCGCAGTTGGACCGGGGTTTCGGGGCCGAAGAGGGCACCGCTGGCGATGCGGAAGAGGAGACTGTAGCCGATCTGGCCGGCCGCGCCGGTCACTGCGACCTTGATGGGGGTGCTCATAGTTTGTGTTCCTTACCGTGGGTGATGGTCTTCTTCGTCTGCGAACGTGCCAGGAACGCCATGGTGATGAGGAGGATTCCGAGCACGATGGTGTAGACGGCAACGATCCACACCAGGGCGGCAAGAGCCGCTCCGGGATTGGTGAACAGAACAATGACCACGATGATTGCGAAGACGATGTCGAGGACGCCGAGCAGCTTCGACCAGCCTTGGAACGACTTGGAGGCAAGAGTGAGGATACCGCGGACGAGCATCCCGCCGGCCAGCATCCATAGAATGAATCCTCCGGTGATGACAGCAAACGACAGGGGTATGACGGCGATGACGAGTCCTGCGACGATGTAGGCGATGCCCGCGGCCAGCTCCCACCCCCATGCTTGATTCGTCTTACGCGCGTTCATCGCGTTGATGATCGTCAGCACACCATCGACAAGCAGCCATGCACCGACATAGATGCCTAATGCGATCGCCACGGCGGCAGGTGCTGCGAGGATGAGGATGCCGAAGAGGATGGCGAGGACACCGCGGAGAATGACGACCCAGAACACACCCTTGCCGAGGTTCGTCAGGAGAGATCGTGTGGCATCGGCGGGATTGGCAGACATTGGAACTCCTCACTTCGATGGGCATCCTCGAGGTACTCGTGCTCAATGAGCACAGGTTGTTCTCCGACGGGTCGTGTCAGTGAATCAGTACCTGAACGTTGCGATCACTTCGGCGCCCCCACCACCGAGTGTGCGCAGAGTGCCGGACGTTCGGATGGTGGCGAGAGCGGCGAGGTTGACCTGTCGGCGGGCATCTGAGGCAAGCAGCTGCTCTCCGTCGCGCGGCAGATAGAGTGTGTCGACGCGGCCCTGTTCGGCTGCGTGGGCGATCTCGCCGACGTCGACAGCACCCTTGCCGTTGTGGACCAGAGACAGCGCCCGCTCGCGTTCCGCGGACTCACGCGCGGCCTCGCTGTCGTGGAGGAGCTTCCAAGCGGCCGAGCGCAGATCATCCGGCTGTGAATGTTCAGGGCTTCCGGGGATGACCCGGTCGTGGATCACCGGGTAGGCGCTGGCCTTGCGGAAGATCGGCAGGTACTCCGCCACCGAGGCGAGCACCAGTGGTTGCGATCGAGCCGTGCCCAGCTCATCCCCGACAGCCTTGCCCACAGCACGAATGAACTTCTCAGTCAGCATGGTCTCGGTCTCACCGGTTCCGCCTTGGCCATAGTAGGCTGCCTCGCCACCGCCTGTGGCTCGAAACTGCAGTGATTGCTCGGGAAGGTCGCCGATGACCTCGTCGAAGGATCCGGGGATGGTCCCGAGCGGAAGCTCTTCGATGGAGTTGCGGGCCGCCTCGAACAGGCGCAGTGAGTTCTTGGCCAAGGCGAGGATGTAGCACCTGCCGCTGGTCTCCAGGACTGGGGCAAGTGGCAGAACGTCGAACTGCTCGTCGACAGTGACCGATTCGATGACGTCGATCGGGACCCTCACGGCCCGATGGTAGCCGGGTTCGACGAAGACGACGAGTCCTCGGCTCTGGAGCCGCCAGTAAGAGGAATCCGCTATCAGTTCGGCGATCGGGGCGAATGCTGATTCGGCAGCTGAGCTGCTCATCCCGAGTTCTTCGAATCGTGCCGTCGCATGCTTGACCTGATTCTTCAGGATCTTCGCGGATCTGTCGGCCTGTGTCCCGGTCACATCGGTGGGGACGTAAAGGCTGGCCTTCGGTCCGCTCGTATCTCCGCGTTCGAGTACGTCGGTGAAATCGAGGGAATCTACTGTTCCTTGGGGATTGGCAGTCATGAGCAGGACCTCCTAGGGCGGCTCTCGTGGCGTCCGTATCCGATTCTGATCCTACATGACCTGGACCACATTTGGTCTGCGCGCCCTCACATCCACTTCTTCACCTTGAACACGGTGTAGAGGACCACGGCCAGGCCCTCCACGTTGAACTCGTGCGCAAACTCTAATGCTTCGTCGACTGCTCGTGTCGAGTGGCCGGTTACTTCGTCCAGGGGTCATCGGTGAAAAATCCGCCGATGCCGTGGGGCAACTGGCGCCCGTCCTCCGCAGACGCCATCGTGTACGGGGCGACGTGCAAGCCCGCTTCGATGAGTGTGCGCAGGTCACTGTTGGGCAGTTTCGCGCTGGGGCCGACCCATTCGATGCCGGCACCGGCGATCTGCGCGGCGGACTCGGACGGCAGCATCGTGCCGAACAGGTAGAGCGAGGTGTAGCCGCGTTCGGCGATCGACTTCGCCGTTGCGAAGTCGAAAGACTGGACGATGAGCGAGTCTTCGAGCCCGCGTTCGTCGAATTCGTCGAGCACCTGATCGACCTCCGCCGAGGTGGCTTCTGGTTTGATCTCGGGCACCATGACGACTTTGCCGCCGAGTTCATCGAGTGCCTCGTTGAGGGTGACCGTCTCTGCTGTAGGCCCGCCGGTGGGATGTTTGATCTTCGCGGAGTCCCACTCCTCGAGGCTGAGGTCGCTGACCTCGCCGCTGACGCCGTCGAGCGTGCGATCAACGGTGTCGTCATGGATGAGCACAGGAGTGCCGTCGGCGAGGAACTGGATATCCATCTCGGGCAGGAACCCGTCCCTTGCTGAGGTGGTGAACCCTTCCATGGATTCCTCCGGGTAGACGTCGGCGCCGCCGCGGTGGGAGATTGTGACGGGAAGTTCGAGTTGGCTGACCCGATCAGGGGTCTCGGGGTAGGCCGGCCCGAGGGACGCCAGCGTGATTGCAGCGCCGATAAACACCAGGATCGTGAGTACTGCCGCGAGAATGATAGTGGTAGGACGTTGGAGTGAAGATCTCCGATTGAGTCTATTCACCCTCACAATGTATCGGCTGTGAACACATTTGTCTGGGA
Source organism: Brevibacterium sp. CBA3109 (assembly GCF_040256645.1). Lineage (NCBI taxonomy): Bacteria > Bacillati > Actinomycetota > Actinomycetes > Micrococcales > Brevibacteriaceae > Brevibacterium > Brevibacterium koreense. Next base: position 2,864,336 of record NZ_CP158281.1, on the reverse strand, counting down.
TCGAAAGTGAACGTTAAGTTGACGACAGAGAAGGACTGACTTCAAGTCTGAAGTTGCGCTCGTCGGTCTGGCCTTTAGTGGCCTCCGACTGCGATAGCCAGCTCCGTGAACGACTTTTGGCTGAGCGGGCACTTCAGGAGAAAATTCCCGCGAATCTCAGTCACACTCTGACGGCCAGGTGGCTAACCTGAGCAGGAAGTCTCCGGCCACCTCGGCCTGGTCTCCGGCCGGAGAGCGGTTCAAGAGTTCTCGAATCAACTGCGCGAAGTCGAGCATCGTAAACCTCGTGATCAGCTGCTCACATCCACTTCTTTGCCTTGAACACGGTGTAGAGGACCACGCCGAGCCCCGCCATCAGCCCGAGGGCCATCGGGTAGCCAAGGGCCCAGTGCAGTTCGGGCATGTCATCGAAGTTCATTCCGTAGATCGCTCCGATGAGGGTGGGTGCGAAGAGGATTGCGGCCCAGCCGGAGATCTTCTTCATGTCCTCGTTCTGGCGTTGGGCGACCAAAGTGGAGTTGACGTTGAGGATCTGTGATAGGGCTTCGCGCAGCTCGGCGGCCTCGGCGAGAACTCGGGTCAGGTGGTCGGTGACGTCGTCGAGATAGGCCTGCAGCTCGGTCGGAATAGAATACTTCGCGGCGCCATTGCCCAGTCTCTGGGTGAGTCGGTTGAGATGGGTGGTGGTGTGGAGAACATCGATGACCTCCTGACTGAGCAGGTAGATCCGCTCTGCGGCCGCAGTATCTCCGCTGAAGACCTGTCGTTCGATGCCGTCCTTGTCATCTTGCAGACCGTCCAGAACAGGGAAATACGTATCGACCGCAGTGTCGAGGAGCCGGTAGATGAGCGCCTCGGGGCCCAAAGAGAGCAATTCCCGGTCAGAGGTCCCGAGTCGCTCCTCATCGCTGAAGTAGGCGTCCATGTCCTCAGCGCGTTGGGGAATAGGGGTCCCGTCGATGAACCGATCGTCCTGGCAGATGATGACGAGAACGTCGTTCTTCATCAGAAGATGGAATTCCTTGAATTCGACCTCTTCAGCAGAGTCGATGTAGACCGCCGATTTCAAAACGACGAACAGCACATCGTCGTAGCGGTCGATCTTGGGGCGTTGCTGCGCGTGGAACAGATCCTCGACGAGAACAGGGTGGAGCTCCCACGCCGAGGCGATCTCAGCCAGAAGCTCGGGCGTGGACTGTGGGATGACGACCTGGGTGAACGATCCCGAGCTGGGGGCATCATTCATCGGTTGGCGAGCCAGAGCCTCGGCGAATGTTGATGAGACAGAGAGGTCAAGAGGCTCACTGCCGACGATCTGGCGACTGAGCAGAATCGGCTGCGCGGGTTCTGGCAGGGCCCCGGTGCTGCGCTTGCGTTTGGGGATCGGCTCGGATTTGTGCCTGCGTGCTCGTGCCATCGTGATTCTTTCGTTCGACTAAGACTCAAACGTAGCCGAGGAAGAGGCCATGAGCACAGCTCAACTCTCGCTTCGGTGGATTATCATGCCAGGTCATGTTGCTCATAAGAGGAAAGTGTATTCAGGGTCCTCGAATCTGCACATGCACAATAGTCCTATGAGCAATCTTCCGGGAGACCTGTCGCAGCAAGCGGTCAAGGGCGCCCAATTCGTCCAGTCGGCTGCCAAGCTTGGAGCACAAAAGTTCCGCGACCGCATTCACGAGTCGAGGCTCTCGGCTGACTACTATCCCCAAGCCACCGACGCGTTCGTGGCCGCTGCGTACTTCGGTGTTGGAATGGACTCGGTCTATCAGCTTGAGCAGTGGGTCTGGCCGTTCGAGCAGCTGGACGCAGAGCTGAAAAGGCAGGGCTATGGTGAGCACCCATTTGGGATCATTGTTCGCAGTCCGATAGTTGCGGAACACATGAGGACGGTCACCAATCTCCCGGTGAGGTTCTCTCGTCTGACACTGGGTCTGGATGCGTTCATGACCTCGACGCATATGAGGGCCGTCTTCTATGTCAATCAGGCGACCCCGAATTTTCAAGCGTTGCGATATCCGGATCCTGCTCATGTGCATCTCAGCCATGGGGAGAGTGAAAAAATCTCGATGATCTCCAACCAGCTCAAAGCCTACGATTATGTTTTCACCGCGGGTGAAGCGGCGCGGGACCGCATCGCTCGGACGCTCTATGGGATGAGCGACGAGCACATGCTTGATGTCGGTCGGCCGCAGTTGGACCGGCCACGCTCGATTCCAGACGTCTGGGGTGACTTCGTGTCAGCCGAGTCGAATGGGGCAGTGGTGTTCTATGCGCCTACGTGGGAAGGCGACTCGCACTCGATGGCTTATGGTGCGATTGCAGACAACGGTGAGTCCATTGTCACTGGCCTGCTCGATGCAGGATATCGAGTGATCTTTCGACCTCACCCCCGTATTGGGGTGATGAGAAGCGATTTCGCCAAGGCGGTGGAAGACGTCAAGGACATCATCGATTCTGATCCACGCGCCTTCATGGATGAGACTGCCGACGTTTCGTGGCAGTTCGACGTTGCTGACGTTGCGGTAGCAGAGATGTCATCGGTGGCATACGACTGGCTCTCGTCAAAGAAGCCTCTCGTCATGATCGAACCACCTAGCTCTGGCGCCGAGGTGCTCCCTGGAGGACTATTCGACCGCTGCCCGGTCCTTCGCGCAGATGACAACTTGAATATCGATGAACTGGTTGCGCAGGCGGAGTCGGATGAAGTCGCCTACACGGGATTGAGTCAGCATTATCTGGGCGATACTTCGCCGGGCGCCCAGATCGAGCGGTTCATCGACGCTGGCAAGTTCGTCATTGAGCGACGCAATGAGGAACGTCAGCAGAAAACTGACGTGTGAGCCGAGCAACGCTTGTGTGTTCCAAAGTAACAAAATGGTAAAATGACGATGAAATTCTACGGACGCCTGTGTCCAGACACGCTTGGACCAAGCTCCCCTGAACATGTGAAATGAGGACTGATGCGCCGAGTCATTACCTACGGCACCTTCGACTTGCTCCACTACGGTCACATCCGTTTGCTGCAACGGTGCAAGGAACAAGGTGATTACTTGGTCGTGGCGCTTTCCAGCGACGAGTTCAACGCGGGTAAGGACAAGAAGTCTTACTTCTCCTACGCGGAGCGCAAGCACATGCTCGAGGCGATCCGCTACGTTGATCTCGTCATCCCCGAAGATAACTGGGAACAGAAGGTCACCGATGTGGAGAAATACCATATCGACACCTTCGTGATGGGCGATGACTGGGAAGGCGAGTTCGACTTCCTCAAAGACAAATGCGAGGTCGTGTATCTGCCTCGTACTCCCGAGATCTCGACGACGCGGATCAAAACGGAACTCGGCAAGCCCTGACCACCCGATTGCCATCGATCCTCGTTTGATCCCTGCGCGTTCTCAGGGGCACCCGATGTGGTGAAAGTAGAATGCCCCATAACACCAAACACTTGCCTTGAAGCAGAGAGGAGCGGGTGTGTCTACACGGGAACCGCAGAGCCACCCGACCTTGTCTGAGCTTCGAGCTAAGGCTCAGCCAATCGAGGTCCGCAGTCGGAAAAACGCCGAGCACTGGAGCGCACAGCTCTATCTCAGACACTTGTCGATCTACTTCACCATGCTCCTTGTGCGAACGAGGATCAGCGCAAACGGGGTCACCGGTCTGATGATCCTGGCCGGCTGGTGCATCGCCGGCAGCCTGCTGATCCCCGGAATCTGGGGAGCAATCCTGGCAGTAATCTTCTCCCAGGTCCAGATGTACATCGACTGCTGCGACGGCGAAGTGGCCAGGTGGCGTGGGACCAGTGGAGCCAAGGGCGTCTTCCTCGACAAGGTCGGGCATTACACCACGGAAGGCTTGGTCGCTGTGGCTCTTGGTGTGCGGGCTGTGGGGGAGTGGAAGAACCTCAGTGACGACCCCGCCGGAACCTACCCTTATCTGCTGGCCGGAACGGTTCTGGCTGGGTTCGTTCTGCTGAACAAGGCGCTCAATGACATGGTGCATGTCTCGAGGGCGTTCAACGGTCTGGACAAACTCGCGGACTCACAAGCGGCGACCGCTCTGAATCCAGGGTTTGTTGCGAAGCTCAAAAGAGCAGCTCGTTTCGTACCGTTCCATCGCATCTACCATTCCGTGGAGATGTCGCTCCTCGCCTTGGCCGCGAGCATCGTCACCGTTATTGCAAACTCGGCTGATGCAGCTCCTCTTTTCGGTGAACGTTGGCTTGTCGTGATTCTGGCGCCTTTGTGCCTCCTGTCGGTCATCGGACACTTCATGTCGATCATGGCCTCGAGGCGATTGTCATGACCGATACTTCCCGCATTCTGTCCCAGCGTTTCGAAGAGAGTCGCAAATACTCGTTCGGTGTTGTCGTCCTCTCTCAAGGGAAGCGACTGGACGACCTCAACCGCGGGTTTGAATCCCTGCTGGCGCAGAAGGGCGTTGAGCTTGACGTTGTCTGCGTGGGCAATGGCTGGGACCCCGAGGGGATTCCGGCTGAGGTCAAAGCCTTGGGACTACCGGAGAATCTGGGGATCCCCGCCGGGCGAAACGCTGGAGTTCCACACGTCAAAGGCGAATTCCTGTTCTTCCTCGACGACGATGCATGGTTGCCGGACGACACCACACTGATGCGCATGGCTCAACTGATGCGCACGAAGCCGAAAATTGGCCTGATTCAACCCCGTGTCGAAGAGCCCGGCGGGCCGGATTCTCCGAAACGATGGATCCCGCGTTTGAAGAAGGGCGAAGCCGAGCACTCCTCCAACGTCTTCTCAGTGTGGGAAGGTGCCGTCTGCATGCAGCGGAAGGCATTCGACGAATGCGGCGGGTGGCCCGGACCATTCTGGTACGCACACGAGGGCATCGAACTCGCCTGGAGAGTGTGGGACGCGGGGTACACGGTCTGGTACATGGGCGACCTGGCCGTCGCTCACCCTGTGATCGATCCCAGACGCCATGATGAGTACTTCTACATGAATGCCAGGAACCGCGTCTGGCTGGCTCGCCGTAACCTGCCATGGCCCTTTAGCTGGGCCTATGTCGGTTCGTGGACGCTGATGCAGTGTCTGAAATGGGCGAACAAGCCCCACCAGCTCCGGGCCTGGATGGAAGGGTGGCGTGCGGGTTGGAAGCTCGACCCGTGGGCAGACGACGAGGACCGCCGGAAACTCTCGAAACGGGGCGTGTTGAGAATGTCTCGACACGGGCGCCCTCCCATCATCTGAGCCGAACAAGCACGCGCATTGAGTTACCCCGCACGGGGTTCTGCAGAAATTTTCATCTCGCTCGATCAGAATCGGTACGCAGCCCCTTATAACGCTCTGCGGGCACGAGGACCGACAGCGAGCGCAGCCGGGTCCGATCCAACCGACTGAGAATTGTTTTGGAAGCGATATATGCAGTTGACATCCACAGACGCGGCAAGACCGCCGAGCTCGCACACTGAGCCGAGCAGGTCAGGATTTCGCGCCGATATTCAAGGGCTGCGGGCTTTGGCCGTCGGCGTCGTCCTGCTTTACCATCTGTGGCCGAATCGCTTCGTCGGCGGATTCATCGGCGTCGACGTCTTCTTCGTCATCTCCGGTTTCCTCATCACCAGCCACCTGATCAAATCTCCGCCGAAGAACTGGCGAGATGTCACAGACTTCTGGGCCCGACGGATCCGGCGGCTGCTCCCGGCTTCTCTGCTCGTGCTCTTCGTTGTTGGAGTCTCTACCTTCTTAGTGGCTCCACAGTCGATCTGGGTCGATACCGGACGACAGATCCTCGCTGCCGCGCTGTACGTGGTCAACTGGGACTTCGCGAGTTCAAGCATTGACTATCTCGCTGCGGACAATGCTCCATCTCCGGTGCAGCACTTCTGGTCGCTGTCGGTCGAAGAACAGTTCTACTTCCTCTGGCCCGTGATCATCGGCCTTGCGTTCCTGATCGGCACGAAGGTGAAACGCCTCAAACAGGTCGTGGGCTACACCATCGTCGGCATCTTCGTCGCTTCGCTCACCTTCTCGGTCTGGTACACGATCGTGCAGCCGGCCATGGCCTACTTCATCACTCCAACTCGTATGTGGGAGCTGGCAGCCGGCGGACTTGTCGCGGTCTTCGTCATGTACGTACGCCCGAAGCGGGTACCGTTCAGCTCGCTGATCGGGTGGGTCGGACTGGCAGGGATCGTCGCAGGCACATTCCTCATCCGTGCAGACATGCCGTTCCCTGGCTACATCGCCCTCGTTCCAGTACTCTCAACAGCGCTCGTCATCCTGGCAGACTCACGCGGACGTTTCTCCGTTCTCCTTCTGTTGTCATTGCGCCCAGCGCGGTTCCTGGGCGATATCTCGTATTCCGTTTACCTTTGGCATTGGCCGCTCATCGTCCTCGTCCCTTATCTCTCGGAGAAGATGGGGGCGGGGGAGAGTCTGGGAGAACTGGACAAGGTCGCGATCATTGTGGTTTCGCTCGTCGCAGCATGGGCATCCACGATCTGGGTTGAGAACCGTTTCCGAAAAACCTCGCTCCTGCGCAGCCCGAAAAGGACCTTCGGGTTCGCGATCGTGGCCATGGCTCTTGTCAGCGCGCTTGGTCTGAGCCAGATGTGGGTCTCGGACCGGATCGTCGAGCAGAATAGGGACAATCTCGAAATCGCACTGTCTGACCCCAACTCCTGCCTGGGGGCAGCAGCATTGCTGCCCAGCGCGAAGAACAACCCGAAATGCGCTAGTCCGGATTCTCTGCTGATGGAGCCGGCTGCGGCTAAGAACGACAAATCAAAGGCGTACGCAGATGGATGCTGGTCGAGCGAACCCTACACGGATCGACCCGAATGCACGTATGGCGATGGGGAGAAACAAGTCGCGTTAGTCGGCAATTCCCATGCAGGCCACTGGCTGCCAGCCCTTGAACGACTGGCTGAAAAAAATGACTGGACGATCACCACCTTCCTGGCCTCGAACTGCAGCATCTCCACTCTTCCGCAGGACCTGAGCACCCCAGAGGGAGTCAAAGGCTGCCAAGACTATTCTGACTGGGTCGTCGATCGCACAACATCGGGCGGATTCGACGCAGTGATCACCTCAGAACGTCAGTCGACGCCGCTGGATGGAATGTCGTGGGAGGAGACTGAGAAGAAGGCCCCAGAGGGACACCAGGACATACTCACCAGCTGGGTCGAGGCGAAGTTGGACGTTGTTGTCATCAGAGACACTCCCTATCCAGGAGGGGACGATATCCAGGTGCCCGACTGCGTTGCCAAACACGAAGACGAGCTCGAAGAATGCTCGGGTACCCCGAAATCATGGCACTGGATGGATCCTCTTGCCGCGTCAGCCAGGACGATTGATTCGAAGCATCTGTCAATCATCTATCCCGAAGATTGGTTCTGTCCCGACGGACGATGTGAACCGGTCATCGGGGGAGTCATCACCTATTTCGACACGGCGCACATCACGGCCACTTATGCGAAGACCCTTGCGCCACAGCTTAATGACAGGCTGGGCCAGACTGGCTTGGATACCTTCGACTGAGTCATCAGCAAAGAACGTCTCGCTGATTCATCAGGCAAGTTGGATACTGTAGCAACCGATTGATCGTGACAACCGGACGGATCACCGAAATCTCTGCAAAGGACTAGGCGAGTGAGCAATCAACGAAAAGCGACCAACCGTTTCATCAGCAAAGGAAGAGAGCTGGTCAAACCCGTGGTCCACGGCATCGCTCGCCGTGCTCTTCCCGTTGTGGAACGCGCCTCCGGAACCAAGTACGTTCGAGAACGCGGCCAAGCAGGCGAAAAAGGAACCTCGAAATCAGTTGGCGGCTCGAAGAAGATCGCGGCCGACACGGCTCGTTCCTATCGGAATCTGGCAACCGGTCTCAAGGGGCGCACCTCCCCTGACATCGACGGTTGGACTGTCGCACCGACGAAGAAGGAAGTCGACGCCAAACTCCGTGAGCTCGCGCGACTGCAGGCGGACTCAGTTCTGACTGAAGCTTTGATCGGTGGGTCATCACTGGGTGGATCGATGGTCGAGGAGGGCAGAGCGCTCATCGACGCCGGTCACCACGGAGAGGTTGTGTCCATCGGCTTGAACCTGCGTCGCCGTCCCGAACACGATCAGATCGGCCGCGTCCTCTTGGGCATGGCCTACCACCGCTCATCTGACGCGGATGTTGCTTGGGCCGAATTCGAACGCGTTGATGATCGGGAACTCATCACCTCCGCGGCCACAGAGTACTATCCAACCGCCATTGACACACTTGGCACACAAGCACTTCCGCTCATCGAACGCTCAAATCAGACGGGAGACACGCAGCGATGGAGCTCCAAGGCTGTGCTGCGCACGGCTGAATCCGCTTTCTGCATCGATGCCTTCGAGCATGTCCGCACCCTGATCGAGAATCGCCTTGCATGGGGAGCTGACAACCTTGAGCCCTCCATCCATTACGAACTCATGAGGATGCGAGACTGGCTCCCCGGAGGAGTGCACCTGCAGCCTCTTCCGACGACGCCCGGCAAGCGCAACTTCGGTGTGCTCAGCTACGACCAGCCCGGTATTCGCTCGCGCAACATCGGCGACTATATTCAGACAGTGGCATCACTTGGGCACCTGCTGAGATATGAGAATCTGAGCTTCACAGGAGACAGCGGTCTGACGGAGCTCTTTTCGAAGCTACGGGAATCAGTCAAAGCGGAGAGGAAATACTCGGGGCCCGAGGCTGAGCTCAACCTGGTCGAGGTCTACCGTGACGGCAATATCTATCAAGACATCCCAGAGGACACGTGGTACATCGCCTTCGGGTGGTATATGCATGACATCTTCGGTAAATCGTTCAATATTCCATTCCATCCCAATCTCCGCCCGATTCTGCTGTCGGTGTTCATCCGGTATCCCGAGATGCTCACCCCTGATGCCATCGCCTACCTGAAGAAATATGGGCCAGTCGGTTGCCGAGATTGGCAGTCGGTGGCTGTGCTGCGGGCCGTCGGCGTCCCTGCCTTCTTCTCAGGTTGTCTGACCACCACCATCGATACGGTGTTTCCGGCTCCCGAACCCGACCGTCGTTCCGGCACACTGCAGATCGACTGGATGAAGGGTGGCAAGGGGCCGAAGAAGAAGCAGACTGTGACGGCAATCCGTGACAAGACATTCCCGGAGAACCTCGAACTGGCACGGAGCTGGGTTGGCGATTACGCCTACAAGTACAAACGTGTGCTGACCTCGCGTCTGCACGCCAATCTTCCCGCACGATCGGTGGGCGCCGAGGTCGAATTCGAACCCAAGAATAAGTCGGACTCCCGGTTCGGCGGACTCTACGGAATCAATGACGCCGAGTTCGATGCGATCCGTACCGGAATCCTGGACAAACTGTCCGTGATCATCCCACTCATCGCTTCCGGCGCCTCGGAGAGCGAGGTCTATGCCAAGTGGTCTGAAATCACCGAAGCCGATATGGCCATTGCAGACGAATACCTCGCCACGGCACATCTGCCCGACGTTACGAACGCAGAAATCGCCACGGCGGTGGGCGGAGCCGAAGGTCCTCAGCCCGAAGCCGGGACGACTGACGTCTATCTGTCGGTGAACAAGGGCGAAGAGCACCTGGTCGGTGCTGCTGCACAGTCTGTAGACGATCATGCCTCCGGTCCCTACCGGCTGTGGTTGGCATGGGGTGCTCTGGCTGCGGATCGGATCGAGGATATCCGGTCCAGGCTGGCCAAAGGAACGATCAAAGTGCTCGACTCTGTGTCCATTCCTGGTATCAGCGATTCAGAAGAATTGATCCAGGCACTTCTTCCTGCACTGTTTGCCGACCATGAGGAGCTTGTCGTCATTCCAGCCGCGGCTGAGGTGACCGCAGACATCACAGAACTCTCGAACATGGACCTGGGTTCGTCTCTCCTCACCGCGAAGAGAGACGTGAGGAAGACTCGGACCAGCGGCCTCACCCTCATGCGACGGGTAGCCAGCTCGTTCAAAGATGACTACGAAGGGGCACTGGACTTCGTCTTCGCCAGCCACAGGACACTGAGTGAAGATTTCGTACTATTCGATCCGCAGGTCGCCGTGCTCAATCTTGCCCGACTCCGCAGCGAGGGCGTAGTGGAACGAGTCATCGGACTTCTCAAGACTGTCGGTACCAGCTACGTTGACTCGCTTCAGATTGCCGTCGGCGGGCGCTATACCGAGCTCGACACCGACTGGAATGTTCGCGCTCACTGGGAGACTTCAGACAGCCCTAAGATCGTGAACTGGCGACGACAGATTCGTCATCACGGTCATATGGCCCTGCCGGCTTGATACTAGCTGCGGTGAGGTAAGACGCACGTGGGAACTGAGGAAGGAAGCAAACAGTGAGCTTGATTACTCGGCTGTTTCATGGAGCTCCTGAAGTCACTCGGGAGACGGTCGACCGCGAGGTTCCCGTTGGGACCGACGCAGTGCATGTCTACAATGCCATTTGGGGCATCCCAGAATCCATCGGAGGGATGACGACGGCGGCGCTGCGTCGGATCCGCAGTTTTCAGAAGTTTGGTCATCCTCTGTCGCAGACGTTGCTGACCTTCAGTCCGCGAATGGATGTAGATGCGACGCGAGCCCGGCTCCTCTTCGAAGGACGTCTGAACAACGACGTCGAACTGGTCAACATCTGGCAAGACTTGCGCAGCAGATCCGACTCTGAGCTTGCCTCGTTGAGGGGGAAGACGCCAACAGGCCCCGTGCCCCAGGCAGACGGCGAAGTTGAGAGCATCACCGAGTTCTACGATGTCTTCCGTACATCGAGCACCAGTGGAATCGTCCGTCGAGACTATCTGCGGGCCGATAACAGCTTGTTGCTCACCGATGTGCAGGATCCGAAGATCGGTCGCCGCTTCATTCTCCACTCCACAGCGGGAGACCCGGTCGCGGAATGGAATCGGCCACGAGATTTTTACAACGCCTGGATCACAGCCGTTATCGCTGAGGAACCTGCTGTCCTCATCGTCGATGACAAGAAGATCAGTGAATTCGTCCATGAGATCTCAGAACGGGCGTTCGCGCTCATCCTGTTCATGCACGGCACTCATCTTCGTTATCCCTGGAACGGGCCGCATGGGGAGATACTTCCCCGTCGGGTGGAGACCATGCGCAACTTTGATCGCTTTGACGCTGTAGGGGTTCAGACGCAGCAGCAGGCGGAGGCGATCACGGCCACGGGAATCTCGGGCACGAACGTCAAATTCCTGACAGGCGAGTTGCCGTCCGGGGCGGTTCTGTCCGAAGCACCGACGAACCGTCTGGCGAACAGTGCTGTGATGATCGCCAACCTCATTCCGCTCAAACGGGTGGATCATGCGATCAGAGCCGTGGCGCTGCTGAAGGACAGGGGGGTGGACATCACACTTACCGTTCTTGGAGAGGGCGCCGAACGTCAGAAGCTCGAGCAGCTTATCGTGGACCTCAACGTCAGCGACCGAGTCGAACTGCCGGGATACGTCAACGACGTTCCGGCACGGCTGCAGTCCGCATCCTTCTCCACGCTGACAAGCACCAGCGAAGGCCTGCCGCTGGCGATGATGGAATCAATGGGCGCTGGATGTGTGCCCATCGTCTACGACATCACCTACGGCCCCAGAAATCTGGTGGAGCAGGGACAGAACGGCTTCATCACTCCGATGGGTGACATCGGGGCATTGGCAGATCAGATTGAGGTGTTTCTGGGACTCGGTCCAGACCGCATCGCCTCGATGCGGACGGCCGCCATGACGACGGTCGAAGCGTATCTTCCAGAGGCCGGCTACCAGCGTTGGAAAACAGTTCTTGAAGAGCTGAAACCGGTGCCACTTCCGAACGTCGACCCTCGAGAACCCGGTCAAGCGATCAGTGCGAAATCGCTGAAAGTCATCTCTCATGCTCACGGGTCGCGGATCGAACTCGAGTTCAGCCAAATTCAGGATTCGGCGGCGGGTCCCCTGCAGCTCGTTCTGACAGGGCGGAGACGGAACATCTACTTCCTCTGTGCCGATCCGATTGTCGAACGTCGGGCGTTTGGGCGTGGAACGAAAATCACTTTCGACATCGACGCTGACAAATTCTCCGAATCGAAGGACGAGACCTTTGATGTGAGCCTGCGGCGCCCATACGACCCGTGGAATGCTCAGCGAAGAATCCGCCCCCCGAAGAACTATAAGCCGGAGACCGTTGGCGCCCGAGAGTGGTACTCGACGAATCGCGGCAACTTCTCCGTACGTCCCCGGCCAATGGGCTGAGACCAGTGGCCACTGTTACTCGTCGCTAGCTTCGGCGTTGGTGCTTTCGAAGTGATATTTCGACATATCAGACGTTCTGTTGGCGATCAGCGTACTGATGGCCTCGGCGAAGAGTTTGGTCGACGTGCCCTTCTTTCCTTCGCCGAAATAGTGCCGGCGCAGTTCCTGTCGAGCCTCGGCCGACTTATCGTTCGTCAGCAGATCGCGTAGCAGCGCATCTGTTCGCCCTACTGTCGAGCCGTCGATAATGGGCGTCGCTCGACTTACTGGTGCCTCATCGTTGAGCTTCGCCGTATCGTCGCGGCGATCTGTCAGCACCAGGGGCTTCTCCGGCCGCATATAGAGGTAGTCGAGACCGACACTGGAGATGTCGGTGACGAGCAGGTCCACGGCGTCGAACATCGCAAGGATGTCACCCTCCATCAGAATCTGATGCTGCAGGGACTCATCGGTGATGGATTCGTTAGCGCGTTCAATGAGTTCGATGATGCGCGCATTGGCCTCCGCCATGGCAGTCTCATTGGAGGCTGCTACTCGGGGGTGCGGCTTGTAGATGACACGAGTATCGTCGAGGCCCAGCGCGGCCTCGACGATCTGGGGACCGAACAGATCGACCGATGTGTAGTTGTTCGCATCGTTCTCCCCCTCCCACGTCGGTGCGTACATGATCGTCCTCACCGTTGAGGCTCCCAACTCTGGAGCCCTGTCGATGTCCAGCTGGGGCCTTCCGATCTTGACGAGGGCAGACTCATCGAAATCGACGAGTGATTTGCGGTACCGGTTGATTGCGGCATCACCGGCCACAAAAACCTTGTCATACGACTTCGCTTGGTTGGAGACCATGCTGAGCTTGTCGGATTCGCCATGGTTGACGTGAACGTGGACCATGGGCGCAAACCCGAGCGACTGGAAGTTCGACATTCCGTTGTTCACATAGAGTGCAAGCTTGAAATCGTTGGCATGGTAAAAGGTGTGGAGCGGGTCGAATCTGCGTTTGAGAACCATGGGCAGGCGTGTGATCTCACGCGCCTGTAGCAGTGCGGATGGCTTGCGGAGCACGAGGACAACTCGGTGAGTTCGATGGAGCTCTTCAAGAACCGGGATCCACTGACTGAGCTGATAGAACTTGGGCACACGATCACCGAAGTAGACAACGACCTCGGCTTTGACGTAGCTGCCGTCGTAATCATCTTCTAGCTGATTCCAGCGCTCGGTTCCCCTGATCCATCTGCTGGTCTGCTTCCATGCAGTCGACCGGATCGCCGCCAACGCTGCCTTACGAACCAGATTTTTCACAGTGGACCTTCCTAAATTCAGAGCCTGCTAGTTTGGCTGACCGTGCGCCGGTGCCAACGGTGCCAACGGTGTCACCGAACACGGATCGGGCAAAACTCAATAGACTACGTGCGGAGGACTGCTCGACCACTAGAGCCAAATTCGGTTTATCAATTACGAATCGACATCGATACCGTTGATCGTACTTGCATCGCTCGCTATATCCAGTTCTGGCTGTCAGGCTTGCCGTCACTAGCTCGAGGCAGCGACGCCATTTACGCGAATGAGTGTTCTCGATCGAACTCATTCTGTTTTCACGAGCGTCGCGAATAACCAGCACCAAATTGGTCTGTGCTCAAACGGTGGCGGATTCAGGATTTGACGATTCGTATCGAATGCTCAGGCTGCCAAATTTTGTCGAATAAAGTTCCGCCTGTGCAAACGCGGTGGGCTCGAGTTCTTGAGCTCCTTTGATTCGCAAACGGCACGGTTGCCCATCTACGCGCAGATCGATCCAGAAGTCGATGAAGCCGCGGTCTATAGAGGCGAAATCGTCTGTGTGGGCTGAGGCAGTCACCAGAAACTGTCCTGCCGTCTGCTCGCCGTGCGCGGGCAGACGACCGAATCGTTTGCCATTCCTTTCGGTCCATCTCAGCAATGCCCACGTTGGATTCGTCGCGGCTTCTCCAGTGATTTTCACTCTTAGACGCATTTCATTTCCATCAACGAAATGTTCGACAAGATTCGCTTTGCCTTCGATGTCCCTTGGTGGGAGTTTGTTGGCCATTACCTGTGTCAGCGTTTTGCCCCACATGCTGGTGATCTTCCCCGGCGAGAAGTCTTGAGCTCGCTTGATGGCCGCTTTGCGGATTTGAAGGAGTTCTCGCTCGCCCATGGAATGAAGGTCCGCGATGCACTTGGCCATAGCGTCGATATCGCTGGGTGGCACGAGGAATCCGTTGACACCGTGGGTGATGATGTCTGCTGGCCCGTATTTGATGTTGTAAGCGATCGGAATGCAGCCAACCGCCATGCTTTCCAAGAGGACAAGCGGCTGTCCTTCATATTCGCTGGTGAGCAGGGTGAATGATGATTCTTCGAATTTCCTCTTCGCTCTCGGATCAAACCCGCGAAGTCGGATGGTGTCGTCCGCACCGATCTCGCCGATGAGAGATTCCAGGGATTCCTGCGCTTCGTCAGCTACACCATAGATGTCGAATGTGGTTTCGATACCGGCCTGTTGTGCCCGGTGGACAGCGGTGATGGCGTGATCGATGCGTTTGAGGAATGTTGTGCGTGCGAGCATGACTCCGGCACCTGTGCGGCGCGGTTTGATCTTTCGGGTCGGCTCAGCGGTGGTCATGTTGGGCAGGACCGACACGTTGTCCATCACGTAATTGAGAGCGGTGAGGTCGGATCGTTGTGACTCGGTGAGTACTGCCAGATGGTCGAATCGATCGACATGCTGCAGTGCAGGGGTATAGGTCCACCCCAATCGCTGTGAGCGCTTGGTGGGATCTGCCGAGTGCTTGCTGTGGATGGTTTGGACGAGAGCGACGTTTTTGCGCTGGTATTTGTGGAGATAGCGTGCCAGCGGGGGACCGTCGTTGATGATGATAGCGGGATCGGTGCCGATCACCCAGTCCATCCAGGCGAAATAGAGCTCGTATTGTTCGGTCCATTGCGCAATAGGGCGGCCTCGCAAGTCAAAGAGCACGGAACTCTTCTCGATACCCCTGCCGCCGCGTCGATAGCTGTTGTATCGTGAGCCGTCCTCCCTGAAACGGTCTGCTTTGAGCGTCTTTCCTGCAGAACCGACCTCTTTGGCCTCCATCGATCCGTCATATTCAGGTGGCTGTGTTGGATCGATGGTGATCGACTGGGAGCTGTGTCCGGCGATCTGAGCCAAGTCGTGTGAGTCAGCACGACGGAGATCTGACCACACATTTCTGATCGTTACTCGATTTCCGATACGGCCTTCCTCGCGCAGCCGTTCCGTCAGCCCTTCGGTGTCCACACCGTTGTTCGGAGAGAGCGTGAGGATTTCGATGTGCCTGTCGTCGAGTTCGGCAATCGCATTTGCTCGTTGCAGGCACACACTCGTTCTGCCTCCGAAAGCCTCCGGGATTCCTCCGATGAGTCCGTAGATAGAAGCTTCGGGGAAGTGTTGGTCTCGTTTGAACACGCGTTCCTCCAATGCGGAAACCAGCGGCATGATTAGTCTGCGAGCAGTCTGTCGATGACTCGGGCCGCTGCCTGACCGTCATCATTGGGAGCGTATAACCGTGCGAACAATCTGAGGCGTTCCCGGTCTGCGTCCGTAGCCGAGGTCGCTTTGTCGATTTCGGCGAAGAGCTCGTCCGAGGTTGTCGTCACTGGTCCGGGAAGATCCGTTTCGTAGTTGAGGTAGAAACCGCGAAGATTGTCGCGGTAGTTCTCCAGATCATATGCGAAAAAGATGATTGGTCGTTCAAGGACCGAGTAGTCGAAGAATGACGATGAGTAATCTGTGACGAGCATGTCGCTGGCCAAGAAGAGTTCATTGATGTCTGGAAGTCCGCTGACATCGATGATGTTTGCTTTGAGAGCTTCCGGGATGTCGAGCTTGGTGTTGACTAGGAAGTGAGTACGCAACAGAAGTGTGACGTCGTCGCCGAAACGTTGGACGAATTCTTCAGGATCGAATGGCCAGTCGAAGGCGAATCTTCCCTTGGTTGTCGGCTGATCGTCGCGGAAGGTCGGGGCATAGAGCACGACCGTCTGATCACGCGGAATCGAGAGCCGGTGCCGAAGATCGTCGCGAATCTTTTGTGTGTTCGGGCCGCGTAGCTCGTCGTTTCGCGGGTAGCCCAGCTCATAAACCGGTCCCGTATAAGCGTAGGACGATTTCATCGCTTCCGTCGCGTACGGCGAAGGAGAAATCAACGCATTCCATTGGGCCGAAGCCTCCTTGACCCGGTCGATGTAGCCCGGATCGCGTCCGTAGAAGTTGTCTTGATCGAGGAACATGCGCTTGAGCGGTGTCCCATGCCACGTCTGGATATACAGGCCCTGTTGACGACGGTGGATGTAATTGGGGAAATTATGATTGTTGATCCAGTATTTCGCCGTCGCGAGGTACCAAAAGAACGCTGGCGAATGTCGTTTGACAACGGTGGTGTACTTGTCCGTCACAGGAAGTCGCTTGTGATAGATCCACACCTTTCGCCGAGTATCCCCACGCCGGACCAGCTCCTCGTGAATTGCCCGAGGGCTGTCGGCGTATTGCTTCCCCTGTCCTGTTTCGAAGACGACTGTTCCGGAATCGAGGGGAGCCCATCGCATCAGCTTGTACAGCCTCTTCATCACGGGAAGATAATATCTATTCCGCCGCGCGAGTCTGTATGCGGCCTGGGCTGGCTCGCTCTGGACCAGGTCCGTCGCAGTAGGGCGAGGTCTGACTGCGTTTTGAATTGCTTGGTAGATGCGTTCACGACTGTCTGTGTCACGATGAGCGAGGAAGTGGTCGGCACGAGCCAGATATTTCTGATCCATTACTCCTCCCGCGGCATATGCAGTTTCGATGGCGTCCAGAAGCTGGTCTTCATCCGCGACGACAGGTCCAGGAAATTCCTTTTCCGGATCGGCGTGTGGCTGAGCAAATCGACGAGTATCGAACTGATAGTAGGCAACGGGTTTGTGTAGGAACGCAAAATCGAAAGCAACGCTCGAGTAGTCGGTTATGAGCATCGAGCTCTGTTTGAGAAGCAACTGGACATCGGTTTCGCCCTGGACGACCACGCGAATGCCGGCATCGCGGAAGTGTGAACTGTACTGCTGCATATTAGGGTGAAGGCAGAAGATCGGCTCAAGTTGGTATTTCTCCATCAGTGATTGCAATCGATCACTGGTGAGAAGTGAATTCCAGTGCTGAAAATACTCCGATTCAGCGAAGTAGTCGGGATCTTGCAACCACGGTCGCCACGTAGGCATGATCATAAGTTGGCCCGGACGGACGTCGACATCGTCGGCAAGAAGAGCGTCGAATCGGGCGAAGCCCGTCACTGCTACCTGTTCGGGGGGATAACCAAAGTCCTTGACGAAGAACTCTTTCTCGCGTTCAGAGGAGACGGTGATGAGGTCCACGTCGAACCCACTAATGAACTTGCCGTAATTGGGCACCATCCATTTGGCGGCAGTGACACCATGCTGGAGGAAGACTGATTCGGCGTGCAGAGCCTTTTGGAAGCGCGGCTCCCGTGTGGGGTAGAGGAAATCCGGGTGGTGGGTTCCGATGATCTTGTCAGCTGCAAGCGCCACCTGGACGTGGTCATGCGATCGGAAGTCTATGACGTGGTCGTAGCCGTTGAGATTAGATCTCTCGGGCGAGTTCGGTTCGATGACATAGTAAGCGTCGATTTCGGGATGTTCGTCACGCATGAACTTGAAGAATTGGAGTCCATTGTCCTGCGCCTTATAGGGCAGTTCGCCGATCAACCATACAGGACGACGCTCCGAGGCGCGGGGCGGTTTCCAGAAATGTCGGTTCGACACCAGAGTCTGCATGTATTCGTAATCCGCTGTGCGGAAGACTTCTAAGTGCAGAGAGGGATACTTTGCCTTGAATGTGTAGTAGGGGACAAGTGAGACGGTCCGGTCTCCAGACGACACTGTGCTGCCAGTCGTGCCGACGCGAACGAGGTATCGGGTTTTCCCGATTCGCGCGCGCTTAGGCTGGTCTGCCAGCACGGGATCCAGATCCAAATACAAGTCCGCGTTGTCATTGCTGATCTCATCGCCAAGTTCGTTGAAATCGAGTTCTGACGCAAAGACATAGTGGTTGAGTCCAAACCGTTTCGATGAGAGCTCTTCGTTGAGCTTGAGGTCGACCTCGGCAGTTGCTCGGAACCCGGAGGTTCTGCCACGCACTACGAGTTTGGCTCTCACATATGCGGTGCCTCGTGCGCTGATTCTTCCCTGGATATTGAGCTTGCCATTCTCGATGGTCAGACTGTCGTTGCGGACCTGGGCATATGGCCGGTGAAGGCGATCCACTTCGATGGCCAGATGACCATTGCGGTTGATCAGGGGATAGTAGAAGTGGTCTTTCACTTGACGGTAGGTGAAATTAGACGTTTGCGTATGTTTGGCACGACCGAGTCGGACTAATGCCACCGGCATGCCGTTGTGGGTTGTTTCGAGACGGGAGCCGGGGAGGGGTTCCGCGTCGAGACCGTCGAATTCGAGATACAGGCGGAGTACGATCCCTTCGGTGTCGTTCGCATCATTTGCTTCAGCAGGCGGAATCGAGGTCCAGTCCGCGAGGTGTTCGATGACAGTGTCGAGGTTGACGCTGATCGAACAAACCAAGTCAGACTCTGAACCAGCGTCCCGAGATTCGGATATCTCGAGTGAGCCGAGACGATGCAGGTCACCTTCGTGCTCAGTCCAGAGCCCGGTGGGGATAACGTCGGAGGCCAGCGTGAGATCGAGATGGAGAAGGTTCTGAGCGTGATGAATCTTGAGCGACGTCAAACGAGAGGACCGCGGAGGAGAGGTCTGCGAACGACGCGACGCATCTCTGGTGGTCTTCCTTATCGTCTTCCGCGCACTGCCCATGGCGCTGATTGCGCTGCGGGTGATGAGATTCCGAATCTCCAAGGGGGTTCCTCCAATGTGTCGTCGTCTGGTTGTAGACCTCAATGAGCTAAGTCTATGACTACATATTGAGCTCCAGAAGGAGGCGTTGCCGCAGTCTGGCAAGATAGTAAGGTCATTGCTGAGGTGCCTCGACCGTGGCCACGCGACTTCGGCATGGGCTAAGGTGGGCAAGATCGTGCAGCGATCCCCGAAAAATACGATGAATGGTGACGAACAAATGGGCAAGCGGTATTTGATGAGGCTTGGTAAAACACCGTTTGAGCCTTACGACGGTTTCGATACTCTCGATCGCAACACGATTGGTCGGAACAACGGTAACCTGATCTTCGGCACTGCCTCTCATAAGCTCTTTTCTGCGGCTGACACGGTGGTCGACGCGAACCGTTACCAAATCAACAAATCGATGGCGCCGAAGGTCAACGATGAGTATGACGGGTTCATTCTTCCTTTGGCCAATGCCTTTCGGCCGGGGTTCGAAGCAGAACTCGCTCGTACCACAGAGTTCGTCGAAAACCTGAAGATTCCATTCCTCATGCTCTCGGGTGGTGCGCAACTGCCGTTGGACGGTAATCCGGCGGGTCTGAAGAAGATGGAACCGACGGTGAGACGATTCGCAAAGGCGGTTCTGGAGAAGTCCAGCGCACTGTCAAGCACCGGGTTTCATAGAGGCTGTTTTTCCTGGTTTTCTATGCAGCTACGCTCGCGGTCGCACCCTGGTTGGTCCATTCAGCTTGGACCTCGAACGGAGGTCGATATCCGATCGCCGAATGCAGTCGTTGCCGGTTGTACCACCCGATCCATTTCGATGTCGCTGCCATCACCTCGATCAACCCCGACCATTCGCGACGGTCGATCAGTTCCGCTTTGTAGACTGAATTCAGTGCTTCAGCCATGGCATTATCGTATGAGTCCCCGCGTGACCCCACCGACGCCACGATCTCGGATTCTGCCAGAGTCTCGCCATAGCGAATCGACCTGAATTGGACTCCGCGATCCGAGTGGTGGACAAGCCCGGACACGTCTTCGCCGGCCCGGAACTTCGCTGCCAGAGCCATCGTCAACGCGTCCCTGGCCAGCGACTCACGCATATGATTCGTCACCTGCCAACCCACGATCTCGCGGTGGAAGACGTCGAGAATGAACGTTGTGTATACCCACCCAGCCTGGGTCGGAATATAGGTGATGTCGGCGACCCAGAGACAGTTCGGACCCTCAGCTGTGAACTCACGTTCGACGAGATCCTCCGGGCACTCCTCGGCCCTGGCCGAGGCCGTCTTCGGACGCTTCCGCCGACGACGAACCCCGTCAATGCCCAGCTGGCGCATCAACCGCTCGACCGTGCACCGAGCGATATTCCCGAACCGGTCCGCATACTCGCGGTTGATCGCCTTCCACATCTTCCGCACCCCGTAACAGGAATAGTTCGCCTCGTAGACGTCCCGGATGGCGGTCTTGAGCTCCCGGTCCCGGACAGCACGGGCTGAAGGCTGGCGTAATTTGTACGCGTAATACGAGCTCACAGCAATCCGTGCAGCAGTCCCTGAAAGGGCGCGCACGATTGGCTCGACTCCGAACTCGTCGCGGTTGTTGTCGATGAAATCGACGATTACTTGGATGGGCGGTCGAGCTCCGCCGCGAAGAAAGCCGACGCCCGGCGAAGTATCTCGTTTGCCCGTTTCGCTTCGGTCAACTCGGCGCGCAGTCGACGGTTTTCGGCCTCAAGGTCGACCGACTCCGTCGGTGTAGCGTTGCCAGAGTCTTTGTGCTTACGCACCCAGACTCGCAGGGTTTCTTTGCTCAGGCCGAGTTCGTTCGCGATGCGGGTGATTGCCCTGCTCGCGGTCTCAGGATCGGCCTGGGCATGCATGACGAGCTCGACGGCACGAGCTTTGAGCTCATCGGTGTATTTCACTGGCATGAGAGAATCTCCTTCTTCCAATCTCCCTGCCTCTATTATCCCCGGGGCGATCCACACTGACCGTGAGAGGCGAACTAACTGCTGAGTATCTGACCTCTCTCGGCTTTAAGGATGTGATCGTGGTGGGATGCCCGTCGATGACGATGAATGGGCGAGGACATCGCGTCGATAGAGCCGACGCGCTCACCCCAGGCTCATCAATTGCCTACAACCTGCAGACAAACAATCCGTTTGGCATCGACCTCATCACTGATGCTGAAGCTAATTTCGATGCGACGTACATGCCACAGGACCTTGCCACCTTGGAAATGATGTTGTGGGGGACGACTCCCTACAGCGGCCACGACGAACGGTTGCCGCTCTCACGCAGTCACTCACAGTTCAGCGAGGCGAAGGCGCAGTTTCAACTAGATGCGCCGGTGTGGATTCAGCGCATGAGAGACATGAGCTTCTCTTTCGGCCCGCGCATTCACGGCAATGTAGCGGCGATCCTTGCCGGCACGCCGGGACTCGTATTGGCCCATGACGGGCGAACGCTCGAACTGTCGCGATATCACGGGGTACCAACTATCGACCTCACAGTTGAGGAATGCCCGAGAACTGTTGCCGAACTTTATTCGCGAGCAGATTACACCGAGTTCAATCGTGGACATTCCGAACGCTTCGACCGCCTCAGCGATTTCATTCACGATAACGGCTTCACGCACATTTACGATCCCGGACAAGAACGCGCGTTGGCAGATTACGAGGATCGTTTGGCGTCGACCAACTACCCGGACCCGCAGACAAGTCTGTGGCACGATGTGCCGCCCGAATATGTCCGTATGGCCTCGAAGCTCCAGGATCGCTACCTCGCTCTCAAGAAGGCACAGAAGGCGATCAAGGCAAATGGTGCTGCAAAACTACCCGAGAACAAGCTACGCGAAGTCGAAAGTCGTTTGGACAAGGCGGAAGCCGCACTCGGGAGAACGCAAAGTTCAGTGAAGTCCGTCCGGGTCACCGCGGATCGTGCTGACAGGCGAGTCGACAAGATGATGAAGGTCCCACTGGGACTGAAGAAGATGCTCCGCAGCCGAAGGAGCGAGTGATTCCCTTCACCGCTCGGGACAGCCTAATGCGGTGATTTCGACGAGCGAAAGCCCACCTCGAAACTGGATGGCACAGGGAAGCGGGCGTTGAAGAAGCGGGCCACTAGGTGATCTACCGACTCTTCCGATTCCTCCCTGAGCGTGGTCTCGTTAAGGCAGAACACATCCAAATCGGTGCGACGCGCTACCCGGAGCAATCGTAGTTCCAAATCAGCTGCACTGAGGTCGACGAACTGATAGCCGATCTGTCCTTCGACTGATTGTCCCCTTGCAAAAGCATCGAAGTGATGGAGTGAGGAAGGGATGGACACATCCTCCGGCGAGCGGAACGGTGAAGCTGCGACCCGTGCGAAAAGCTCTGGCTCCTCGGACTCCATTGTCTCGAGCACGGAGCGAAGTTGGGAGTGAGGAGTGTGCTTGAACCGGTGGGTGACCGTGCGGCCGTACCTACTGAGAAGATGATGTCTCCCTTGCTTGGCCGCGGAGATGATCGGAAGATCCCGCGGGCCCCAACCCTCGACATCGATAGGCACGATCGATCGAAAGTGCTTTGAAAGGCCATTCGCTGTGAAGAACAGCTCAGGCCTAGTGGGTCTGAGGAAGAAACAATCGTCATTGAGATAGAGATAGTGCTCCGCTAGCCCGGGAATATGGTGCAGTTGAGATTCGATGGCGTGCGAGTTGAAGACGGGTAGCACCCCGGTGTCCGAGAAGATGTCGCGGTGATCGACCACGGTGATCTTTGGGTGATCTGTGTTCAGCCACTCGGGAATCTGCTGATCGGTCACAATGAAGATTCGCCGAACCCACGATGCATAGTATTCGAGGGAGCGCAGCGAAAATTTTAGTTCTTCGCGCGAAGTGAATCGGGATTCCGAGACCGAGCTGGGCTCGGTGGTTCCTTGGTCGACTTTGTCACGAGTATTGTTCATTCGTGCTCGCCACTTTGGGTCGGAACCGTCGACCCACGTATAGACGATGTCGATTGGTTCCTGCAGCTCTCGCAGGTGAGGTGCAGGAAGGGCAAGGCGAGAACTGTTCCTCAGCGCGCTGTCCCACGTATTTGGCTCCATATAATCGACGGCCAGGCCGTGATCAGAATTTCGACGGCGCAGGGTTCCGGGCAAATGAAGACCGCCATCGACGCGTTGGACGTTGGAACCTAGCTCTTCCCACAGTTCGATGGACAATGTCTGGTTGGGAGTGCTCAGCACTCTTCCGTTCGGTGCGACAATTCGTCTCAAGCAGTCGACTCGGCCGACCTTTGACGGTCGTCGATGGGCGCCTCGGCGACTCATCTCGGCGCCGCGGACATCGTAGAAGCGCACAGACCAGGTTTCGTCTGCGAGGTGTGCAGTTCGGGTTTTTCCGCCGCGTCCACGTGCCTGGGCCAAGGTGTGTATTACCGATGAGAGTAGGTTCTTCGTCTCCCTGGCATTGAGGACCAGGACGGGCATGAAAACGCTCAGACTAGGCAGTTCGACGAACTCGATGTCAGCTGCGTGCAGCAAACGGCGCACCTCGGTGAGGGACGCCTCTTGCTCTGCTCGCGCGTCATAGCCGGCTCTTCTGATTGTAGGGCTACAGCGGCTAGCAGTGTCGAATCGTTGCCAGGAATGTTCACCATGGCGCAATTTTGAGGCCCATGCTTTGCGTTCGGGGGTCAGTGATTTGACCAATTGGGAACGCATCGTCGATGGCAGTGACCGCACGGTCGCAGCGCCTCCTCGTATCTGTCGCGGACCTAGATGGCGTGGAAGATCTTCATCGAGAAGTTTCGCCAAACTACTTCGAAATAGAACTCTATCGCTAATGTCGTTTTGATCCATATCAACGCACCGACGAACCTCAGTGCCGATGCCGGCGAAAACGACGCCCGCAGTGGAGGTCGGCTAGCCACCAGGTCACGAAAAACTAACAAACCACCTAGTAACTACTGCCAAAATCGCAACACTTGTGCAGAATGTAGAAGTGGTCAAGACGAGCGAAGGTGCAGGCAGCAGCCAGGATTCTCTGGTGAGTCGTGTTCGTGACGCGATCAAAACCGCCGGGATCAATCACAGTGAAGTTGCTCGAAGCATCGGTATCGAACCGAGCAAACTCTCCAAATCTTTGGCTGGAATACGGAACTTCCGGGTTGAGGAGATCTCAGGGATCGCCTCCCTGACCAACGTCAGCACAGACTGGCTCACAACAGGACGGCCGTCCGGACCACCTCGGCGACGGGCTGTTGAACACTTCCAACTTGAGCCTGGGGGAGTGCCAGCTGTGAGTCAGTTGGGATCGCTTGAACGGGTGAAGGCTGGCGGGGGTGTCGCGACGTTGGATCACTCAAGTTCGTTGCCAGATCCGGCGGCGGCTGGCACCGGCGCTTGGATGTCGAAGGGCACACGCAACCGTCAGAAGATCATCGCCGCTGCGTGGGAGCTCTACGCCGATCTGGGCATCGACAACGTGCGCACCGAAGACGTCGCGAACGCATGCGGTCTCAGCGCCTCGGCGATCAACTATCATTTCCGGACGAAGACCCAGCTGCTGCAGGCAGCGCTGCGGTACTCACTCGACATCATCGCCAGCGCCCGAGACCTCACGGAAACCGCCGATCCCGTCGCCACATTGCGGCACTTCGCCCGTATCCACGCCGGCGTCGACGTCAAGGTCCGGCGAGTGTGGTCGATCTGGATCCAAAGCTGGGCCCACGCCGCCGCTGATGAGCACGCCCGGCTCAACCTCACCGCCGTCTACACCGAATGGCTTGACATGATCACCGGTGTCATCCTCGCCGGTCAGCGCGCGGGAACCATTCGCACCGGCAATACCGTGCTCATGGTCAAGGCCCTGAGCATCTTCATTGACGGTCTCGGTGTCGCCCGCAGCACCCAGCAGATGACCGTCACCGACGAGGAGGCTCTGAGCATGCTTGAGGAGTACCTCGGCGCCCATATCCTCACCAGTACGCACCCGCAGGAAGAAGGCACATGAACACACCGAATCGAAGACAAGCGCTGGGGGCTGGACTGTCGATCTCCGCAATCGCGGGCCTGAGCGCCTGTGGTGGAGGCGCTGTGACTGCCATAGACGCGGGTGACCCGGTCAAGGGCGGAAGCCTGCGTGTGGGGATCACGGGCGGCAACGCGGCCGATACCGTCGACGCCCACATTCCCGTCAACAACGGCGACGTATGCCGGTCAGTGAATCTCTACAACGCACTCTACGGCTGGGACGATGACTCAAAGGTCGTGCCGCTGCTCGCCGAGTCGTTTGAGTCCAATGCCGACGCGACCGTGTGGACCTGCACCCTGAAGGAGGGCGTGAAGTTCTCCGACGGCAGAGACATCACACCGGAGGACGTGAAGTTCTCCTTCGAGCGCATCACCGACCCCGACGATCCGAAGACCGCTGCCGCGAACTTCACCATGCTTGACAAGGTCGTGCCCACGGGCAAGAGGTCCATGGAGTTCCGGCTGTCCGAACCCAATGGCCTGTTCAACGATGCCGTGGCCGAATACACCGCCGGAATCGTCCCAGCCGACTACGACCCCGAGAATCCGGTATGTTCGGGCCCGTTCAAACTCAAGTCCTTCACCCCAGCCCAGTCAACGGTGTTGGAGCCCAACGAATACTACTTCGACAAGTCCTACCTCGACGAGGTTCAGCTGCTGAACTTCAACGACTCGGATGCCCTCATCAACGCTCTGCTGTCGACGCAGGTCGACGCGATCGCCGGCATTCCCCTCGCGCTGGTCGAGGTCATCGCCGCCGATGAGCGGATGGCGATTCTCAACTCTGAAACCGGCATGTGGCTGCCCTTCACAATGCGCGTGGACAAGAAGCCCTTCGACGATGTGAAGGTGCGACAGGCATTCCGACTCGTCGTGGACCGCGAGCAGA
Source organism: Brevibacterium sp. CBA3109 (assembly GCF_040256645.1). Classification (NCBI taxonomy): domain Bacteria; kingdom Bacillati; phylum Actinomycetota; class Actinomycetes; order Micrococcales; family Brevibacteriaceae; genus Brevibacterium; species Brevibacterium koreense. Next base: position 2,838,289 of record NZ_CP158281.1, on the reverse strand, counting down.
TGATCGAGCAGGTCCTCTCCGGATTCGGCACCGTCGGCAACGACATGTTCGGTCCGCTGAGCGAGAACTACCCCGACTTCCCACAGCGCAAGCAGGACATCGACAAGGCCAAGAAGCTCCTCGCCGAGGCGGGATACCCCGACGGCATCGACGTCGAGTTGGTCACCGCGCCCATTCAGTCCGGTGCCGTCGAATCCGCGCAGGTCTTCGCCCAGCAGGCCGCCGAGGCCGGAATTCGAGTGAAGATCCGACGGGTCGACTCCACGACGTTCTTCGGAGACGAATACCTCAAATGGGATTTCGCACAGGACTTCTGGTACACCCGTGACTTCATGCCGCAGGTGATCTCCTCCTGTATCTCCGAATCGCCGTTCAACGAAACCCATTGGGACGACCCGGCATTCAACAAGGTCTTCGACAAGGCGCGGGCCATCCCCTCACCGGCTAAGAGACGTGACCTCGAACATGAGCTGCAGAAGATGCTCTACGACGAGGGCGGCTACATCGTCTGGGGGTTCGCCAACCAGGTCGACGCCTTCCAGAAGTACGTGGGCGGTCTGGTCAAGAACTCCACGGGCCGGCCGCTGAGCGGATGGCGATTCGACCGCGTATGGATTGGAAAGGTCTGACATGTTCGGAAAAGTCATCGGGCGCAGGCTGATCTTCTCAGCCTTCATCCTCCTCGCCGTTTCACTCCTCGTCTTCGGCGCCACCCTCCTTCTGCCCGGAGACGCTGCACGTGCCATCCTCGGCCAGCAGGCCACCCCGGAGCGCATCGCGGCACTCAATGAGCAGCTGGGTCTCAATCAGCCCGCCTGGCAGCGCTACTTCACGTGGCTGGGAGGGCTCTTCGTCGGCGACTTCGGCACCTCGACGGCCAGCGGCACTTCCGTTGCGGCACTCCTCGGTGACCGGGTCTGGGCCTCCTTCATCCTTATGGGTGTAGCAGCACTCATCTCTGTGCCGCTGGGCATCGGCCTCGGCGTCTACTCTGCACTGCACCGCGGCGGCAGGCGCGACCAGACGATGACCGGATTCACCCTCGTCCTGGCGGCGATGCCCGAGTTCGTCATCGGCATCGCGCTCATCGCCATCTTCGCCACCTCGGTGTTCCAGATCCTGCCCGCAGTGACCCTGGCGCCGCCGGGAGACCCTGTGTGGAAGAGGCCTGAGCAGCTCATCCTGCCGATTCTCACCCTCGTCCTCGTCGTCACCCCCTACATTGTGCGGATGATGCGGGCCACGATGATCGAAGTCCTCGACTCCGGCTTTGTCGAGATGGCCCGACTCAAAGGTGTTCCCGAGACCCGGGTGATCTTCCGCCACGCGGTGCCACACGCTCTGGGTCCAGTTGCTCAGGTCGTGGCGATCCAGTTGGCCTGGTTGGCCGGCGGCGTGGTCGTCGTCGAGTTCCTGTTCCGCTATCCCGGTCTGGGCCAAGCCCTCATCGATGCGGTGACCTACCGGGACGTGCAGGTCGTGCAGGCGATCTCCATGCTCGTCGCCGCTGTCTACGTCGTGGTGAACTTGGCGGCCGATGTCGTCGGCATCCTCACCAACCCGAAGCTGAGGAGTGCAGCATGAGCACGGACGCGAACAGACTCGACGACCTCAAATCCACCGCTGTCGACGGGGGAGAGATCCCACAGGAGTCGCAGACCACGTACACCCCGTTCGTCAAACGTGTGCTCGCGCAGAAACAGGGCAAGATCGGGCTGACGATCACGATCATCGTGCTGCTGCTGGCCTTCTGCGGACCCCTGCTGCTGCCCTGGGCAACCGGCAACACCGCGACCGAGTTCGTCGCGAAGCCATTCAGCGCCTACGGGCTCTTCGGCTCCGACAACCTGGGCCGCGATGTGCTCTCCCGATTCCTGGCCGGTGGCCTCACGCTCGTCGTGTACTCGGTGCTGGCCACAGCCCTGGGCATGATCGTGGGCGCGATCGTCGGGATGCTCGCCGCCTATGTCGGTGGAACCTTCGACGCGATCATCATGCGCCTCAACGATGTGCTTCTGGCCATCCCGCAGCTGGTGTTCGCGCTGCTGGCGATCACAGTGCTGGGACCGCAGGGGTGGGTACTCGTGACCGTCATCGGCATCACCCACGCCCCGCGCATCGCACGAGTCGCCCGGTCGGCGACCCTGGGTGTCATCACCGAGGACTACATCCTCGCCGCGGAGATGTATGCGATGCCGCGGTGGAAGGTCCTTGCTCGGGAGCTGCTGCCCAATATCACCGGTCCGCTGAGCGTCGAGGCGGGACTGCGTCTGACCTACTCGATCGGCTACATCGCCTCACTGTCGTTCCTGGGACTCGGCCTGCAGCCGCCCGCGGCTGACTGGGGCCTGATGATCAATGAGAACCGGATCGCGTTGAGCATCCAACCCTGGGGTGTGCTGCTGCCGGTGATCACCATTGCACTGCTCACCATCGGAACCAACCTGCTTGCGGACTCCTTCGCCAGGGCCACCGCATCGACTTCAGTGGAGGCATGATGACCACGCCGAACGACAACGCCTACCACCATGATGCCCACGGTGTCCCCTACGAGTCGATCGTGCTGCGGGTCAGCGACCTGCGCATCGCCACGAACGCTGGCCATGAGATCCTCCACAGAGTGAACTTCGCCCTGAGCCGAGGTGAGATCCTCGGACTCGTGGGGGAGTCGGGTTCGGGTAAGACCACGGCAGGCCTGGCCTGCATGGGCCACTTCCGGGAAGGACTGAAGTTCGCGTCAGGATCTGTGAGCCTGTGGCCGCGTGGTGCTGACACCGCCGTCGAGGTGGTCGAACTCGACGAGACGGCCGTTCGCGACCTGCGGGGATCCCGGATCGCCTACATTCCCCAGGACCCTGCGCTCTCGCTCAACCCGGCGATGCGGGTGGGCGAGCAGATCAGCGAGGTCCTCGACATCCACGGCTTCGGCAGCTCCGATGCCGAACGCGTCGAACGTGTGGCAGCGGTGCTCGTCGACGTCGGCCTGCCCGGTGACAAGACCTACCAGAAACGCTGGCCGCATCAGCTCTCCGGCGGTCAGCAGCAGCGCATCGGCATCGCCATGGCCTTTGCGATGTACCCGGATGTGCTCATCCTCGACGAACCCACCACCGGCCTCGACGTGTCCACCCAGGCGGTCGTCCTCGACACCATCCGGCAGATGACGGTCGCGAACAACGTCGCCGGTCTCTACATCACCCACGATCTCGCGGTGATCAAGGACATCTCCGACAGGGTGGCCGTGATGCTGCGCGGCGACCTGGTCGAAGAGGGCCCGGTGGCCGCTGTGCTCCAGGACCCTCAGCACGAGTACACGAAGCTGCTCATGTCCGCCGTCCCGGACCTCGCTGGTCGCAAGACCATCGGCGAAGGTGCGGTGGCAGAGCCAATACCCGAACCCAAAGCCACACACATTCTCGTATCGGCAGGGGAGTCACAGCCTGAGGGGTCGACCGAATCTGCGGCAGCGCAGGGTCCGGCAGATTCAGCACACGATTCAGCCACCTCGGCGACTGCACCGTTGCTGCAGGTCACGGATGTCGCACTGGCCTACGGGAAGGCGCAGATCCTCGACGGCATCAACCTCACCCTGGAACCAGGCGACTGCACGCTGCTGCTGGGCGAATCGGGATCGGGCAAGACGACGCTGTCCCGGTGCGTGGCCGGCCTCAACGACGACTACTCCGGTGTCGTGGCACTGCGCGGCACGGAGCTGGCCAAGTCGACGCGGAAGCGGACGAATGGGCAGCGAGTCGGCATTCAGTACGTGTTCCAGTCCCCGTTCTCCTCGCTCAACCCCCGGCGGTCGATCGGTCAGTCGCTGACCGTTCCCCTGGAGATGAGCGGCGAGGGCACCGCTGCGAGCCGGAAGGCGAAGGTTGAAGAAGCTTTGGACTCTGTGCGTCTGGGCCGCAGCTTCTATCACCGTCGGCCCGGTGACCTCTCCGGTGGTGAGCGGCAGAGGGCCGCGATCGCCAGAGCATTGGTCAACGAGCCCTCGGTGCTGGTCTGCGATGAGATCACCTCAGCGCTCGACGTGAGTGTGCAGGCCTCGATCATCGGGTTGCTGCGCGCGCTGCGAAAGGAACATCAGTTGGCAATGCTGTTCGTCACCCACAACATTGCGCTCTCACGCCATATCGCGGACAACCTCGCTGTGCTCAACAAGGGCAAGATCGTCGACTACGGGCCGACTGCCCAGGTTTTGGAGAACCCGCAGCACGAGTACACGCGCACGCTGATCGCGGACGTGCCGAAGTTCTGAGGACGGATCGTTCGTTCTCGTCGAGCGTCGAACCGGCTCAAGAGCAACTCGACGTAGCCGGACTGGCGCCCTGGCGCCCAAGCGCACCGAGGTCCGTGTCAAGTTTTCATTGACAAATGAAAAAGTGTCAACGTAACCTTGACGCATGACTTCATTCAATTTCTACGCAATCACTGAAGACCGTCCCTCGACTCGTTGGAAGGAACTGTTCGACACCGTTTGGCCGGGCTACCGCGCGTGGTATCTGCGCGACGGTGATTGGGCCCGTCCGGACCTTGCGACCGCGGAGGGCAAGCTGTGCCACTACATGCCCGAGCTCGTCCCCACCTGGCGGCGGCTGGTCGAACTCGCTGATGGCGATGAGACTGCCGCCAGAATGCTCACCCTGTGGAACCCACCCAAGTTTCTGCCTGGTTGTTCCCAGGTTGCTCTGCGCTCGCCGGAGCCGGCGCTTCTGCGCAACTACGACTATGGGCTCGAACTGTTCGAACAGGTCCACAGTTCAACCCGCTACGGCTCGCGCCGGGTGATCGGGACCTCGGACTGTCTCTGGGGACTGCTCGACGGGATGAATGAGGACGGTTTGGCCGTCTCACTGGCCTTCGGCGGGCGTCCGGGCGACGGCGACGGATTCGCCGCTCCCTTGGTCGTGCGCTTCCTCCTCGAAGTCGCAGGTGACGTGCCCGAAGCACTCCGTCGGCTCGAAGGCATACCGGTTTCGATGTACTACAACCTCACCCTGCTCGACACCAAAGGGAATGCTGTGACGGCCTACGTCGGTCCCGGGATGGCCCCGGAAGTCACCCAGGATCCAGTCGCGACGAACCATCGAGGGCACAGTCCGGAATATCCCGAGCACGCACGTCGCTTCCGCAGCGTCGAGCGCAAGAATATACTCAGCGAGGCAGTAGAGGACGGGTGCGACGTCGAGGAGATGGCCGACGCGATGCTCGGTCCGGGAGTCTTCAGCAACGACTACGACAACGCATTCGGAACCCTGTACACTGCCGTGTATCGGCCCCTGCGCGGCGAGGTCGAATACCGCTGGCACTCCCGAAGCTGGACCCGCAGCCTCACCTCTACAGAGGAGATGATCATCGTGGCACTCGACGAAGGCACCCCGGACCCCATCGGCGTGAGCAGGCCCGAAGGCTCGGCCTCCGACGCAGATGGCACGGGGTCCGACCCGATCGAAGCCGTCGCCGGCACCGTGGCGGAACTCAGCGCCACCGCAAGCCAGGCGATCCACGATCTTGCCCACTCGCACGACCCGGCCGCATTCTCGGCGCTCATCGGACTCTCCGCCGAGGTCGGAGAGGCACTCGGCACAAGCGCACGGATACTCGCCGAGCACAATTCCTGGGCACGAGTGGCCGAGATCGCCGATGTCAGCCGGCAGGCTGCCTGGCAGCGTTGGCGCTGAAGCACGCCCAGGCTCTATGAGTTCCCGGCAGGCGAGGCCAAACCGTCGGTGCGGTCTGTTCCTCGCCTGCCGAGCTCGCTCAGATCAGCTGTTGCTTGAGTAGACCGTACGCGAACCGGCCGAACTGCCTTGGCTGCGGCGGCGATTGCGAGTCTCGGCGCTCGTGCCCCGTCCGTCGGATCCGCGTCGGTTGCCACTGCTGACGCGAGTGCCTTCGCTGCGGCGGTTGCCCCCAGCGCCTGCACCTGAACGGCCGCCTCGGCCGTTCGCAGATGGGCGTCCCTCTTGGCCGTTCCCGGCCGAGCGACCGCCCGGAGCGCTCCTGGCGGTGCGGCTGCCTGATTGGCCGGACCGGGTCTTCTCTCCACCGCGACTGTTGACTCCACCGCGGCTGCTTTCACCACCGCGTCGGTTCTCTCCGCCGCGGCCTCCCCGGCGTCCTCCGCTGCGTCGCCCGGAGGATGAGCGTTTCTGTCCCTGTGCCGGCTCTGTCGTCTCTTTGGGCTGCGGGGCCACGTAGTCAGCGATCTCGCCGACAAGTTCGGCCACCGCGGGGGAATCGGCCGTGACCTTCTGCGGAGTCACCTTGATGGCGGCCTTGCGCAGCAGCACCCTCGTGTCCTTGCTCTCGCTCGGCAGCATGATCGTCACCACGTCGCCGGAGCTGCCGGCGCGTGCTGTGCGGCCCGAGCGGTGCAGGTAGGCCTTGTGCTCGGTGGGCGGATCCACGTGGACCACAAGTTCGACGGAGTCGACGTGCACCCCGCGGGCGGCGACGTCTGTGGCGACGAGCACACGCACATTCCCATCGCTGAATGCTGCGAGGTTGCGATCTCGTGCCCCCTGAGACAGGTTGCCGTGAAGATCCACGGCGGGAATGCCCTGAGCCGTGAGCTGCCGGGCGAATTTCTTCGCTCGGTGCTTGGTGCGCGTGAAGAGGATGCGGCGCCCGGTGCCGGAGGCGAGTCGCTGGATGAGATCGTTCTTGTCCTCATCGGCGACCTCGAAGACGTGGTGCGTCATGGCTGAGACGTGCGAATTGGGATCGTCCACGGAGTGGTGGACCTCGTTGTGGAGGAACCGGCGCACCAGTTTGTCCACGCCGTTGTCCAAGGTGGCGGAGAAGAACATCCTCTGGCCGTTTTCCGGAGTCCGTGCCAGGATGCGGGTGACACCGGGCAGGAAGCCCAGGTCAGCCATGTGGTCGGCCTCGTCGAGGACTGTGACTTCGATGCTGTCCAGGGAGACCAGGCCCTGCTGGAGCAGGTCCTCTAACCGTCCCGGGCAGGCGACGACGATGTCGACGCCTGCATTGAGGGCGATCTCCTGGCGCTTCTGCTTCACTCCGCCGAAGATGGTTGTGGTCGACATTCCGTAGGCCTGGGCCAGAGGTTCGACCACGTTGGTGATCTGAGTTGCGAGTTCACGTGTGGGTGCCAGGATGAGGCCCCGGGGAAGGCGGCCCTTCTTCCTGCCAGCCGATTCGGACTCTGACAGACGCGTCACCATAGGAATGGCGAAGGCGAGTGTTTTGCCGGAGCCGGTCTTGCCTCTGCCCAGCACGTCCCGGCCGGAAAGTGTGTCCGGAAGAGTGTCCTGCTGGATGGGGAAGGCCTCGGTCTTGCCCTCCGCACGAAGGCGATCGGTCAAAGCAGAGGGAACACCGAGCTCAGTGAAGGTGACGGGAGCGGCATCTGTCTTGTCCGCGACGGCATTCCTCGGCTCGGGGCTCGTGGCCTTCGGCGTGGATGGTCGTCTCTGCCTCGTGGAGGAGGAGACGTGATTGGTGCTGGAGTCATGTGGGGGAGTAATGGAATAGCCCTTCGACATGCCGGAGAACTCACCGATGCCACCAAATGGTGACGGGAGCCGCTTCCGGTCAAGGTGTGGGAACGCCGTTTGGCGCTCTCGATCGCCGAGAGGAAACGGCTTCGGAATCATGCGCCGGAAATCATTCACGGCCGCAGAGACGAGGCGTACTGTCGACGCAGGGAACCCGAGGACGGGTTCGCAGGTAATACCAGCATACATGCCTCAGAGGTGCCGGTTCGACGTGGCCGGTTCTGCGTGGGCATTCGGGCCTCGACGACGGGCCAGCTGCCCATTCTGGCGTTCGTATTTACCACGGTGTGACTGTTCTGCAAGTAGGCTTCCCTCGTCGTATAGGATTTCACAGGTCTGCGTCCGGACGGATGTGGCACATAGTCGAACAGTAAGGTCGTTACCGTGATTATCCTGGGCGTAGCCCTGTTGTCCGGAAGCCTGTTGATCGGTACATGGATCGGCACGCTGCTGGGTGACCTACTCGGAGTTGAAGCAAACGTCGGCGGCGTCGGCATCGCTATGCTTCTGCTCATCCTGTGCACGAATTTCCTTGCGCGCCGAGGCAGGCTCAAGCCCGAAACCTCAGCCGGAATCTCGTTCTGGTCGGGGATGTATATCCCGATCGTCGTCGCCATGGCCGCGACACAGAACGTCGTCGGTGCCGTGACTGCCGGGCCGGTGGCGCTCGTGGCAGGAGCCGTTGCTGTGATCGCCAGCTTCGCCCTGGTGCCCGTGCTCAGTCGAATCAAGACACCGGGAATCGATGAGCCGGTCGCAGAACTCTCGGAGGTCAACTGATGGACGCACTGGTATCGACAATGCAGGACAACGACCTCATCGTTGCCTTCGCCCTGGTCGGGCTCGTCATGGCCGTGGCTGTGCTCATCTCCAAGGTGCTCACCCGAGGGAAGTTCCAAGCATCGGCAATCGCAATCATCCTGGGCCTCGTCCTCGCATATATCGGCGGCGTGGTCACAGGAGGTGAAGACGGTATTGCCGACCTCAGCCTCTTCTCCGGAATCGGGCTCATGGGCGGGGGCATGCTCGTCAATCTGGCGATCGTGGCCACCGGCTTCGGGGCCAGCTTCGAGGAGATGAAGAAGTCCGGCATGGGCGGCATCATCGCACTCGTGCTCGGTGTGGTCCTGTCGTTTGGCATCGGAGCCGTCGTCGCCTGGTTCTTCGGTTACCGCGATCCCGTCGACCTCACGACGATCGGCGCGGGTGCGGCCACCTACATCGTGGGGCCCGTCACCGGCGCAGCACTCGGCGCCGGCAGCGGGGTCATCGCACTGAGCGTCGGGGCCGGACTCGTCAAATCGGTGCTGACGATGGTCGCCACACCGTTCGTGGCGAAATACATTGGTCTGAACAACCCTCGTTCGGCCATCGTCTTCGGTGGCCTGGTGGGCACGACCAGCGGCGTGACTGCAGGATTGGCAGCCACAGACAAGCGACTGGTCCCCTACGGAGCCATGACCTCGACGTTCTACACAGGCCTCGGGCTGCTGCTGGCGCCCTCGGTGCTGTACTTTGCGGTCAGGGCCATTGCCGGTTGAGTGAATGGCAGCGGTCCCCGCGCCGTTGACAAGACACGGACTCTGACCGGTCGCAGCTTCTGATAAGGAAGAGCCGAAGACACGATGACTGAGCACCATGACAACACACTCCCTAAACTATCCAGCACTGACGCGGACGAGGTACTCGGCTTGGCGGTACGCAAACGCCTCACCGAGGTCTTTGCCCGGCACGCTTCGCAGTGCCAGGGCGGGATGCAGTTCAGCGTCTACCGTGCCGGGCAACCGGTGATCCAACTCAAAGCCGGTGTCGCCGGCAAGCGCGGAGACACCTCGGCGAGGGCATGGGACGAACGGACACTGACGGTGTTCTTCTCTGGCACAAAGGGCCTGGTGGCGATGATTGCGGCCAAAGCAGCAGGGGAGGGGCTGCTGAATGTCGAGGCTCCTGTTGCCGACTACTGGCCGGAGTTCGCGGCCGCAGGCAAGGAAGCGGTGACCGTCGGGCAGGTGCTCTCACACACGGTCGGTCTTCCCTACGTGGATCCCGACCCCTCCCTCGATGCCCAGGAACACCCGCGTGCAGGCGAGGCACAGTGGCAGTTCCTCGATTCGAGGAAGATGGCGGACATCCTGGCCCAGCAGGCTCCGCTCTGGGTGCCGGGGGCGAAGGTCGCCTATCACGCGGTGACCTACGGGTACATGATGTCGGAGATCATCCTCCGCGCCACCGGCCGCAACGTCGCCCAATGGCTGCACGAGGACCTCGCTGTGCCCTATGGACTCGACCTGCACTTGGGACTGCCCGCAGGGGACGAGGATCGTGTGGCACCGATCTTCCAGGCACCCGGCTACTCAATCTCGACCTATTTGAAGGACGATCCGAAGCGTCGAGCGATCATCGACCGCATGTACGCCTCGCTGCTGGCACCGACCCTGCCGATGAACACCCGTGTCTTCCATGCTGCGGAGGTCTCGGCCGGGGGCGGAATGGGCACTGCCGATGCGATGGCGAAACTCTACTCATTGCTGGTCACCCCCGGCCGCCTCGGCGGGGGAATCGTCACACCCGAAGCCATGGAAGATGCGCTGCGGACACGATCGGCAGGACTCGACGCACTCAACGATCGGCCCCTACGCTTCGGTCTCGGATTCGAACTCAACGACCCGATCGGAACGTATGGGCCCGTCGACCGGGCCTTCGGACACTCGGGTGCCGGCGGGAGTCTGCATGGGGCATGGATCGACGAAGGACTCGGGTTCTCGTTCCTGTCCAACGAGATGCTCACGGAGAACGTCGACAGTCGGGCCAAGGATCTGCTGGAGGCACTCGCCGGGAGGTGAGTGGGCCTGGCTAGGATGATTCCTATGACCGTCCACATGCGCAGACACGAGTATGACCATGAAGTTCCGTGGTCCCTGCCGATCGTGGTTCGACGGTCGAAGACGAACATCGCCCGCCACATCGACGTCCTCGAAGCCACCGCCCGAGCCGTAGTCGCCTTCCTCGACGACCCTCGCTCGCAGCCGGAGGGCCAGTGGTATGAGGCGGTCGAGTACTGGCGCGACGGAGCGATCCGCAAGGTCGTTCGCCGCGGAGACGGTCAGAAGCTCGAGGATGCACGGGCTCTTGGCTGCGTGTCGGTGACTTTCGGAGGCACAGAGGAATTCGGTCCGGCGGAGGCGCTCGTGTTGCCTCCCGGACCGGTCGACCCCCTGCCGAAGGAGCTGAAGAAGCTGCAGGTGGGCGGCACCGAGTTCCCCGATGAGGGCGGCACGTCAGTCACCGCCGATCAGGCCATTGTGACGATCGAGCTCTCACCGCTGGTGGCGCTGACGACGGGGAAGGCTGCGGCACAGTGCGGTCACGGCGCACAGCTGGCCTACGAGCAGATGCCCGCCGAGATTCGCCAACGGTGGCGCGAAGCAGGATTCGATCTGCGCGTGGTCACACCGACGAAGGCGGAGTGGGCGAAGACGAATCGACCCGTGAGCGTCGTAGACGCGGGTTTCACCGAGGTCGACGGTCCCACCGAGACCGTTCGTGCGTGGTGGTGAAGGTCCCGGTTACTCCGTGACTTCCTCTTTCTCGTCCTCGTAGAGGGGACGAGTCTTGGTACCGTTTCCGAACTCGTCGAGGATGATCATGTGCTTGACCATCTCGCCGGCTTCCTCATCCCAGACGTCGATGATGTCGCCTGGATGGGTCCCCGGCTGATAGAAATCTTCGTTGACTCCAGTCATCGGACTCACCTCCTGTAGTGCTTATGACCGTACGCCACTGTGATGCAAGTCTCAAGGATGCGGTTCGGCGCTTTGCCGCAGTGCGCCAGTTCTGCGGTGAGGTCGGCAGCGCGGTTAACATTGTGCGAGGTTGATCGACAGAGGGACACAGTACCGAAGGGATCGTGGTGGACGGGTGACGTTCAAGGGGCAACTGGTGTGCATGTTCTTCCCCGGTGGGCTGCTGATCATCATCGGCGGAGCAATGATCGACTATCTCCACGGTTTCGGTGTTGCTCTGGGCAGCGTCGGATTCCTGCTTCTCATTGCGTGGCCGATCTTCACGATCACCGTCCACATCAGGCACGAACGCAGACTCAAGCGGGCCGAGCGGCAGCGGGACGCAGAACCCGTGAGCATCACCCAGGTCGGGGCCCCGGTCGAGGAAGTCATCGTCCACGACCCGCTGCATACCTTCGTCACCACCGTCGAAAATCTGACGTTCCTCATCGGTCTTCCAGTGACGCTGCTCGGAGGTCTGGGCGTCTTCTGTCTGGTTACCGCGTCCAGTGATCCCAGCAAAGAGACCTTCAAGGTCGTAGCCGGCATCGGGTCACTGGGCCTTCTCGGCGCTTACCTGCTCCTCATCGTGCGAGGGCGAAGTGCCTTCACACTCAAGGTCATAGGAGCCGCTGTGACCGTGTTCGGAATTGCCGGTGCGCTCGCCGTTGGTCTTGTGCTGAAGGAAGACGGGATCACCAGTGTCAGCGATATCGTCATGGCGGTCGCCAGTGTGGTCATGATCGCAGGCGGCCTGTGGTTGGCGTTCACCGGGCGCAATACCTTCAAACGCGTGGACTGACGTCATCATGCTCGCCGTTCTGTCATGTCATTCGATGGTGTCTCACACGCTGGCGCGTGTGGAGTGTTCTTGTTCGAGCCAGTAGCACAGCTCTGGTTTGCCTACAGCGAATCCATTTGGTGCCCAGAGCACCAATTTCGAGTTGCCGTCTTCGGTCGGGAGCTCCGCGACGCCGAGACCTGCAGCCGCCTGTCGCTCAGCCTCGTCGGTGGTGATGACCATCTCGATGAACACATTCGAGTTCTGCTTCACCGGGTGGATGTCGAGGATCTCTGACCATGGGACGACCCCTGCCTTGGCGGTCTTCATGGCGATTCCCTCGGGGGAGACCGTCAGACCAGGAACGCGGGTGAAGAGCCTGCGCACGAGAACGACGCACCCGAGCAGGAAGAAGACGACGGCGACCCAGCCGATGATCATCCACAGTAAGCTGCCGCCGAGGCCCATGAGGAGGCCGATGAATACGAAGATCAGGGAGACGATGATGAGCCCCACTGTCTTACCGCGGGAGAACAGGAAGGGAACGGACTGTCCCTGGGCGAGAGTTGCTGCCCATGCGTCGACGTCCTTTTTCGGTGTTGCCATGCGGAGAGTCTCCTGAATAGTCAGTGGTTCCGGAGAAGGCGGAACACTCCATGATAGCCAAAGGCCGCTTGCTATGCCGCGTAGGGTCGGCGATTCTGTAGGCTGGAGGCCATCATGACGGAGAGACTGAAACTTCACAACGACGGTGGACGCACCCGTGACGTCGCCGAGGCGGGTCAACCCGGCGAGGACGAGTTCCGTGTCGATATCGAGCGGATCCGATTCTCCCCCTTCTTCTCACGGTTGGCCGCAGTGACTCAGGTCATCCCGCAGGTGGGTTCGGGCACCGTCATCCATAACCGGTTGACGCATTCGCTCAAGGTCTCTGCCGTGGCCCGTTCGATCGCCATCACCTTGAACAACTCCGACGAACGCACCCGTTCACTGCTTGGGGAACTCGGAGGGTGCGACCCGGTCGTGGTCCAGGCTGCCGCCGCAGCCCACGATATGGGCCATCCTCCGTTCGGCCACCTCGGCGAGAAGGAACTCGATCGTGTCTCGCGGTCGGTGCTGCGCCTGCCCGACGGATTCGAGGGAAATGCGCAGACGTTCCGCATCCTCACCGCTCTGGACAGCTGTGACGCCACGGCGCGTGGGCTCAATCTCACCCGGGCGGTCAAGGCCGCGGTGCTGAAGTACCCGTGGGCGCGTAGCGATTGGATCCAGCATCAGCGACTGAGCTCGGCCGAGATGCCCAGGGGAGTCGGTGACGAGGTGTCGCAGGGGGCGATGAAGTTCTCTGCCTACATGACCGAGACCGCCGAGATGCACGATGCGCTGTCGGTGTTCCCGCGCATGGGCCGGCACCAGCAGACGCTGGAGTGCGCGGTGATGGACGTCGCTGATGACATCGCCTATGCGGTCCATGACCTCGACGATTTCTACCGGTCGAACATTCTTCAGTACACCAGCGTCTCCGCCGAGATGACCCGGTGGCTCAGCGATTGCCGCGAGCTTGGCGGGCTGCACGACACGGAGTTGGACCGTCGCAGGCCGGGCCATGCGCTCGAGTCGATGTGGCGCCACGTTCAGGAGAAGGACCCGTGGATTGCCGACGAAGATGCGTTCCGGCAGTCGGTGCAGCGGGTCAACCGGGATCTTGTCGAGGGTCTGCTGGCCGTGCCCTATGACGGGGGACTGGAGGCCGACCGGGCCGTGACGGCGTTCACCAGGAGGTGGATCGATCGGCTCAAGGCCTCCATCGTCGTCGACTCCGAACCGCATATCCGCAGCGGGCATGTGCGTCTGTCAGACACCGCCTGGCACGACGTGGTGGTGCTGAAGTTCGTCCACTCGAGGTTCGTGCTCGAACGCTCTGACCTGGCCGTCTACCAGCGTGGGCAGACGAGGATCATCGCCTCGCTCGTGGAGGGCTTCCACGAATGGCTGCGAGACCCTGAGGAGGCGACCACGATCCCTCGCCGCCTGCTCGATTCGGTCGAAGCCGCCACCGAGGAGTACCAGGAGCTCTACGACAGGGATCCGGCCAGCCTCGGCGAAGAGGGAGCCAGTGCCATCGTCCGACTGGGGCGGGCTCGGGCGGTCGTGGACTACATCGCCTCGTTCACCGATGCGCAGGCCATGTCCGTCAACGCGTTGATCACCGGTTCCTCGGAAGAGCCGTGGGAGGCCGGACGGGGACTGTGACCGTGCGAGCAGGCGGACAGTCCCCGACAGGATGTTTGTCCGCTGACTGCTGCCAACGAGACCTTTATGCAGGTTGTGCAAAAGTGCAATAGTCTCGGATCATCCGCAGCAGCAGACTAAGGGGTTGAAGTGTGGGCGTGAAGAAGCGTTTCGCCGTCATCGGCGCGGGAATTATCGGATCCGCCGTGGCTCGAGGGCTGATCCAGAAGCACGACGGTGCAGACGTGACTTTGTATGAGAAGGAGGACCGGCCCGCAGCGCATCAGACCGGCCACAATTCTGGGGTCGTTCATGCAGGTCTCTACTATGAGCCCGGAAGTCTCAAAGCACTGCTCTGCCGCCGTGGTGTCTCACTGCTGCTTGACTTCGCGCGCGAACACGATGTCGCGTTCGAAGAGTGTGGAAAGGTCGTCGTCGCGACCAATGATGTCGAAGTGGAGCGGCTAGACGGGATCCATGCTCGCGCACGAGCGAACGGTGTCCCCGATGTCGAACTTCTGGACCGCGAGGGACTGCTCGAGGTGGAGCCGAATGCCGAAGGCGTGGCAGCACTGCACTCACCACACACCGGAATCATCGACTACCAGGGCCTGACCGAAGCCCTCGTCGCAGACTTCCGCCGCGGCGGTGGCCGGGTCCGATTCTCCACAGAGGTGAAGAGGATCGAGGCGCGCAGTGGGAGCGCCGGCAGCACTGCGATCGTCCATTCGAACTTCGACTCTCAGGAATACGACCAGGTCATCACCTGCGCCGGACTGCAAGCGGACCGACTGGCCGCACGCTCAGGCGAGGGCAGGAACCCAAGTGTCGTGCCGTTCTTCGGCCAATACTTCATCCTCGAGCCGAGCTTCAGCGACGTCGTCAACGGCCTCATCTACCCCGTCCCAGATCCGAAATACCCCTTCCTCGGCGTCCACGTGACCCGCCGCATCGATGGCGGACTGATGATCGGCCCCAATGCTTTCCTGTCCTTCTCCAGGGAAGGATACAAGGGACTCGGTCTCAACGTGCCCGACTCCCTCGCCGTCGCGACTGACCCGGGATTCTGGAAATTCGCAGCCGGCAACATGGCAACGGCCGCCCGGGAGATAGGCGGTGTGTTCTCGATCGAAAAATTCGTCGCCGAAGCCGCTCGCTACGTGCCCGCACTCGACGGAGCCGGCGGGCACCGAGCCACCCGCGGTATCCGGGCTCAGGCGATGAACCGGGATGGAACCCTGGTCGATGACTTCGTCATCGATCGCGCGGGAGCCACGATGTTCGTCCGGAATGCGCCCTCGCCCGGGGCCACCTCGGCGCTGGCGATCGCCGAACATCTCATCGACACCGCCACCCTCAACTGAGCGGACGAGGACGACGACCTTCCCCCCGGGCAACTGACGGTACCCGTGGGATGGCTGTTTACAAGCACCGGTGATAGGTGCAAGCCTGGAGTAGACCGCGCATATGTGGCACTGATGACGAACGGAGCTGATCGAGTCACCGTGAGCCGCTGAGGTCACGCTCGACTATGCTTCCGGGCTGCCCAGTCGTCTTCGAACTTTCCACGATCGTCGGCAGATGTCGACGAGAACAGTTGAGGAGCTGATGATGAACCTCGAAACTCTACGCACCGTCTATGACCAACAGGGACCTTTCGCCACCGTCTACATGGAAGGACGCTCTCCCGCCGCTGATGCCGAGAAGCAGGTGCGTCTCAGATGGGACGAGCTCCGTGAGAACCTGGCGAGCGCCGGGGCAGCGGAGGAGATTCTTGCCCACCTCGACGACACATTGATCGTCGAAGACATCACGGAAGTTCAGACCGACGGGCGAATCGTCGTTGCCAATGCCGGCGGGATCGTCCTCGACGAACATTGGGATGCTGCACTCGGCACCGGTGACGTCGCACATTATGGCCAATTCCCTGAGCTGGGTGCCTACGTCCGTGAAGGATCTCGTTTGGTCGACCTGGTCCTCATCATCGCCGACCAGGAAGGCGCAACCATCCGTGAGCTGCGTGTATCCCCTCAGCATGAGGCGACGCAGCACGATGAGTCACTTGTCAGCGGCGACAGCGACGAGGACATTCACGCACCACGTGAAGGAGCCCTGTCGCACAATCAGATTCGGCGTCGTGCCGATGAGATCGTCAAAGACAACGCTCGCGCGGTTGCCGACCATGTCGATGAGATCGTTCGTGTTCGCGCCCCGGAACTCGTCGTCGTTGCCGGTGAGGTTCAGGGCAGGACTGCAGTGAAGGCCGAACTCTCGACCAGAGCCGGCGAACTCCTGGAGGAGGTTTCGCAGGGAGGCACGGATGACGATGCTGCCGAAGAGGCGCTCTACAGTGCTTTGAAGTCGCTGGCTTCCGACCGCGTCCAGGCGAAGCAGCGCGAACACACTGAGAACCTGTCCTACAGCAAGGCGCACGACCTGGCTGTGGAAGGGCAGGAGAAGGTCTCTCAAGCTGTTCAGCGTGGGGCCGTCGCGACCGTACTCCTCAACTACGACGTCAGATCTGAAGGCGAGGGTCCGATCCTGGCTGACGCTGTTCTCTCCTCAGCCGAGGTTGGCCTCATCGACGGTGACGTCGCCGACGGAATGGCGGCGATACTGCGCTATGACGTTGCAACGGCCTTGGCAGACTGACGGCAGCAGACTGACCGCAAGAGACTGCGTTCCCGCATTCGACGGTGCCCATCGGCGTCGTCGGGTGCGGGAATTCGCGTTGTTGCGGTCTATCGCAGCAGGGCCGAACGACGGGCAGTCCCCGAACGGTCAGCCGCTGTCTGCGACGTAGACGCGTGAGCGAAGTCGCTGAGAGTGAGTCATGTTCTTGCGGCACCCGAATGATCTCGGAGCACGTGTCGACGTGGACGTCGGCATTTCCACTCTTGCAGTGATGCGAGAGTTTGCACAGAGGTCGTCCCGACTCCGGGCAACTCCACACCGGTCACTCAGCGTGCCTTGATGTCTGGGAAGCTGGGCTGGTCACGTATTCTGTTGTGAGTACGGCGGCGCGCATCGACCGCTGTGAGTCAGCTAGTGAAAGAGAGATCGGCACATGAGTGTTCTGGTGACCGGAGGTGCCGGATACATCGGCTCCCACGTAGTGCGGCTGCTGTCGGAGCGCGGCGATGACGTGCTCGTCGTCGACGACCTCTCCACCGGGATCGAAAGTCGAGTCACCGGTCTGCCGATCGTCAACCTCGACCTTGCCGCCTCCGACGCCGAAGACCGCCTCGTTGCCGCAATCGAAGAGCACTCGGTGGACTCGATCATCCACTTCGCCGCGAAGAAGCAGGTGGGCGAATCGGTCGAAGAACCGATCATGTACTACCGCCAGAACGTCGGTGGACTGACGAATGTTCTGGCAGCCGCCGAACGCTCCGGCATCGAATCCCTGGTCTTCTCATCATCGGCCGCGACCTATGGCATGCCCGATGTCGACATGGTCGGCGAGGATCTCGACTGCCGACCGATCAACCCTTACGGCCAGACGAAGCTCATCGGCGAGTGGATGATCGACAATGCGATCACCTCGGCGACAATGCGCGGTCAGAAGTTCAACGCTGTGAAGCTGCGTTACTTCAACGTCGCCGGTGCCGGCTGGTCAGACCTCGCCGACACCGCCGTCATGAACCTCATCCCGATCGTCCTCGGCCGTATCGCCGACGGCAAGGCCCCCATCATCTTCGGCGACGACTATGACACCGCCGACGGCACCTGCATCCGCGACTACGTCCACGTCAAGGACCTCGCCGAGGCCCACATCGCCGCGCTCGACTACATGAAGTCCGGGGCCACCTCGGAGACGGTGTTCAATGTGGGCACCGGAACGGGAGCGTCCGTCAAGGAAGTCATCGACGCCATCGCCGAGGCGACCGGACGTGAGATCGTGCCCGAGATGGGTGAGCGTCGTGCAGGAGATCCTCCCGCACTCGTCGCCGACGTGTCCCGGATCTCCGCGCTGCTGAGCTGGAAGGCCGAGTTCGACCTCGACGAGATCGTGGCCAGCGCCGTCGAAGCAGCCGGAATGCTGCCGGAGGAGTAGGTCGAGGGTTGCGCTGGTTTCTCGCGAAATGACCAGCCGGTCGCTGTTGCGAGTCGTGGAACTCGGTGCAGATGGTGCGAATTCACTCTCGATTGGTGGTCACAAACCAGCTGGGAAGCGGCATGATGGCACTATGACCATAGATCTCGATATTGCGCTCAACGCCGAGCTCGATCCCATCGTCGATGTCGCCGCTGGACTGGGCTTGGCACAAGAGGACATCGTCCCCTACGGATGGACCAAGGCCAAGGTCCCCATCGACGTTCTCGACAGAGCAGCCGAATCCAACACCGACGGCAAACTCATCCTCGTCACCGCCATGAGCCCAACACCGGCGGGCGAGGGCAAGACCACGACGAGCATCGGACTGGCCGATGGGCTCAACGAACTCGCACGCTCGAAACCCGAAGTCGGCAAGGCCATCCTCGCCCTGCGTGAGCCCAGCATGGGGCCGGTCTTCGGGATGAAGGGCGGAGCAGCCGGCGGCGGATACGCCCAGGTGGTGCCGATGGAGGACATCAACCTCCACTTCACCGGCGACTTCGCGGCCATCGCCGCGGCGAACAACCTGGCCGTGACCATGCTCGACAACCACATCCACCACGGCAACGAACTCGACGTCGACGTCAGGCGCATCCACATCCGCCGCGTCGTCGACCTCAACGATCGGGAGCTGCGCGGAGTCGTCGTCGGACTCGGCGGTATCAACGGGGGAGTGCCCCGCGAGGATGCCTTCGACATCGTCGTCGCCAGCGAGGTCATGGCGGTCTTCTGCCTGTCCACCTCGTTGACCGACCTCAAGGAGCGCCTGGGTCGAATCGTCCTCGCCCACAGCCGGACACGTGAACCCATCACGGTCTCCGACATCGGTGCTGCCGGGGCAATGACCGCACTGCTGCGCAATGCGCTCTCGCCCAATCTGGTCCAGAGCCTGGAGCATTCGCCGGCGTTCATCCACGGCGGTCCCTTCGCCAACATCGCCCACGGCTGCAACAGCCTGCTGGCGACGAGGGCGGCGATGACGTTGGGCGACTGGACCGTGACCGAGGCCGGCTTCGGTGCCGACCTGGGTGCCGAGAAATTCCTCGACATCAAGTGCCGCACCGCAGGCATCTGGCCCTCGGCTGTGGTCGTCGTGGCCACCTTGCGTGCGCTGAAGTACCACGGTGGTGTCGAGGTCAAGGACGTGCAGACGCCCAACACCGAGGCGATCCTCGGCGGTATGGTCAACCTCGAGCACCACTGCGACAATCTGCTCAATATCTATGGGCTGACCCCGGTCGTGTGCTTCAACCGGTTCCCCACAGACACCGACGAGGAGATGGCCGCTGCGATCAGCCATCTGCGCTCGAAGGGCATCTCAGCTGTCGAGTCGACCCACTGGGCCGATGGCGGCAAGGGTGCGTTGGCACTGGCCGAGGCGGTCGTCGAAGCTGCCGGAGGTGCGGGGAATGCAGGGGCGGCTGTCGATGACGGTTCGTTCTTCGTCGGAGGCGTTGCATCCGGAGACGCCGAGGCCCCCGCGGCGGGTTCCTCGGCACCAGGACCACAGGGGCAGTACAGCTACGAATTGGACCGTCCGCTGGAGGAGAAGATCCGCACGATCGCACAGCGAATCTACAGTGCCGCCGACGTCGACCTGCCGACCAAGGTCAAACGTAAGCTCAAGCAGTTCACGGACGAAGGCTATGGCGATGCGCCGATCTGCATCGCCAAGACCCAGTACTCACTGAGCACCGATGCCAGCCTGCGGGGAGCACCGAAGGATCACATCATCGCGGTCAAAGACGTGCGACTCTCTGCCGGTGCCGGCTTCGTGGTCGTCATCGCCGGTGACATCATGACGATGCCCGGCCTGCCCAAGGTGCCCTCGGCGCTGACAATCGACGTCACCGAGGACGGCAACATCACCGGACTGTTCTGAGCCTGCGACCGGGACTGAGCGTTCGACGCTGAGCGCGGGCAACCTCGGCGATGGGCAGCTGCTTCACTGGCGGGGCTTGTTCAGCCAGGGTCGCAGCAATCGGGTGCTCGCCGGCAGGAAGATGTAGGTCATCAGGGGTGTGAGGATGCAGATGTTGAGCAGGACGGCCAGCACTGTCGGCCAGCTCTCCAGCTGCGGCATGAGGAGGAGCGTCGAGAGCAGACTCAGTGGGAAGAACGGCAGGAAGATGCTCACTGCCTGCTTCCACCGCGGAGGCACGACCGTTTCGGGGATCGTCAGACTCTCCTCACCCTGCGGCTCGAACCAGCCCTCGATGCCCGTCCGATGTTCGACCCGGGTGGTCTCGACGAGTTCGGATGCGCTCTCGATCCACCACCGCCTGTCCTCGGACTCGTCCCAGGAGCGCAGCGATTTCGCATCGGCGAACCGATAGAGCACGTGCCATTCGTCCGAATCAGGGGATGTTCTCACCCACCCGGATCCCAGATACCCGTCGCGCTCGCGGGCCAGTTCCTGTCCCGCCTGCACCCACGCATTGAACCGGCGGTGGTGCTCGGGCAAGACGGTGCGAGAGATCGACACGGTGATCGGAGAGTGCTGAGGCATAGGTGCGATCCTAACGAATCCCACGACCGTCTATGTGCTGGGGGCGGGTGTGGTCTCGAGAGCCTCGGGCAGTCCGCCTGCGTCACTCGGCGCCGGTCACCCGCGCGAAGACGCGGTCGAGTGATGCCGCCAGCGCATCACGATTGTCCTCATCCAGCCACTCGCGGTGGAGCATCTCGTTGAGCCCACCTGGAGTTTCGTGGCCGGCGACCAGGGCGGAGAACGAGGCGTCGGTGGTTGCCAGGGTGTTGCCCAGGCCGGCGAACTGTCCGCGGACGATGCGCTCGGCGTCGTTCCGGTCCCATCCCTGTCCCACGAGCCAATCGGCGATCGTCTGGAGATAGGCATAGTAGGCCGACATCGTCGCGGTCGTGGCCGAGAGGGTGCTGAAGAGTTCCTCGGTCTCTGCGACCACGCTCCCGCCGAGGGTATCGAAGAAGTCTTCGACCTCGGCGTGAGCGGGAAAGACCGCGGTGACGCCGCGGCGCTCGCGCACTGGCGGCAGCGGGATGATCCGAACGATGGTCGGGTTCTGGGGCAGGAGCGGGGACAGTGTCTGAGTTGAGACTCCCGCGATCGCGCTGATCACTGTGCGATCAGAGGGAATGTCGAGTTCGGCGAGCACAGCCTCGGTCTGCTGGGGGAGGACGGAGAGGATGATGTGTTCACTGCGATCAATGACGTCCTGATTGCTCTCGCAGACCTCGACCCGGTCGAAGTCACTCGCCAGTCGGGCCGAGCGTTCGGCATTGCGCGGAGAGAGGAGGAAGTCCGGGTGGTCGGCACCGGCACACGATCCTTCCACAATCGCCGAGGCGATCTCTCCGACTCCGATGATTCCGATTGTTCTGCTCATGCTGCGCTCCCAACGACACTGATGCGTTCGCGAATGAGGGAAATCCCCCTTTCAGCATTGTGCCATCGGAACTCGGAATAGCGAGGGAATCGGACCGTCGTGGCCTCACCGCCTCAGAAAGCTCAACAGCGGCGGCGATGATAGTGGGCCCGCGTGCGATTTCTGCAACAGAATCGCACGCGGGCCCACTATGACGAGTGCCGGGAACTCAGAAGCTAGGCAGCACCGATCCGTCTGACCACTTGTCTTCGATGAACTTCTTCACCTCGGGGGAGTGGAGCAGCTCGTCGAGCTTCTTGATGTTCTCATCGTCCTTGTTCGCGGTGCGCGCGGCGAGGAAGTTGCCGTAGGGGTTGTCCTTGGCGTCCTCGAGGACGATTCCGTCCTTGGCAGGGCTGAGTCCGGCTTCCAGAGCGTTGTTGCCGTTGATGACCGAGGCGTCGACGTCATCGAGGGTGCGAGCCAGCTGTGCGGCATCGGCCTCGACGAACTCGACGTCCTTCGGGTTGTCCTCGACGTCGGAGAGCTTCGCATCGACCGCGTCGACGCCATCTTTGAGGGTGATGACCTTGGCCTCTTCGAGCATCTTCAGCGCACGACCCTGGTTGGCAGGATCGTTGTTGATGCCGACCTTTGCGCCCTTGGGCAGGTCGTCCACGTCCTTGATGGACTTCGAGAACAGTGCGAAGGGTTCGAGGTTGATCGGGTCGAACGCGGTGAGTTCGTAGCCTTGGCCCTCGACCTCTGAATCGAGGTAGGGCTTGTGCTGGAAGTAGTTGGCGTCGATGTCACCGTCGGACAGGGCCTTGTTCGGCAGGGTGTAATCCGTGTACTCGGTGACTTCGAGATCGAGACCGGCATCCTCAGCGAGATTCTCGTCGACGAAGCGCAGGACATCGCCCTGGGGCACCGGTGTGGCGCCGATCGTGAGCTTGGTGATGCCGCCGTCCTCCTCGCCCACGGAATCGGTGTCGCCGCCGACGAGGCCGCAGCCTGTGAGCAGCAGGGTCGCGCTCGCGGCGAGGGCGGTGAGCTTGATCTTCATGGTTCTCCTTGTGTGATGTGTGTCGTTGGTGTGACGAGAATTTCGATGCGGTGAGTCTTCATCGATGAGGCCGTGTGCTGTCGGGCCGGCCTCAGCGGTGGTCGACGACGCGAGCGAGCCGGTCGCCGATGAACTGGATGAGCGCGACGATGATGACGAGGACGATGATGCACGCGAGCATCGTGTCTGCCTGATACCGCTGGTAGCCGTACGAGATCGCCAGCGCTCCCAGACCGCCGCCGCCCACGGCGCCTGCCATGGCCGTGTAGGACACCAAGGTCACCGAGGTCACCGTTGCGGCCCCGATGAGCCCGGGCTTCGCTTCGGGGACGAAGACCTGCCGGATCACCTGACCGTTCGAGGCGCCCATCATCAGGGCAGCTTCGACCTTGCCTTCGGAGACCTCACGCAGCGAGTTCTCGACGAGGCGGGCGTAGAAGGGGATCGCACCGATGGTCAGGGACACCACGGTCGCCTGCCAGCCCAGGGCCGAACCGACCACGAAACGGGCGAAGGGGATGAGGGCGATGATGAGGATGATGAACGGGATCGAGCGCGTGATGTCGACGATGAGCGAGAGCATCCGGTGGAGCGCGGGCCGAGCCTTGAGCCCGCCCTTCGATGTGGTGAACAGCCAGATCCCCAGGGGCAGCCCGATGAGGACGGCCAGGCCGGTCGACCACAGGGTCATCAGCAGGGTCTCGATAGTGGCGGGCAGCATCTGCTGCGTGATCGCCGGGTTGTCGAACCATGTGGGGTCGTTCATCAGGCCGCCTCCTCCGCGTAGATTCCGTCCGCGTCCAGTGCGGCGATGAGCTCCTGCGACTGGGCCGGCCCTGCGACCGTGAAGCGGATCCGACCGACCTGCCTGCCCTCTATGGTTTCGACGGCACCGGCGAGGATCGCCTCGGCGCCGACCCCAACCGACTGTGCACTGGTCAGGACCTTGGGCAGGCTGGTACCGGCCAGCGACACCTCGACGAGGGCGGTGTCCGCCTCGTCCAAAGTGATGGGTGGAAGGGGCACAAGATCCTTGGACAGGTCCGATCCGGGCTCGGAGATGACCTCGGCGAGGGTGCCTGTCTTGGCCACCCGACCATCGGCCAACAGGGTCACCGAATCGCAGATCTCGCGGATGACGGACATCTCGTGGGTGATGATGAGGACGGTGATGCCCAGGCGATCACGAAGGGAGCGGATGAGGCCCAGGATCTGGTCCGTGGTGGTGGCATCCAGCGCCGAGGTGGGCTCATCACACAGCAGCACCTTGGGTTCGGCGGCCAGCGCCCGGGCAATGCCCACGCGTTGTTTCTGACCGCCGGATAGCTGGGCGGGATAGTTGTCGACACGATCACCGAGGCCGACTATCTCCAGCAGCTCGCGCGCCTTGGACAGGCGTTCGGACTTGGAGACCCCAGCGATCTGCAGCGGGTGGGCCACGTTGTGCAGGGCGGTACGGGAATCGAGGAGATTCACGTGCTGGAAGACCATGCCGATGCTGCGACGGGCCTGACGCAGACCGGAGCCGGACTGATCTGTGAGGTCGACGCCGTCGATGGCGACCGTGCCCGACGTCGGCGAATCGAGTCCGGTCAGGCAGCGGATGAGTGTGGACTTGCCGGCGCCGGAGCGGCCGACGATGCCGTGGATCTCTCCGGCAGGGACCGACAGGTCGATCTCCTCCAGAGCGACGGTGCCCGAGAACACCTTCCGCAGACTGCGCAGTTCGATCACAGGCGCCTCCTCGTGTGGGTGGGATGGGGACGGACGGCATGAGACCACAGAGCAGCAAGCCGACGATTCAGCATCCCAATATGGCGGCGCCTGACTTTATGCGGGTGTCATAAAGGGACGCACAACTGGGCGTTCGTGACCAAGGACACGAGGGTTCGCTGCGAACGTCATCTACCTCGTTGCGGAAGCGGTGCTCGAGTCGTCCGTCGAGTTGAGGAAGTTTTGGGCCGATTCTCGTGTCCTGAAGCGGACCGAAGTTTCCGCAACTCGGAGCTGCCGACGAACGCACCACCTCGTTGAAAAGGTGACGAACGGGCGAACTCTGTCAGAAGCCGTGGGGTCGGAGCATCGCAGTTCGCATTCTCGTCACTTCGTTGTCATGTCGCACCCGTATCACTGAGTAGCTAAGGTCCTGACCATTCGTGATTTCGGCGCGGTGGTCGGGCGAGAACGACGATGGGAACACCGTATGTTCGAGGACACCATCAGGATCGCTGCGATCGTTCCCTGCCACAACGAGGAGATCACGGTGGCGACGGTGGTCGGCGACCTCAAGGCGGCCGTCCCCCTGCTGGCCGTGGTCCTCCTCATCATCACCCGCTTCGTCCCGAAGACGTGGCCGCTCTGGATCCCGGCCCTGGGGCTGCTCGTGTATGCGTTCGGGCTGCGGAAGAACGCCATCTTCGCCATCGTCCCGATCGCGGTCTATATCGGATACTTGTTGGTCAAACGGCTGCGCAGCAGTCGACGCTTCTCCACGATCGCGGGACGGTTCGGCACGCGGGTGGGCGCTCGGTTCGCCGCTCGGCAAGCGATTGCGACGGCTATGGCCTCTCTGCTCGTTCTCGTCGTCCTGGGTGCGGGCCTCAAAGCCACGGATGCGGCCATCGAATCGCAGGAGGACGTGGCGGCCACCGGTCAGATCTCGCAGATCTTCCTCGACGACGTCATGTTCTCCGTGCCCAACGGCGCTCTCCAGGCCTCGGATGCCCCGGCCGAGCTCAAGGACAAGATCAGCACAGCTCGCGACAAATGCCTGGAGAAAGGCGAGATCTGGGACGCCTACTGGAACTGCTACGGCAAGGGCGCGACTGGGGAGCCGTTCTCGCCGATGGCCCAGCAGGAGGCGCTGAAGGACCTGTGGCTGAGCGAGGTGATCACCCATCCGCTCCGCTATGCAGAGTACCGGGCGGCAGTGTTCTCCTTCTACTTCTTCACCTCGGCCGTGGAGTACTGGCCGGCTGGTTGGCACCATGCCGCTGCACGGGTCGGCTTCGAGCAGGGCAATGACAAGGCCGACTACATCGTCAAGCCCTATGTTGAGGACTTCGCGCTCGACACGTTCCCGATGCTCTTCAAACCGTGGTTCTGGACCCTTCTGGCAGGTGTCCTTCTGGCCTTCCGATACCGCGCGCGACATCGCGACACGAGCGCTGCTGAACGGACGGCGACTGCGAGAACCTTCTGGCCCGAGATCACGATGCTGGCCACCTCGGCGCTGTTCTATGTGTTCGGATACTTACCCATCGTCCCGTCGAACCATTTCCGGTACACGTTCTGGCCAGCGCTCGCCGTCACCACCGCACTGCTGTTCGTCCTGGCAATGCGGCACACCCAGCGAGCCCCGACAGCCATGGATGTTTCGGAGCCGGGGCCCTGAGAGACCTCGTGATCGCCGGGCACGCCGCGTTCGGGGGCATTCAGCGAGTCCGAAACCTGGCCGATTAGACTCGATGCCTGTAATGGAAGAGTCATTGTCGGCCCGGTTGCGGCGCCTCGCGGCGGAAGCGTTCAAATTCCTCACTGTCGGTGGTCTGGGATACATCGTCGACGTGGGGCTTTCCAACGTCCTCGCCTACGGCTTGGGCTCGATCCCTCCGCTGCTCGAGGGCAGTCCGATCAAAGCCAAGATCGTCTCCACCATCATCGCCATGGTCGTTGTGTGGATCGGCAATAAGCTCTGGACCTACGGGGATCGGACGACCGATTCGAACCTGCGCGGCATCCTGCTCTTCGTCGCCGTCAACATGGCCGGAATGGTCATCTCCGTCATCCCGCTGGGCGTGACCTGGTACCTGCTCGATATGCGTGACCAGCTGACCTACAACATCTCGACGAACATCATCGGCGTCGGACTGGCGATGTTCTTCCGCTTCTACGCCTACCGGACGTGGGTATTCAAGGAAGCATCACCGGCCGCCGAGGTCGTTGTCGAGATGGACGAGCCCCGCAGGGTTCCCGACGACCGGAACTGAAAAAGGCAGCCGGCGGGCCAGCCTCATTTACCTCGCGTAGCGCAGTTTTCGGTAGGCGCGAACGACCGGAGCCGGGGCCATGGTGCGCAGCTCGGCGCGGATGAGCAGACGCTTCTGCTTCCACACGGCGCTGCGCCGGTTCGGCAGCTGACCTGCCCTGGCACGTGTGGCCAGGAGCTCCAGATGGTGACGAAGTCTGCCGTCGTCGGAGTGGAAGTAATTCTCGGCCAGCCACGCCGAGGTGGGAAATCCGATGGTCCCGGCCGTCACCTCGGCGAGGCTGCCGGTGGCACCGGAATCGGCGAAGGCCTCATTGAGCAGGTTCCTGTCGAAGCCGAAGTCCGAGATCAGCAGGGTGGGGATGCCGCGGTCGAAGGCCTCCAACGCCGCCGTCGATGACACAGTCACCAGCGCGGCACCGGGCACGAGGAAGTCGTCCAGTGGACCATAGCCGAGCTCGATACGCTCAGTACCAGGAACACCCAGATCACGCAGGCCTTTGCGGATATCGACGTACGAGTGCTGTTCGTGATGCGTTTCGTGCTCACCGGGCCGCGAACGCATCTTGATGACCGCGTTCGAGTCTGCGTGACGTGAGGCGAACTCGGCGAGCGCGGCCACGATTGCTTCTCGATCACCGAGCGCCTCGGGCACCTTGGCCTGCGGAGCGAACACAAGTGTTCGGGGGACTTCGGTCTGCATAGGCTTGGATGCTTCACCAGCGTCGGGCTGGAATGCACTCGCAGGAGTGACAAGCTGGGGGATCCCCGTCGAGCGCAGCATGGGCAGGCGGGTCAGGTAGATCTCACAGGGCACCTGCGTGAGTGCACTGACCTCGGTGTACTGGGCCACCTCGGCGAAGGAATGGGTGATGAACGCATCCATCAGGCGGCGATAGTTCATGCCCTTCTTGCTGGCGGGCAGCCCCATTCCGGGTAGGCCGGAGACCAGGGCTGGGCGGTGATCGAGCAGGTGCGCGGTGAGGAAGAGCTGGGCGACGATCGGCCCGGTGGCGGCCCCGAGCACAATGTCGGCGTGATGGTCGGTGATGATGTGGGCCAGGTCGGTGCGGGTGACAACGGGGATGGTGCGGCCGGCCCAGGCGGTGCCGGCGATAGCGTGGGTGATCTGCTCTGCGGTGGGCAGAATCGGGCTGTCGATGAGGTAGACGTGGGCTTCGACGCCGGGCAGGGAACTCAGCAGCTGGGTCGCCCATTTGAGGTAGGACTCGGAGTCGGAGACGGAGACGATCCGGATCGGCTCGACCGAATGTGCATCAGGTATCGACATCTGCCTTGACCGATTGGGTATTGAGGGACTTACGCAGACTATCGGCTGAGGCGCCGGTCCACCATTCGGCCGGAATCTTGGTGACGGCGATCGTCACGTCCGGGTTCAGTGTTGCCAAGGAGATCGCCGCGGTGCTGGGCAGGCTGCGGATGGTGGAATTCGGCGGCAGATTGACCAGGCGCAGTTCGATCGGCAGGCCGACGTGTTTGATGCGCACACGCTCGTCACGGCTGAGCTCGGCGAGGAACTCGTCGGTCTCTCGGCGGTGCGGGTAATAGGTGATCGGACCGTCGGCCATGAGTTCCTCGAGCCAGGTGCGGTAGGAGTCTGCGTGGATGAGCCCGTCGGCGACGAGGGCCGAGCCGATGACCGGGTTGTCTCTTGGGTGGCTGCCGCCGGTGGGCAGGGTCTGCAGGTGTTCGAACTTATGGCGGGTGATCTCCGCGCCTGTTTTGAGGAAGGCCTTGCGCATGGTCTTCGACACCGGCAATGCGGTGTGCCAGCGCAGCCTCCCTGCCGGTGCCAGCCCACGCAGACGGTCTGCGACGTGTGCGGACATGACCGCACGTGAAGCCTTGAGCTTCTGCCGCGGACGCACGAGGGGTCCGCGCTTGGCCGTGAGGATCTCGATGGTCGAATAGGTGGCCAGACCGTCGTCGAGGATCACGACCTCCGGCATGCGACGCTCCAGGTAGGCCAGTGCGAGTGCCTTGTGGACCTGCCCGGAGCAGGCATCGCCGATGTAGATGCGATCGAAGTTCTGTTTGCGCAGGACTCCGGGCTTGGCCCCGACGCGTTCGAGGGTGATGTTCTTCGGCAGCCATGCGGAGTCGAAGGCATCGAGGAACGACGTCATGCCCTTCGCATTGGCGCGGGCCCGTATCAGCAGCTCCTCAGCAGGTTCGTGGGCTTCGAGTGCGGAGAGGAACTGCAGGGGCGACTCGACGAAGGCGATCGAGGTGAGTTGAGTCTTCTTGGCCATCATCGGTCTCTTCCGCCTCCAAGCCTCGAGCTCAGTGTCGACTTCACCTTCGGGACCAGCTTCGGGCCGTCGATGGAGATCCCGTAGGTCTTCAGGATGTGCTGAGCGTGCTTCGCCTGCGTGCGCAGACGTCGCTTGGCTGAGCTGAGCCCCTTGCGATGCGATGGAATCTCCAGGCGTCCGGGCAGATCCAGCTTCGTCAGACGCTTGCGTTTGAAGTACTTCATGTCCTGACCGCCGACGGCCGATTCGAGGAAGTCGCTCGCGTTGCCCCGTAGGTGGGAGGCCGTCTCGGACTGCATGCAGTAGGTGACGGCGTCGATGAGCGGACCCAGGTCCTTCGTGCCGGTGGGCTTTGTGCGGGCGGGCTTCGTGCCGGACTCCGCGTTCACGGGGGTGGTCGCTGGCGGCCCAGGTGTCACCTCGGCGAGCTCGCCGGGCAGGACGTATCCGCCCGTGTGCAGGGCATCGACGATGGTCAGCGGGATCCGGTTGCTGTTCTGGTACGGCGCTAGGACCTGCAGCATCATCGAGGTGCCGATCGCGGCCGTGTCGGTCCCGAACAGGGCTCGTGCGGTCGCGAGCCCGGTGGAATAGCAGGACACGACGAGGCATGGTCGGGTGGTGGCGATGACGATCTCGGCCAGCAGCGGCACATCGGCGAGCACGAATTCCAGTCCCAGTTCCAGGCTGCGCTGACGCAATGGTTCGGTCGTCGTCCGCGCCGAGGTGGGGTGTGGTTTGAAGATGACAGCCGACAGTCCGCGAGCCTTGACCTCATCGATCATCTGCAGGTGCAGATCCAGCTCCTCCTCGGCGGTGATGAGGTCGATCTGGGCGAGGTACTGGCCCAGGACCATTCCAGCCTCGGGGATCGGATCGCAGAGTTTCGCCGCCGCCAACTCCGGGGCCACCTCGGCGGCCATGTCCTCGATGACCGACTTCAGGTCCGCGGCCGGCAGCACCACACGCTCGGGGGAGTGCTCGACCAGCTGACGTGGGGTGATGCCCGGCAGGAGGTCCGTGTAGTAGATCGCCTGGAGGCGCTGGTATTGCGGCAGGGACAGCGGATTGCGGATCGGGCCGTAGCTCATCAGCCCATCGGAGTGCACCGAAATTCTCGCGGTGGTGAAGATCTGGGTGAGCACACCGGCCGGGTGGCCGGGCAGGGACTCGACGATGAGATCGATGGGTTCGTTCTCCGCGATCGCCCATTCCGAGCGCAGCGATCTCGCCATGATGGGGGCGCGTTCGCCGGAGATCCCGAAGGTCTTCGGGTGGTTGGGCCAGATGGTGGCATTCCAGTCGACGATGAGATCGAAGCAGGTCAGCAGGCTGGCCGATCCGGGCATGTCATCCGCGGCGGGAGTCAGCTCTGGGGCGAAGGAGTTGTTGGCGATGACGAGGATCCGGCGCATCTCGGTGCCACCGAGGTGTCCGGCGCGGATCAGGGCGACGATGTTCGCGAGCTGGTACTGGGTGGAGACCTGGATGATCTGGGTCATCAGCGTGCCCTCCTGACGATCGACTCGATCACGGGCAGCCGGTGCTCCCCGAAGTTGTGCAGGGCAGCGTCGATGATGTCGTCATCGACGCCCTTGAGCGTGTTCACCGCTCCCAGGTTGAGCTGCGACCTGACCTGGTGGTTCATTGAGGCGCCGCGGTTGTGAACCTGGAAGTAGAGGATGGAGAGGAAGTTGCGCACGGCCTTGCGTTCGAAGCGGCGGAACTCCGGGTTGGCCTCGAGCATCGCGAACACGGAACGGAAGGCGGGGATGAAGTCGAGCTGGCGTTCGTCGAAGATCGCCGTCAACGAGGTGGGGCTGCCCTTGCGATAGCAGAGGCCAGCGGTGTCGACGACGGCGAAGCTGTCGGTCTCAAAGTGGTGGCGCCACGTCCAGGGACGATCCTCACAGGTGCGCAGTTCCGGGTTGAACTCGAGCAGGCCACGCTGAGCCATGGACCGGGAGTAGATGCCGGTCCAGCACTCGGGGAAGTCGACCATGGTCGAGGCGTCGTGGGGGAGGATGTAGTCGCGGGGGTTGAGCGCCGTGTTGTGGGTGAAGCAGGGGGCGTTGCGCAGTTTGCGGTTGAAGCCGTTGACGATGAGGTAGTTGGTCTTGACGAAGTCCACGCCCAGACCGGTGATCGAGTCCGTCAGGGACCGCAGATGGCCAGGCGCGTACCAGTCGTCACCGTCGAGGTAGGTGATCGTGTCACCGGTGGCAGCTTCCAGCGCGGTGTTGCGTGCCGTGGAGACGCCGCGCGATTCCGCGTTGTGGATGGTCACCAGGTTGAGCCGGTCGCCGAATTCGGCAATGACTTCCGCGGTGTCATCGGTGGACCCGTCGTTGACAACGATGACTTCCAATTCGTCACGTCCGAAGCGCTGGTTGACCAGGCTCTGCAGGCTCCCGCCGATCGTTTCCTCGGCGTTCTTCGCTGCGATGATGACACTGACGACTGGCGCTGTCATTGGGTCCTTTCGCGGTGGTGCTGTTCACTCGTGGAGTTTATGTCGTGCGCTGGTGCGTGCACGGTGTCTCCTGGGCGGACGGTCTGTGTGGTTTGCTTTCGATTGATCGTAGAATTCTTAAGCGAACGGTGGGTTGCGCCGAGGTTGACGCCCTGGACAGGTGAAGTTCACCTACTGTTCGCCCACCGCCCATAGCCTTGTGCAATGCCGGACTTGAAGCTGTTCCACTTCGACATCCCAACCTGGGGAAACTACGGCGACAAGGCCCTGTTCCCTGTGGTCAGGGACGCTTTCCGAATGCTGGGGTCCGGTGGCGCAGACGGCGTCAGCAGCACCTCTGGTCGGGCGGGCGGCGGCATGTGGCAGTCGGGTAATGAGGTGGATTTCACATCGGCGGCGGCCCTGCGCCGCGAGGTGGATTTAGCTCTCGTCGAGCGAATCAATTCAGCGGCCGATGCTGTCGTCATCGGCGGTGGCGGGCTGTTTCCGCAGGACACGAACCCGAACCGGCTGTCGGGGTGGCAGTGGAAGATCTCCGCCGAGGCGCTCGCCGCCATCGAAGTCCCGCTCATTATCTATGCCCTCGGTGACAACCGGTTCCCCGGCCAGCCCGAATTCGACGAGCGCATGCACTCCCATGTCAGCCGGGTCCTCGACCAATCAGTGTTCTTCGGCCTGCGCAACACCGGCAGCATGCGCACGATGTCCCGGTTCCTCGGTGTGGACGGCAGTTACGATCGGCGACTGCCGAATCAGGCACTGGCCGCGGGCCAAGCGTCGGAATCCCAGGTGGGGACGATCTCTCGCTCGGAAGCGATCCGCTTCCAGCCGTGTCCGACGACCATCGCGGGTCTGCTCTACGAGCCCTTGATCGACCGCCGCCCCGATCCGAGCCAGAAGGTCCTGGCGATCCAGATGCTCGTTCATCCGCGCCAACAGGCTGCCGGCTTCGACGCCGAGGTGATCCACCAGGCCACGATCGAAGCCGCCCGCATGCTTGTGGCCAAGGACTGGACCATCCTCAGCGTTCCCTTCCACCCCGATGACGCCGAGGTGTCACGGCAGTTGCTCGCCGAGGTGCCTGAAGTCGAAGAGGTCAGGCTGCATGGACCGAACGTCGGGTTCTTCGCCGGCTTCGATCTGTTCGCCTCCATTCCCTATGTGCTGGGTGGTCGCGGGCACGCGCAGATGATTCCCTTCGGAGTCGGTTCGATCCCGATTTCCTTGGACCTGCATGCGAAATTGGGGTATTTCGCCGAGGACATCGGGCATCCCGAATTCGTTGTGCCTGTGGCGCCGGAGGGCATGGCGGATGAGAGTGACATTGGCAGCGAAACTGGCTGCGAAACTGCTCGGCGGGCGCTGACCTTGGCGCAGCGGATCGTCGACACGGTCGAGCGGGCCTACGCACAGGGCAATGATCTGCAATGCGAACTTCTGTCTACTCGGCAGGATCTGTTCGACCTCACTCGAGACAACCATGAAGTGATCCACGATCTGCTGCGACCTGGGTCCCGCCCCGCTTCGACGGAAACGACTGCTGGGCAGTTACCTGGTTCTGAGAAGCTGCGCACCTCTGTCGATATCCGAGCCGAGGAATTCCACCTCGCGGCTGTGGCTGAAGCTGAGGAATTCAGTGCCGCGCAGACGCGAGACCTCACAAAAGTCCGCCGCGAGCACAAGAAGAAGCTCGAAAGCTTAGCCACGCACAGCAAGGGCCTCGAGACGGAACGCGAGAACCTTCGAGCGGAGCTCAACCACAAGGAGTCTCAGCTCGAGCGACAGTCTGCGGAGCTTGATGCCCGGACCACGGAACTTGACGCTCAGACCGCGGAGAGGAACCGCCACGCCGTAGCTGCCGCCGGACTGGGGAAACAGCTCGACGAAACCAAGGCCCTGCTCAGGTCGGTCAACGACCGCACTGCCACCGCCGAAGCGAAGGTTCTCATCGACAAGACTGCACATGGGCTGACGTGGAGAGCACGAAGAATCAAGCGCGCATTCAAACGCTGAATAGAAGCGCATGCAGTGGAGAATGGGGAGTCGCGTGGGCTGTTACGGTGAGAGCAAGGTGCCTGGTCTGAGTCGCTGTGTTTGATGCGCTGAACGGTACGAATGTTGGCAAATGCCTAGCGCAACTGTGAGGAGCCCATTGCGTAAACATATCGTTTTGATACTGCTAATGGTCGCGGCGTTTTTGCCTGTCGTCGGAACCAGTCCGTGGTTTGCACCCTATGCTGTGTGGCTGTGGTGCGCGGGATTGCTGCTAGCTGCCATCGCTATTGTGGTCGCTATTGGTCGTGAGAGACGGCGAAGGCGGACGACCACTGCCAGTTCCTAATTTCGTAATCCGAACATAGAGCGGCCCAGTAATTACGCAATGAGGCGATCATCTCGGAACTGTCCCACCACCTCGGCGTGCGACCACGACAACGGCCCCACCACCTCGGCGAGGTGATGGGGCCGTGATCAGCTGTTCAGGTCAAAGCGCGATCAGGTCAGACGCTGACCTTGCGGAGCGAATCGATCTTCGACTCTTCGCCTGGCATGACGCGTTTTTCGCCGTCGCCGAAGGCGGTTTCGAGGACGCGTACACCCTTGACGAGTGAGGTGAACTCGCGTGGCTCCATCGATGCGGACTGGTCCGAGCCCCACATGGAGGAGTCCAGGGTGATGTGGCGTTCGATGGTCACTGCGCCCAGTGCTGCGGCGGCGAAGGAGATCTCGAGGCCCAGCTCGTGGCCGGAGTAGCCCACGTTCACGCCGTAACGCTCGCGCATGGTGGTGATGGCCTTGAGGTTGACCTCTTCGGGAGGCAGCGGGTAGGTCGAGGTGGCGTGCATGAGAACCAGCTTGTCGCGATCGAAGACCTCGACGGCTGCATCCAGCGTGGCCCAGTCGGACATGCCCGAGGAGCACAGGACCGGTTTGCCGGTCGCGGCGATGGCCCGGAGGAGTTCGAAGTCCGTCAGCGAGGCCGAGGCGACCTTGTAGGTCAGCGCATCGAACTCGTTTTCGAGGAAGTCCACGGAGTCAGTGTCCCAGGGGGAGGCGAACCACTGCAGACCGACTTCCTTGGCGTAGCGGTCGATCTCGGCATATTCGTCCTTGCCGAATTCGACGCGCCACTTGTAGTCGAGGTAGGTCATCTCGCCCCATGGGGTCGAGCGCATCTTGGACTTCTGGTGTTCGGGCACAGCCACATCGGGGTTGCGCTTCTGGAACTTCACAGCCTGGGCACCGGCGGTGACGGCGACATCCATGAGCTGCTTCGCGATCTCGACGTCGCCGTTGTGGTTGATGCCGATTTCGCCGATCATGTACACGGGCTGATTCGGGCCGACGAGGTGGTTGCCGATGGCCACAGGGGCGAGTAGATCAGTCATGAAACCTGCTTTCGATTGGTACGCAAACCTTCTGCGTGATTCGTGAGCAACGGCTGTTGCTGCGGGATGGATGGTCGGTAAGTGGGTGTCTGGTGTGCGTCTGCTGCTGCGCCTTCGTTGTGGCCAGCGGAGCCGAACGGATCGGAGCCCAGCACCGATGCCAGTGCTCGCGTCGGCAGCTGCTGCGTTGCCTGGTTCGACACGGGAATGAGGTCGCAGACTTCGCGGACCGCTCCCTTTCCTCCGGGCCGATCGAGGACGACTCGAGCCGCTGCGAGCACCTTGGGATGGGCGTCGGCAACCGCGATGGGCCAGCCGACGACGTCGAAGGCTTCGAGGTCGTTGATGTCGTTTCCGACGTAGGCCACTCGGGCTGGGTCAAGGCCCTGGTCATCGATCCACGACCGCAGGACCTGGGATTTATTGTCGGCGCCCTGAGTGACGTCCACATGAAGTTTCTCCGCCCTGCGAGTGACAACTGGGTTGCGTTCCTTCGACAGGATCATGACAGGCAGCCCTGATCTCACGAGGCGTGAGACTCCCATGCCGTCGCCGCGGTGGATCCGGACCTGTTCGTTGCCGTCCTCGTCGACGTAGGCACCGTCGTCGGTGTGGACTCCGTCGAAGTCGGTGACGAGGGCGTCGACGTCGATGACCTGCGCGGTTTCCTGTGTGGAGGCGATCGCGCGGACCAGTGACAGGTCGGACATGTCGTCGATTTCACGGGCGTGTTCGGGTGGGACCTCTTCGATTGCGACACGACCGAAGAAACGGTGTTCATGTTCGAGGAGACCGTCGGTGCGCATGACGTAGAACGCACCGGTCTCGTTGTAGTGCTTGGCCCGGTCCTGGCGGCGGGGCCGGAAGCTGGCTTCGTGACCGACGGCCACTGCCGTAGCGCCATCATCGAGGCGCCACAGGAACGAATGGTCCTCGACGGCGGAGAACACGACATCGGCATCACCGTCACGGACGGTTGCGACCGCGTTGTCGATCGAGGCCGAGTCGATGAACGGTGAGGTGCACTGCATGAACACGGTGGTGTCGAATTCCTCGCCGAGGCTGGCCAGCGTGTAGATCAGCGCCGACTCACTGGTCGCGGTGTCACCGGCGATGTCTGCGGGACGGTGGGACACCTCGGCGCCGGATCGGATCGCCTCAGCCGCGATGCCCTCGTGGTCGGTCGAGACGACAACGCGGTCGATGCTCGGGGTCGACCTGGCCGCGTTGATCGCGCGTGCCAGAAGAGAGATGCCGGCGACCTTCTGCAGGTTCTTCAGCGGAATTCCCTTGGAGCCGCCCCGGGCGGGAATGATGGCCACCGCCCGATGCGGCCGTGCTGCGCTCTCGGCGGGGGCTGGGGGAGTCAGAATCGATTGGTCATTCACAATGATTCGACGCTAACGACGGCATGTGGCCCCCAGATGAACGAGCAATGTCGCCGAGGCGACGGCTTCGTGGCGGGTGTATGTCGAGGTGCCGTGGGGCGGGGGTGGTCACCCGTGATGGAGCTGAATGGTCAGCGTCAGGTGAGGTCGGTGTGCCTGTGGGTGGTCAGCGCCAGGTGACGTTCCACATGCGGTTGTTCCAGGCATCGAACGGGATGACAGCGCCTGTGTAGATCGGCCAGAAGTAGGCGAAGGCCATGATCGCGGCCACGAGGATGAGCCCGACGGTCATCCGACGGCCGAACAGGGACCAGGGGATTCGAGTGCCGCGGCCGGCGAATATTGGGCCACGGGAGTTGGGGACTCGGCCCCAGATGAGTGTGAGGCAGTAGGTGAATGCGAGGACGACGAAGGGCACCATGACGATCGTGTAGAAGGTGAAGATGGTGCGTTCCTGGTAGGCGAACCACGGCAGCCAGGTGGCGGCGAGTCCGGCCAGGATGACACCGGCGCGGACGTCGCGGCGGATGATCCAAGCAACCAGTGCGACGAGGATGGCGATGGGTGCCAGCCCCCAGATCACGGGATTGCCGACCGAGGTGATCGCTGCGGAGCAGTGCTCCACGGCGCAGCCCATGCTTCCCTGATCAGGGGATTCGTAGTAGAACGAGGTCGGGCGCCACTGGAGAATCCAACCCCACGGGTTCGACATGTAGGGGTGTTCCGAATCGAGGCCGACATGGAACGAATACGCCGTGTAGTGATAGTGGGCCAGAGACGGCAGCCACAGCAGCCAGTCAGGTAGGGCGCTCCACCAGCCGGCGTTGTCGAAGGCCCATTGCCGGTCCCAGGCATCGTCGGAGCGGATCCACCCGGTCCAGGTGACGAGGTAGGTCAGCAGGGCCACGGGCACCAACTTGATGAACGCAGGAATGCTGTCGCGGATGAGCATGCCGAGCCAGGGGTGGACGATGCCTGCACGGTGGCGTGAATGCACGTCCCAGGCGACGACGAGGATCCCGAATGCGGCGAGGGCATAGAGTCCCGACCACTTCACTCCCATCGCCAAACCCAGGCTGATGCCTGCGGCGATGAGCCAGGGACGCACGCCGAGGCGGGGCCCGAAGTTGATCAGATCCTTGCTGCGCGATGGGCGACGATCGCGAATCCGTTCTGGTGCTCCGGGTGCGGGCGCGTCGGCTGCCGACTCAGCAGTCGAGGCGGCGACCGCCTCGGCGGGGGGACCGTTGGCGGGTGGTGGGGCCTTCGCCCATTTCTCCAGTCGCTTCGTCACGAACTCCCGGTCGAGGACGATGAAGGTGAAGGCGAGGAGGACGAAGGCCATGAGGACGATGTCGAGCAGACTCGTGCGCGAATGCACGAAGTGCTCACCGTCGATCGAGAGCAGACCGGCTGCGACGCAGGCGAAGAACGCGGAGCGGAAGAGCTTCCACGCGACGAAGCCCATGAGGAAGATCGTCAGCGTTCCCACGATCGCCACAGAGAACCGCCAGCCGAAGGAGTCATCGGCACCGAAGAGGTGGACTCCGGCGCCGATGATCCATTTGCCCAACGGCGGGTGGACGACATATTCGGGGGTCGACTCGATGACGCTCGGGTCACCGGCGTTGAAGGAGTCGTCGGCGTTCTCCGGCCAGGAGCGTTCGTAGCCGAACTTGAAGACCGAGTAGGCGTCCTTGACGTAATAGGTTTCGTCGAAGATCAGGCGGTGGGGGAAGCCCAAGTTGAAGAGTCGGAGGACGCCGCCGATCGCCGTGATGATCAGCAGGGCAGGCCACATCCAGACCGGTGCGCGAGTCGCCCACATTCCGGCGGTGAAGGAGCGCCTCCGGATGTCAGCGGCTTTGGCACGGATCGATTCGCGCCGGTGAGCGCGACGTTCCCGAGCGATGAGTTTGGTGGGTGCCGCGGTCGTCGTTGGCGAGGGGCGGTCGGTTCGGGAGTGTGTGGGGTCGGTCGACTCATCCGTGTGGTCGGTGGACCGCCTCGGCGCCTGGGGATCTTCGGGTTGAGTCATTATCGTCAAGTTTAAGGTCGAACGAGACGCTTGTTCCCATCTGATCCTCAGGGTGAGTCGTTTGCATGCGAAGGGAGATCGGCGAGTGATGAGACGTCGGCGTATTGTCCTTCGGGCCTTCTGGACGACTAGGGTAGTCCTCAACAGGCGGCAAACGAATGAAACGGTGATGAGCGTGT
Organism: Brevibacterium sp. CBA3109; assembly: GCF_040256645.1. NCBI lineage: Bacteria > Bacillati > Actinomycetota > Actinomycetes > Micrococcales > Brevibacteriaceae > Brevibacterium > Brevibacterium koreense. The sequence continues at coordinate 2,799,728 of NZ_CP158281.1, read as the reverse complement.
CCTATAACCCGAACTATCGCCCGAGCGATCCACCGCAGGTCGGATCCCAGCAGTTCAACAATGGATACGGCGGGTCGCAGCCTCAGCCGGGATACGGCTCGGGCCAGTATCAGGACCAGGGCCAGTATTCGAATCCGAACCAGTATCAGCAGACCCAGCCCGGCCCCGCGATCTATAGTCAGCCGGACGCGTACAGCCAGCCGGGCGCATATGGCTACAGTCAGCCGGGCGCATACAGCCAGCCTGTGACCTACGGTGCGCCGACGATGATGGTGCGGCCAGCAGTGAACTCCCTGTCGGGCTGGGCGATGTGGATGGGCATCATCGGGCTCGCCGGAGGCTTGGTCTGCAGCCTCCTCTCACTGGTCCCCATCATCGGCATACTGTTCTCAATCGTGGCGATGTTTCTATGGATCGCCCCGATCCTCGCGGTCATCTTCGGCCACGTGTCACGCGGCCAGATCAGAAAGACCGGCGAAGACGGTCGAGGCCAGGCGACCGCCGGGTTGGTCATGGGCTATATCGGCATCGGCTTTGCTTTGCTGATGATCGTCATCGTCATCGGCGTTCTAGGACTCGGATTCCTCGCTGCGGGGATGAGCTACTGAGAGATCGACTCCTGCAGGACAGGCTTGTGAGGTTTCATTTTCTGACCTGACACCGGTGGCGTCCTGACACCGGTGGTGCAGGATTGCAACACGATCGTCCCTTTCGGAGCTGGGCGGCTCGATAGCGTTGTGGCAGACGCAGGGGAACGTCCCTTCACCAGGGACCACCCCCTGAACAGCCGCAGCAACAGGAGCAAGCCAGACATGTACACTCGGGACCTTCCCTCCACCGGCGGCAACGGCCCTTCGCGCCACTCGGCTTGCGGCGGCTACTCAGGTTATTCCGCCAATCCCAGGGCTATCGCAGATGGAGCCAAACCTGCCCTCGCTGGCCCAGTGCCGTGCATCTACCAGCCGCTTGCACCGACCAACACCGTGGCGATCATCGGCATGGTGCTTTCGTTTGCCGGGTTTATGACATCATTTGTTCCCGTTGGCATCGCTGGGATCGTCATGGGCCACATTGCCCGCAGACAGATCCGTCAGCGGGGCGAACGCGGAGACCCGATGGCACTGACAGCGCTCTGGGTCGGGTACCTCGGTGTCGGATTCTGGCTCCTCTTCTGGGGTCTTTATCTCGCGATCGCGGTGTTCGCCATCATGATGGTTGCAGCTGCGGAAGCGGCCACCTGACTGAACTGAGACACATCTGTAACAACCTCACCTTTTGTCATAGAGAACGACTCGGTACCGTGGTAGGCATACGCAAGGAGATCGCGCCATGAGCAGTCAGAACAACTGGAACAATCCAGACATGTATTATCAGCAGCCGCAGTCAGGCCCCGCGACTGGCAGCGAATACAACCCCGCGCAAGCCAACTACGGTGCCGCGAGCTACCCAGCCAACTCTGCATACGGCTCCAGCACCCAATATGCCGGCGGAGGCCCCGGAACGGCGTACAGCTACCAGCCGTTGCCGCCCACGAACACACTGTCGATCATTGCCCTCGTCGCCTCGATCTTCGGTGTGATGAGCAGCATCTTCCTCGCAGGCATCGCCGGAATCATCATGGGCCATATTGCCCGCAAACAGATTCGGCAGTCTGGAGAACGCGGAGATGGCTTGGCCGTAGCCGCACTGTGGGTCGGCTACGGCGGCACTGCACTGTGGATCCTCTTCTGGGTTGGCTATGTCGGCATCATGGTTCTCATCTTCGGAGTCGCCATGGTCGGTGCGGGGTCAGCCGGTTGATGTCCGGAAGCCCGGACGACGATGGCAACGATGACTTCCTTGCCGATGATGTGGCCTCGTCACCGGTCGCATCGGGCTCCGACCCGGCCACGGTCTCAACCGGGGGCCAACTCATTCTGGTTGGGACTCCGATCGGCAACCTCGGCGATGCCAGTGAGCGCATGCAGCGTGCCATCGCTTCAGCCGATGTCATCGCAGCCGAGGACACTCGCCGTTTCCTGTCGCTGACCCAGCGCCTGGAACTGACACATACCAAACGTGTCATCAGCGTCTTCGACCACAACGAACAGTCTCGGGCGCCTGAGCTCGTCGAACTCATCCGCTCCGGTCAGACGGTTGTCCTCCTCAGCGATGCGGGTATGCCGGCGGTTTCGGACCCCGGGTATCGCGTTGTCAAGGCTTGCGCTGAGGCAGGCCTACCGATCACCTCCACGCCTGGGCCCTCTGCCGTGCTCATGGCGCTCGCGGTCTCGGGACTGCCCAGCGACCGGTTCAGCTTCGAAGGCTTCCTGCCGCGCAAGTCCGGGGCACGAAAGAACCTCCTCGAAGAGCTGCGCAGTGAGAAGCGGACCATGGTGTTCTTCGAAAGCCCGCACCGCATCGCCTCCACCATGGACGACTTCCTCGCCGTGATCGGACCCGACCGGCCCATGGCCATCAGCCGCGAACTCACAAAGACGTATGAGGAGACCCTGCGGGGGACCGTGTCCTCGTTGCGCGACCGTGCTGCTGACGGTCTGCGAGGGGAGTTGACCCTCGTGCTCGCCGGAGCGACTGCGGTCGAGACTGCCCCTGAGGATCACCTCGACGCCGTCGGTGAACTCGTGGAGTCTGGAGTGCGTGCGAAAGACGCTGCCGGGCAGGTCGCGAAGCAGTTCGGGCTGTCCAAGCGTGAGGTCTACGAGGCCTGGTTGCACCGGGAATGAGAACTCAGCCCATCGCCGAGTTGAGCGTATGAGGGTGTGGACAGTTTGGGGACCGATCGAAGTCTCAAGGCTCCCCTTTGAAGCGGGGCTCTGAAACTTCGATCGGTCCTTTTCTCCCTGTGTGCCTATGCACTTCGGTGCAGTCCACTCGACGCTGCGTGCCGGGGCCGCGCGAGACCAGCACAGAGAAACACCGGTGCTGCACAGAGCGAGCCTGGTTCACTTGTCTGAAGCCGAGGCCCACTTGGTCACGGTCTGCTGTGGGTTCTGCGCAGACTCACGCGTAATGCGATTGGGGACAGACCCGCGTGATCCACAAGTGCCTCTTGCTCGCTGGCCACCAGTGCTCTTGGCCCTTCACCGTGTGGGCATGTACAACATCGTCTACTTCCAGGACCTCAGGGCAGCCGGTGCGGCCACCCCGGAAATCAGAAGTGCATTGGGCTGCTGCCTGTTGAAGCTTGATCGCGGTGTCTATTCGGTCATACGCAGGTGCCGGGTCTCATCGCACCGGCGATTCACCAGATTTGCGCTCGACAAGGCGTGGATGGATTACCACGAGGCCGGACGTCACAGAGAGCGCTCCCAACAGAGGAAGTACCGCGAACATCTCGATCGGCTTCGGATTCTCCACTATCCCCACTATCGGCCTGATGACGTGGTGTGGGGAGTATCGGCGGCGAAGCTTCACAAATTGGGGACCTTCGACGTGCCGACTCAGCCGGTCAACGTCGCCCATCCTGTGTCCAGCTGCCGCACCGCTTCGCTGATCAGGCGGCGCATATCGGTGCGCACCGAGGATGTCAGCGAAGTCGCCGGAATCAGGGTCACTACGCCCGCGAAGACCGCGCTGGCACTGAAGACAGCGCTGGGTCCGGCAGCCGCATTCGCCGCGATCGAGCAAGTGCTGCGTTGGTCGTTGCTCGGCACGGATGAAGAGGCAATCTTCAAAACCGGCTATCCGCCCCAGGTCATGTCGCTGGTACCCGATGCGGTCGACGGGCTCTTCGGCCCGCCGATAGCCCGAATGCCCCGGGGAAAGAAGAGCGCGCGGACACTTGCTGCACTGATCACTCCACTCTCGGAAAGCTATGCCGTGAGCCGAGCGTCCTTTAATCTGCACCTGCTGGGTCTGCACGATTTCGTTCAGCAGGTCGACGTCAAAGAGGGCCATCGGACCTTGACGCGGCTGGATTTTCTTTTCGAAGACGGTGGTGTTGCCCTGTACGTCGACGGAACTCAGAAGTATGTGGATGGAGGAATCACCGTCATGAACAAGGAGAGCTGGCAGCACAATCGGCTGCTGTCGATGGGATACAAGGTGATCCGGTTCAAGTTCAAGGAAGTCATGAATGTGGCGACGTTCTCCCGGAAGCTGTTCGACCAGGCGCCTGAACTCAAGGCGCGGTGCCGGAAGAAGCTGGTGCTGTGAAGCATGCTCAGCCCGCGGTGGGCAGAAATCAGCAGCTGCACCGGATCGGCGTGGAGAAGCCAGGGTGGAGGGGCCAGCACGCGCTGCATGTTGAGTCACGATGCGTTGGGGATCGATCGAAGTTTCAGGGCCCACATTGTGATGTCTAGCGACTTATCTGACAGGTTGTCTCGGGGCTTGTCGGACAATGTTCTGACTGACTTATCGGACACTCCCGAGGGCCATTTCAACGACGGGACTGATGCAGGTTCGGGTGACACCCGAGCTGGCTCACCGAAGTGAAGGCCTACACGACCTGCGAGGTGTGTGGCGTCTCCAACTCGACCGTCACTACCGCAGGGGACAGATACTCGGTGAAGACACTCTGCGCGGTCCACAGATAATGTCAGCTGATTCAACCCACCGTAATTACCAGTGAAGAAGAACGTCCTATCTCACGTTCCCGAAAAGCCTGACCTGGAACTTGATCGCATCGTAGCTAATATATGCATTTGCTGTAATTGTTTATAACCGCCTGTTTTCCTTGTACAGCAAGCCTGGTAGCGTGATGTACATTACATAGTTTATGCAGATTTTTCAGCTAGAGGAGACAATCATGTTGGCTATACGACCAAGCATGAAAAGGACGGCCACCGCGGGGGTTGCTGCGATATCAGCAACCTTGCTGGTGACATTGAATCCAGGGATCGCGACAGGCAGCGAAGTAACGAGCACAGTGGCTTCCCAACAGTTCGCAACCAGCCAATCCCGTGTCGAACTCGCGGGCGTCATCAGCGGAGAGGGACAGAACGATTCCGCTTCGTATACTCTCGCTTTAGAGGCCGGAGATAGACTCGTGGACTCGGGTAAGGGAGACACGATTGTCGACGAATCTGGAGAGACCAAGTTCGCAGTCTCAGTAGCCAGGGCGACAGATGCGAGCGGGGAAAAGGTGCAAACTGAGTTCCAGATACACGATGGAACACTGGCGCAAACTATCAGTGAGGAAGAAGCGGGGGAAGTCGACTATCCGGTCTCCGTGGAAACACACGCACTGCCGTATTTCATCGTCAAATGTTTGGTTGGATTGGGTCTGAGCACACCGGATATCGCCCGAATCGCGTCGATGGGCACCTGGGCTTCGATTGCCGGTGCGTTTGGTCGAGCTGCCGCTGCGTGTGTCTTCGGAAAGTAGGATACGTTGATGTTCAAAAATCCTTCTCAGTCTGATTTGGAGAATCAACTGAAAGATATAGACGAAGAACTGTCTTCCCATCCTTTTTCGAACACACGAGTCGAAGAAGCTAACTCTTTAGTTGAATCGATGAAGGGAAAGGATAAAGAGGAAATCGACAGGACCCTGAAGGATCGAGATATACCTGGCCTCGAAGAACTGGGGAAGGTCACGGCCACGGGAACTTACAGCTGGTGGAAGCTACATAGATCCCGAGCGAAAATATTGAAGAAACTAGAATATATTTGAATATCTTCACTTGCGAGCTGTCGAGCAGTCCCTGAGTACACGCCGGGGGAACTCGAACTTGTCGACAGTCCGCTTCACACCGCATGAGCATGTCACCGAGTCGGTACTGCTGAAGGAAAGATCATGCCTGGAGCTTTCCAACGCTTCTTCACAGAGAAGCCTGAATCAAAACTGGACTATTTGCTCGTCTGGATTTCGATATCGGTTGTGCCGTTTGTAGTCATACCGATAGTCGGTGCCGTAAAAGGCGACGTTGGACAGACAATGGTCGACAATTGGGCGATGTTCATCGTTGTCCCGATGGCGGCAGCAGCCGTGCTGTTTGGTGCTGAGCGAGCTCAAAAGAAGCGTTAGCCGTCCGAACAAGGAGGGGACTGGCAGGTGCCGGTGGCAGTGTCACCAAACGCTGCATCAGTCCCAACGTTCAACGAGGCCTTCGGAATTTTTCAAGTCAAGCGGTACCAGGGTGAGTGAGGCAGTGGTTAGGCTGCCTCTGTTTCGGTGCCCTCCTTTGGTTGGTTGATCCATGCCGGTCCGGGTAGGGCCAGGATCTTGGGATCGGTGGCCTTGCTGAACCTTTGGGGGTGTTTGGCCCGCGCGGCAGCCAAGGTCTGTGAGCGTTTCACGGCGACGCTATCGGCGAAGCCATAGTGGACGTTGGCTGGAGTATGGAACCCGATGCCAGAATGCTGATGAGCGTGCTTGTACCAATCCACGAATTCACTGATGAAGGCCCGCGCGTCGCTCAGGGACGCGAAGCGATCGGGGAAGGTTGGCCCGTACTTCATGGTTTTGAAGAGACTTTCGCTGTACGGGTTGTCGTTGCTCACCCGGGGCCTGGAATGGGATCGGGTGACCTCCAGATCCGAGAGCAGTCCGGCAACGGTCTTCGACGTCATCGAGGTCCCGCGGTCGGCGTGGACGATTTCGGGGATGCCGTGGATGCCGAAGATCTCCTTCATCATCTCCATCGCCAGGACCCCTGATTCGGTGGCGTGCACGTGCGCGCCGACGATGAACCTCGAATGGATGTCCACCATCAGGTAACAATCGAAGTACTTGCCCTTCACCGGGCCAGCCAGCTTCGTAATATCCCAGCTGAGCACCTGACCAGGTGCGGTAGCGACCAGCTCCGGGATGGCCCGGGCCGGGTGCTTGGCCAGCCGGCGGCGCTCCTTGACCTGCTCGTTCTCCTGCAGGACCCGGTAGAACGTGGAGACCGAGCCCAGGTAGATGCCCTCATCGAGTAGCTTCGCGTAGACCTGCAGGGGCGCCAGGTCCACGAACTCCGGGGAGTTCAGTGCCGCCAGGATCTCGGCCCGCTCCGCGGCACACAGCTTGTTTGGCGGCACCACCGGCTCGTGGTCCACCGGGGCGGCAGGTTGACGGTAGATCGTGGTGCGTGAGAGGCCGAGCAGGGCCGCGGCCTGCCGCGTCGGAACAGCCGCCTCCACCAAATGCCGGTAGGCGCTGGTCATTTCTTTCTGGACTTCGGCTCGTCCGGTGATTCCTTGATGGCGTTCTCGAAGAACGCCGAGAGTTTTTCCATGATTCCCAAGGCAGCCTCGGTTCGTTCCAACCGGCCCTCACTCACCTCCAGCTGGCGGCGCAAACGCGCGATCTCGACCTGTTCTGCAGAGAGCTTGCCAATGGTTTCCCCGGGCTTCTTTCCGGTGAGAGCACCGGCATCACGAAGCTTTCGCCATTCAGCGATCTGCGAGGAATACAAACCCTGTTCCCGCAGAAAAGCACCGCCCTCCTTGCCGGTGCAGGCGTCCTCGTACTGGGTCAACAACTCAAGCTTCTGCGCGGGAGTGAACGACCTTCGACGGGACGGTCCACCGGCACGCGGTCCGGAACTACTCATGGACCCATTTTGGCCTACTTCGGCCACAACGAGACTCGACATATTGATTGGCTTCCTGGTTCTCGCCCTACGTGGTCGGACTGATTTGCTCTGTCACCGTGGTCCTGCTCCAGCCTGACACGTAGGGGGACGGGCAGCTCATGGACGTTCTCGTCCTCCCCCTCGACAATGGCCCCACCCTCCGGTGGGAATGCCCTGCCTGTGGTGAAACCGGGTCACCCGTCACCTCGGAAAAGCTCGCCCTCACCGCTGGTCGAGGGCACATGAACATCCACGTCACACCCGAAGACATCCAGGAGCTTGAGGATATGAAGGTGTTGCGGATGCCGTCTGAACTGCTCTCCCCGTTCCAGCGCCGTCACCGCGACGAACTCGAAGCACGCGACCAATGACCACGACAAGCTCGCCACGGCCGTCCTGGAGCATCCAGCAGGCCGCACGGGAGTGTGGGGTGTCAGTGGCCACGATCCGCCGCCGCATCAAGAACGGTTCATTACCGAATGCCGCCCAGGGTGCCCGTGGTGCCTGGACGATTCCGGTCACGGACTTGATCGCAGCTGGCCTCAACCCTGGTCAGCCCTCCCCTCCTGACCATAGTCAGAGGGTAGTCACCGACCTTACTCACAACAATTTTGACCATAGTCATGACCATGGTCAAAACCCATCACCCCAGGTGAAAACCCTTCACGACCTTGAGCAGAAGTTGCTCACTGAGCAACGTGAGGTTGAGCATCTGCGTACCCAAGTGAGCACCCTGCAGAACAACCTCGATGACCTCCGTACGGCTATGAGGATGTTCGAAGCCGGGTCTCGTGACCAGGATGACCACGACGGTATGACCGTGACCGGGCCTGACCGGACCGATTCGACCGCGGTCGAATCGGTCCGGTCAGAGCCAACGGCCGGCGGTTCGTTCTTGCGCCGGCTGTTTCGTAGAAGCAAGTGATCGGAAGACTGATGAATGAAGACCAGATGGGTCAATTCTATGAACGCCGAAGGGCCTACCCGGAGTGCCAGGCAGGCTGGTACCAGCTCATTCTCGATCTCGATAACAAGATCGGCAGCATCGAACCGGGATACAAAGTCGATCAGGTCAATGAAAAGTTCGGGGGCCTACGGTTCTACTACGACCAGATGAGCATCAACGACGACAACCGAGAACGTGTGGACAAACTCGTCGATGCAGCCGAAGCGAAGGCTTACACGATCTCAACTGTCATCACGATCGGCCCCTACTGGGTCAATACTCTCCGCGCAGAACATAGAGAGAAACGAACGGGAAGTTGACATAGCAACAGCCCGTCACCACGAAAGTGACGGGCTGTTGCTATGTCATGTCGTTGTGAAAACGCACTCACGGACGCTCAGCCGTGCGCGGTGCGTTTCTCTGTCCTGTGTCTCAAGACGCCGTCGATGACGAGGATGACGACCCCGCCGACGAGGATGATGACGGGTACGGCAGCGCCCATGGGACTGTTCATCCCGAGCAGCCATCCGAGCAAGGCGGTGGGGATCAGCACGAGCGCCTTGAGCCCAAACTTCTTGAGGCGCTGATTCTTGAGATCGCCCATCGTCTGGGATTCCTCCCGGTCGAGAGTCATACGCACTTCATCTCCTTGACCGCGTCACCACCGGGAGTGCCGGTGATGCGAAGCGATTTACTGCTCTTGCAGATTCCGTTGCTTCCGATTACTGCCAGTCTGCGCGCGGGCTCGCTGGACGTTCCTTACGGTGGTCTTCCTTGTCACGGGTGGACCGCGCTCGTGTGTGCCACGTGTATTCGACGATTCCAGTTATGAGCGCCGTGTTCAGGATCCAGGTCAGGACGAGTGACAGGTCGATCTGCTTGTGCGTGAGTACGGCTGTTGCGGCCGCGATCAGAAAGGTGGTGGCCGCAGCAGCGAGTACGAGAATGAAGTGTCTCATCTCTTAGTCACAGACCTTGTCCCAGGGGACGAAGGAGGAGACGCCACTTCCGGCGGCTCCGCACATGAATCCGCCGACGCCTCCGGTAGCGAGCCCGAATGGGACGCACACCATGCCGTCCCACAGGATCGTCCAACCCCAATTGATAGCGGAGGCCTTTGGACAACCTTGTGCGGAGACGACAGGGGTGCCATCCGCATTGGCTGCCTCAGCTGTGAGGACGTCGTCATCATAGAGGAAGATAGCGTGCTCTGAGCCTTCGACCTTCGGGCTATCGAACCGCACGAGCTCTGTCCCATCGGCGGCGATAACGGTCGCGAGTTGCTTGTTGTCGGAGATCTTAATCTCGTCGCCTGGCTGCAGGTCGAAGCGGATTCCAAGACCACCCTTAGCCTCGGCCATGCCACGTTCGAGGCCGTCTGGCCCCTGGAACATTCCCGGGTCGTCCGAGGAGTCGGTCGTGGTCGCGGTGGCGGGCTGTCCGGCGAACATCGCGAGCGTGAGTGCCAGCACGACGGTGAGAACACCAATCGAGGGCCTCGCTCGCCATTGGGTGCGAAGTGTTCGAGTGCATGGTAATGCCTCATTTCGTTGGAGCTAAATGTGCTTTTACTTGCCAGTTTCAGCCTTGTGCCTTGCTCCGGAGTCTGTCAAGCACCGGGTTTCATAGAGGCTGTTTTTCCTGGTTTTCTATGCAGCTACGCTCGCGGTCGCACCCTGGTTGGTCCACTCAGCTTGGACCTCGAACGGAGGTCGATATCCGATCGCCGAATGCAGTCGTTGCCGGTTGTACCACCCGGTCCATTTCGATGTCGCTGCCATCACCTCGATCAACCCCGACCATTCGCGACGGTCGATCAGTTCCGCTTTGTAGACTGAATTCAGTGCTTCAGCCATGGCATTATCGTATGAATCCCCACGAGAGCCCACCGATGCCACGACCTCGGAGTCAGCCAGGGTCTCACCGTAGCGAATCGACCTGAATTGGACTCCGCGATCCGAGTGGTGCACGAGCCCGGACGCATCCTCGCCGGCCCTGAACTTCGCGGCCAGAGCCATCGTCAACGCGTCCCTGGCCAGAGACTCACGCATATGGTTCGTCACCTGCCAGCCCACGATCTCGCGGTGGAAGACGTCGAGAATGAACGTTGTGTATACCCACCCAGCCTGGGTCGGAATATAGGTGATGTCGGCGACCCAGAGACAGTTCGGACCCTCAGCTGTGAACTCACGTTCGACGAGATCCTCCGGGCACTCCTCGGCCCTGGCCGAGGCTGTCTTCGGACGCTTCCGCCTCCGCCGGACACCATCGATGCCCAGCTGGTGCATCAACCGCTTGATCGTGCACCGAGCGATATTCCCGAACCGGTCCGCATACTCGCGGTTGATCGCCTTCCACATTTTCCGCACCCCATAACAGGAATAGTTCGCCTCGTACACGTTCCCAATGAGGGTCATGAGTTCCCGATCACGAAGGGCACGTGCCGAGGGTTCACGCTTCTCGAAGGCGTAGTACGAGCTCACAGCAATCCGTGCAGCAGTCCCTGAAAGGGCGCGCACGATTGGCTCGACTCCGAACTCGTCACGATTATCGTCGATGAAATCGACGATTACTTGGATGGGCGGTCGAGCTCCGCCGCGAAGAAAGCCGACGCCCGGCGAAGCATCTCGTTTGCCCGTTTCGCTTCGGTCAACTCGGCGCGCAGTCGACGGTTTTCGGCCTCAAGGTCGACCGACTCCGTCGGCGTGGCTCTGCCGGAGTCCTTGTGCTTGCGCACCCAAACTCGCAGGGTCTCCTTGCTCAGGCCGAGTTCGTTCGCGACGCGGGTGATTGCCTGCTCGCGGTCTCAGGATCGGCCTGGGCATGCATGACGAGCTCGACGGCACGAGCTTTGAGCTCATCGGTGTATTTCACTGGCATGAGAGAATCTCCTTCTTCCAATCTCCCTGCCTCTATTATCCCCGGAGCGATTCAGGCGACGTTGGCCTGGGGATCCTGGACGGTCGTGGTCTTCCATGCCCGGGCCCTGACTGCGCGCAGACTGATCTCGCGCATAATCGCCCCGACCGTTGACTCCGATACCGCGATGCCATCGGCGTTGAGTAGCCGGGCCAGTTGGTCCCGGCCTGCGCGACCGGCACACTCGTTATATTTCGTTGTGACCTTGTCGACGAGCATCGCGTGACGGGCAGCTCGCGGTGAAGGTTCTGCTGGGGTCCGCCACCGGTAGAACGAGGCCCGGGAGACTCTGAGGACCCTGCACATCGTGGCGATCGAATAGGTGGCCTTCTCTGCTTCGATGAACTCGTAGAGGTCGTCTACTGTTGCTTCGCGGCAAAGAAGGCGCTCTTAGACTCAAACCGTGAGTGCAACACCCCGTCAGCCAGGAGGCGAACATGGCCAAGATTGGACGACCAGGCCTACCCGAAGAAGAACGCCGAAGAGTCTGGGAGCTGTGGAAGGACGGTCACTCTTTCAGCCACATTTCACGCAGCGTCAAAGTACCGCCGGGATCAGTATTCTCCATCCTGAAACCCCGCGGCGGAATCTACTACCCCACCCCTCGTCCGGGAACGGCATCATTGACGCTGGCCGAACGCGAGGAAATCTCCCGCGGCATCGCAGCCGGCACCTCCATTCGGAGGATCGCATTGGCTTTGGACCGGGCTCCATCGACCATCAGCCGCGAAATCACCCGCAACAAGGGGGTGAATTCCTACCGAGCCGTTGATGCCAATGACCGCGCGCAACGGCGAAGAGGCCGACCCCAGCGGTTGAAATTACAGAGGAATCCAGCCCTGTGTAACTACGTGTCCAAGCGGCTGAAGCACTGGTGGTCGCCCGAACAAATCGCCGGACGCCTTGACCGTGACTACCCCGAGAATCGGCGAATGCACATCAGCGCCGAAGCCATCTATCGCGGCGTCTACCTCAACTCAGGACGTAAAGCCCTGCCGCACAATATCCACCACAATCTGCGCCGTCACCGACCGATACGCCACGGCAAGCATTACACCACGCGCGGGCAGTGGCGGTCTCAGATCAAGAATGCGCGTTCCATCGACGACCGCCCCGAGGCAGCGAAAGACCGCAGCGAAATCGGCCACTGGGAAGGCGATCTCATCCTGGGGCCGAACACCACCCAGGTGGCGACCCTTGTCGACCGAGCCACCCGCGTTCTCGATCTCGTCGCCACGCCCGGTCGCGACGCTGCCTGCGTCAAAGACCAGCTCATCAACCGCCTCAACCATCACAATCAGGTCCGAAGACGAGTCAGGACACTGACGTGGGATCGAGGGATGGAGCTGGCCGAGCACGAGGCCATCAGCCAAAGCACGGGTGTCGAGGTGTTCTTCGCCGACCCGCGCAGCCCCTGGCAACGAGGAACGAACGAAAACACCAACGGGCTGACGCGACAATTCCTGCCGAAGAAGACCGACCTCGGGGCCTACGACCAATCAGCTCTCGACGTCATTGCTCATGAGCTCAACACCCGACCCCGAAAGTGTTTGAGCTTCCGAACACCGCTCGAGGCCCAGCACGACCTCACCACCCGAAAACCAGAGGTGTTGCCTTGACGATTTGAATCTAAGCTGACTTTTCCCAGAAACTCGATCTCCTGTTTGAGCTTTGCGTTCTCGGCTACGACCTTCTGGTGTTCGGCAAACGACACCGATTCCTGTTCGCCGGTATCGAACTTCTCCGGGTTGGCTTCTCGGTATCTTTTGATCCAGTTGCCCAGAGTCCCGGCCTTCACCCCGACCTTCGTAGCCACTTGGGTGATCGGGAGATCGGAGGCGAGGAAGAGTTCAACAGCCTCGTCCTTGAACTTCCGGGTGTACTTCTTCCTGGTGGTCATGTTTGTGAGTGCTCCTTAAAACCTGTCTCACAAAACCATACGGCCGCACACCCCGCCGCACGGGGCTTTGCACGGTGGGGTCCCGGCGTCCCTTAGACTGTGGAACCTATGGGTTACTACTTGACGACAGCTATCGCTTACCCCAATGGGGCCATCCACATCGGGCACGCATATGAGTACATTGCGGCCGATACGATCGCGCGGTTCAAGCGCCTCGACAATCACGAGGTGTTCTTTGCAACCGGCACCGATGAGCACGGTCTCAAGATGCTGCAGGCGGCGAACAAGCTGGGCATCTCGCCCAAGCAGCTCGCCGACGACAACGCGAAGAACTTCCGCGACACCCAACTCGCGCTCGGCTCGACGTTTGACCGCTTCATCCGCACCACCGACGAAGACCACTACGAGGCGTCGAAGGCGATCTGGCGCAAGCTCGAAGAGGCTGGCGACATCTACCTCGACACCTACGCCGGCTGGTACTCGGTCCGTGATGAGGCCTTCTACACGCAGGACGAGACCGAAGTCGTCGACGGTGTTCGCCTGTCGGCGGAGACTCGCACCGAGGTGACCTGGACGGAGGAGGAGTCTTACTTCTTCCGTCTCTCGAAGTACCAGGACAAGCTGCTCGAACTGTATAAGACTCACCCTGAATTCCTCGGCCCCGATTCGCGTCGCAACGAGGTCGCCTCCTTCGTCGCCTCGGGTCTGAAGGACCTCTCGGTTTCGCGCACCACCTTCGACTGGGGTGTGCCGGTGCCCGGCAACGAGAAACACGTCATGTATGTGTGGATCGACGCTCTGACGAACTACCTCACCGCAGCCGGATACCCCGATGATCAGGAGCGCCTCAACAAGTGGTGGCCCGCCGACGTCCACATCATCGGCAAGGACATCATCCGCTTCCACAGCGTCTACTGGCCTGCGTTCCTGATGAGCGCCGGCATCGAGCTGCCGGGGCGCGTCCACGCCCATGGCTTCCTCTTCAACGCCGGTGAGAAGATGTCGAAGTCCGTCGGCAACGTTGTCGATCCCATCGACCTCGTCGACGCATTCGGTCTTGACACCCTGCGTTTCTTCCTCTTCCGCGAGTTCTCCTATGGCAATGACGGGTCCTACACGAAGGACTCGATCATCACCCGTAAGAACTCCGACCTCGCCAACGAGTACGGCAACCTCGCCCAGCGCTCGCTGTCGATGATCGCGAAGAACTGCGAGGCACAGGTTCCGCAGCCCGGTGAACTCACCGAGGACGACGAAACCCTCCTGGCCTTGGCCCGCGCGGTCCCCGACACCGCTCGTCGCCACGTCGACACCCAGGCCCTCCACCTCTACGTCGAGGCCTGCTGGAAGGTCCTGTCCGAGGCCAACCGCTACTTCTCCGCCCAAGAACCCTGGAAGCTGAAGAAGACCGATACCGACCGCATGGCCACCGTACTGTGGGTCACGATCGAGGTTGTGCGCATCATCTCGATCCTCATCCAGCCCGTGATGCCCGAATCCGCGGGCAAGATCCTCAACTCTCTCGGCGTGCCCGAGGGCGTCGGTGAAGCCGGTGCGAAGGTGCTGCCGACGGCGACTGACAGTGGCGCCGGCGCCGAGGCGATGGCTCCCGTGACCGTGAGCGCCGGAGTCGGCGTCGCCGCAGGTGCGGCTTCCGCCGCTGCGGGAATCTCATCGATGGCAGCGGAATCGGCCGAAAGCGGTGTCAATGCCGCCGAGGTGGATCCTCGTTCATTCGCCGCGATCGATTTTCCGTTGGAGCCAGGCATCCCGCTGCCGAAGCCGGTCCCGGTGTTCCCCAAGTTCGTGGAGGAGACCGAATAATGGCCTCTCGCGCCGCCGGAACCTATCCTCCGGTGCCTGAGCCGCTTGCCCATCCGGTTGTCGACACCCACACGCATCTCGATATCTGCACGGGTGTGCGACTGCCGTTGGGTGCCGGCGAGCCCGAGCCTGAGGTGAGACCTGACGCGGATGAGGAGTTCCCGAGCCTCGACTACTTCCTCGACACCGCCCAGTCGGCCGGGGTGCAGCGCATCGTGCAGATCGGCTGCCACCTGCCGGCAGCACGGTGGACGACCCAGCTGGTCAGACAACAGTCAGAACAGGGCCGCTCCTGGATGCTCGGCGGTGCGGCACTGCATCCGAACGAAGCACCGAGGTTGGCCCAACGCGGCATGCTCGACGATGCGCTCACGGAGATCGAGTCGCTCGTGGCTTCCAATGACCGCATGCGCGTGGTGGGGGAGACCGGACTCGACTACTTCCGCACCGGCGAGGAAGGTATTGCGGAACAGCAGCGGTCCTTCCGGGCTCATATCGAGATCGCCAAACGCACCGGCAAGGCCCTGCAGATCCACGACCGTGAGGCCCACTCCGACGTGCTGCGCATCCTCCGGGAGGAGGGCGCCCCCGAGGTCACGATCTTCCACTGCTATTCCGGGGACGAGGCGATGGCCCGCGAGTGCGCAGATCACGGGTACTACATGTCCTTCGCCGGCAACCTCACGTTCAAGAACGCGGATGAACTCCGACGTGCGGCGGCAGCGGCTCCACTGGATCGGCTGCTGACCGAGACCGACGCTCCGTTCCTCACTCCGCACCCGCACCGCGGCAAGCCGGGCGGTCCCTATCTGACCGCGATCACGGCACGCATGCTCGCCGAAGTGCGTGGGATGAACGAAGAGGACCTCTGCGCCGCTGTGTGGAAGAACGCGGAGACCGCGCTCGGAAGCTGGGACTGAAAGACCGCCGAAGCTGGGACTGAACGACCGCCTTCGCGAGGGTGCGGATGACGCACGATCAGCGGCCTCGGCGGGCAAATGTCACGACTGTGACGAAGCCCGGAAACATAGGGAAGTCCTGGTCAGAGCGCCAACTCTGGCAGCCTAGCTGTTACATGTTCGTGATATTTTGCGAACCGTGTAACGAATCGGTTACAGTAGACGAGTTGATGACCTCTGCCCCAGGGATATTTTTGTGATTGATTTTCTCAAGAACCGCAAAGTGCAAATTGCTGCACAGGCGGTTGTGATTACCGGACTCGTGGGTGGCACGGGTGCCGTTGTATCCATGAACAAGCCTGTGACATTGGATGTCAATGGTCAGTCCGAAGAGGTTCGGACCTTCGGTGGCACAGTGGGGGACGTCCTCGACAGCCGCGACCTCGACATCGAGAAGCGGGACCAGATCAAGCCAGGCGTAGACAAGAAGATCTCGCGGGATATGACGATCACCGTCAATACCGCGAAGGAGCTTTCACTGTCCGTTGATGGCAAGAAGAGCGATGAGTGGACCAACGCGAACACCGTCGGTCAGGCACTGGCCGACCTCGGTGTGGACGCGAAGGGCGCCGACCTCAGCACTGAGCCGAATCAGAAGCTCAAAGAAGAGGGCAACGACATCGATGTGACGACCGCCAAGGATCTCACCATCGTTGCCGATGGCAAGGATCACAAGGTCTCGGCCGCAGCGGGCACCGCCAAGGAAGCCCTCGGCGAGACCAAGCTGAAACTCGATAAGGACGACTTCCTCTCCGTCCCCCTCAGCTCGAAGGTCTCCGATGGCCAGGTCCTCACCGTGAACCGCGTGAAGAACGACATGGTCACGGAGAAGGAGGCCATCAAGGCCAAGGTCGAGAAGAAGAAGTCTGACTCCCTGTACCAGGGCGAGACCAAGGTCGAAGCTAAGGGCAAGGACGGTCAGAAGGAGATCTCGTACAAGGTCAAGACCGTCAACGGCGAACAGGTGAAGAAGGAGAAGAAGGACGAGAAGGTCCTCTCCGAGCCCAAGGCCAAGGTCATCATCGAGGGCACCAAGACCAAGGAAGCTCCCGCGAAGGACCCAGGCGGCTCTGACAACGGAACCGGCGGCTCTGATGACAAGAGCACCGGCGGCTCCGACAAAGGTGACAAGTCCACAGGCGGCGGCTCTGATAAGGGTTCGGGCGGCTCCGGCTCTGATGATAAGTCCACCGGCGGCGGCTCCGGCTCCAGCGGTGGCGACATGAGCACCCAGGAAATCAAGAACATGCTCGGTGGACCGGGATCCAAGTGGTACCAGGTCGCTAAGTGCGAGTCGAACTTCAACCCGCGCGCAGTGAACCAGTCGAACCGCGCTCACTTCGGTCTCTTCCAGTTCAAGATCGCCACGTGGCAGTCCATGGGTGGCAGCGGCAATCCGATAGATGCCAGCCCGCAGGAGCAGTTTGACCGTGCCAAGAAGTTGAAGGCTGCGGCCGGCTGGGGACAGTGGGCCTGTGCCTGATGGAAACTGACGTATGAGCTGACCTGATCAGCTAATTGTGCGGACCCGGGGAGCACCCCGGGTCCGCACTTGTATTCACTCGGGCGAGGGGCAGGTTCCAACCGTTTGCGCGCAGCGTGCACGCGGAGTGCAGGCCCCGGAGTGACCGCTCGCGGACCCTTCTGCACCCATGCATGAGTCGATCTTTCTGGGGTTTCGCCCAGAGCGTGGACAATCCTTGGCACTCGAGTTGACCGAGTGCTAAGAGCGTTCTAAAGTCGAATTAGCACTAGCACTCATTGAGTGCCAGTTTTATGAGACGGTCGATCCGCTCGGCACCCGCGACGACGAGGGGATCATGGCATACGCCGCCGTCTGACTCAAAGAAGAATTGAACCCAGCGAAGGGAGAGGGCCCGATATGTCGGTCTCCATCAAGCCACTCGAAGATCGGATTGTCATCCGTCAGGTCGAAGCAGAGCAGACTACCGCCAGTGGTCTGGTCATCCCCGAAACCGCCAAGGAAAAGCCTCAGGAAGGCGAAGTTGTCGCAGTGGGCCCAGGCCGCGTTGCTGACAACGGAAACCGCGTCCCAGTCGACGTGGCCATCGGCGACAAGGTCATCTACTCCAAGTTCGGCGGCACCGAAGTCAAGTACGCAGGAGAAGAGTTCCTCGTGCTCTCGGCTCGTGACGTGCTCGCCGTCATCGGCTGAATCCCCTGACCAACTACTTCACAGACAGGAGGACGAATGCCTAAGAATCTGGAATTCAACGACGAGGCCCGTCGTGCACTCGAAAAGGGTGTGAACATCCTCGCGGACACCGTCAAGGTGACGCTGGGACCCAAGGGTCGCAACGTTGTTCTCGACAAGAAGTGGGGCGCACCCACGATCACCAACGATGGTGTGACCATCGCTCGTGAGGTCGAGGTCGACGACCCATACGAAAACCTTGGCGCTCAGCTGGCCAAGGAAGTTGCCACCAAGACCAACGACATCGCCGGTGACGGAACCACCACCGCGACGGTCCTGGCCCAGGCCTTCGTCAACGAAGGTCTGCGCAACGTTGCCGCCGGCGCCGCACCAGGCGCCCTCAAGCGCGGAATCGAAGCTGCTGTCGAGACTGTCTCCACCGAACTCGGAACCATCGCTCGCGATGTCGCCGACTCCTCGGAGATCGCACACGTCGCCGGTCTGTCCGCTCAGTCAGAAGAGATCGGCAAGCTCATTGCCGATGCCTTCGACAAGGTGGGCAAGGACGGCGTCATCACGATCGACGAATCCCAGGCCGCTTCTGTGGAACTCGAAATCACCGAGGGAATGCAGTTCGACAAGGGATACCTCTCGCCGCACTTCGTCACCGATGCTGACCGCCAGGAAGCCGTGCTCTCCGACGCGCTCATCCTCATCAACCAGGGCAAGATCTCCAACATCCAGGAGCTCCTCCCTGTGCTGGAGAAGGTGCAGCAGGCCGGAAAGCCACTGTTCATTGTGGCCGAGGACATCGAAGGCGAAGCTCTGTCGACGCTGGTCGTCAACAAGCTGCGCGGCATCGTCAACGTTGCCGCCGTCAAGGCACCCGGATTCGGAGACCGCCGCAAGGCGATCCTCGAGGACCTCGCCGTCCTCACCGGCGGCCAGGTCGTAACCCCCGATATGGGCATGAAGCTCGACCAGGTCACTCTGGAAGAGCTCGGCAACGCCCGCACCATCACCGTCACGAAGGACAACACCACCATCATTGATGGTGCTGGCTCCGACGAGGACGTCAACGGTCGTGTCGCCCAGATCCGCAGCGAAGTGGAGAACACCGACTCCGATTGGGACCGCGAGAAGCTGCAGGAGCGCTTGGCTAAGCTCTCCGGTGGTGTCGCAGTCATCAAGGTCGGCGCCGCCACCGAGGTGGAGCTCAAGGAACGCAAGCACCGCGTCGAAGACGCAGTGTCGGCTACCCGTGCAGCCATCGAAGAGGGCGTCGTGGCAGGCGGTGGATCAGCACTGATCCACGCAGCCAAGGTTCTGGCCGGAAACGACCTGAGCCTGACCGGCGATGCGGCCACAGGTGCCGACATCGTCAAGCGCGGCGTCGTCCAGCCATTGCGCTGGATCGCCGAAAACGCGGGCCAGGACGGCTACGTCGTCGTGTCCAAGGTTGAGGACCTCGAGTCCGGCCAGGGATACAACGCAGCCACCAATTCCTACGGCGACCTCATCGCCGCCGGAATCATCGACCCGGTCAAGGTCACCCGCTCGGCACTGCGCAACGCCGCTTCGATCGCCGCACTGGTTCTCACCACTGAGACACTGGTCGTGGAGAAGAAGGAAGAAGAAGAGGACTGATTCCTCATCTGATTCGCATCGGCGCGCTGTGACTGCGCTGATCTGATACTCGTGTGGCCCGGAACATCACGTTCCGGGCCACACGTGTCTCTCGCCTCATCAGAGTGAAGTGTTCACGCAGTGTGGTGCCGAGCTGCGCCGGGAGAGGTGGTCATCCCTCGCCGAGGCGGTTCTCAGACCGGCGCCACCGTTCCGTTGCTGCCATTGACCGTCACCCTCTGTCCCGAGGTGAATCGACTGGTGGCGTCGCGGACGGCCATGACCGCCGGCAGGCCGAGCTCACGGGCCGTGACCGCGCCGTGGGAGAGTGCGCCGCCGCTTTCCGTGATGACGCCGCTGGCCTGGTAGAACAGGGCCGTCCAGGCAGGATTCGTGGTCCGGGCGACGAGGATGGCTCCGTCGGGGAAGGACGAGAAGTCCTCGGGGCTGTGGACGACGAAGACCTCGCCCTCGACCTCGCCGGGGCTTCCGGCGGTTCCCTTGATGAAGTCACCATCGGCTTCCTCGCCGGCCTCAGGAGTGCGGCCGTGCTCCCACTCGGGCGTGCGCACGACAGCCGCCTGGTACCCGGCCTTGTTCTGCTCAGCGATCGCAGTCAGGACTGACAGCGCCTCGGCGGGGGAGTGCTGCCCGTTGGCAGCGCGGATCGCTTCGTCGAGGGGCTCATAGTTGATGAAGTAGACATCCATCGGGTCCGTAAGAACGCCCTGGTCGACGAGTCGCTGGCCCAGCTCCCGCAGAGCACGGCGCATCGGCAGCGTCAGTCGTGTGGTCTGATAGTGCTCCAGATCATCCAGCGCCGTGTACGCCCGGGCCAGGCGGATGACCTCTTGGACCAGATAGCGCAGCTTCTCGGGAGCCGCGTTGACCACGGCCAGCTCGGTCTCGGCCTGCACGACCTTGCGCTCTAGGTCGGAATCGACCGAGGCGTTCTCGGCCCGGTCCGCCAACAGCCGGATCTGATCGAGGACGATGTGCGGTGCTTCGACCCACGTCGGGTGGTAGGCGTCGAAGTCGAGTTCGCGGTGACCGTGCTTGGCCAGGAACGACTCGAAGTCCCGAGCGAAATCGGGAAAACCGCTAAGCACCTCCACTCCGTCGTGACCTGTGCGGGCCCGCAGCGCGGACAGCAGCTCAGGATGCTTGCGCACACTGCGTGAGAGTTCCCAGAGTTCGGCGTTGACCTGGGAGGTCTTCGTCTCCGTGGAGGCCAGCAGCCGTTCGAACACGAGCTGTGCCGCCTCCTTGTCCAGCGCCATTTCGAGCATGTGCGACAGCGCCCCGTAGAGCGTGCGCTGAGTCAGGGAGATCGCGATGTTGGGGCGGAAGTACTCCGTACCCAGGTCGCTGATGGCGATCACGTGTTCCCACACCTCGGCCAGGGTCTTGTCCTGGAGCGGCTCATGCGAGAGTTTGCCGATCCCGATGAGATACGTGTCGAGATCGCGCATCCACTGCACCGGCAGCTCCTGCACCCAGCCGAACTGAGAAGCGATCTCCGGCAACGATTCGGTGATGGTCTCGACGCTGGAGAGCATATTCGTCGGCAGCCTGCCGGCGTAGAGATCGACAGCCGTCTGATTGCCGTAGATATAGAAGTCGCGCATGGCGAACCACTTGTCGCCAAACGGCGGCAGGCCCATGAGATCGAAGCTGTGGTTGAGCGAGGTATGGAAGCCTGCTTCGACGAGATCCCAGGTCAGAGGTGTCACCGGTGTGGGGAACCGCTCGGCGGATTCGTCCCGGGTCCACCGTGGTGCGACCCGAGTGATGGGCCTGGACTGCAGGAGGAAGAGGTCATCACCGCAAAAGGCCCACTCGATGTCCTGGGGGAAACCGAAATGGTCCTCTGCCCGTACTGCGAGTTCGGCAACCGCTCGGGCCTGCTCGGCGTTCAGTGCGGGACGCGTGCGCTGATCCTCGCCGAGGTGGACCTCCCTCGTCCGCGCATCGCCGTGATCGTCGCCGCCGACATTTTCGTCTCCGGAGGGCTCATGCATGATGAGTGCCCTCGGCTTGTCCGCGATCTCGGCCGCGACCTGGGTGCCGTCGGCTCGGGCGATCCGGAATTCGTCGACTGGCTCCTCCCCGCCGACGACGGTCTCCCCGAGGCCAAACGCGGCGTTGATGAGGACCTCGTCGGTGTTGCCGCGCACCGGGTCGACGGAGAACGCGACCCCGGCGGCTTCCTCAGCACCGACTGAGACCATGAGCTGGACGACGACGGCCATCTTCGCGTCGAGTTGGTCGACGCCGAGCTGCTGACGGTACCGAAAAGCGTGCGGATTCCACAGGGAGGCATAGCAGTCGCGCACCGCCTCGGCGATTGCCTCGGTTCCGCGAACACCCAGGTAGGTGTCGTGCTGCCCGGCGAAGGCCGCACCGGGCAGATCCTCCATGGTGCCGGAGGAGCGGACCGCCACCGCCTGGTCGCTCAGTCCAGCGGCCTTGGCCGCCGCCTCGAATTCGGCGAGCCAGGTGCCGGGGATGGCAGCGCTGCGGATGAGGTCGCCGATCGCCTCGGCGGGTCTGTCGCTGCTCATGAGCTCGGTGATCTGAGCCTGCAGAGGGTCGACGAACTGCGTGTAGGCGTCGGCGGTGACGATGAAGCCGCCGGGTACGGGCAGGTCCTGCGCTGACTTCGCGAGGCTGGCGCCCTTGCCTCCGCTGGTGGCCAGTTCGATGGCGAGAGGATCGGTGAAGCCGAGGGTGAGTGTCACGAATGCTCCTAGGGATGTCTCAGGTGGGGCGATCACAGGCGGAAGCGGTTCAGGCCGAGGAGCAGCCAGCCGCAGACAGCGCTGACGATGCCGATTCCGATGACCAGGGGCCAGAAGAATGCGGCAACGACGAGTACCGGTACCCAGACCATAACCGCTGCGAAGCCGCCGAGGAGTCGGAAGAATGTGACAGTATTGCGACCGTCCGCGCGTGATCCGGCAAAGGCACCTGCCGCGAGGACCGGGGCGAAGAGCCACATGAGGGCGAACCCGATTCCGCGCAGGACCGGGAATCGGCGCGCAGTCACCTCCACCTCCGCGGAGTCCACCCGCGTGGGCGGAGCATCCCGTCCCTGGGCGACCTGCTCCGGCCGCTCGCCTTGGCACACGACCTTCTGCCGGTGGAGGAAAGCGCTCGCGAACGATGCCGGTGCGCTAGCCGAGGAGCGAGCGTCCTCGAGTGCCTCGGCTTGGATCCGTTCGAAGGACTGCTCGTCGGGACAATTGACCGAAACCTCGTCGAGACCAGATCCTATCGCCGAGGCGACCTCCGCCTCCCACGTAGACCGATCCTTGCCATTGCGAGCCGGAATCGTCACAGCGGTTCCGCAGACCACCTCGGCGCGGGAACGGAACCGGTCCGGGGTCGAATAGAACAGGCCCACCGGGATCACCTCGAGGTCGATGCCCTCGTCGATCAGGGTGCAGGCGATGCGTGCTGCACCAGGTTTGTAGGGCTGAGGCCGGTGGCCCCACTCGCTGCTGGCTTCAGGGAAGATCCCGAGGTCACCGCCTCGACGCAGGTGGGCACAGCCGGCTTCGACCGGGCTGGCCACCGAAGCAGGATCAAGGTTGTAGCGCTCAACGTCCTTGGGGCGGACGACGGGGATGCCGGCGATGAAGAGGCGCAGGAACCAGCTGCGCACGAGCTGGATCGAGATGAGGAACTGCGCCTGCGGAAATGCGGCGAGCACCTGATGCCCGTCGATCGCCCCGTTGCGGTGGCTGGAGACGATGAGGCGCGGGCGAGGGCGGAGGACACGGTGGGCAGATCTGTCGCGGCTGGCAGAGCCCTCCCGCAGTGCGTGCCCTGCTTCACCGAGATCGAGGACGGGAATACGGCCGAAGTACAGGGTGCGCATGGCGGCGTTGACGAACCGGTGTCCCCACCCCAGAGAGCCACCAGCTCCCCGGACGTCACCTGGTCGATCAACCTTCGAGGACATCGCGCAGTCGTTCCAGATCCATCCGTACAGCCTCGGTGTCGCGCGCGAATTCCTCCTCGCTGACATGCGGGAGGCGGTAGACGGTGAAGACGACCTCACTGACATCGTCGTTGTGGAGCACACGCAGCGGATTGTGCACGGTGGTGCCGTCGGGGAAGATCACGTCATGGTCGAGGATCCCGAATTCGATGCCCGGCCGGAAACTGACCTCGACCTCTCCCCGCGGTGAGTCGGTGATCCAGCGACCGGCCTCGTTGCAGATGCCCGCGCTGAGGCCGACCGCCCATTGTGGCAGGTTCGCCGGGTTGCCTGCGAAGACCGCGATATCGGAAGGGTCACAACGGATCGTCTGCGAAATGTGCTGTGCGTCGAAGCTCATGGCCCAAGTCCACCACAGGGGCCGCGATTGGGCCAGAGGCAAGGCCGACCGCCCAGTGAGGTCCGCCGCCCAGTGAGGTCCACGGCTGGTGACTGTGATCTGACTGGCCCTATCCGGCAGCCACCTCGCCGCGCAGTTTGTGTTTGAGCAGCTTTCCGGACGGGTTGCGGGGCAGCTCTTCCGTGATGATGACCTCGCGAGGCAGCTTGTACCTGGCGAGCTTGTCGGAGAGGTAGTCGCGCAGCTCGTCGACGTCGAAGGGCAGAGAGTCCGCGGTGGTGATGACGGCGACGACCTTCTCGCCCCATTCCGCGTCGGGTCTGGCCACGACCGCCACATCGGCGACCCTCTCATGAGCGATGATGGCCTCCTCCACCTCAAGCGAATAGACGTTCTCACCGCCGACGATGATGACGTCCTTGGTGCGGTCGACGATGTAGAGGTAACCGTCCTCGTCGAGCCTGGCAATGTCGCCGCTCTTGTACCAATCGCCCTCGAACGCTGCCCTGGTCGCCTCGGGGTTGTTGAGGTACTCGCGCATGCGAGTGTCACCGGAGAACCAGATCTCCCCGGTCTCTCCCGGACCGGCAGCTGTGCCGTCGGCTTTGACGACGCGCATCGCATTGCCGACCATCGCGGTCCGGCCCACAGATCCGGCCTTGCGCAGCTGATCCTCTGGCCTGAGCATGCAGCCGGTGGGCCCCATTTCGCTCATTCCGAACAGATTGAAGAACTGGTCCGTCCCATAGGCTTCGATGAGCATGGCCGCGGTCGACCGGTCGATCGGAGCCCCACCGTAGTTCCAGCGCCTGATGGTGGAGAAGTCGTAGTCGGAGAATTCGGTGCCGAGCTTCTTGGCGGTCATGATCGGAGCGACGTAGGCGACGGTCGGACCGAAGAAGGTCGTGATCTTCTCTTCGGCGATGATCGTCATCGACTCCACGGGGTGGTACTGGCGTTGGAGGACGATAGTGCCGCCGGTCAGCACGGTGGGCATGAGGCTGATGTTGAGTGGTGCAGAATGCCAGATCGGCATGCAGATGAGATAGCGGTCGTCACTGGCATATCCCATATTCAGGCTGATGAGGGTCGCGACCTGGGAGATATTGCGATGGGAGTGCACACACCCCTTGGGCGAGCTCGTGGTTCCCGAGGTGTAGAGGATCTGAGCGACGTGTTCGTCGGTGAAGTGGCCTGGTTCGCTGAAGTCGTCCGCTTCCGCCTCTTCCAGCTGAGTGTCGAAGCTGCCCGGTGCATCGGATTCGGTCTCCAGCCACGTGATGTCCGGAGCGCCCTTGCGTGCAGTCTCGGCCAGCTCGGAGCTGACGATCCCCAGCTTCGCGCCGGAATGCTCGATCGTGTACCGGACCTCGGGTGCCTGCATCTTGTGATTGACAGGAACGACGGTGGCTCCCAGGTACCAGGCACCGAATGCGGCGAAGACGAACCCCGGGACGTTGAACGTCATGATTCCGACGACGTCTCCGGATGCGATCCCATTCTGCGCCAGCACACTGGCGGCTCTGAGTGCGCGGTCCCGGACCTCGGCGTAGGTGTACCGGTCGTCCCCGTAGACCAAGGCCTCCTTGTCCGGATTGCGTTGAACAGTCGAATCGAGCATAGTGCCGAGCTTCATTGCTTCTCCTTGTGACGGATGTCATAATCAATAACAATTGAACCATGATTCACTTCTTTGGGAAAGAGCAGACGTGGCTTACCGGGAAACATCCAGGACCCGTGCCAAGGCGCAGCGCCGGCGCGCCCGGATAGAAGAGGCAACCCGCCATGTCATCGTCCGGGGTGGATTCGCCTCGGCGAGCGTTGCCGCTGTCGCTCGCGAAGCCGAGTGCAGCACCGGGCTCATCTACACCTACTACTCCAACCGTGACGAACTGCTTGGGACCGTGTTCGCTCATGCCTCACGACATGAGCTTGCCGTCGTGACGACGGCTATCGAGTCGTCGACGAGCGCGGTCGAGATCGTGGACGCACTCCTGGATGTCTTCATCCGACGCGCCGTCGCCGGGCGCACTCTCGCCCATGCACTCCTGTTCGAAGAGGTTCCGGACACCGTGCAGATCGAACGCCGAGCATTCCGGCGCGGATACGTCGCCGCAATCGCGACGGGGCTCACTGGGCGCTATGCCGTCGACATCCCCGCCGAGGTGGTGGCTCGGTCGCTGGTCGGATCCATCGTGGAGAATCTCGTCGATGTTCTCGATCCCGCCAGAGAGCGACCGAGTGCCCCGCAGGTCGAAGCCCTCACCGCCGCACTGTCCACATTCGCGCGCACTGCAATAGGGCAACCGCGCACAGCAAGAGGAGAACAATGAGCACCGAAACATCGACTCAACCGGCACCATTCGCCACGCACACGGTGATCAACCAGGCACCGCCTCGGCGGGATATCAACGAATTCACCCTCAACACCGCACTCCTCGACGCCGTGGACAGGTACGCGCCCCAAGCGTCGAGATCCGAGCTCAGTCGAATCGGGGACCTGGTCGGCAGTGCGGACTTCATCAACGACGCCCGTCTGGCCAATGAGCACGGGCCGAAGCTTGCGACTCACGACGAGTGGGGCAACCGAGTCGACTCGATCGAGTTCCATCCCGCCTACCACCGGATCATCGGCGAAGCACTGCGCAGCGGCGCCCACTCACATGCCTGGACCAATCCGGGCCCGGGCGCGAACCCGGAACGCGCCGCCAGGTTCATGCTCTTCTCCCAGATCGAACCCGGCCACGCCTGCCCGGTGTCGATGACGCATGCCGTCGTGCCGTCCCTGCGTGCCGATGTGAAGCTCGCCGATTTCTGGATCCCGAAAGCCACCGCAACCGACTACGATCCGCGCCGGATCGACCCGGCGAAGAAGACCGCTGTCACCTTCGGCATGGCGATGACCGAGAAGCAGGGCGGCTCCGACGTGCGGGCGAACACCACCCGCGCGATCCCGTCCGGCGACCACTACCTCATCACCGGTCACAAGTGGTTCTGTTCGGCACCTCAGTCTGATGCGTTCCTCGTTCTCGCACAGCTCGACGAGGGGGTGAGCTGTTTCGTCGTTCCACGCATCCTGCCTGGTGGTGGACTCAACAGTGTGCGGATTCAGCGACTTAAGGACAAGCTTGGCAACAAGTCCAACGCTTCGTCCGAGGTCGAATTCGACTCGACCGTCGGCTGGCTGCTGGGAGGACCGGGCAAGGGAGTGCGGACGATCATCGAGATGGTGTCGCAGACCCGCCTCGACTGCATCCTCGGGTCCACCGCAGGAATGCGTCAGTCGGTGGCGGAAGCCGCGTGGCATGCGCGTGGCCGGGCGGCGTTCGGGTCCACACTCATCGACCAGCCGCTCATGCGCGCGGTCATCGCCGATCTGCAGCTCGAATCCGAGGCCGCGACCTTCACCGCTATGCATCTGGCTGCCGCTCATGACGACGAGGGTGCCGATGCCGCGGACTTTCGGCGTCTGGCCACGGCTGTGGGCAAATACTGGATCTGCAAGCGCGGACCCGGACATGCCTACGAGGCGCTCGAATGCCTGGGCGGCAACGGTTACACGGAGGCCTTCCCGCTGGCTCGCCGGTACCGCGAACAGCCTGTCATGGCGGTCTGGGAAGGGTCGGGAAACGTCATCGTCCTCGACGTGCTTCGTGCCCTCGGGCGTGAACCTGCCACGGCGAAGGCGTTCCTCGGCTTCCTCGAGACCGGGCTGGGCCGGCACCCGGACTTCGATGCTGCCTTCGAATCGCTGGCAGGGTCGCTGCAGACTGCGGCCAGAGACCTGGCCGGCGGCGAACCGGATGCACTTGCCGGTCTGTCGGCCAAGGGGCGGGGACTGGTGGAGAGGATGGCGCTGCTCATGCAGGCGGCGATCCTATTGGAGTCCGCCCCTGCGGAGGTGGCCGCAAGTTTTGTGCAGGCACGGCTGGGTCCCGACCGCGGCTGGGAATACGGCGCGCTGCCCGAGGGCGTCGACATCGATTTCCTCGTCGATCGAGCCTGAGTTTCCCAGCGCTGCGTTCTGATATATGTGCCTAATGACACGTCCGATCAAAGCAGTTTTCTGCCTCGGGCAGGGAACCTTCGCACCATAATGGCTGTATGCGCTCCAGACTGATCTCACCCCTTGCCATCATCGGTCTTCTCTGCCTAGGTGGCTGATCTTCCCCGACCGACGAGGCGCAGTCTGACACCTCCGAAGCCTCGGAATCGGCAGCGCAGACCTCGGCTCCGACAGACGACGCTGCCGGCGAATCCTCCGCACCGGAGGACGGCGGCAGTCAGGCTCCGGCGAGCACGGACGCGGCGGACACGACCGCAGAGGGCAAACAGAAGCTGACGGTCACAGTCGATTCGAAGAAGACCACGATCTCACCGACCGACGTGTACTGCTCTGGAGAGCCGGGAAACATCCACCACATCATCGGCAAGACGAACAACCAGCCGCCCCTGGTCAAGGCCGAGAACTCGGACTTCGCGATGGTCAAGACCGGGCACGGGAAACCCTTCAAGGCGAATCAGCCCAAGGGTGTCAGCTACACGGACGACGGTGTGTCCTTCGACGAGACTGCGTTGGGCTCCGCGGTGCTCAACGGAACGATGACCTGCACCCAGTGGGAAGACTGAACCGGCTCCGGCCGCTGTGAACCCGCTAGACTGAACTGATGCCACGCAGTCCGCTGCCTCCGCGCGAGGGAATCTCCGCGAGTTCGCTGCGTGCCCCGGGCGGGCAGGAGACGCATCGCAAAGCCAACCTGGCCGTCCCCGATTCGATCGGACGGTGGCTGAGCGGAGAGTTCCCCACGGCCGCCGAGGCTGAGCTGCGCAGCCTCCTGACCGTCGGTGACATGCGAGACGTGGAGGGAACCCCGGTCGCATGGGGCGATCCTGTCATTCCCGGTGGCTTCTACTTCTTCCACCGTCCGGTCCCGGCGGAGGCGCGAATTCCCTTCGAGATCAGCATCGTGTTCGAAGACGATGAGCTGCTCATCGTCGACAAGCCGCACTTTCTCGCCAGCACTCCCAACGGCCGCTTCGTGCGTGAATGCGTCGTGACTCGGGCACGCATCGACTTCGATCAGCCCGATCTCGTCGCGATCCATCGTCTCGATCGGATCACCGCCGGACTGCTCATCCTCTCCAAACGACCAGAGACCCGCGGTCGATACCAGCGGCTGTTCCAGGACCGCAAGGTCGCCAAAACCTACCGGGCCCTGGCACCCTTGGCGTCTGCGGACATAGAGCTGCCTCTCATCAGGCAGTCGAGGCTGATCAAGCCGCGCGGTGGCAGACAGGTTCTCGAAGTCGCAGGGGAGCCGAATGCGATCAGCCGGATCCGTCTCCTCCGCGAACTCGCCCCGGCTTCGGCGAGACAGTCCGATGGCCACGGGCGAGAACCGGTGCCAACAGTCGGAGAGTACGAACTCGAACCTATGACCGGCAAGACCCACCAATTGCGGGTGCACATGAACGCGCTGGGGGTGCCGATCCTCGGCGATCCGGTCTATCCCGTCGACCTCTCACCGGACCCCTACGACTTCAGCTCGCCGCTGCAGCTGCTGGCGGCATCGATCGGCTTCGACGATCCGCTGACGGGACTCGAACGTCGCTTCGAGTCGGCATTGTCCCTGGGGGAGACGTATTAGAGCGGCAGCGCCCCTCGGCGCATCAGAAACGCGCCATGGCCGCACGACAACAGTGCCCACGATTCGCGAGGACACGGTAGCCTGGTGATATGAGCCCACACGCACCCGGATGTACCTCAGAGGCGATCGTCGCCCTGGTCCGGTCCCGAATCACGACCGGTGAATACCCTGCCGGCTCCCCGGTCCGGGACGGTGCGCTGGCGAAGGAATTCAACGTCTCGCGCAACACTGCACGTGAATCCCTGAGCCTGCTCCGTCACGCCGGTCTGCTGACCCAGGAGACGAATCGCGGCTTCTTTGTCCGCACCTTCGACCTCGACGAGCTCAAGGACCTCTACCAAGCGCGACGCGTCTTCGAGATCCGCGCCGTCCAGGAATCACAGGATGCCTCCGAGGAGGCAATGGATCGTGTCGAAGCATCCGTTGTTCGCGCCGAGACCGCGCCGAGCAATGAGAGCTGGACCGATGCGCAGGAACATTCCGCGTCCTTCCACCGGGCCATCGTTGGTCTGCTCGGTTCGCCGCTGCTCGACGAGTTCTACGTCAACCTCATGGCCCGCCTCTCAACGACATTCGCCCGTTCGAAAGAGCCCGGCAACTATCACTCTCATTGGGCGAATCCGCACCGCGACATCCTCGAGAAGATGCGCTCGGGAGACCGGCACGGAGCCGAAGGCCTTCTGCGCATCCATCTCGATGACTCGGAAGCCTCGACACTCGACCTGGCGCGCTCGGTCGGCGAAGGCCGCTGACTACGGCGATGACACCTTCGCTGGAAGGCCGCGACCGCCTCGGCGAGCATTCCTGACTGCTGATGTCGGCAGTCTCACAGTGCTCGGTATTTGAAATGCTGGATAAGCGTTGTATGTCTTCGATAGCATTGACCCACCGTACTCATCGCGTCGAAAGGCTGTACCCATGGGGATTCCCGAGCAGGAAACACAGGCCGCAAACGATCCGTTCTCGCTGACGGGGCTCACGTATGACGATGTCCTCCTCCTGCCCGGTGACACCGATGTCATCCCCTCAGAAGCCGCCACCACCACTCGTCTGACCAAAGAGATCGAGCTCAACATCCCTCTGGTCTCGGCCGCCATGGACACCGTGACCGAGTCGCGGATGGCCATCGCCATGGCCCGCATCGGCGGTCTTGGCATCATCCACCGCAACCTGTCGATGAAGGATCAGGCTGCCCAGGTCGACTATGTCAAGCGTTCCGAGTCCGGAATGATCAACGACCCGCTGACGATCACCCCGGAGAAGACCCTCGAGGAGCTCGACGAGATCTGCGGAAAGTACCGGATCTCCGGCCTGCCCGTCGTTGACGAGAACAACGTGCTGTTGGGCATCGTGACCAACCGTGACCTGCGCTTCGTCACCCGCAGTGAGTTCCCGACCCGCACCGTGGCCGACACCATGACCCGGATGCCGCTGATCACCGCCCCGGACGGGGTGTCCCCGGAGGAAGCCTTCGAGCTGCTCGCCGAACACAAGGTCGAAAAGCTGCCTTTGGTCGATGAGAACAACGTCATCAAGGGCCTCATCACCGTCAAGGACTTCGTCAAGACCGAGGAATACCCGCTGGCCACGAAGGATGACGAGGGGCGCCTGCGTGTGGGTGCGGCCGTGGGATTCCACGGTGATGCCTATGAGCGCGCGAAGCTCCTCGCCGAGGCGGGCGTCGACGTCCTCGTCGTCGACACCGCCAACGGACACGCTCGCGGCGTGACCGACATGATCAGGGCGATCAAGGCTGACCCGGTATTCGCGAACGTCCAGATCATCGGCGGAAATGTCGCCACGAAGGAGGGTGCACAAGCACTCATCGACGCCGGTGCCGACGCTATCAAGGTCGGTGTGGGGCCAGGTTCGATCTGCACCACCCGTGTGGTGGCAGGCGTTGGTGTCCCGCAGGTCACCGCCATCTACCTTGCCGCTCAGGCAGCCCGTGCGGCCGGTGTGCCGGTCATCGCCGACGGTGGACTTCAGCATTCGGGCGACATTGCCAAGGCCATGGTTGCCGGTGCGGACACCGTGATGCTCGGCTCCCTGTTGGCCGGCTGCAGCGAATCGCCCGGCGAGCTCATCTTCGTCAACGGTAAGCAGTACAAGGCCTATCGCGGCATGGGGTCACTGGGCGCCATGGCTCCACGCCAGGGCAAGTCCTACTCGAAGGACCGCTACTTCCAGGACGATATCGACACCGACACTGACCTCATCCCGGAAGGCATCGAGGGCCGCGTCGCCTACCGGGGGCCACTCAAGCAGGTCGCACACCAGCTCACCGGTGGTCTGCGCCAGTCGATGTTCTACGTCGGCGCCCCCACCATCGACGACCTCAAGGCCAAGGGCAAGTTCGTTCGCCTGACCACTGCGGGCCTCAAGGAGAGCCACCCGCACGACATTCAGATGACCGTCGAAGCCCCGAACTACGTTGTGAAGTAAGAGTTCTCGACCGACCGTCTCGGACGGTGCCGCGTGACCGTCAACGGCCGTGGTTCCTGCCTCCTGTGCAGGGACTACGGCCGTTTTCGCTGTCTCAGGATGTCAGACGAATCGCCCGTATGTGACGAAGGCCACGTGCGAGTTTCCTGGGCGGTATACGCCTGTCGTTGATCGTGGGCTTGGCCGCGCGAGAGCTGACGAGGGCGACTCTGGGTCGCGGCCGAGGTTACTCATGTAGTCGACGATCGGTGGCACCACTCGCCTTGCTTCTACGTTTACTTAGGGTAGGTTTCCCTAATGTAGTCCGGCCTTACCGGACCGTGAACCGAAGGAGGCAACCGTACCGCTATGACTTCACTGCTCTCTGACACCCCAACTCCGCTGACCGACGCGGCCTCTGTGCGCACTGGTGACGCACTGCTGGGGGCCCACAGTGCCGATGCCTACGCCGAGCTCATGCACGAGGTCGTCGACGCACTCGCCCAGCGCTTCACCGATGTCGACGCACCCACCTCGGCGAATGACCGCACCAGCCTCGAGGCACGGGTCGCAGGCTTCGACCTCGACGGTCAGGGCATCGGCAACCTCGCCGCCCTGCGTGAGGCCGATGACCTCTACGCCCGCAACGCCGTCTGGTTCCACCACCCCAGCTACGTCGCCCATCTCAACTGCCCTGTCGCCGTTCCCGCCGTCGCGGCCGAGGCGATGCTCGCAGCGATCAACACATCCGTCGACACCTACGATCAATCCGAGGTCGCCACGCTCATGGAGCGCCGTCTGGTGCAGTGGGCCAGCCGGCACGTCGGGTTCGACTCCGGTGACGGAATCTTCACCTCGGGCGGCACCCAGTCCAACCTCCAGGCACTGTTCCTGGCCAGGGAGAACGTGCTGCGCGACCAGCAGGCACAGACGGTCGGCAAGGCCGAGGCTGGACGTGGTGAGGCATCACGCCGCGAAATCATGTCCCGGCTGCGGATCCTCACGACGAGCCAGACTCACTTCTCGATCTCCCGCGCAGCGCACCTCCTCGGACTCGACGCCGAGGCGGTCGTGTGCGTGGACACCGACGCCGCCGGACGCATGGACGCCGAGGCTCTGGCCGAGCTGATGCGAGACATCAACGACACTGGCGGCATCGTCATGGCCGTCGTCGCCACGGCCGGCACCACCGACCTCGGCGTCATCGATCCGCTGGCCGCCATCGCCGAGATCTGCGAGAACGCGAACGTGTGGATGCACGTCGACGCCGCATACGGCGGGGGACTGCTGTGGGCACCACGCCGCAAACACCTGCTTGCAGGAATCGGCCGGGCCACCTCGGTGACGATCGACTTCCACAAGACCTTCTTCCAGCCCGTGTCCTCGAGCGCACTGCTCGTGCGCGACATCAGATTGTTCGACCCGACGCTGCACCACAACGACTACCTCAACCCGGAAGCCGAAGCTTTGAGCGCCGAGGCAGAACCGAACCAGGTCGACAAATCACTGCAGACCACCCGCCGCTTCGACGCCCTGAAACTCTGGACGACACTGCGCGCCCGCGGCGCCGGTGAGATCGGTGACCTGCTCGATGTCGTGTGCGATCTGGCCGCCGAGGTCCGTGAACTCCTCGACGACCAGCCTGACTTCGAAGTGCTGGGCGCCTCCGATCTCAGCACGGTCCTCTTCCGGTTCTCGCCGGTTGCTGCCGATACGAGCACCGCCGATGAGCTGGTGCCGATGATCCGTCGCGTCCTCTTCCGCTCCGGACGCGCAGCCATCGCCCGCACCACCATCGACGGCACACCCTGGCTCAAACTCACCCTGCTCAACCCCGACACCACGGTCGCTGACATCACCGCCGTACTCGACCTCGTCCGCGCCACCGGCCACGGCATCCTCGCCGGCCGGCACCTGGAGAGCACGACGCCTGACCAGGAACAGAAGTCGACGCTGGGCCAAGGGCAGACATTCACCACGATCGAAGGAGGTGCGGCATGAGCACACCCGAGACACACATCCACGACATCGTCGGCATCGGCATCGGACCCTTCGGCCTAGGGCTTGCGGCCCTATCCGATCCGCTGCCCGACGTCGACGGGGTATTCCTCGACCAGCGCAAGGAATTCCGCTGGCACCCGGGCATGATGATCGAAGGCGCGACGGTCCAGGTTCCGTTCCTCGCCGACCTCGTGACCATGGCCGACCCCACCTCCCGCTTCTCCTTCCTCCAGTTCCTCAAGGACAGCGGCCGCCTCTATCCCTTCTACATCCGCGAATCCTTCTACCCCCTGCGCGCCGAATTCGACGAGTACTGCCGCTGGGTCGCCGCGCAGTTAGACACCCTGCGCTGGAACCGCACAGTCACCTCGGTGACCAGGGACAATGACATCTATACCGTCACCGCCGAGGTGGCCGATCAGTCCGGTCAGGCGCTGAGGACCGAGTCCTACCGCGCCCGCCACCTGGTCCTCGGCGTCGGCACCTCACCGGTGCTGCCGCCGGCTCTGCAGGGTTTGGAGGCCGAGAGTGCCGGCCCGGTCATCCACACCTCTCAGTACCTCGACCATCGAAAGGCTCTGCTGGAGAGCGGATCGATCACGATCGTCGGCAGCGGACAGTCCGCTGCCGAGATCTACCGCGATCTCATCGACGAGGCCGAAGCTCGCAAGGTGCGACTGGACTGGGTGACGCGCTCGCCGCGCTTCTTCCCGATGGAGTACACGAAGCTGACCCTGGAGATGACGTCTCCGGAGTACACGGACCACTTCCGTGCCCTGCCCGATGACCTGCGCGAACAGCTGGGCCGCGAGCAGCGAACCCTGTACAAGGGCATCAGCGCCGAGCTCGTCGATGACATTCACGACACCCTCTACCGTCTCAGCCGCTGCGGTCGGAAGCTGCGCACCAACCTGCTGGCCGAATCCGAACTGATCTCCGCCGAACGGGATGTGAGCACCGGCGACTATGCTCTGCGCTTCCGCAACACGTCACTGGACAAGTGCTTCGACCGCCGCAGCGGATCGGTCGTCTCTGCCACCGGCTACAAGTCCCAGGTCCCGGAATTCCTCTCCCCGCTGGGCGACGAGATCCGGCTGGATGCCAAGGGCCGCCTCGACGTCAGCCGCCACTACACGGTCAACGACGCAGGCACCATCCACGTCCTCAACGGCGAAGAGCACACCCACGGCGTCACCGCACCCGACCTCGGCTTCGGGCCCTGGCGCGCATCGGTCGTGCTCTCACATGTGACCGGACGCGAACCATACCCGATCGAAAAGACCATCGCGTTCCAGACCTTCGGCATTCCGGACGACGGGGCAGATGATGACGGGGTGCTCGACGATGGGGCACTCGAGAGCGCCGCTGAAGAAGGCACCGCACCTTTGAGCACTCGGGACGACTTCGAATCGCACTTTGACTTCGCCGACACCGATTCCCATTCCGATTCCCAGCCCGCAGAAGACAGGGAGATGACACACGTATGACCACCGAACTCATGACAGACGCAGCCGCCACCGCGGCATCAACAACGACCGCAGTATCAGCAGAATCTCGCACCGTCGACATCCGAGCCTTGGATCTCGACCGGGATGCCAAGAACATCCACGTGTGGCTGACCCACCCGCGCGCCCACTACTGGCAGATGACCGGACTCGACGAGTCCGGAGTCTGCGAGTACCTCGGCGGCGTGCAGAACTCCGCCGATGATAACGGATGGGTGGGCTCGGTCGACGGCATCGACTGCTTCTACGTCGAAACGTACCTGCCCTCCACTCTGATTCCAGGCGACGTCGTCCCCACCGGACCCGAGGACATCGGAATGCACCTGCTCGTCGCCCCACCCGACGGTGACGGGGTGCGCGGACTCACGAACCGGATCATGGCCGAGGTCATCGACTTCTGCCTCCGCCCGATCGAACACGGTGGCCGAGGCGGGCGCCGAGTCATCGTCGAACCCGACGTGCGCAACACCGCCATCCTCGAGAAGAACCGGGCGGCAGGTTTCAATCCGGTGAGTGAGGCGACCATCATGATGGGGGAGGAGCGGAAGCGGGCCCTGATCAGCATCTGCACTCACGAGGACTTCGAATCCAGTGAGCTTGTTGGACTTCTCAACCGCGAGGATGTCGAAGCCGGCGTTCCCGCCACAGGGGGAGTGCCGATCGCTGCTGACGAACGACCATCGCCAGACCTCGCGGTTCCCGAAACCTACTCCCATCTCAACCCCGACACCTTCGCGGTCGCCCAACGCCACCTCGTGGCCAAGGCGCTGTCCGAATTCGCCCACGAACGACTCATCGCCCCGGTCCGCGCCACCGGCCCGAATGCTGGGTCCGATGATTGGGAGCTGAAGGTCGGCGAGGTTGCTTCGAAGGACGCTGCCGACACTGTCACGTACACGTTCTCCGCCCGAGTCCTGCCGCTCGAGCACTGGGTCATCGACGAGGCCAGCATCACCCGCCGCCGAGGTGACACGCAGTTGGACCTCGACGCGCAGGAACTCGTCGTCGAGCTTCAGGATGCCCTCGGCATCCCGGAGAACCTCATGTCGACCTACCTCGAGGAACTCGCGTCGACCCTGGCCAGCAGCGCCTTCAAACTCGCCGGGGAGGTCAAGGGCCACCGTCCGGACTCCACCGATCTCCTGACTGCCGACTTCCAGACCACCGAGGCGGCCATGACCGAGGGCCACCCCGGGTTCATCGCGAACAACGGACGCATCGGATTCTCCCTCTCCGACTACCGGAAATGGGCACCGGAGAACGGTCAGACCACTCGGATCGAATGGGTGGCAGCGAGCCGCAAGCACAGCCACCTCTCGGTCGGCGTCGGACTCGATGAAGCCGCACACTGCGAGTGGGCGCTGAGTGCCGAGGAGCGTGAACTCTTCGACTCGCGAATCCGGTCAGCCGGCCGCAATCCGGAGGACTTCCATCTCCTCCCGGTCCACCCGTGGCAGGCCGACCACCGGCTCGCGATCACCTTCGCCGCCGACATCGCACGCGGCGACTTGCTGCCCTTGGGTGCCGGCCTCGACGAGCATCAGCCGCAGCAGTCGCTGCGCACCTTCTTCAATCACTCACGGGCAGACGCCCCGTATGTGAAGGTCGCGCTCGCCGTGCAGAACATGGGCTTCCTGCGCGGACTGTCCCCGAAGTACATGCGCGATACACCGGCCATCAACGACTGGATCGCGGAGCTCGTCGGAACCGATCCCGCCTTCGGGGATGCCGGATTCCGAGTCCTGCGGGAACGCACCGCGTTGGGCTACACGGGAGACGTCTACCACCGCACCCAGGAAACGAATCCGCACCGGAAGATGCTCGCCGCACTCTGGCGCGAGAACCCGCTGGGCGTCATCGAACCTGGTCAGAAGGCCGTCACCATGGCGGCACTGCTGCACCGCGATCATAGGGGAGTCGCCTTCGCCAGCGAACTCATCCGCGCCTCGGGTCTCAGTCCTGAGGACTGGGTGCGCTCCTATCTGCGGGCCTATCTGCAACCGCTCGTCCACGCATTGTTGGCCCACGATCTCGTGTTCATGCCGCACGGTGAGAACCTCATCCTCATCCTGGATAACCACGTCGTGACCGGTGCCTTCATGAAGGACATCGGCGAAGAAGTCGCCGTCCTCGGTCACCGTGAACTGCCTGACGATGTCGAGCGGATCCGGGCGTTGGTTCCCGGTGACGAGAAGGCCCTGTCTGTGTTCACGGACATGTTCGACGGGGTGCTGCGCCACCTCGGCGGGATCCTCGATTCCGATGGTGTGCTGGGTGCACAGAAATTCTGGGCCCTGGTCGCCGAGGTGCTCGATCGTTACGAAACCGAGCATCCCGAACTCGCCCGTGGGCTCGCAGGCGACGTGGATCTGCGGGCAGAACGTTTCGCCCATTCCTGCCTCAACCGGCTGCAGCTGCGCAACACCGTGCAGATGGTCGACATCGGCAACCAGGCCGAATCGCTGCTCTACGCCGGAACGATGAGGAACCCCGTGGCGCGTTGATCTGATCGACCGATCGCGCTGACCCCACCGACCGATCGCGCAGCTCATCGCCCGATCGCACCGTGCACCGCCCGATTGCGAAGTGCACAGCATCTACCGAGGTGGCCGCTGGAACCCAGCGGCCACCTCGGCGCGGGTGTGGGGTGAAGGCGGAATCGCCGGATGGTCTGCGATCATGTGAGCACCAGCGGCTATCATCATTCCTATCGGTCGCCTGCACGCTGACCGCAAGCGGTCCGTAGGATTCCCGACTCAAAGGTGTGGTCATGGCGAAGCAGAACGATCGGCCGACTCTGGC
Source organism: Brevibacterium sp. CBA3109 (assembly GCF_040256645.1). Classification (NCBI taxonomy): domain Bacteria; kingdom Bacillati; phylum Actinomycetota; class Actinomycetes; order Micrococcales; family Brevibacteriaceae; genus Brevibacterium; species Brevibacterium koreense. The sequence goes on along the minus strand of NZ_CP158281.1, from coordinate 2,761,165 downwards.
CACGGTCGCTTCGCGCGCAGGAGTCAGCATCAAGACCGCATCCCGGGTGCTCAACGGCGAAAAGCATGTGGCCGCGCGGACCGCCGAGAAGGTCGAAGACGCCGCCGCCGAGCTCGGATTCCGCCTCAATTCCACGGCCAGGCGCCTGCGCGCCGGTGGCAGATCTCCCTACATCGGCGTGGTCATGAGCGACGGGGACGACCCGTTCCAGGCTCGTCTCTTCACCCTGTTGGAGGCCGAGCTGAGCAGGATCGGACTGCGCCCGGTCGTGACGGTCACCGCCGACGACCCCGACCGTGAACGCGGCTTCCTCGACGAATGCCTGGCCAATGACATGACCGGCATCTGCGTCATCCGATCGCACCCGGACGCCGCTCGGTTCTACGCTGATGCGGCAAGCGCTGACGTGCAGATCGTGTCCTTCGATCCGTCGACGGCAGGACCCGGAGTCGACCTCATCGCCGGTGATGAGGAGCTTGCCGGGCGACTGGCCGCGACTCAACTCCTCAACCACGGGCACATCAGCCTCGGCGTCATCGGCGATCACTCGACGAGCCCCATCACCACCGCCAGACTCGCCGGAATCCAATCGGCCTTCGCCGGGCGCTCGGACGTCGGATGGCGAGCTTACATGCGCGAAGACGCCCACGACCTGGCCAGCGCGAAGAACGTCGTCGCCGCCTGGCTCGGATCGCGCAGCGCCCCCAGCGCGCTCATCACCCTGTCCGCGACCCTGACGCAGGGGGCCATCGATGCCTGTCGCCGGCTCGATGAGTGGCCGGCGCTGGTGAGCATTGACGATTTTCCCGCCGCGGAGCTCTTGGACGTGACCGTCATCGACCGTGATGTGCAGTCCATGGCCGCCGAGGCGGTCCGACGTCTGCAGGATCCGCCCGGTTCCGGGGCGGGAGGGGGTCCTCGCCGAGGTTCGGCTCGGGTTCCAGTCCATGTGATCGCCCGTGGAAGCGGTGAGGAATCTCCGGACAAGTGACGCTGTTCGGAGAGAGACTCCGATCACAATTTTTCGCCGAAACAGTTGACACCGGCCCCCGATCGGCGCATTATTTTGAACAGCCTGACAACGTTGTCAGAAAAATTGAAAGGTTCACAATGAGGCACAACCTGCAGTACCGGAAGAAGCTCGCCGTCCTCGGCGCCTCGGTTGCTATCGGCGCTCTTGCGCTCAGCGGCTGTGGGAGTCAGAAGGGCCAAGGCAATGAGGAATCCGGTGGCGGTTCGGGTGGAGACGGTGAAGTCACCATCGCCCTGCTCCTCCCGGAGTCCAAGACCACCCGCTACGAATCGCTGGACAAGCCGAACTTCGAGAAGTACGTCGCCGAAGCCAACCCTGATGCGAAGGTCGAATACCGCAACGCCAACCAGGACGCGACCCAACAGCAGCAGCAGTTCGAAGCAGCAGTGACCGAAGGCGTCGACGCCATCGTGCTCGACCCGGTCGATGCCTCGGCAGTGTCTTCGGCCCTGTCGAAGGCTCAAGCCAAGAAGATCCCGGTCATCGCCTATGACCGCTTCTTCGAGGGCGCGGACTACTACACCTCGTTCGACAACAAGAAGATCGGCAACCTGCAGGGCCAGGCCGTCCTCGACGGACTCAAAGCCGAGGACAAGGACCCGAAGTCGGGACCGGTGTGGATGGTCAACGGTGATCCGAAGGACCCGAACGCCGCTGATTTCAAGGCCGGCGCCGAGGAGACCCTGAAGAAGGCCGGTGTCGACATCACCGAAAGCCACGACACCCTCGACTGGAACCCGGACGACGCCCGCCAGTGGGTCGAAGGCCAGCTGCAGAGTGCGGACAAAGAGCCGATCGCCATCTACTCAGCCAATGATGGAACTGCCGGTGGTGTCCTCGCCGCCACCAAGAAGGCCAAGGTGAAGCCGGTCGTCACCGGACAGGATGCTGAGGTCGATGGTCTGCAGAACATTCTCCGGGGTGATCAGTACGCCACGATCTACAAGTCGATCCCACCGCAGGCGGAGTTCGCTGCGAAGGCAGCCGTCGCCCTGGCCGGAGGCGAGGAGCCGAAGGCTGGAACAACCTACAAGGACACTCCGACGGACTTCGTCGAAGCCAAGGTCGTCACAACGGACACCGTCAAGGACATCGTCGGTGATCAGATCAAGGCGGAAGACATCTGCACCAAAGACGTGAAGAAGCTCTGCGAAGACGCCGGCGTCAAGTAGAAATCGGCGAGTAGGAACATATGAATTCTCAACCCACTGATCCGGCGCCCGCGAACTCGCGGGTGCCGGAGACCGGAGCCGAACCAGTCCTCGAGCTGCGCGGGATCAACAAACGATTCGGTGCGGTCCAGGCACTGACCGATATCAACCTGACCATCGGCCGCGGCGAAGTCGTCGGACTCGTCGGCGACAACGGCGCGGGCAAATCCACCCTGGTCAAGGTCATCGCCGGAGTCCACGGCGCCGACGAAGGTGAGATCATCCTGGGCGGGCGGTCCCAGAAATTCGCGGCGCCGAAGGACGCGCAGAAGGCGGGAGTCGCGACAGTCTTCCAGGACCTCTCGCTGTGCGAGAACCTCGACGTCGTCGCCAACCTGTTCCTCGGCCACGAGAAGACCCGCGGCGGTGTTCTCGACGAGGTCACCATGGAGGCCAAATCCTGGGAGCTGCTGCGCAGCCTCTCGGCCAAGATCCCCAGCGTGAGGGTGCCGATCGCGGCTCTCTCCGGCGGACAACGTCAGACGGTCGCGATTGCCAGGTCCCTCCTCGGCGAACCATCGATCGTGATGTTGGACGAGCCGACGGCGGCGCTCGGTGTGGCACAGACCGCCGAGGTGCTCAACCTCATCGAGCGCCTGCGCGAACGCGACCTCGGAGTGCTTTTGGTCAGCCACAACATGGCCGATGTGCAGGCCGTGTGCGACCGCGTCCACGTTCTGCGCTTGGGCAAGGATGCCGGTGACTTCCCCGGTGACGAGCGCACGGACGTTCTGGTCGCCGCGATCACGGGAGCCAACGACAATGTCGTGACTCAGCGAGCGACCCGGAGGGGTGAGCGCCGATGACCCGCAACTCGTTCATCACCGACGAACGCATTTCGAGCGAGGGGTTCTTCGCGACATTCGTGCGTCGAGTCAAGGAGGGCCAGCTCGGCTCATTTCCGGTGATTCTGGCGCTCATCGTCATCGTCATCGTCTTCCAATCGGCGAACAGCAAGTTCATCTCACCGGCCAACCTGGTCAACCTGTCCACGCAGGTCGCGTTCCTCGCGATCCTGGCGTTGGGCATCAACCTGATCCTGCTCCTCGGCGAGATCGACCTGTCGCTGGCGCAATTGGGTGGGCTCTCCGCCTCACTGCTGGGTGTGTTGGTGGTCAGGCAAGGGGTTCCGCCTCTGATCGCACTGGTCATCATGCTGGTATTGGGTCTCGTCGTCGGCGCGATCCAGGGCTGGTTCTTCGCGGTGGTCGGGATACCGGCCTTCGTGGTCACTTTGGCAGGGTTGCTGGCGTTCACCGGGCTGACGTTGACCACTCTGGGCGTGCAGAAGAACCTGTCGATGGCCGACACCTTCGCCTTCGACTTTGCGAGCTTCTACTTCCCGGCGATCTGGGCCTACGTATTCGGGGCAGTCGCCGTCATCGGCTTCGGTGCGGGGATCATCTACTCGAAGCTGCGCCGTCACAACGAGGGACTCGACAGTCCCAGCTGGACCTCGGTGATCGTGCGCATTGCCATCCTCACCGTCGTCGTGTTCGGGTTCCTCATCCTGGTCAACCAGGACTTCGGTCTGGCGATGCCGTTCTTCCTCATGATCGTCATCGCGATCGTCATCGATCTGGTGCTGCGCAAGACCAAGTACGGGCGCTCGATCTACGCGGTCGGCGGCAAGGTCGAAGCCGCCAGACGTGCGGGCATTCGGGTGACTTGGGTGCGCATCAGCGTGTTCATGGCCGCCGGTGTGCTGGCAGCCCTGTTCGGCTTCATCAAGACCGGTGTGACGACCAACGCGGGATCGACGCTGGTGAGCACACAGGACCTGCTCAACGCGATCGCCGCAGCGGTCATCGGGGGCACCTCGCTCTTCGGTGGTCGCGGTACAGCCTGGGCAGCCGTACTCGGTGCCCTGGTCGTCGGTGCGATCAACAACGGTCTCTACCTCATCGGCTTCAACTCCGATGCACAGCAGATCATCACCGCGCTCGTCCTGCTCACGGCCGTCGTCATCGACGCACTGAGCCGCCGCGGACAAAGGTACGTCGGACGGGGTTAGCGAACGTCGGGGTTAGCGAGGGTCACGGTTAGTGCCGGTCGCGGTTAGCGCCGGTCGCCCTCTCGCCAAGCAAGCTCATCGAGCGGACCACTGAGCGTCGAAAGTACCAGTTGCAACTGGTGCCCTCGATGATCAGTGGTCCGCTCGATGTGTTGGCATATAGGCGCCGAGGTGGGCCCGGGTTCCGGTTTGCTCTTCTCAGGTTTCCGCTCGCGCTCCTCAGCGTTGCCGCTTCGCCCAACTTCAGACGTGCTGATACAGTCGTGGGCAATGACATGGGGTGCCTGACGTTGATCGCGTGAGGCTGAGAGAACACCCATCGAACCTGATCTGGGCCATACTAGCGAAGGGATCGTCATGGTTGACTTCGACCTGCGTTCTGCCAATGCACGACTGCGTGCGAGCAATCCACTCATCCAATGCATCACGAACACCGTTGTGCAGCAATTCAGCGCCAACGTGCTCCTGGCCGTCGGTGCCGCCCCGGCGATGCTCGACCACGAGGCCGATGCCGCACAGTTCACGCGCATCTCCAGCGGACTGCTGGTCAACTTCGGCACCGCCACGAATCAGCAGTTCCTTGCCGCTGACGCCGCCATCGACGCAGCCAATGAAGACTCCAAGCCGTGGGTCCTCGACCCGGTGAGCATTGGGGCGGTCGACTTCCGGACCACACGAATCCGTCGCGCGGCGAACTCTTCACCCACTGCCATCCGTGGCAACGCCTCCGAGATCGCGGCACTGGCCGGAGTGGGCCTGGGTGGTCGGGGAGTGGACTCCACCGACGAGGTTGATGCGGTGATTCCGGCCGCGGCCGAACTGGCCAAGTCCACCGGAGCAATCGTTGCCGTCTCAGGTCCCAAGGACGCGATCGTCGCTCATATCGACGGGGTCGACCATGTCGCCCGCCTCAGCGGGGGACACTCCTTTATGCCGCTTGTCATCGGCGCCGGATGCTCTCTCGGCGCAGTCACCGCCGCGTACCTCGTTGGCGCAACGACCGCCTCGGCGAGGTTCGAGGCCGTGGTCGCAGCCCACGCTCACTTCAAGGTCGCCGGTGAGACCGCCGCCGAGGGAGCACGCGGACCCGGCAGCTTCTCCGTGAACTTCCTCGACGCGCTGCACACGATCACGGGTGATGATCTGGCTGGGGTCCACGTCGAATCAGACAGGGTCGAATCAAGTGCGATCGACGCCGAGGCGATCGAAACCGATCCGATCGACGGAGCACAGTCATGAGCGCCTCGACTCCCGAGGTGAACTCCCGCCTGGCCGGAATCGATGCCCGGCTCTACCTCGTCACCGATTCGGCACAGTGCCGCGAAGCCGGACGCAGCGTCGTCGATACCGTCCGCGAGGCTGTGGGCGGGGGAGTGGGGATCGTGCAAGTCCGCGACAAGGACATCGACGACGATGCGTTCTACACGTTGACTCGTGAGGTCATCGCAGCCGTCGACAGCGTTCTGGTCGACACGAACCGTCGTGTCCCCATCGTCCTCAACGACCGAGTCGCGGTCGCCCAGCGACTCCTCGCCGAGGGAGAAGAAGTCCACATTCACGTCGGACAATCCGACACCCCGGTCGAAGAAGTACGCGAACTCATCGGCCCCGAACCGCTGCTCGGGCTGTCGGCGGCCAACAGCACCGAATTCGCAGCCGCCCGGGAATCCGGCGTCGTCGACCTCGTCGGCATCGGGCCCGTCTACGACACCACGACGAAAACCGACGCACCCGACGGGATCGGGCCCGACCGCCTCGGCGAGCTTGTGGGTGAAGCGGGACTTCCCGCGGTTGCCATCGGAGGGATCAGCACCGATCGTGCCGCCGAACTGAGGGGCCGCGGTCTGCTCGGGATCTGTGTGGTCTCTGCCATCTGCCGCGCCGAGGATCCGCGTGCCGCAGCCGAAGAACTGCTCGCGGAATTCGGCGACGGACTCGCGGAGGCAGCTCAGTGACCACACGGCCACCCATCGCACTGTCCATCGCAGGCACCGACCCCAGTGGGGGAGCCGGCATCCACGCCGACCTCAAGACCTTCACGGCCCGCGGGGTGCTGGGCACCACGGCCATCACCGCTCTGGTCGCGCAGAACACGCACGGCGTTTCGCGGGTCTATGGAATCGACGATGACTTCGTCTCCGACCAGCTCGACAGTGTGCTCAACGATATGCCCGTCGATGCCACGAAATCGGGGATGCTCGGCTCACGCTCCCTCGTCGAACTCGTCGTCGCACGAGCGGCCCAGGGCCAGCTGGGCTTCTACACCGTGGACCCGGTCATGGTCGCGACGTCCGGGCACCGCCTCCTCGAGGTCGATGCCGTGACCGCCGTCCGCGATCACCTGCTCCCGGTTTCCGACCTCATCACCCCGAACCTGCCCGAAGCTGCGCTGCTGATCGGCGACGACGAGCCCGTGGCGAAGAACCCGCAGGAGATGTTGGTCCAGGCCAGACAGCTCGTCCACCGCGGACCGCGCGCGGTGCTGCTCAAGGGTGGGCACGCGATCGAGGGCGATGTCGCCGACGTTCTCGTCACCGCAGAAGGCACGGTCACTGAGTTCACCCACCCACGAGTGGAGACACCGAATACGCACGGAACCGGGTGCACATTGTCGGCCGCGATCACCGCCGAGGTGGCCGTGCTCAAGCGTGCACGTGCAGTTGACGATGTGAGCTCGGATCTCCTCCACGAAGCCGTCGACAATGCCCTGAACTATCTGGCTCGGGCGCTGAAGTCCGCCGCGAACTGGCAGGTCAGCTTCGATCCGAAGGGCGCTCACGGACCCGTCGACCACCAGGTCGACATCGTCCGCCGTTAGAACAACCAGTCACACACCCGGATGGGCTTGCCATCCGAATACCGCTCAAAGACGCTGTGGGACCGCCGAGGTCCCCTGAACAAGGGAGATATCAATGACGACAGACTTTTCCGCAGGCCCCCAGACCACTCAGCTGTGGGACCGTGTCCGCCCGATCGTCGAACAGATCGAGCGCCTGCCCTTCCTCGGCCAGCTCGCCGAGGGCAGCCTCGATGTGAAGGCCTTCACGAACTACATCATCCAAGACGGCATCTACCTCACCGGTTACGCGAAGGCGATGTCCTTCCTCGCCGCCGGAGCCAACGACCGGGACGAAGCACGATTCTGGGCCAGTTCGGCAGCCGAGGCCATCAGTGTGGAAGAGGAGATGCACGGTGAGCTGCTCGCCGATTCTCGCCTGGCCGCGTCCCACGATGAACTCGTCAGCAGCGGAGCCGGTTTCAAGGCCTCACCCACCACCTTGGGCTACGTGTCCTACCTCGTGGCCACCGCTGCCAGCCGCTCCTATGGCGAAGGCGTGGCCGGAGTGCTGCCGTGCTTCTGGGTCTACGCACACATGGGCAAGGTCCTCGTCGAACGGGCCGGCCAGATGAGTGCTGACCACCCCTACCGCACCTGGGTCCAGACCTACGACTCACCTGAATTCGATGAGTCGACCCGGCAGGCCGTACAGCTGCTTGAACAGGAACTCACCAATGCCCCCGCCGAGGTGGCCGCAAGAATGCGTGCCACGTTCGAGCAGGCCTGTGTGTACGAACTCCACTTCTGGGCCTCTGCCCATGCGCTCCAAGGCTGGGATGCAGGAGTGTTCGTGCCGCAGAGCTGAGCACTAGTCGTTGGTGACGTCTGGTTTGAGACGGCGGAAGAGATTCCACAGTGCGATTGCGACGATGGCAAGGAAGATGCCGGTCGGGAGGAAGACAAGGGATTCCGGCCACGATCTGCCTAACCCGACGCTGAGCGTCTGCACAAGAGACAAGGCGAACAGCAGAGCGCAGGCACCAGCGGTGATTCGCATGAACTCCATCAGACAGTCGAAGAGATAGACGCGTTCGCCGCGCTGTATCCAGTACTCCTATCCCACTCCCAAGGGAACGAGCCACGCGAATACCTCACCCTTCGACGCCCAGTCGTCGGGTTGACCGTTTGCCCCGAAATGGCTCGGCACCTGGTCGGGTGCGTTTAACCAAACCCAGAACGCGGTAGAGATGAGCACCGCCAGGGACGCCGCTGCGAAGATCAACGCAGCGGTTCCAGGGCGCCGGCTCAGATTCGGTCTCGTTGAGGAAGGCACATTGCCAGGCTATCCGGTGCCCGGTGCCAAGTGTCGGGTGCCCGATAGCCTGGTGCCCGGTGTCGGGAGAGATCAGGCCGGATGGCTCCCTGATGGACCGCTTCTGCCCGGAGGCGTGGGGCCCAATGAGCCCATCGCATGCCAACCGCGACGCAGGGTGGTCCACAGGAGCACATGGTCGACTTCTATCAGGGGGACTCGGTCGTGTCGCGGACAGGCAAAACGTCCGACGAAGAACACGACGGTAGCGAAACACATACCCATGATGAATAGAATCAGCAGATCCATGACGGCCTCCTCACACCCGTATCGAATGCATGTCTCCATTTTCCTCCCGGCTCGAAAAGAAAGATAGGGCCACCTGGCAACAAGTGGCCTGCATGCCATTTACGCTTCCGCGCGTGTGAATGCTCGCGAGTGAATGCCTGTGAGGGGACGGAGCCGCAACCGTCTCTGCCCGACTATGCCGGAGGCGACCTTGGGGTATTGGTAGTGCCGCGTTCGATCGGAGGGATGCTGACCTGGGGCGTTGCAAACATCTCAAGATTTATGGGCCATCAATAGGTACAAGAATCAAATCATGATCGAACAAGATTCGAAAAAGAGGGTGCAAATGATCGAAATGAATGTATAATTGAAAGAAGAGCAACGACGATGTTGGCGAATGGACTTCGGTACCATGACTCTCACCCCCGACCGCACCCCAGGAAACCCGGAAAAGCGTGACCCACGCTCCGATTCCAGTGATGCCGCCACGGGTCCAGACGCAGCTGATGTGTCTTCTGCTGATGATGCAGTTTCTTCTGATGATGAGTTGACGTTGTTTGACCAGCTCAAAGACTCCAACCTCGACCTCACCGGCCACCCCCTCGCGAAAACCTTCGAAGCACTCGCGCCTGTACCTACTGGTGAACCAGCTGTGGCGAACGAGGTACCGAGCGAGGACGTGGAGCCGGCAGCCGAGGGTGCGGAATCTACTGACGGCAATGGGACCGACGAGACCGATAGTGCCAACAAAGCGGTGCCCGGCGATGACTCCGCCGTGGCCGGTACCGCACCGGCAACCGATGGTTCAGGTCAGTCGGACCCCACCGAAACTGGTTCCAACACTTCGAGTCCGCACCCTCTGCTCTCGAGCGAGGAATGGACAGACCTCTCACGCTTCGCTCCCGAAGTCACGACCAGCCTCACCGCACTCAGTGGACTCAAGGACGGGCTGCGGACCTTCGACCGATTGATGGGTCCTGATGATGCGATCACACTCATCGACGGACTCGAAGCCCTCCACCGAGTCAACGAAGCACTATCCACCCTGGCATTGGCAGTATGTGAACGAGTGGGAACACCGACTGACTATGGTGCTAAAACAACGAAGGCCCTCATCCAAGACAGGTTGAACATCACCAGCCGCGAAGCCAACCGCCGCACCGACATGGCCAAAAACCTCGGCGGACGGGTGACTCTGACCGGGCAGCCACAAGCACCACTGTTTCCCACGGTCGCTGATGCCTTCAACGAAGGCCGACTCTCCGCCGATCAGGCCACGGTCATCAAGGACTGCTTGAAGAAACTACCCACCTGGACCACCCAAGCCAATCGCGACTATGCCGAAACAACACTCGTGGAAAAAGCACCAAGTGTGCGGGTCCATGACCTGCGAGCGATCTTCGCTCGGATCCTGGCCCATATTGATCCCGATGGGCAAGAACCCATCAATGCCACGGACCGGTCCATGTACAAGGTCACGATGCATGCCCGTGACAACGGTGACTGGGAACTTGCCGGTCTCCTTGACCCCGTCACGGGCGGGCAACTCAACGGGCTGCTGACAGCACGAACCAAAATCGCAAACAACACCAGCAACAGCAGCGACAACAGCGCATCGGATGTGAGCGAGTCCGGTGTCTTAGAAGACGGCACCCTCGTCGACATGACCGGGCAGAGGTTGAGTGCTCAGGAGTGGATCTACGAACGCTTCGCGACACTCATCGGCAGAATAGACATGACACGCACCGGCCAAGGCGCACAATACGCGTTAGTCGTCACCGCGAAGGCCGAAGACCTCGCGAACGGAACCGGTACCGGCACCACAGGTACTGAGAACCCGGTCCCGATCAGCGAACTGGCTCGCAATGGCCTCAACGGGGCGGTGTTCTTCGAACTCATTTCGGAGAAGGCGAAGACGATGCAGGTCGTGACGGAGAATCGGTTCGCGAATGCGAAACAGATCGCGGTCCTGACTGCACGAGATCAGGGGTGTGAATCGCTCCGGGGATAATAGAGGCAGGGAGATTGGAAGAAGGAGATTGTCTCATGCCAGTGAAATACACCGATGAGCTCAAAGCTCGTGCCGTCGAGCTCGTCATGCATGCCCAGGCCGATCCTGAGACCGCGAGCAGGGCAATCACCCGCGTCGCGAACGAACTCGGCCTGAGCAAGGAGACCCTGCGAGTTTGGGTGCGCAAGCACAAGGACTCCGGCAGAGCCACGCCGACGGAGTCGGTCGACCTTGAGGCCGAAAACCGTCGACTGCGCGCCGAGTTGACCGAAGCGAAACGGGCAAACGAGATACTTCGCCGGGCGTCGGCTTTCTTCGCGGCGGAGCTCGACCGCCCATCCAAGTAATCGTCGATTTCATCGACAACAACCGCGACGAGTTCGGAGTCGAGCCAATCGTGCGCGCCCTTTCAGGGACTGCTGCACGGATTGCTGTGAGCTCGTATTACGCGTACAAATTACGCCAGCCTTCAGCCCGTGCTGTCCGGGACCGGGAGCTCAAGACCGCCATCCGGGACGTCTACGAGGCGAACTATTCCTGTTACGGGGTGCGGAAGATGTGGAAGGCGATCAACCGCGAGTATGCGGACCGGTTCGGGAATATCGCTCGGTGCACGGTCGAGCGGTTGATGCGCCAGCTGGGCATTGACGGGGTTCGTCGTCGGCGGAAGCGTCCGAAGACGGCCTCGGCCAGGGCCGAGGAGTGCCCGGAGGATCTCGTCGAACGTGAGTTCACAGCTGAGGGTCCGAACTGTCTCTGGGTCGCCGACATCACCTATATTCCGACCCAGGCTGGGTGGGTATACACAACGTTCATTCTCGACGTCTTCCACCGCGAGATCGTGGGTTGGCAGGTGACGAATCATATGCGTGAGTCGCTGGCCAGGGACGCGTTGACGATGGCTCTGGCAGCGAAGTTCCGGGCCGGCGAAGACGTGTCCGGGCTTGTCCACCACTCGGATCGCGGAGTCCAATTCAGGTCGATTCGCTATGGCGAGACTCTGGCAGAATCCGAGATCGTGGCGTCGGTGGGGTCACGCGGGGACTCATACGATAATGCCATGGCTGAAGCACTGAATTCAGTCTACAAAGCGGAACTGATCGACCGTCGCGAATGGTCGGGGTTGATCGAGGTGATGGCAGCGACATCGAAATGGATCGGGTGGTACAACCGGCAACGACTGCATTCGGCGATCGGATATCGACCTCCGTTCGAGGTCCAAGCTGAGTGGACCAACCAGGGTGCGACCGCGAGCGTAGCTGCATAGAAAACCAGGAAAAACAGCCTCTATGAAACCCGGTGCTTGACAGTGTACGTTCCCGGGATGTGATGCACCGCCGGGATGGTGCGATGCTCACCATATTGTTGAGTGGGCACAAGAAGGTCGGACGGATGTCAATAATATGACGTTGAGTTGTTCTGCCCATCACCACCTTCTGGACAGATCGGACTGGGAGACAGTGATGCTCAAAGACGGGCGTCCTGCGTGGGTTCCGCCGGCATCGATTGATCCGGCGAGGCGGCCGATATTGCATGCGAGGTTCGTGGCTCAAGAAGTCATCGACACACTCTTCGACGAATGACCGCTCAGGCCGCTCAGTCTGCTCAGACCGCTGGGGACGCTCAGGACGCTCAGGTGTAACTGAGAGCCAAATTCTTCACCGCAGCAGATACGGAATGCGCTGCCCGACGCCCCTCCTCGGCGGTGAAGCCTGCTGGGAAAGTAAAGCGCACACTCGTCTTCGCGACATCATCAGCAATACCTAGCGCGGTGAGCACATGCGATGGCTCATCTGACCCGACGGCGCAGGCGGAACCACTCGAAGCAGTGACGCCCAGGCGTTCAAGTTCGAGCAGTACGGCCTCACCACTGGTGCCTGAGAAACAGAACGAAGCATGATTCGGAGTTCGCGAGCAGTCACTGCCTGTGAGGAACGCTCCGGAGACCGTGGTCAGCACCTCTGCGATGAAATCATCCCGGATGGCCAGGACACGGTCAGCGATCTCAACTCGCTCCGCCTCGGCGAGTTCCAGCGCGGTGGCAAACGCGACGGCAAGGGCAACGTTCTCCGTCCCCGATCGACGCCCAGACTCCTGACCGCCACCGTGGATAAGCGGTTCAAGAGGGATCCGTGCGCGAATTGCAGCGACTCCGATACCTTTCGGCGCACCAACCTTGTGCCCGGCCAGGCTCATGGCATCGACGCCGAGTCCGCTCAGCGGGAGCCAACCCGCAGCCTGCACGGCATCGGTGTGGAACAGTGCGCCAGCATCGTGAGCAACCTTGGCCAGGGCTGCGATATCGGCGACCGTGCCGATCTCGTTGTTCACATACCCCAGGCTGACCAGGAGCGTGTCCTCGCGCAGTGCCGAACGGAGTGCCTCAACCGCGATCGTGCCATCGGGTCCGACGGGCACCACTGTGATCTCGAACCCGTGCCGACGAGCCAGGAAATCCGTCGCGGCGAGCACCGCCTCATGCTCCAGAGCAGAGGTCACGATATGTCGCCGAGGTGGCGGAGCGTCCGGTCCTGCACCGGGGTCAGCATCGCCATCGGCTAGAGCCCCGAGAGCGATACCGATGATCGCAAGATTGTCGGATTCGGTACCGCCGCTGGTGAAGACGATGTCAGTGCTGCGCACGCCGAGCACCTTCGCCACTCGTCTACGCGCGTCCTTGAGCGCGTCTGCCGAGGTGCGGCCGACCTCATGATGGCTCGAAGGATTGCCGAACGCACCAGTCAGATATGGCCAGGCCGCCTCGAGTGCCTCCCTGCGCACGGGTGCCGCCGAAGCAGTGTCGAGGTAGAGCGGTGCCTTCGCCTCTGGCTCCTGTTCGAGTCCCATCTCAGCTCAGCCCCACACTGCTGTCGGACTCAACTCCGCCGACCTCGGCTGTCAGGTCCAGGTCGAGTCCCAGGTCGATCGCGCGGACACTGTGAGTCAGTGCCCCGGAGGAGATGACGTCGACTCCGGTGGCGGCGATATCACCGACGGTCTCGAGAGAGACATTTCCGCTGGCCTCGACGATCGCTCGTCCGGCGATGAGCTCCACGCCGGCACGCAGATCTGCCAGGGAGAAATTGTCGAGCATGATGATGTCGGCGCCGCCGTCGAGTACCGCCTGGATCTGCGCGAGGCGATCGACCTCAACCTCAATCGTCGTCGTATGCGACAGTCGGTCCCGAGCCGAGCGGATCGCGGCCGCTACATCTGCCCCCTCACCTGCGAGGACGGCCAGGTGATTGTCCTTGACCATGACCGCGTCCGAGAGTCCGAACCGGTGGTTGTGCCCACCGCCGCAGACCACCGCGTGCTTCTCAAAGGCCCGCAGGCCTGGTGTGGTCTTCCGGGTGTCGACGATGCGCACACCACGACCGTCCGTGTTCGTGCCTGCGGAATTCGACGATGCTGCATCGACGAAGGCTCTGGTCTGAGTCGCGATTCCGCTCATCCGCTGGCAGAAGTTCAGTGCGATCCGCTCGGCTCGCAGGACTGCTCGGGCGGGGCCCGACACTGTCGCCAACGTGTCACCAGCTGCGAAGGCATTGCCATCGGCGCTGGTCAGATCCACATCGGCGCTCGGGTCGACAAGGGTGAAGGCACGAGCGAACACATCGATTCCAGCAAGGACTCCGGCCTCGCGTGCGCTCAGCTTCGCCGTCGCCGAGGCGGTGGCCGGGATGAACGTCTCACCGGTGATGTCGCCCCACGGTGCGTCCTCGTCGAGAGCGAGACGGAGAGCGGAGTCGATGGTCGTGGCGCTCAGCATGAGGCGGCCTCCTGAAGCAGGGAAGAGGTGGACATGAGGTCGACGGATTCGGGCCGTCGCGTCGACAGTGCGCCGGACGTGGGGAAGTCGGTGCGGGTGTGGGCACCTCGACTCTCCTGCCTGGCGAGGGCCTGAGCCGCGATGTATCGCGCAATATGCGCAAGATTCGCAGTCTCGAATCCTTCGCGGAATTCGGCAGGTTCAACATCAGTGACGAGCGGCCTACCCTCGCCGAGGCGGTCGAGCACGGTGCGCAGTCCGTGTCCCTCTCGTTCCACGCCGAGGTGGGTCCACGCGAGTTCTTGGAGTTCCTCACGGGAGATCCGGTTGGAGGACGAACCGAGTTTCGTCGACAACGACAACGACGCTGCCGTCGCCGAATGCGATGCTCGGCTCGGTTCCGGTATCGGCCCCGTTCGCGTTTCGAACTCCGTCGCAATCGCCTCGGCCGCGCGGGCTCCGAAGACGGCTCCCTCGAGCAGGGAGTTCGAGGCCAGACGGTTGGCACCGTGCACACCGCTGCAGGCGACCTCGCCGACGGCGAAGAGTCCTGCGATGTTGGTGCGTCCGTCCAGGTCAGTGTTGATGCCGCCCATGAAGTAGTGGGCGGCCGGTGTGACCGGGATGAGATCGGCGGCCAGATCGAAACCATGAGCAGCCAGGCCGCGGGCGATGCTGGGAAAGTGAGTCACGACTTCGGGAACAGATCGGGCATCGAGATAGCAGGGGAGACCATTCTGTTCGGCCATTCTCCGGTGGATCGCCAAGGCCACGACATCACGGGGCGCCAGCTCACCTCGGCGATCGATGTCTGGCATGAACCGGTGACCGTTCGCGTCGAGGAGGAGAGCTCCGGCGCCACGGACCGCCTCGGAGATGAGGAACCCGGATCCGGCCAACGCGGTGGGATGGAATTGGTAGAACTCCATGTCGGACACGGCGGCGCCTGCACGGATCGCGGCGGCCAGTCCATCGCCGGTTGCGCCTTCAGGATTCGTCGTGTGGGCGTAGAGCTGACCCGCCCCACCTGTCGCCAGGATCACTGCATCGGCCGCGAGGAATTCGTGGACTCCGTTGCGCAGCAGCGACACTCCGGTGCACCTGCTCGTGTGTCTCGCTGGAGACCCCGCCGGCCCCGTAGGAACCACAGACCCCGCCGGCCCCGTAGGAACCGCAGAACCTGCAGGACCCGTAGCCTCCGAAGGCCCCGTAGGTGCGGTGACCAGGTCGAGAAGCATCGTGTGCTCGAGCAATCGGACCCTGCCGGCAGCGACTGCGGCACGAAGTGCGTTCGTCAGCGCCTCGATGATCGCTTTGCCGGTGGCGTCGCCTCCGGCATGGAGGATGCGCGGAATCGAATGCGCGCCCTCCAGGCCGCGCGACCATTCACCGGTCCTGTCGCGGTCGAAGTCGACACCTGCGGCCGCAAGCTCGAGGATTCGGTCAGGGCCCTCGGTACACAGCACGCGGACGGCGGCCTCATCGCCGAGCCCGGTACCGGCGACCAGGGTGTCGGCGACGTGGGCTTCGACGGTGTCATCGGCTGCGAGCACTCCGGCGATTCCGCCCTGGGCCATGGCCGTATTCGACTCGCCCACACCGTCTTTGGTCACCACGGTGACCTCGTGTCTGCCGGCCAGCCGCAGAGCGGTGGTCAGCCCGGCGATGCCGGAGCCGATGATGAGTACGTGACTCACGAGCCGCTCAGATCCGCGGCTTCGCGGCGAGCATCCGCTCCAGGGATACACGGGCCGGATCGGCCACCTCGGCGTCGACGGAGATCTGATTGATCACGGTGCCGTCGAGCAGCGATTCGAGGACCCAGGCGATGTAGCCGGGGTGGATCCGGTACATCGTCGAGCACGGGCACACGACGGGATCGAGGCAGAAGATGGTGTGCTCGGGATGCTCGGCCGCCAGCCGCTGAACGAGGTTGATCTCGGTGCCGATGGCGAACGTGGTCGGTTCGGTCGCCTCGGCGATGGCCTTCGTGATGTAGGCCGTCGACCCGGACTCATCGGCGGCGGCCACGGTTTCCTGTGGGCACTCGGGGTGGACGATGACGCGCACATCGGGGTGATCGACGCGTGCCTTGTCGATCTGTGCGGGGGTGAAGCGCTTGTGCACCGAGCAGAATCCCTGCCACAGGATGACCTTCGAGTCCTCGATGGTGCTGGGGGAGTTGTTGCCCAGGGGTCGAGCCGGGTTCCACAGTGGCATGGCCTCGATGTCGATGCCCATGTTCAGAGCGGTGTTGCGGCCCAGGTGCTGGTCGGGGAAGAAGAGCACACGCTGACCGCGCTCGAAGGCCCACTCAAGGACCACCTCGGCGTTGGAAGAGGTGCACACGATGCCGCCGTTGCGGCCGCAGAATCCCTTGATCGCGGCCGAGGAATTCATGTAGGTCACCGGGATGACGGGCACCTTGCCGTCAGCATCAGACTCGTCACCCAACAGATCGGTCAGCTGTTCCCAGCAGTCCTCGACCTGGTCGATGTCGGCCATATCAGCCATCGAGCAACCGGCCGCGAGGTTGGGCAGGATGACCGACTGTTCGGGTGTGGAGAGCAGGTCAGCGGTCTCGGCCATGAAATGGACGCCGCAGAAGACGATCGCCTCGGCCTCGGGATGATTCTGGGCAGCCTTGGCGAGCATGAACGAGTCGCCGATGTAATCCGCGTGCTCGACGACCTCGACGCGCTGATAGTGGTGGCCGAGGATGACGACCCGGTCGCCGAGCTTCTCCTTGGCGCGGATGATCCGGTCATTGAGCTCGTCCGCCGAGGCATCCCGGTACTCAGCGGGGATCTCACCCTGGCGTGGGGCTGCGACGGGAATCGAATCGTCCATCGAAGCGCCGGGCCCATAGCCAGGCTTGGCGTCGACGTCCCACGGGGCATCGATGAGGTCGGTCGAACACATTTCGTCGTTCTTGCCCTTCGCGGAGATGTCCTTGAGGGTGAGCTCGATCGAGGCTGTTGTGGTCATCATCGTCCTTCGCAGAGTGGAGCGGCGCGCCCGTGGAACAGGTCAGCGCGCTCCCGGAAAAGTTTTGCGCAGATTTGAGCTTAATCATCATTGCTCGTAATGTAAAACACCACCGTGCGGCGGACCAGGGTCGATGATCTAGTCTGGAAACTGGCTCGCAACCCGAGTCGACCCGAACGTGAACTCGCGCGATTCGGCCGGCACTACAGCCTGCCGCCGACTTGCGCATATGCGGCGCTGTCGCAGCGTTGCCAACCAGACGAAGGCCGACCGAAGAGGATGCCCATGCCCCTGCCCGATAGTCCGACACCAGATCGACCCGCACCTGCACAGCCTGAGAACTCCACATCCGACCAGCCCGAGATGACTCCGCCCTATGGGAGCGGCCCCGCATCCACTGCTGCTGCCGGTGCGGCTGCGGCACCACCTCGGCGGGTGCGGACTCTGGACCTCATCAAAGCCAAGACACAGGGCCGGCGCTGGGCGATGCTGACCAGCTACGACCAGTACACGGCCGCACTGTTCGAGCAGGCCGGCGTCGAGGTGCTGCTGGTCGGCGATTCCGCGGCGAACAATGTCTACGGCCACGAGACCACACTGCCTGTCACCGTCGATGAGCTCATTCCCCTGGCCCGAGCCGTTTCCGGTGCGACCTCCCGGGCGCTGATCGTCGCGGATCTGCCGTTCGGCAGCTATGAGATCTCCGACGAGCAGGCGGTCGCGACGGCCGTGCGCTTCATGAAGGAAGCCGGTGTCCACGCGGTCAAGCTCGAGGGAGGAGTGGCTGTGGCTTCTCGGATCCGGGCGATCACGACCGCTGGCATACCGGTGATGGCCCACATCGGATTCACACCTCAAGCCGAGCACAACCTCGGCGGGTACAAGGTCCAGGGGCGTGGGGATGCCGGTGATGCGCTCTTGGCCGATGCCCGTGCCGTCGCCGAGGCGGGGGCGTTCTCCGTGGTCATGGAGATGGTTCCGGCCGGGTTGGCCGCGCAGGTCACGGCGGAGATGACGATTCCGACCGTGGGAATCGGTGCCGGTGCCGACTGCGATGCCCAGGTGCTCGTCTGGCAGGACATGGCAGGACTGAGGACCGGCAAAACTCCACAGTTCGTCAAACGCTACGCCGACCTGCATTCGGTGCTCTCCGATGCCGTCGGTCGCTATGTCGATGAGGTCAGGAGTGGCGAATTCCCCGAGCCGGAGAGGAGCTTCCAGTGATGGAGGTCGGTGGGATTCAGGCTCTGCGTGCCTGGCGGAAACGGCAGTCGGGCACCGTGTCTCTGGTGCCGACGATGGGTGCCCTGCATTCCGGCCACCGGGCACTGATGGATCGGGCCCGAGAATCCGGAGACTCGGTCGTGACCAGCATCTTCGTCAACCCGCTGCAGTTCGGCGCCGACGAAGACTTCGGCAGATACCCGCGGCCCTTCCAGGCTGACTTGGAAATCTGCGAGGCGGCAGGAGTCGACTTCGTGTTCGCTCCGGCGTTGGGGGAGATGTACCCCGCAGCACCGGAGGTCACGGTGTCGTCCGGGCGGATGGGCACGGTGTACGAAGGCGCGGCACGACCAGGTCATTTCGACGGGGTCCTGACCGTGGTGGCCAAGCTCTTCACCCTGGCGGCACCGGACTCGGCGATCTTCGGCCTCAAGGACATCCAGCAGTTCTGCCTGGTCAAACGCATGATCGCTGACCTCAACTTCGACATCGAGCTGATCGGCCTGCCGGTGGTCCGCGACGGAGACGGCCTCGCCATGTCGAGCCGCAACGAATACCTGGCGACCGCTGACCGTGCAGTCGCGCTGGCGATCCCTCGCGCCTTGGACGTCGCAGCCCAAGCGGCCTCCGATGGATCGCCGGTCGGTGTTGAGGCTGCAGCGCAGGCCGTGCTTGATGCAGCTGCTGAGCGGGGAGACCTCAGCCTCGGCTATCTCGGCCTCGTTGACTCGACGACCTTTCAGCCGTGTGCACAGGACTTCGCGGGGCAGGCGCTGCTGCTCGTCTCAGTGACCGTTGGGGGAACTCACCTCATCGATAATGTGCCCCTCGAATTCCACCGTTCTGTGTGATCCATTTCCACCGGTCTGCGAAAACAATTTCCACCAGTCTGCGAAAACGATATCGACTGCTGCGCGTGATTCTTCGCGCGATTCATCCTGTGGGAACATCGACAGTTGTGTGCTGACTGACTCAGCAAGGTCGCTGTCGAGGCCGCTGTCGACGTCGCTGTCGAAGCCAACGGTGAAGCTGACAGTGACGCCGACAGTGTCAACAGTGAAATCAGAACCGTCCGAGTCGGCAGCACCGGTTACGGCGGAGACTGCGCCGGGGCATTGCCCTCGGCCCGCACCTTCTTGCCTCCCAATCTGCTGTCGGCACCTGCTGTCGGCACCTGGCCGACAACACGCTCGCCGCTGGCGTGGGCTGGCGCTACACCGGGATAGCGATGACGACGATGCCCATGATCACAAGGACCGCGGAGGAGACGGCTTCGATGTAGAAGTCGGTGCTCCTCCTCTGCAGGGCAGCCGCGGCCATACCGGCGATGAAGGCGAGAAGGATCTGGTAGGCCAACATCAGTCCGATCACGACCGAGATCAGCAGCAGGTAGTCGACACCCGCGGCGGAGGATGGCACCAGGGTCGGCATGACGGCGAGGAAGAACAGTCCCGCCTTCGGGTTGCTCAACGAAGAGATCAGGCCCCGACGATACGAGATGACCGACCGCAGCTGCCCCCAGGACTTCTTCGCACCGGAGTCAGTGCTCGCATCAGCAGGAGAGCCGGCACCCGCCTCGGAGGCCACAAGCTCGTCGAGATCATCGGTGGCCGCCACGATCTCGCTGACCTGTCCGCGCGGAGGCTCCCCGCGCAGTTCGGAGCGGATCCGCAGGGCCTGCCGGGCGGCCAGCACACCGAGCAGGCACAGGTAGAGTCCTCCGACGACCTTGAGTACGTGCAGGGCCGAAGGGAAAGTTGTGAGGAGGGCGGAGATGCCGGTCAGAGCCGCGATCATCCAGATCGTCATTCCGGTGGCGGAGCCCAGCGAATAGATCAGCCCGGCCTTGCGGCGCAGGGCCGAGAGGCGAACGGTGAGGATCGTCTCGGGGCCGGGAGTGACGGCCAGGACGGTCGCGGCTCCGGCGATGGTGATGAGCTCGGGTCCGGTCATGGTGCTCCTTCAAGGACAGCGGCCAGGCGGGTGACCTGGTCGGGGTGGCAAATGCGACGCTGCACGATGACGGCCCGAGGTGATGCGCACGAATCGATACGACACAGACGCGACGAGCTCTGTCTTAATTCTGCCGCAGGTCAGCCCGATACAACAGATCGGGAAAAGCAATCATTTGCTAACAACCATTCGGCATCACCGAACAGTCATCGGCTAGTCTGAGCGCATGTGGGATCTCAACCGACTGCGTATCTGGCGGGCCGTCGTGGCCACCGGCTCCGTCGTCGACGCCGCCAGAAGCCTCAACTACACATCGGCCACGGTCAGCCAGCACATCACCACCCTGCAGAAGTCCGTCGGCGTCCCCCTCTATCGCAGGTCCGGCCGCGGCATCGAGATCACGGACCTGGGCAAACGCCTGGCCGAGGAATCTGCGGACGTCTTCACCGGCCTGAGCCGGCTCGACACCCTGGTGGAGAGCTTCCGCACCGTGAACCGACCCCGCATGCGCATCGCAGCATTCACGTCCTTCAACGCCGGACTGCTGCCGGGGATCATCGAGCCGGTCGCCCGCGAACACCCAGATATGCGCTTCGACATCCAACTCAATGAACCGGCCAAGGTCCGCCGCAGCCACTGCACGATCGAGATCCGCAGCGAAGTTCCACAGGATGACGAGGTCCACCTGCCCGGAATGACGCGCACGGTCCTCTTCGATGACGACTACCGAGTCGTGGTCTCGGACAGGCACCGGTTCGCGAGGCTCGAGTCCGTCCCGTTCAAAGACCTCGAGGACCAGCGGTGGGTCGACTACGATCTGTGGGCGGGACCGACGAGCCGGGTCGTCGACCTCGCGTGCGCCGCCGCCGGATTCGAACCCCGGACCTTCGCCGCCTCGGAAGACGAGTTCGCCGCGCTCGCCCTCGTCGCCTCGAACCTGGCCATCACCGTCTTGCCCCGCCTGTCTTCTGCCCAGCTGCGGCCGGGTCTGACCGCCGTCGGCCTCACCGACCCCACGCCCATGCGCCGTGTGGTCATGCATGTGCGTGAGCGCGAGGCTCACCTGCCGCACGTGCGGTCCTTCGTCACCGCCGCCGAGGCAGTTGTGGCCGACTATCTGGCCCGCTGAGAGACCGTTCTGCCCAGGGAGACGCACCGTTCCTCATAGTGAGCTGAGTCCCCGGCGTCAGAGCGGTGGGATAGGCTGTTCGGGTGAGTTCTGAAATCGAAATCGGCAAAGGCAAGCGCGGTCGTCGCGGCTATTCACTCGACGATATCGCCGTCATCCCTGCTCGGCGGACCAGAGATCCCGAGGACGTATCGCTGGACTGGCAGATCGACGCCTACAGGTTCGCTCTCCCATTCATCGGTGCCCCCATGGACTCCGCCATGTCCCCGGAGACCGTGATCGCTCTGGGCCAGCACGGTGGTCTGGGCGTTCTCGACCTTGAGGGCCTGTGGACCCGCTATGAGGACCCCGCCCCACTGCTGGCCGAAATCGCCCAGCTGCCTGCAGAGATGGCGACGGCGCGGATGCAGGAGCTCTACTCCGCACCCATCCAGGCCGAGCTCATCACGGCCCGACTCGAACAGATCCGCGAAGCAGGAGTCACCGTCGCCGGTGCACTGACACCGCAGCGGACCCAGCAGTTCTACAAGACCGTCGTCGATGCCGGTGTCGACATCTTCGTCATCCGCGGCACCACGGTCTCTGCCGAGCACGTGTCCGCAAATGCGGAGCCGCTCAATCTCAAGCAGTTCATCTACGAACTCGACGTTCCCGTCATCGTCGGTGGCGCTGCCACCTACACCGCGGCCCTGCATCTCATGCGCACCGGTGCCGCCGGCGTTCTCGTCGGCTTCGGTGGGGGAGCGGCGGCGACGACACGCAAGACCCTGGGTCTCCACGCTCCGATGGCCACCGCGATCGCCGATGTCCACGCTGCCCGGCGTGATTACATGGACGAATCCGGCGGTCGCTATGTCCATGTCATCGCCGATGGCGGGCTGGGCACCAGCGGTGAGATCGTCAAGGCCTTCGGCGTCGGTGCCGATGCTGTCATGCTCGGTACCGCGCTGGCCCGGTCGACCGAGGCCCCCGGCCGCGGAATGCATTGGGGCGCCGAGGCCCACCACCCTGAACTTCCCCGCGGGCACCGCGTGGAATTGGGAACCGTGGGCAGTCTCGAGCAGGTTCTGTTCGGACCAGGACGAACCGCTATCGGCGAACTCAATCTCGCCGGTGCCCTGCGTCGTGCACTCGCGACCACAGGCTATGTCGATCTGAAGGAATTCCAGCGCGTAGATGTCACCGTCTCGCCCTATCAGCCTGGATCGGTGGTGTGATCTGTTCCGCCTGGCGCTGACCCCCAAATGGTTGGGGGCTCTGCTTTTCGTGCTGATCATGGTCACCTGCTTCGTCGGACTCTCGGCATGGCAGGTCGACCGCGCTCAGCACAAGAACGATGCTGTCGAATCGGCCGATGTCGGGCAGATCGAACCGTTCAATGACGTTATGGAAGCCCAGGCCCCGATGCCGGGCATCCTCGCCGACCAGCGTGTGAGCCTGTCCGGACACTGGCTCCCGGACGATCAGGTCGTCGTCCCCGGGCGCGTCCTTGATGGGGACAAAGGCTACTGGGTCGTGACGATGTTCGCGCCCGATGGCGCTCGCCTCGGCGATTCGGCCGGTGCCGCCGCTGACAAGACCATCGCGATTCCGGTTCTGCGCGGTTTCACCACCGATGAGGAAACCGCCATGGAATCCCGTGCGGCCGAGGGCCCGGTCACGATGAAGGCACAGATCGGCCCGGTTGAGGGTCCGATGCCCGGTAACTCTCTTCCCGAGGGGCAGGTGCGCAGCGTCTCAACAGCACAGCTGATCAACCTGTTCCCCGACCTGCTGACCTATTCGGGGTTCCTCATCCCCGAGGAGGCCACCGGTGACGCCGCCTCCATCGCGACGGACGGACTCTCCTTCGTGCCCCCGACGACGACGCGGGACGAGGGCGGATTCGATCTGCAGTCCGCGGGCTACGCGATCGAATGGCTGATCTTCGCCGTCATGGCCCTGTATATGTGGTGGCAGCTTCTACGCGATGACTTCGTCCGGCGCCGACTCGGCAGCGATCCTGATACTCAGGATCTGACTAGCCGAGTCGAGTATGTTGTCGTCAAGTCCGCAGGGCAGTCCTCGATCGATCCCGAGGTGATGTCAGGACTGACCGGACTTCCCACCCGCAAGCATGGGGCGAAGAAGCCTCGCACCCGCCGCGGCAGACGCGCTGCCGGTGGCAGCGCCGACTCGACTGACGCCACTGCCGATTCGACCAACACCACCCCGACCGGAGGAAACTGAGCGTGAGCGAAGAACCCGAGTCCCAGGATTCCCGCCCCGACTTCGATGACAGCGATGTGTGGAGCGTCAAGCGCTTCACCTCGGCGCGCAATGCGTGCAAGTTCTATCGTGTGATGGCCATCATCACCGGAACGATGCTCCTCATCCTCACCGTCGAGATGGTCTACAAGTATCTCCTCGCGGCTGATTCCTCGACGGCACTGAACTTCGGCGGCTTCAACCTGGCGGCCGCGATCGCGATCTGCCACGGCTGGTGCTACGTCGTCTACCTCATCGGCTGTTTCTGGCTCAACCAGCAGATGCGCTGGACGCTGGGCCGCTACATCGTGTTGGCCCTGGCAGGCGTGGTTCCTGTGATGTCGTTCATCCTCGAACGTAGAATCCACCGCCAGGTCGAAGCGGAGCTGGCAGCGGCCGTGGTGGTCGCTCCCAAGAGCTGAGACCAGTAGTTGGGCACTGGGTGCCCGGTGTTTAGAATTGGGTCATGACGCAAACCCAGAGCACACAGGTGCCTCCTGTCCTCGTGGTCGATTTCGGTGCGCAGTACGCGCAGCTCATCGCCCGACGGATCCGCGAGGCGGGACTGTATTCCGAGATCATCGCCCATGACGCACCGGCCGCAGAGTTCGCGGCCAAGAATCCAGTCGCCATCGTGCTCTCGGGCGGACCCTCGAGCGTCAACGATGAGGGCGCCCCCGGATTCGACACTGCTGTCTTCGACCTCGGCGTGCCCACCATGGGCATCTGCTACGGCTTCCAGCTCATGTCGACCACACTCGGCGGGCGAGTCGCCGAAACCGATAAGCGCGAGTACGGCTCGACCCCGGTCACGGTCGCCAGCACCGGCGCACTGCTGGCTGAGACCCCGAACAGCTACAAGGTGTGGATGTCCCACGGAGACTCCGTCGCCGAGGCGCCCGCTGACTTCGACGTGCTCGCATCGACCCCGGACACCCCGGTCGCCGCCTTCGAGTGTGCGGCACGCAAGTTCGCCGGTGTGCAGTGGCACCCCGAGGTCCTTCACTCCGAGCATGGGCAGCAGATCCTCGAGAACTTCCTCTTCAAGGTCGCCGGTCTCACGGCCGACTGGACCAACGCCTCGGTCATCGACGAGCAGATCGAACTGATCCAGCAGCGTGCCGGATCGAAGAAGGTCATCTGCGCCCTGTCCGGCGGAGTCGACTCCTCCGTGGCTGCGGCACTGGTCCACAAGGCCATCGGTGACCAGCTCACCTGCGTCTTCGTCGACCACGGTCTCCTGCGTGAGAACGAACGCGAACAGGTTGAGAACGACTACGTGAACTCCATCGGTGTCCGTCTGGTCACCATCGATGCGCGTGAGCAGTTCCTGTCCGAACTCGCCGGCGTCACCGATCCGGAGACCAAGCGCAAGATCATCGGCCGCGAGTTCATCCGCACCTTCGAGAAGGCCGCAGCCGACCTCGTCCTTGAGGCCAAGGGTGAAGGCGAAGAGATCGGATTCCTCGTCCAGGGCACTCTCTACCCCGACGTCGTCGAATCCGGCGGCGGATCGGGCACCGCGAACATCAAGAGCCACCACAATGTGGGCGGGCTGCCCGATGACATCACCTTCGAACTCATCGAACCCCTGCGCGCCCTGTTCAAGGACGAGGTCCGCGCCATCGGTCGTGAGCTCGGAGTCCCCGATGCCATCGTCTCCCGCCAGCCGTTCCCCGGCCCTGGGCTGGGAATCCGCATCATCGGCGAAGTCACGGAGGACCGCCTGTCGATCCTGCGCCGAGCCGATGCCATCGCCCGCGAAGAGCTGACCAAGGCAGGCCTCGATTCAGAGATCTGGCAGTGCCCGGTCGTCCTCCTGGCCGACGTTCGCTCCGTGGGTGTCCAGGGCGACGGGCGCACCTACGGCCATCCGGTCGTGCTGCGTCCGGTCTCCAGCGAAGACGCGATGACCGCCGATTGGACACGGGTTCCCTACGACGTCCTCTCGGTCATCTCGAACCGCATCACGAACGAGGTCGACGACATCAACAGAGTCGTCCTCGACGTCACCTCTAAGCCTCCGGGCACCATCGAATGGGAATGATTCTGTTGACCGACTACAACTCCTGAACAGTGTTCAGTTAGGGTTGGGGATGCCCGAGTGAGTCTCGGGTCCATCTAGCCATCGGAGAACTCATGTCACATGCGCACACCGCCAGTCCCACCTCGGCTAAGGCCTCCCGGTCGAATTCAGCCGGCAGAGCCGGAGATATCGCCCTGATCGCGGTCTTCGCCGCTCTGCTGGCGGCGTTCGCGATGATGCCGCCGATCCCTGTGGGCCCGGCCGGTGTGCCGATCACGCTGCAGACCTTCGCCGTCGCGCTGTGCGGTTTGGTGTTGGGTCCGTGGCGCGGAGGGGCCGCCGTCCTGCTCTACGTCGTCCTGGGACTGTTGGGCCTGCCGATCTTCTCCGGCATGAGCGGCGGCATCGGCATACTCGCCGGACCCAGCGCCGGCTACATCACCTCGTTCACGCTCTACGCTCTGGCCGTCGGATTCGTCGCCCGCTGGGCCATTCGCCGCTTCCGCGGATCGAAGCTGTGGATCGCCCTGTTCGTCGGCGGGCTGGGCTCGAGCCTGCTGCTCAACCATCCGCTTGGGATCCTCGGGATGTCGATCAATGCCGACCTGCCCCTGGGGGTGGCTGCGGTCGCCGACCTCGCGTACTGGCCCGGGGACATCATCAAGAACGTCCTCGCCGTCTCCGTCGCACTACTCATCCACCGGGCATTCCCCGATGTCCTCCGCCGCCGAGGTGTCTCGACGCCGGTGCCGAACGCGGGTGCCGACTCCGAAGGTGCTGGCGTTGAGGGCGCTGCAGAAGGCTCTGCGGCACAGTGATCTTCGGAGACAGGTTCGCTCCTGATTCCGCGGGGGAGGGGGCACCGGAGATCTCGTTCGCCGAGGTCTCGGTCGGGGTCCTCGACGACACTCCGACTGGCGATGTCTACCGCCCGATCCTCACCGACGTCAACGTCACTTTGGACGAGCCGATGATTGCGATCATCGGCGCCAACGGATCAGGGAAGTCCACGCTGCTGCAGCTCTTCAACGGACTGGTCACAGCCAATTCCGGCCGGGTGCTCATCGACGGCCTCGACCCGGTCGAGCAGGCGAAGCAGGTCCGCTCGCGTGTGGGCTTCGTCTTCACCGATCCCGCAGCGCAGCTGGTGATGCCGACTCCCCTCGAAGACATCGAACTTTCCCTGCGCAAACGTGTTCCGAGGGCGCAGCGCGGCGCTGCCGCACTGGCAGTGCTCGAGGAACTGGGCATCGCTGACCTTGCCGATCGCAGCGTCTATGAGCTGTCCGGCGGTCAGCGCCAGCTCGTGGCTCTGGCCGCAGTGCTGGCTGTTGACCCGCAGATCCTCGTCCTCGACGAACCGACCACACTGTTGGACCTGCGCAACAAGGAGAAGCTGCGGAAACTCCTGGCAGACCTTGTCGTCAGCCGGGGCGTGCGCGTGATCTTCTCGACCCACGACCTCGACTTCGCCGGGCTGGCCGACCGTGCCCTCGTCGTCGATTCCGGACGCGTCGTCCACGACTCGGCCCCTGCGGAGGCGACTCGGATGTACCGTGAGCTGATCATGAGCGACTCCTCATGAGCGTCGTCCGTTGAGCCGCCGATCCCGCGCGGGTATCCGACCTCGACCGCAGCTGTTCGGGAAGGTTGCGCACAATCCCGGTTGGCTGCATCGAACAGCACCAGAGGTGAAGCTTGCTGTCATCGCCCTGATCGGAGTCGTGGCACTGATCTTCCGGGACCCGGTCATCAACTGGTCGATGTTCGCCGCTCTTGTCGTCCTCGGCTTCACCGCCAGACTGAGACTGCATCACTTCCTTAGGACCTGGATCTATGCGGCGGTGCTGATCCTCATCGTCGTGGCCATGCAGTACTTCTTCGGATCGCTGCGAGCCGGCCTCACAGTCGGCGGCACCGTGTTCGCCTGTGTGCAGGCCGCGATGCTGCTGACACTGACCACCACCGTGGCACAGCTGCTCGACACCTTCACCCTCATCGTCTCACCACTGCGCTTCCTCGGTGCCAGTCCCGACACGATCGCCCTGACCGCAAGTCTCATGGTTCGTGCCATCTCGCACATCTCCGGCCTGCTGGGGGAGGCCGACCGTGCTGCCCGAGCTCGCGGCCTCGACTCGAGCATCAAGGCCAGGGTCGTCCCCGCGATCCTCCGCTCGGTCAAATACGCCCAGGACACAGGCCGGGCACTCGACGCCCGTGGAATCGTGGACTGACCACCCTCCGGGCATCGAGACCACCCCGGAGCATCGAGAGCAGACCGGAGCGTTGAGAGCACACCGGAGCGTTGAGAGCACACCGGAGCATTGAGAGGCGACTCCCTGCTCTCTGCTTTGGGCGCGGCGGTCGGCGCTCGACGTTCTGACCTGCGCTCGGCTCAGCGTGGGGCGCAGGCTCAGCCTGTCTGGACGGTGAAGCCGCGGCCCAGTACCTGCGGGTGCGGGTTCTCGATCGCCCGCGAATAGTGGCCGATGAGCTGTGAGCACACGCTCTTCCAGCTGCGGCTTAGCACCTGCTGGCGTCCGGCGACACCGAACGCCCGACGCTTCGCCTCATCGCCGAGGAGGTCGGTGACATGTCCGCGCATCGCCGCCAGATCCTTCGGTGCGTAGAGCCACCCGGTATGTGAGGAGTCGACGAGATCAAGCGGGCCGCCGCGCGCGGGAGCGATGACGGGCACCTCAGAGGCCATTGCCTCCTGGATCGTCTGGCAGAAGGTCTCGAGCTCGCCGGGGGCGACCATGACATCGAAGCTCGCCACTGCCTGAGCCAGGGCCTCGCCGCCCAGGAAACCGGTGAAATGCGCATTCGGCAGGGATCGTTCGAGGCGCGCCCGCCACGGACCGTCGCCGACGATGACGAGCTTCGAGCCGGGCACATCCTCCAGAATAGCCAGGTCCTCCACCTGCTTCTCGGCGGCGAGCCGACCGACGTAGCCGATGATCTTCTCCCCATTCGGTGCCACCGACCGGCGCCAGGCCTCTGATCTGTGACTGGGGTCGAAGCGGGAGGAGTCGACCCCACGTGCCCACAGATCCACCTCGGCGACTCCGAGCCCGGACAGCTGCTCGAGGGTGTACGACGATGGGGCCAGAGTCAGGGAGGCGTGCTGATGGATGTTGCGCACGTGCGACCACAGCATGGCCTCGATGCCGTGCATGCCGTACCGAGCGGCGTAGGCGGGAACCTCGGTCTGATAGATCGCCACTGTGGGCAGGTCGAGGCTCTGGGCAGCCAGGACCCCGCGCCAGCCGAGCACGAAGGGGCTGGCCAGATGGACGACATCGGGGTCGAAAGTCTCCAACAGCCGTTTGATGCGGCTGACACCGCCGGGAGCCACACGGACCCGGCGATACTTCGGCAGGGCGATCGAAGGAACACGGATGATGCGGGCTCCGGCGACCTCCTTGGGGCCGTCGCGGCGTGTGCCTGGTGCGATGATGAGGACCTCGTCTCCGCGGTCGGCCAGATGGTCCAGGACACGGAGGAGTGAGTGGGTGACCCCATTCATGTTGGGGAGGAAGGACTCTGCAATGATCGCTACTCTCACACAACTCAGTTCACGCCCTCAGGGTGACGGACGGGCGACATTGAGACGACCGTCCGACGACGAAATGCTGAAATCGCCGCGCACAATCCCAACTGTCACCGCACTGTGGTGCTGCCAGCGACGCGTGGCTGGCCCATCAGCGACGCGTGGCTGGCCCATCAGCGACGAGGGGATGACGCATGTGTCACGAGCCGGTGGCTAGTTCGCGGCGAGTCTGAACCCCGCGTAAACTGAAGTGTCGGCAATGCGAGTGAGTGGGGAGAGGCGAGAATGGTCTGGTTCATTGTCGGAGCATGTGTGCTCGCCCTCGTCGTCCTCGCACTGGTCCTGACGCTCTTGCGGTTCAACCAGCTGTCGATGGCTCGTTCACTCTGCGATGAGGCCAAACGTCAGCTGCTCGTCGAACTCCGCGGTCGGCACGCGCTCGTGCCCGCCTACATCGGGACCCTGCAGCAGGTCACCACGCAAGATCTCAGCTCTGTCGAACTCGCGCTCGCCTCGGCCGAGCGTGCACCGTTCGGCCCTCGCGGTGCTGCCGCGGAGAGTGCGCTGACTCGTGCCGTCGACGATGCGGCACAGATTCCCAGCCAGATCGGCGACAGGGCCATTGCCACCGATTCTTCCCTGGCGATGCAGGCGAGTCCCCGGGACGAGCTCGACACCACGATCGCGCTTCTGCACGGTCAGCTGAACGTGTTGACCGAGCGCATCCTGTCCGGGGCCCGCATCTACAACACGAACGTCGATCTCTACCACCGGCAGCGAGAACGAGTCGTGTCACGGCTGTTTCAGAATGTGTTCAAGGCCCGCGAGCCCTTCACCGAGGTCCAGCCGCAGCAGACTTTCACCGAGGCGCAGCCGCAGCAGCAGTCTGGAGCCCAGGACCAATCAGGACCGGCCGGATCATGACGCGCTTCCGCATCGACCTCGGCTATCGCGGCACCGACTTCCACGGTTGGGCGAAGCAGCCTGGCCTGCGCACCGTGCAGGCATCGCTCGAGGCTGGACTGTCCCGGATCACCGGCGACGAGGTGGCCACCGTCGTTGCCGGGCGGACCGATGCGGGAGTCCATGCGAGACGACAGACAGTCCACATCGACCTGCCCACGGCCGGCATCGAAAAGCTCATCGGCAAGTCCTCCCGATCCGCCGAGGCGGCACTGCTCTCGCGTCTGCGCGGAGTCCTCACGGTCGATGACACCGATGACATCATCATCCACGCCGTATCCGAGGTCCCAGAGGACTTCGATGCCCGGTTCTCCGCACTGTGGCGGACCTACCAGTACAGACTCGCCGACCGTCGGTCCTTCATCGACCCGCTGCTGACTCCCGTGACACTGCGGCACAAAGGTGAACTCGACGCCGAGGCCATGGCCGAAGCCGCACGCGAGGCCCAGGGCCTTCACGATTTCCTTCCCTTCTGCAAACCACGGGCAGGTGCGACAACGATCCGCACCCTCTACGAGCTCGAGATCACCCGGGACCAGGACGCCGTGATCAGGATCGATCTGCGTGCCGATGCCTTCTGCCACCACATGGTTCGTGCCCTGGTGGGCGGGCTGATCAAGGTCGGATCCGGCACCTGGCCGGTGACTCGCCCGGCGGAACTCCTCGCCGAGGCGGACGCCGGCATCGACCCCGAAGTTCCAATGTTCGTCACGCCCGCACACGGGCTCGTCCTCACCGGGGTGGGATATCCCGAGGCCGAGTTCTATGCCTCCCGGGCAGCCCAGACGATGGCTCGGCGCACTCAGGACTAGCTGTCGTCCTCGGACATTGATCACCGTTGACTGGGCACCTTGTCGTCTTTTTGTGAGAAAACCTCTATCCAGATGTGAGAATCCTGTGTACATTCACATGTAGGTAACTTCCCGTTCTCTTCGGCACTGCAGGATGAGTCTGCTTGATCCTCGCGAGGCACAGTGGTTGTGCAGTGGATGAAATGACCAAAGGAAATCACATACATGTCGAAATTGATGACGAAGATGCTGGCAACAGGAGCGGCAGTGTCAATGCTGACTCTGCCTGGCATCGCCCCCGCCGTTGCCGCGTCGCTCGGAGGTGATTCCGTCAAGGAAGCACCCGCCGAGAGCAACAACCCCGAACCACCGCAAAGCAACTCATCACCAAGCAACTCATCCCCAAGGGACTCATCCGGCGCAGACTCGTCCTCTGTCGGAGGCGACGACACCGAGGATTCGGACAATTCGGCTCAGGCTGCAGCCGAGGGCACACAGGTCCAGCTGCTCAACATCACCGACTTCCACGGACGCATCGCCGAGGCTGGCA
Source organism: Brevibacterium sp. CBA3109 (assembly GCF_040256645.1). Lineage (NCBI taxonomy): Bacteria > Bacillati > Actinomycetota > Actinomycetes > Micrococcales > Brevibacteriaceae > Brevibacterium > Brevibacterium koreense. The sequence continues at coordinate 2,729,321 of NZ_CP158281.1, read as the reverse complement.
CACAGGTCGCCTCGGTCGTCGAGGAAGAGCGCGCGAAGTATGCGGCTCAGCAGGGCACCGCCGGAACCGGGTTCCTCTCCGCCGGCGATAACATCGGAGCCTCCACCTACGTCTCCTCCTCTCAGCAGGACACCCCGACTCTTGACGTCCTCAACGCAATCGGCCTCCAGGCTTCGACCGTGGGCAACCACGAGTTCGACCAGGGCATCGACGACCTCACCGGCAGAGTCTCTTCCGAAGCGGACTTCCCCTACGCCGCCGCCAACGTCTATGACAAGGGCACCACCGAGGTCGTCGACGGGCTCGAGGACTACACGACGATCGATGTGGGTGGCGTGAAGATCGCTGTCATCGGTGTCGTCACCAAGGACACCAAGTCGCTGGTCTCACCCACCGGCATCGCTGATCTCGATTTCGGTGACCCCACCGACGCCGTCAACCGTGTTGCCGGTGAGATCGAGGCTCTGCCCGAAGGCGAGCAGCCGGATATGACGGTCGTCGAGGCCCACCTCGGCGCTTCGAACACGAAGAGCCTCGGTGACGCTCAGGCCTCGAACGCTGAGTTCAAGAAGCTCGTGACAGAATCAGATGCTTCCGTCGATGTGCTCTTCACCGGCCACACCCACCTGCCGTCCTCGTTCGAGGCCCCTGTACCCGGTGAACCCGACCGGACCCGCCCCGTCGTCCAGGCCGGCAACTACGGAAAATACGTCGGCCAGGTCCAACTCGAAGCCGATGAGAACGGAAACTGGACCACCGCGGACTCCGATCTCATTGCGACGGAGGATAAGAGCTACGATTCGCCTGTCGTCGACGAAGTCACCCAGATCATCGCAGACGCCGACGAAAAGGCGAAGGTCCCGGGCTCTGTCGTCGCAGGTGAGATCAGCGAAGACATCACCCGCGCCACGAAGGGCGGCGAGGAGGACCGCGGTGCGGAGAGCACTCTGGGCAACCTCGTCGCTGACGCCCTCAAGGACGGAGTCGAGGGCACACAGCTCGACGACGCCGACTTCGGCATCACGAACCCGGGCGGATTGCGCACGGACCTGACATGTGACGACATCTACAACACCGAAGGCAAGTGTGAAGTCACGGCCGCTGAGCTCAGCGCGGTCCTGCCCTTCGCCAATGACCATGGGGTCGTGACAATGCAGGGCTCCGACGTCATCGGGCTGTTCGAGGAGCAGTGGCAGCCAGCAGATGCCTCGCGCCCGTTCCTCCACCTCGGCATTTCCGACGAGCTCGAAGTCGTCTACGACTCCGACGCCGCTGAGGGTGAGCATGTGGAGTCGGTCGAGGTCGATGGCAAGAAGCTCGACCCGAACAAGGAATACAGGGTCGCGACGCTGAGCTTCCTCGCCTCCGGGGGAGACAACTTCTTCTCCTTCGCCAAGGGTGACTTCGAACTCTCCGGGCTCACGGACTTCGAGACCTGGGTCGACTACTTCGAGAAGCGCACGGAAGGCAACGAGAAGGTCTCACCAGATGACGACGAACGTCAGGCCGACCTGACCAAGGACGTCATCGACAACGGTGACCTCACGGTCGATCTCGCCGCCCCCGACGAGGGCATCGAGCCCGGTGAGAGCAAGAGCTTCGTCCTCAACACCACCGCCGAGGAAGAGGTTCCGGGACCTGTCGACGTGAGTGTTGACCTGCCCGAGGGCTACACCGTCAGCGCCGCTGATTCCGGATCGACGGGAGCCCAGAAGGCTGCGAAGACAATCACCTTGGATTCGATCCCAGCCGGTGCCAGTGACGTCTCCATCAACGTCACCGCACCCGAGGATGCCTCCGGAGAGGTCACCGTGGAGGTGGGCATGAAGGCCGGCGACGGGCAATGGTGGGATGACAACCCGCTGCCGGTCAGTCACGAGTTCGAGGCCACGGCACAGGTCGGCGATGAGGCGAATGCGGCGGCTGGTGATGACGGCGGTGCCGATGGCACGTCCGACGGCGCCGGATCGGATGCCAACGCCAACGGCGGTGCCGATGGTGATGACGGATCCGCAGACGCGTCGGGATCGGATGTGAACGCCAACGGCGCGAACGCGAATGCCTCCGGGGCCACCTCGGCGAATGCGGATGGCAGTGGAGCCGACGCCGATGGTTCGAAGGACGGCGGGGACCTGCCTCGCACCGGCTTCGAAGCCATGAACCTGGTGGCTGCGGCACTTGCGCTCATCGTCGCAGGCAGTATGGCCGTGACCGTGGTGCGCCGGCGCAAGACCACCGTGTGAGGCAGAGGATCAGCACGGGCTGAGACGCGTCACGAAGTGACGTTGAGCAGGCGGCGGTCAGACGGGACCAGACAGTTTCGTCTGACCGCCGCTGTCTTCTGTCTGCTTCGTCTGGAAGGTTTCGAGGTGGACGAGGACAGGGACGAGGAAGAGGATGCCCACGGCGGGGACGACGATTCCCGAGTCGTTGATGATTGTGCCGACGCCCAGCAGGATGGCCAGGCTGATCATGCCCGCCCGCAGCAGTGGGATCCGATTGTAGGCGTCGGTTATTCCCGGCAGTGAGAAACGCTGGGGTGCCAGTGCCAGCCAGAACACCCCGATGATGATGAGGGGCAGGACCAGCGTCATCCATGACTGGGTCAGGATGTCGATATTCATGCCGATCTTGCGGGTCAGAACACTCAGGGCCTCACCGCTGATGATGGAGTCGAAGAAGCGGCCGAAGTGGGTGCGCTGATCGGCGGGACGCAGCCAGTCGATGAACAGGACCGCCAGCATGACGAAGCCCGCGATTCCCACCGTCAGACCCATGCGTTTGAGCGAGAATCTGATCCCTGCGGCCGCGAGCACGAGGTAGGCGACGCCGATGATCAGCGTCGGTACGGACCCGAACTTCGTGCCCAGCCCCGGTGCGGCCAGGATGACGCTGGACACGAGGATGGGCACGGTGACGATGAGGATGCGCACGATCGGTCGTGTCGTCAGCGACGCGAACCCGGCCACGGCCAGCAGCAGGGCGCAGCAGTAGAGCGCGAGTGCGGAGTTGCCGATGCCGTAGAACCTTGATGCGATGAGCAGCGGTTCTCCCAGCAGTGTCGACATCTGGAGCGCAGAACCGGTGATCACGTCGTAGGCGAGGACGAGGACCGTGACGACGCAGACGAAGAGCACCGGTCCGAACTTGTACCCGCGCCACGGGCCCAGCAGGGCGATGACGCCGAGGATCAGTGACCAGCCGGCCAAGGCTCCCAGCATCGCAATATCCGGGTTGGTCGCTCTCTCCCACGGCACGGTGTTGACCAGATAGGTCGAGACCGGCATTGCGGCGAAGACTATGCCCAGCCGGTAGGCGCCGGTTTGGACGAGGGCACGATGATTCTTGCGCAGGAACCATGCCAGAACCAGCAGGCCGACCATGAGTGAGGCGATGACGGGGAAGAACCAGGTGGACAGTTCGTTCTGGGTCTTCACCGCCACCTGACGGTCGAGAACCGCCTGGAAGCGAGACTCCCAACTTCCGCCGGTGTTGTCATGGGTCATCGGAGCACCGGCCACATTCGCCATGGGCTCGCCGCCGCTGAGTTCGACGAGCGTCGGTGCGATGTCGGGGACCTGCACCAGACCTGGCTGCCGTGTCGACGAGGACGTCAGCAGTCCCGCAGCGCTACCGGGTTCGAGTGCCATCGTCGCCTGCATCGAGGAACCGTCGTTGTCTCCGTCAGCGATAGAGGAGAAGATCACCGGCGAGTTCCCTTGAGACAGCCCCTGCGAGGCGTCGCCATCGCTCCATCCGTTGGCGTGGAGGATCGTGCCGACCCGCCGGTCGAGGCTCTTGAGGGAGTATCCGTCCGAGGTGGTGTTGCCGAGGTCGATCAGCGACAGTTCGCCGTTTTCCGAGGCCTGTGTGGCCTTGTCCGCGAGATCATCGCCGACTGGAGACCAGCCTTTCACATGTCCGTTGGGAGCGGCTGCGGCAATGGCTGCACCGGGGCCGAAGGCCTTGATCGTCGGCACCGACTCGGAGAGTCCGCCCAATAGGGCGTCGTAGTTGTCCCCACGCGCCACTTGGCTGTAGACATCCCAGTCCGCAACCCAGCCATCCAGCGGCGGGGCCGGCTGACGGCATTCTTCGCGGGGCTCGTCGGCGGCGCGACGTCCCGACCCCACGGCCAACCAGCCGTCGACCGGGCAGCTGCTGGCTCGCACGCTGCGAGGAGTGATGGTGCCGATCTGTGCGGACTTCATCATCTTCCACAGGTTCGGGGTGGTGCGCGGATCGAGGTCTTCGAAGCTGAAGCCGGAGACCCCAATGAAGATCGGCGCATTCTCCGCCGCTGATTTGGTGGTGTCCGTCGTCGCGGCCGAGCCTGCGGTGTCCGCGGTCGTGCCCGCCTGGGACGCCGGCGGGAGCCCGAGGATGAGCAGAGCGATGACGAAGACGCCCAGCAGCACCCGCAGCGGGAACATCTTCGCCCTCATGTCCGATCCTTCCTGGCTTCAGGCGAACTTTCAGAGGAGCCGCCAGCGGGGGGCTCGGCGGCAGAGGTCTCGGCAGTCGTGAGGATGGTCCGTTGGCTGTTCCGGCGTGGCCAACGGCTGGTGACCTTCTCATCGGCGTGCTCGGCGCTCAGCGCCAGCAGATAGGGCAGCAGCACCATGGCACCAGTCGAGGGCACGGCGATGCCGGAGTCGGTGATTACCAGCCCCACCGCCATGCCTGTGGCCGCGGCGAGGAATCCGAAGTGGATGTCCTGGTCCGCGAACACCTGTGGCAGGCGTCCCCGCCATGTGTTCGTCAGACGACCGGTGCGACTGGTGGAGGCAATGTTGGGGAAGTGGAGCAGATAACGGAGGAAGAACAGGATGGCGATGATCGCGAGGGGAGTGACGATCGCCAGCGCCGGGTTGATCTGCATGATGTGGAGATTGGCGCTGAGCTTCCGAGCGACCACCTGCAGGGCTTCACCGGTGACGATCTGGTCGAAGAAGTTCCCGAAGTGCGATCGTGCCCCCGGCTCACGCAGCCAGTCGAGGAACGCGATGCCCAAGAGCACGGCCAAGGAGGCGAGGCCGATGAGTGCAAGGCGGAAGACGGAGAGGCGGATACGACTGACGAGTGCCAGCAGCACGAGAAGACCGGCCAAGGTGGCGATCGTGCCCCCGAACTTCGCTCCCCAGGACGGATTTCCGGACACGAGCACCGCAAACAGCCCGAGGGTGAGGGGAAGGATGAAGACCATCCGACGATGCCCATTCGCCCGCAGCCAGGAGATCGCAAGACCCAGGAAGTTGAAGAGGCTGACGATGAAGATTGCCGCACCCTGATTGCCCAGACCGTAGTAACGGCCGCCGACGATCGGGTTATAGCCCAGCAGTGAATTGCCCTGCAGATGCGAACCGGTGATGAGGTCTGCGGAGAGGATGAGGAAGCTCAACAGCGAGAGTGCTGCCACACGACCGCGCCAGGTTCGCCCCCACGGTGGAAGCAGAGAGGCACCGAAGAGGAGCGCGGCCGAGACTGCGACCGAAACGCTGAGACCGAACCCGGGATGCGGCAGTCTGGCCCACGGGAACAGCCCGGCCAGGAACGCGCTCATCGGCAGAGTCGCCACGGCCAAGGAGACCCAGCCGAGGAACCTGTGCACGGTCGGGGCGATCGTCGCACCGCCTCGGCGACCGAGGAAGCTCCGGCTCAGGAGCAGGCCGCACAAGATGAACAGGAGATAGAAGGTGGTATCGAGAAGCAGGGAGAACGTCGACAGATGCTGGTAGATCGACGTCGCCTTCTGCGATTCCGAGACGAGGTCGTCGATGCGCTTCTGTGGCTCATCATCGCTCGGTGTGCTGTCGAAGGAGATGCCGCTGGGGGAGGAGATGCCGACCTGGTCGAGGATTCCCGGAGCGATGTCCGTGAGCTGCAGGAGGCCGGGGGTGCGGGTGCTTGCCGAGGACAGACTGCCTGGTTCGTAGCCGGGGCCGGAAGCGATGAACGCGCGCAGCTGCGGCAGACTCGAGCTGTCGCCGAGGCCGGCCACAATGATCGTGGGCTCTCCACTTCCCGGCGTCGCGGAATCACGTGCTTCCGCCAGTTTGGTACCCAAACGTTTGTCGGCCTCGGCAACGCGTTTCTCACGGTCGAAGAAGGCAGGCACAGTGTAGGAGTAGTTGGGGATCGGATCGTAGAGCCAGGCCGAGGAGCCGATCGAGCCCAGGTCGACGAGATCGAGCCGGCAGTCCGTGGCGGCCGCGTCGTCGGTGTAGTTGGCCACGATGCCGTTCTCGTCAGCCACAGCATAGGCCGCGCCGGGACCCTCGGCGGCGACGCAGGGCTTCAACTGTGCTTCGTCTCCCGCCGGGCCAGTCTCTGATGAGGCGGCCTTCCCCTGCTCGCGGATGAGGCGGGCGAGCATCCCGTAGTCCACCGAGTATCCGGAGTCGATGTTCGGTTCCTTGATGGACTCGAAGTCGTCGATCGTCGCGGTGGTCGTGCCATCTGCGGAGCTCTGGGCGAGATCTTCGTCACTCGATGCGTCTGTGCCGACACCCGACTTCGTGGCGTCATCCACGCCGTCGAGCGTCTTCGCCACAGCATCGTTGGCGGTCGAAGGTGCACTCAACGGTGGGCAGGTGGCCTTGTTGTCTTCGTGCTCTGGATCAGCGGGCGGTCCTGCCTGTGCCCGTGCACCGGCACCCATGGACAGCCAGCCCGAGCCGGGGCAGGTGGCCGAGCCGATGGTGCGCACATTCAGGTTGGCCGCCGAGCCGCTGGAGAAGAGCGCATAGAGGTTGGGCGTGCGCACGCGGTCGATATCACTGATGGTCAGACCGGGTATGCCGTAGACGATTGTCTTGCCGGCGGGGTCGTGCGAGCCGGTGGAATCCTCACCTGATGCTCCGGTCATCGACGATGGTGCGGTGGTCGACGCTGCTGTGGTGCTGGCAGGTGAGGTTGAGGGTGATCCGGTGGCCGCTGACTCGTCTGCCGCGGTGGCCGGTGACTGTGCCGGGCCGAGCGCGAGCACCAGAAGCCCGAGGACTAATCCCAGCACCAGGAGTCTGTATGCGGGAAGGCGCGTGGGCAGGAAGGATGTAGGCGGCACAGGTCAATAGTATCGGCTCGGCTTTCCGCCCGCTCTGGCACTGGCCTGAGCGTTTGCTCCGCGAGCGAGCTTGCATGTATATTTGATTGTCGTTGTGTGTGTCCGTCGTGCTCCCTTACATAGCCTCATGCGTTGCAGGCCCGTAGGTGAGGGGACGATTTCGATGGGCAGACCCGATTCAAGACAACGAGTGCCTTGATTCATCAGACTCACGACCCGATGAATCATCAGCACTACACCAAGAGATACGAAAAGAAGGCTACTTTTGCGTACGTTCACACCCAAGCCCGGCGATATTGAGCGCCAGTGGCACGTCATTGACGCCACTGACCAGGTGCTCGGTCGTCTTGCTGCCCAGGTTGCACGCCTGTTGCGCGGCAAGCACAAGACCACCTTTGCTCCTCATATCGACACCGGTGACTTCGTCATCATCATCAATGCAGACAAAGTCGCATTGACCGGTGCGAAGCTCGATCAGAAGCGCGCTTACCACCACTCGGGTTACCCGGGTGGTCTGAAGAGCGTCAACTACGCCGAGCTTCTCGCCACCAATCCCGAGCGCGCAGTCGAAAAGGCTGTCGGCGGTATGGTTCCGAAGACTCGTCTCGGACGTGCCCAGATGCAGAAGCTGAAGGTGTACCAGGGTGGAGAGCACCCACACGCCGCTCAGAATCCGCAGCCGTACGAACTCAGCCAGGTCGCGCAGTAAGCGCGCCTGAGCTCTAGACATACCGAGGAGAACCGTGGCTGAAGAAACCACCACTGCGACAGACGCTGTCGAAGAACCAACCGCAACCGAATACACGTCGGAGACCCCCGACTCCGCAGGCCTGGGCGAACAGACCGCCGGCGGACGTGGTCAGTCCCTGACCGCTCCCGGCAGTGGAGTCGGCCGCCGCAAGCAGGCAATTGCTCGCGTCCGCCTGATCCCCGGATCCGGTGAGTGGACCATCAACGGACGCACTCTCGAAGAGTACTTCCCGAACAAGCTGCACCAGCAGCTCGTCAACGAGCCCTTCCGTCTCCTGGACCTCGAAGGGCGCTTCGACGTCGTCGTGCGCATCTCCGGTGGCGGACCTTCCGGCCAGGCCGGAGCCGTTCGTCTGGGCATTGCCCGTTCGCTCAACCAGATCGACGAAGAGTCGAACCGTGCTGAGCTGAAGAAGGCAGGCTACCTGCGCCGCGACGCACGCGTCCCCGAGCGCAAGAAGGCCGGTCTCAAGAAGGCCCGTAAGGCACCTCAGTTCTCGAAGCGCTGATTCTGCTGTCAGGACTGCGCCTGGTCTGCCGCTGAAGCGCAGTCCCCGACAGTTCAGCTCGATGAACACCGCAGTGCGGCCCCGAACCGGATTCGGGGCCGCATTTCGTGCATTCACCTGCTTTTCGCCCCTCTCTCGCCTCGACGCAGGCGGTGTCGTCCCGCACCGACATGGGCGACACATCTCAAACCAATTTCGGGCGTCGTACGGTCTGCTCACCACCGCCTCGGCGGCGTTATGGACTAAAATCGACGAGAAATTGAGGAAAGGACTTTCCATGTCACGACTCTTCGGCACCGACGGTGTCCGTGGACTCGCCAATCGCGACATCTCCGCACGGCTGGCGCTCCAACTCTCCGTTGCAGGTTCGCGGGTTCTCACCCGCGGTTGGCCGGAAGGCAAGCGTCCCTTCGCCGTTGTCGGCCGCGATACTCGAATCTCCGGTGAGTTCCTCTCCGCCGCGATCTCCGCGGGCATCGCCTCCGCGGGAGTCGACGTGCTCGATGCGGGAATGCTGCCCACCCCTGGCATCGCCAGCGTCGTTGCGGACACGGGTGCCGCCTTCGGGGTCGTCATCTCCGCCTCCCACAATCCGATGCCGGACAACGGCATCAAATTCTTCGCGGCAGGTGGGACGAAGCTCGATGACTCCGTCGAGGATTCGATCCTTGCGGTCCTCGACGAGGACTGGGAACGTCCCACCGGCGCCGAGGTGGGTCGCATCTCTCGTTATCCCGCCGCTGCCGACGAATATACGGAGAAGCTCGTGCGGTCCCTCGATGCTGAGGGTACACGCCCCCTGTCCGGTCTCAAGGTCGTCGTCGACTGCGCTCACGGAGCTGCGTCCATCGTCGGACCCGCTGCCCTGCGCCAGGCCGGTGCCGAAGTCATCGTTTCCGCCGCTGAGCCCGATGGCTTCAACATCAATGACGGTGTCGGTTCCACACACCTCGAACCACTCCAGCGTCTCGTCGTCGAAACTCAGTCCGATCTGGGTGTGGCCTTCGACGGCGACGCCGACCGCTGCCTGGCCGTTGACTCCCTGGGCCGTGTCATCAACGGTGACCAACTCATGGGCATCCTGGCGATCGGCCTCAAGGAGCTCGGCGAGCTCACCGGCAATACGCTCGTCACGACCGTGATGTCGAACATCGGCCTGCGCCACGCCATGGACAAGTACTCAATCAATACGGTCCAGACCGCTGTGGGTGACCGGTACGTCCTCGAGCGCATGCTGGCAGACGGCTACGTCCTCGGTGGCGAGCAGTCCGGGCATGTGCTCATGCTCGACCATGGTTCGACCGGCGACGGCGTGCAGACGGCCCTGCACCTGATGAAGCGCATGGCCGATTCGAAGCGTACGTTGGCTGACCTGGCTGCCGAGATTCCTCAGCTGCCCCAGGCTCTCGTCAACGTCAAGGATGTTGACAAATACAGTGTCGACCACCCCAAGGTTGCGGCCGAGGTGAACGCCGTCGAGGCTGAGCTCGAAGGCTCGGGTCGCGTCCTGCTGCGGGCCTCGGGCACCGAGGCCCTGATCCGTGTCATGGTCGAGGCGGAGACCGAAGACATTGCCCAGGCCCAGGCCGAGCGTCTGGCTGCCAATGTCAAGGAACACCTGGGACTGTGAGCTTCCTGATCCGGTAAGCATCCCTACCCGATGCAGAGGCCGCAGTCGCATAGTGCGCTGCGGCCTCTGATGTCGCCCAGCTTCGTTCGCTGCTCTGTTCGCTCGATCCACGGCTAGTCTGATTTTGTCGTCGCCGGAGACGACTTTTCCGTACGCCACGTTGATCGGGTCCCGAATGCACAGTCCCGAATGTATCGTCAGCGCGTCGAGCTTCTGCATCCAGTTTGATCGGCGGAGTCGGGTTCACTCTGCGTGGGGGCCGTCGACGGGGGCCTTGCTGAGAGATAGTTCCGACATCAATGGTGTGAGCGAGCGGTGGTGCGACGGGACCTTGCACGGTCTGTGCGCTCGAGTCACGGTTCATCCACAGCCGGAATTCAGAACGTTGTCTCGACATCACCGTTCGACGATGCTTGCCTCATGTTCGCGTGCATATCTGCTTTGGAGCTCAGGAACGCCGGGTTGTCTGTTTACCAGATCACTCTTGCCGAACGATGCTGTCTGCGACGAGTTCGCCGCGGTATCTACGTTGTGGCCCGTGCCTGCGCCGAGCCTGCTCACCATTTTGTGGCGACGATCGCAGAAGCTGCGAGCACCAGCCTGCCACAGGAGTCGAAGGGAATGCTCAAGCGCGGTGAGGATCTGCGCATCATGGTGAGATCATATGTCGGTGACCTGCCGCCGGGCGCCGTATTCTCGCATCGAAGTGCTCTGATCATTCATGGACTGCCTGTTCCGTACTTCGCCCAGAACGAAGCCCCGTGTGTGGAGTCGGTACATCCGAAATTCGGTGTGAGGCGAACCTCTATCCTGATCCGAAAGAGAGAGATCAGCGACGACGATTTGGTGATTGTCAACGGTATTCGCACCACCTCGGTCTTGCGTACACTGTTCGACGTCGCCCGTGACTTCCCACTGGCATTCGCCGTTGCTGTGATCGATGCGGCCGTTCGCCAATCACGCGTTTCAGCGAATGAGATCGAAAGCTATTGTGTCAGCCGTCCGCCGAGAACGCATCAGGCGCGGATCGCCTCGGTGCTCGAGAATATCGACCCGCGCCGAGAATCGGTCGCAGAGTCGATCACCGCTGTGCGCTTCGTCGAGTACTCGGTACCCGGATTCGAACCGCAGGTTGTGATCCGCGATGAGCGCGGCGACTTCGTCGCGAGGACGGACTTCACGAACGAGCAGGCCGGAGTCATTGCCGAGTTCGACGGTGCAGGAAAGTACTATCTGAAGAGTTCAGGGCCGAAGTCGGAATTCGAGCTCGAGAGGCGTCGAGAGTATCGCCTCCGCAATCTCGGGTACGTGGTCTTTCGTCTGACTTGGTCGCAGATCTTCTCCGCCGAGCTGTTCATTCGCATCAGAGCTGCTGTCGAACAGAGGACGAAGAGATGTCCATGAGGCACTGTGGGCCCGTAAGAACGCCTTCGGTCGCGAGCTCTCGGCAGCGCGATGACACTCGATCAACGGTCGGTCCGAATATGTCGACGCAGGCGACGACATATTCAAGCTTGGCGTTGATCGAGGGCGTTGATCGAGGCCGTTGACCGAGGGCGTGGCCCAAAACCCGGACAGAACCGCTTGGTGCAGAGTTGGCTATCGCCGCGATCTGAATTCAGCACGGGTCACTCACCCGTCGACGCGGTTTGTGGCAGAGGCCGCAGTCGCATGGAGCGCTGTCCCTCAGCTCGCGGCGTCTGCCCCGCAGTCGCATAGAGCGCTGCCCCTCAGTTCTCGGCGTCTGCACCTCAATTCGCGGCGTCTGCCCCTCAATTCGCGGCGTCTGCCCCTCAGCTCGAGGCGAACTGTGTTTCGTAGAGTTCCGCGTAGCGTCCGCTGTGAGCCAGCAGCTCGTCGTGCGAACCCGACTCGACAATGCGGCCGGCCTCGACGACGAGGATCGTATCGGCCTGCCGGATCGTGGAGAGCCGGTGGGCGATGACCATCGCGGTGCGTCCACTCATCGCCTGGGCCAGCGCCTGTTGTACGGCTGCCTCGTTCGTCGAATCCAGGGCCGAAGTCGCCTCATCGAGGACGACGACCTCAGGAGCGGCCAGGAGCATTCGCGCGATGGTCAGCCGCTGGCGTTCACCACCGGAGAGCCGATAGCCGCGTTCACCGATGACCGTGTCCAAACCGTCGGGCAGGGCCGCGATGACGTTGTGGAGCTGGGCCCGATCGATGGCCTGGTGCAGCTGCGCATCGGTGGCTTCGGGTTTGACCAGGGTCAGGTTGGAGCGGATCGACTCGTGGAAGACATGACCGTCCTGAGTCACCACTCCGACCGACTTGCGCAGAGACTCGTAGGACAGCTCGCGCACGTCCACGCCACCGATGGTGATCGACCCTGAGGTCACGTCGTAGAGGCGGGGCAGGAGCGAGGCGATCGTGGACTTGCCCGCGCCGGAGGAGCCGACCAGAGCGACGGTCTGGCCGGCGGGGATTGTGAAGTCGAGTGAGTGCAGGACCTCCTCCCCGCCACGGGTGTCGAGCACGGAGACGTCCTCGAGGCTGGCGAGGCTGACCTGATCCGCACTGGGATAGGCGAAGTCGACGTTCGAGAATGTCACGTCCAGCCCGCCCTTCGGCAGGGCCTTCGGTGTCGCAGGTTCCTTGATCAGGGGCACAAGGTCGAGGATCTCGAAGACGCGCTGGAAGCTGACGACGGCGCTCATGATGTCTAGACGCGCATTGGCGAGCATGGTCAGGGGAGTGTAGAGCCTGGTCAACAGGAGTGCGAGTGTGACGACCTGGCCGGCGTTGAGGTGGCCGAGGACGGCCTGGGCGCCGCCGATGCCGTAGACAAGGGCCAGTGCCAGGGCCGAGACCAGCGTCAGTGAGGACACGAACGTCGACTGCAGCATGGCCACCTTGATGCCGATGTCCCTGACCTGGCCGGCACGGTCGGAGAACTCCTCGGACTCGGTCTTCGGGTTGCCGAAGAGCTTGACCAGCGTCGCGCCTCCTGCGGAGAACCTCTCCGTCATCCGCGTCGACATGTCGGCACTGTTCTCCGCGGCCTGGAACTGCAGAGAGGCGAGCTTTCCACTGAGCAGCCTGGTGGGGATGATGAACAGCGGCAGCAGCAGGATCGAGAGCACCGTGACCTGCCAGGAGATGGTCACCATCACGGCGACGGTCAGCACCAGGGAGACGAAGTTCGACACGATGCCTGACAGCGTGTTCGAGAACGCACGCTGGGCCCCGATGACATCGGTGTTCAGGCGGGAGACCAGAGCGCCCGTGCGGGTGCGATTGAAGAAAGCGATCGGCATTCTCTGCACATGGTCGTAGACCGCGGAGCGCAGATCGAAGATGAGCCCCTCGCCGATCTGCGAGGAGAGGTACCTGTTGAAGATCGAGATCGCGGCGTCCGCGATCGCCAGACCTCCGATCGCCACGGCCAGCCAGACGACGGTCTCGACGGGCCCGCCTCCGGTGATCGCGTTGACGACCTTGCCGGCGAGAACCGGGTTGAGGACACCGATGACGGCTGTGCCGACGGAGAGTGTGAGGAAGACGATGAGCTTCTTCTTGTGCCTGGTCGCGAACGAGGCGATGCGGCGGTAGGTGCCCGGTTTGATCGAGGTCTTCGGGGTCTTCTTGCTCGACACGGAGCTGTACATCACCCTGTGTGCTGACTGCAGACTCATATCGGCCTCATTTCTTTGTGGCGTTCCGCCTGCGTCTGGGGCGAACGGACGCAAGCGGACACAGCTGTCCTTGGGTTCGAGCCCACCACGCATGGTTCGCGCAGGATTCAAACCGTGCACTCAGTGCAACTATCGCAGGTCGGAATCTATTTCATCATCGGTGCAGATCCACGCCCCACGTGAGAGACCTCACGGCCCGGCCACGCCTGGGACCAGGAACCGCCGCGCCCGAGCGCACACGGTCAAGCGCCTGAGGTCAGAGCTTGCGCAGCTGGACCTTGCGGATCGTGTGGTCGTCCGACTTGTGCAGCACGAGGTCGGCACGGCCGCGGCTGGGCTGGACGTTTTTGCGCAGGTTGGGGAAGTTGATCGAATCCCAGATCTCCGTGGCCAGGGTGATCGCCTCGTCGTCGTCGAGCTTCGAATAACGGTGGAAGTAGGAGTCCGTGTCCTGGAAGGCACCGTGCTTGAGCTTGAGGAACCGGGAGATATACCACTGTCGGATGTCCCGGGAACGGGCATCGACGTAGACGGAGAAATCGAAGTAGTCGCTGATCGACAGGCCCAGGGTTCCGTCGCTGCGGGGCCGGGCAGGCTGGAGGACGTTGAGGCCTTCGACGATGAGGACATCGGGGGAGCGGACGACCACCTCGGCGCCGGGGACGATGTCGTAGGTGTGATGCGAGTACACGGGGGCACGGACCTCGGGGGAGCCGGACTTCACAGCGGAGATGAACCGCAGCAGTTTGCGCCGGTCGTAGGACTCAGGAAATCCCTTGCGCCCGACCAGGCGTCTGCGCTGGAGCTCGGCGTTGGAGTAGAGGAAGCCATCGGTGGTGATGAGCTCGACGCGGGGGGTGTCGGGCCATCTGGCTAAGAGTTCGCGCAGAACACGCGCGGTGGTGGACTTGCCGACGGCGACGGAGCCGGCCACACCGATGACGAAGGGCGTGCGCTTGGCCTCCTGCGGTTCAAGACCCAGTTCGTGCAGAGGGGAGAAGAACTCACGAGTCATCTCATGCGTGCTGCGGCGGGCAGAGACATAGAGGTTGAGCAGGCGGGACAGAGGCAGGTAAACCTGAGCCACCTCGTCGAGGTTGATCCGGTCGCCCAGACCGCGCAGACGTTCGATGTCGCGCTGCTTCAGCGGCAGGGGCGTGGCCTGCGCCAGAGTGCCCCAGACGTCACGGTCGAACTCCCAGAACGGTGATGTCGGTTCGGCCTCGGGCTTGCGTCCGATGTTGAGGCCGGCCAGGCGCCGCGCGCGGTCAAGGATGGGATCGACGTGAGACATGGGAGCAATTGTGTCATGCGTCATGCCTGCTCGGATCGCCGAGGTGATAATGAAAGATCGCCGAGGTGGTCGATGCAACGATATTTGACTTGATTGCGTAAAATTCCACTCATGTGTGGAATCGTTGGTTATGTATCCAAAGCAGACGTGGACAATGCTGATCACTCAGCGCTCGATGTAGTGCTCAGCGGCCTGAAACGGCTCGAATACCGGGGCTATGACTCTGCGGGAGTCGCCCTAGTCACTCCTGCTGGTGTTCTGGAGACCGCGAAGAAGGCCGGCAAGCTCTCGGCGCTGACCGATGAGCTCGAGGTCAACCCGCTCCCGAAGGCGCAGACGGGCATCGGACACACCAGGTGGGCCACCCACGGTGGACCGACCGACCTCAACGCCCACCCGCATGTGGCCGACGGCGGAAAACTGGCGCTGATCCACAACGGCATCATCGAGAACTTCGCCCAGCTGAAGAAGAACCTCGTCGCCGAGGGTGTCGAATTCGAGTCCGAGACCGACACCGAGGTTGCGGCCGCCCAGCTGGCCAAGAATTACCAGGACACCGGTGACCTGACGAAGGCCATGCGCGTGACCGCCACACAGCTCGAAGGTGCCTTCACCCTGCTGGCCGTCCACGCCGATGCTCCCGGTCAGGTCGTCGCCGCACGTCGCAACTCGCCCCTGGTCATCGGACTGGGCGAAGGAGAGAACTTCCTCGGCTCCGACGTCGCCGCCTTCATCGACTACACCCGCACCGCTGTGGAGATCGGTCAGGACCAGGTCGTGACCATCACCCCGGAGACCGTGGTCATCACGGACACCGACGGCAACGAGGTCGAAGGCGTTGAGTATAAGGTCGACTGGGACGCCGCCGCTGCTGAGAAGGGCGGATTCCCTTCGTTCATGGACAAGGAGATCCACGACCAACCACAGGCCATCGCGGACACACTGCTGGGACGCCTCGACATCGACGGCAAACTCACCCTCGACGAGATGCACATCGACGAGACCGTGCTCAAGACCATCGACAAGATCATCGTCATCGCCTGCGGCACCGCAGCCTACGCCGGCCAGGTCGCCAAGTATGCGATCGAACATTGGTGCCGCGTGCCCGTCGAGGTCGAACTCGCCCACGAATTCCGCTACCGCGATCCCGTGGTCAACGAGAAGACCCTCGTCGTCGCGATCTCCCAGTCAGGCGAGACCATGGACACGACCATGGCTGTGCGCCACGCTCGTCAGCAGGGCGCGAAGGTCATCGCGATCTGCAACACCTTCGGATCGACCATTCCCCGCGAATCCGACGCCGCACTGTACACGCACGCAGGCCCGGAGATCGCCGTCGCCTCGACCAAGGCCTTCCTCTCACAGGTCGTGGCCTGCTATCTGTTGGGCCTTTACCTGGCGCAGCTGCGCGGCAACAAGTTCCGTGACGAGATCGAAGTCATCCTCGACGAGCTCCAGACCATCCCGGAGAAGGTCCAGAGCCTCCTCGACAATGACAAGGAACAGGTCCAGGCACTGGCCCGCCGCAACCAGGACGTCGACTCCGTGCTGTTCCTGGGTCGCCACGTCGGCTACCCGGTGGCCATGGAGGGTGCGCTCAAACTCAAGGAGCTCGCCTACATCCACGCCGAGGGTTTCGCCGCCGGTGAGCTCAAGCACGGACCGATCGCACTCATCGACGACGGTCAGCTCGTCATCATCGTCGTGCCGTCCAAGCGCGGCCGCGACTCCCTGCACGCCAAGGTCATCTCGAACATCCAGGAAGTCCGGGCCCGCGGGGCGAATACCGTGGTCATCGCCGAAGAGGGCGACGAGGAAGTTCAGGAGTTCGCGTCCGAGGTCATCTACGTTCCCCAGACGACGACGCTCATGGCACCGCTGCTGACCACGGTTCCGCTGCAGATCTTCGCCATGGAACTGGCCACGGCGAAGGGCCTCGACGTGGATCAGCCGCGCAACCTCGCCAAGTCCGTGACAGTGGAATAAGGACAGCGACATGGCGATTCTGGGAATCGGAACCGACATCGCCGATGTGCCTCGGTTCGCCGAACACATCGAACGCGTGCCCGAACTCCTCGATCGTCTGCTGACTCCGGCCGAGCAGCTCAAACGCAACGGCAAACGCCGGACCGATGCTTCCTTGGCGGCGAGGTTCTCCGCCAAGGAGGCGCTGAAGAAGGCGATCGGCTTCCCCGGATGGCTGCCCTGGCAGTCCGCCGAGGTGGTGCCCGCCAGGTCCGGTGCTCCCTCGTTCCGTCTGCGGGGGCTGGTGCTCGAGCACTTCCACCGCATCGGCGCAACGAACATCCACCTCTCGATCACCCATGATGCTGACCTCACGATGACCTTCGTCATCGTCGAGGGCGAAGGGCCTTCGCTGAGCCCTGACGTGGAATGGGCCGCGGACCACTTCGGCTGAGATTCTCAGCGGGTGCCGCGTAAGTGCCTCGTCCCCGGTTGGGCGTGAGCCCAATCAGATATGCGGTCTGGCTTCCCCGAACGCACCGCAGAATGGGGGCCGCCGTGGGGAAGACACTGAGAATGTCTCGGTAAGCGCGACAGATGGTTCCGAAGATTCGGACAACTCGGCCGACTCACAAAGCTTCGTTATGGTCTGATATTCACCATCCTCTGAATTAATGCCCTCGCCCACGCGCTGTCTTGCAAGGCATGGGAGGCAAGACGCATATAGGTCTTAAGTCTTTCGGCAAGTCGCTCGTGCATGGGGACAGGCTCCGTCGTGAGGTGGATGCGCCGGGGCAACACCCCACGTAGAGTCGACGATATGGACGTTACATCGATGATCATGGGCGCCTCGATCGCGTCCATCGCGTGGATAGCCTTCTTCCCTTGGGCAAAACTCAAGCGGCTGAAGGAACTTGACGAAGGTGAGAAGGGAATCACGCCGCGATAGGTTGTGGTGCTGGCCGGAGCGCCGTCGTGGCAGTTACCTGTGCATCAGTTCCACTCGCCACAAAAGGAAGACGACTTGAACCCAACCGTTCGCGAATACTTCAGCGGGCGGGGTAGGCAGCCAGCTGATTCCGCAGGGAGACCGCTGCGTCTTGAATCTGTTGCCTGCTAGTCACAATTGCGACCTGAGTGCGCTTGGGCGACTCCGGGTCGATGGAAGGTGCCGCGGCCTCATGACTCAGCCCAATCAACAGCTCTACTTGTGACTCTGACTGCTTGCCGACCGCGAAGCTCAGGTTCGGCTCAGTAAACGTCAGCCATTTGGGTGCACGTTCATCGACGTCAGGACTTTCAGCTGCTGAAGCCTCCTCGACGGGAGCAGTCGCCGTGGTGGCTACCTCGGCGATCTGCTGTAGCCAATCTGACAGTCTGCCGACCTCCCAGGTGGTCAGGGACGGGTCCTGGAAAGACCATCGCCTGCCATCGCTCGCTTGCACTGCCCCTTCAATAACTAACCAATTGGAATCCCAGGAGGCGGCGTCTGCCGGTTGGTCTGCAGTCTCTTGATTCGGCCACTGGTAGCCAGCGATTTGTAGTTCCAGCTTCGTGTTCTCGTCGTAAAGTCGCACGCGACCAGGATACGGCCTCTTGCTTTGCCAGCGCGGTGAGCCGGATGGGTCTCCTGCTTCGCTTGAAGCAGCGCGAGCCCCGGAACTATGGGTGACGAAGCAGGTGGTGAGTTTCCGTTTCCCCGACCTCAGCGAAGCCTTCACGTTCATACAATCGCTTTGCTCTGGCATTCACTTTGTGAACCTGAAGCATCGTTCCACGGCCAGCCTTTGCAGACTGTTCAACCACCCAACTGAGGATGGCGGCACCGACGCCTTGGCCCTGACTATCCGGAGCAACTTCCATGAGCTCTAGCCACGTGTCTTCCGCGCGCCTTCCCAGATACAGCGCGCCGACGTCCACACCGTCTAACCCAAGCACGAACACCAGGGGTACCAAGCTCATCGGCACGATCGCCGCTTCTTCCTCAAGTTCGCGGCGAGCTGTGTCCATCGGCTCTTCGCCATCTTCGGCCCCACCCGCGGGCAGATCGAAGATCCAGCGATCAATCGGGTAGCGGTATTGTCGAATGACCAATACGTGATCGCCGCTGACGAGGAGTGTCGCGGCTGCAAATGGAATGCTCTCGTCGACTTCGTAGTGAGTTTGCGAGCCGTTAGGGAGAGTAACCGTGTGGTCGAAAAGCACCACACGGCCTTCGTGAACCAAGAGCCGATCGACGGTCTCCCACTTACTCTCTTCCTGCGACATCTTCAAACTCCCAGTCGGCATCGACAGGCAAAGCAGGCACCGTCCATTCCGGGTCCGGTTGAAAGTCCTCGTATCCGGCGTTGAACGGGAATTGCCAGTGCTCAACATCTTCCACGGCTTGCTGTGCCACTTGTCTGATCTGCTCCACCTTGGCTGTCGAGAACACCCCGGCGCGGTGGGCGAGGTCAAGTTCATCTTCGTCTTTGAAAGTGCAGGTCCGATCAGGGCCAACGAGAACGTCGAGCACGAGGTCTGAA
The DNA here is from genome assembly GCF_040256645.1 of Brevibacterium sp. CBA3109. Classification (NCBI taxonomy): domain Bacteria; kingdom Bacillati; phylum Actinomycetota; class Actinomycetes; order Micrococcales; family Brevibacteriaceae; genus Brevibacterium; species Brevibacterium koreense. The sequence goes on along the minus strand of NZ_CP158281.1, from coordinate 2,709,926 downwards.
GTCTCAATGCCGGAATCTGACCGTGCGAATTCTTCTTCGATGTTTACGTAATAGGAGTTACGGACCCCCGGTTGGGTCTCGAAGAACCAGACGGAATACATGGTGTTTGGTTGAAAGACAGCAAGTATCCCGGAACCCACCCAGCTTCTGACTGCTTGGGCCCGCGGGGCGGTGAAACGATCTGCCCCGCTGAGAGAGCGCAGGTCCTGCCCATCAGCACTGACCTGATAGAGCATTCGAGTCCCCGCGGCCATCCACACTGCAAGGTGCTGATCATCATCAGCGATCACAGTTACCGGCCGTTGATCCACGAGGTCAGGGAAGTCTGGGTCGCGATAAGTCCAGAAGATCCTGTCGCCTCGTTGCCAACGCTGATGCTGCCGATTGCCCATGCTCGCAACCTATCAGGGCAAACCGAGCCTATAAAGCATCTGGACCACCACTGTGCAATGGAAAGGCACCGCCTCGTTAAAACTCACAAATCGCAACTCATTAGACAGGATGGAGCGCACATTCGCGGAGTATCCATTTGGGTAGACCATGTTGAGCATTTCTGCGATTGGGCTACGGCTGGTTTAGCGTCGCCGGGCGATGATGAGTCCGTCCCATCCCTTTTCGCCTACTGTCTGGATTGCCGTGCCGTCCAGGTCGGGATGGGCTGCAATATCTTTCGCGACAGCACGTACCCCTTGAACTCTAGGGTCAGCGCTGGCAGCGTCAGCGACAGCTCCGTTACGAACGACGTTGTCGATGACGATGACTGCACCGGAACGTGTGAGCTTTAGTGCAGCCGCGAGGTAGGCAGGGTTGTTCGGCTTGTCGGCATCGATGAATACGAAGTCGAACGGTTCGGCACCATCGTGGATCAGTCGCTCTGCCGATTCCGTTGCTGGTCCGACGATCGTCTCGATTCGATGTGAAACTCCAGCGACATGAAAATTTGCCTCAGCGACCGCAGCGTTCTGTGGTTCAAGTTCGAGCGTGATCACATGTCCCTGCTCGCCGACTGCTCGTGCGAGCCAGATCGTTGAGTATCCCGCTAGCGTGCCAAACTCAAGTACACGTCGAGCACCAGCGATCTGGGCCAGCAATTCTAGGAACGCACCCTGATTAGCTGCGACTTCGGCATTCGGCATTGTGGTCTTGTCGCCCGAATCACGCGCCACGACTAGGGCACTGTCTTCCCCGACAAGAGTTGACGTGAAGTACCTATCGACCGTGCGCCAAGCGTCACTCGCTTCATAACAGTTAACCGGTGCAGATGGTTCGAATTCGTTCATGGGCCCATTTTTCCGCATTGAGAACCATCGACCATAGCGGGTACTCATTGGAAGTTTCGGCTTGCGTATAGAGAAGTGGACGACCGTCACAGAGCGCTGAAAGAACACCGCCATTTATCGCTGAAGCTCACAACGCATCTTCCTGATCTCCCGGCCCTGTCGGCGAGGCGCCGGATTCTTATAACTATGTATTGCAACCTGATGAGCGAATCGGTGTACCCACTATTAGTTATGAGACACATTTGAATCCTGCCTTGGCGAAACTGATCATTGCTCTCGCGTATTGGCCAGCGACCAATGCGCAAACCCGCAACGAGTCGATTTCGTCGCGATGGGAGTAAGTCGAGATAACCTCGACGACGTTGACGGCAGGAACCTCTCTCCCTGCATTCGTCAACACGCTCATTGACGATGATGCGAGCACCTGACGGTGATGCGGCCACGATCGAACAACCAGAAAACCCCACGATCCACCGGTGCGGCTCACGAGAATGGACCCACCTCACACCTCGGCGCGGTCGGCAATAGACTCAGACCATGAGCACTCCTTCTGACACCGCCCCTGCCGATGCCGCCTCCACCGACACTGTCTCGGCGCAGACGGCGACTGCCCTCGACATTCACCTCCCCACCGCCGAGGATGCCGCGGACATCGCGGACGGACTGGTCACTCTGCGTCGCGCATTGCATGAGCACGTCGAGGTCGGTCTCGACCTGCCCGTCACACAGAAACTCGTCCTCGATGCCATCGAAGGCCTCGACATCGAGGTGACGAAGGGCAACGGACTCTCCTCGCTCGTCGTCGTGCTGCGCGGTGGGGCACGGAAGAACGACTCGACCGGCGTCGTGCCCGCAGTGCTGCTGCGCGGTGACATGGACGGACTGCCCATCCAGGAGGCGACCGGCTTCGACTTCGCAGCCACGACCGGCCGCATGCACGCCTGCGGCCACGACCTGCATACGACCGGCCTGGTGGGAGCCCTCAAACTGCTCCACCGCGACAGGGACTCCCTCCCCGGTGACGTGGTGTTCATGTTCCAGCCCGGTGAGGAAGGCTATGACGGGGCCGGAAAGATGATCGACGAAGGCGTCCTCGACGCGGCCGGCCCCCGTGTGAAGGCTGCCTTCGGCATCCACGTCTCCGCAGACCAGGACCTCGGCTACGCCTACTGCCGTCGCGGCTCGTACATGGCCGCCTTCTCGAAGATGTCCATCACGGTCCGCGGCAAGGGCACCCACGCCTCCCGCCCGGCGACCGGCAGAGACCCGATCCAGGTCGGCGCCATGCTCGTCGGCCAGCTTCAGGAATACGTGACCAGGCGCTTCGACATCTTCGACCCCCTCGTCATCACGGTCGGTCAGTTCAACGGCGGCACCGCACCGAACGTCATCCCCGATTTCGCGGAGCTCGTCGTCAGCATCCGCACCTTCTCCGACGACGTCACGGCCCGAGCCGAAGCGGAGCTGCCTCAGCTCGTGGCCGAACTGGTGTCCGCCCACGGCCTCGAGGCCGAGATCGCCTACGAGCGTGTGCTGCCGCCGACGATCAACGACGACGCCGAGGCGGACTTCTTCCTCGACACCTTCGCCGACCTCTTCGGCGCTGATCGTGCCGTCGTCCGACCGAATCCGATTCCCGGTTCCGAGGACTTCTCCCGCGTCCTCGAACAGGTTCCCGGCGCCTACGGACACTTCGGTGCGGCACTGCCGAACCTGCCGCTCGAAGAACGAGAAGCCAACCATTCGCCGCGAGCTCGCCACAGCGACGAGGGACTGGCCGATCAGGCACTGTTCCTGGCCCATCTGGCCGGTCGGAAGCTCGCCCGATTGGCCCAGGAATGAGGAGGCGCTGATGTCAGTCTTCGCTTACCCCAGCGCAGTCATCCGCGAGGCCGAACGTCCGCTGCTCGATGCGGGCGTCGACCTCATGTCACGAGCGTCCCGAGCACTGGCGCGGTTCTCCGCCGAGGTGCTGCAGGAATCACGTGGACAGGTGTCAGGATCGCGCGTCACGGTGCTCGCTGGGCCCGGCAACAATGCCGGAGACGGCCTCTTCGCCGCTGCCGCGCTGGCCCGGCGAGGTGCCCATATCACCGTCGTCACACTCTTCGCGGCCACCCATGATGGGGGCCTGGACGCCGCACGTCGAGCCGGGGCCGGTGTCATCGGCTTCCCCGAGACAGATGCGGACATCAGCGCCGAAGTTCTGCGTGAGCTCACTCGCTCCGACCTCGTCTTCGACAGCATCCTCGGCACCGGCGCCAGACGCGGGCTTCCGACCCACATCGCCTCCCTCATCAACGACTGGCAACGCTCGAGCAGCGTCAACGGCACACGGGGCAGGAACAGCGCCACGGGCACGCACGGCTCGAAACGTGCCGCCGCGACCGTCATCGCCGTCGACGTCCCCTCCGACCTGTCCCCGGACGAAAAGGGTTCGACGGACCGGATCCACGCCGATCACACAGTGACCTTCGGCGGGCTCAAGACCGATTTGACCGATCCTCGTGTCAGGGCCTTCACCGGAACGGTCACCGTCATCGAAATCGGGCTCGAGCTCGATGCGAAGCTGGCCACCGCCGAGGTGGTCTACACCGGCGATCTCAACGCCGACTTCCCCCGCCCGGGGCCCGAAGAATACAAATACTCCCGCGGAATCGTCGGGATCCTCGCTGGATCCGAGGAATACCCCGGGGCAGGGGTCCTCACATCCACCTCGGCGGTCAACTGCGGAGTCGGCATGGTCCGATACCTGGGATCCCAACTGGTCGCCGAGTTCGTCATCGGCCTCCACGCTGAGGTGGTCACCGCCCCCGGTCGCATGGACGCCGTCGTCATGGGCCCCGGCGACCCCGAAACCGAACACGTCCATGACGCTGTGGACTCCCTGTCCGAGACGAACGTTCCCGTGGTCCTCGACGCCGGTGGCCTCGACATGGTCGGTCGCGCCGAATCCGTCAAGGGCACGTGGCTGGCCGAACGTCCCGTTGTCCTGACACCGCACGCCGGTGAGCTGGCACGACTGCTCAGCCGAATCCTCGGCGAGATCATCACCGCAAGCAGAATCAACTCCGAGCCCATCGGCTGGGCACAGAAGGCAGCACGCCTGAGCGGCTGCATCGTCCTGCTCAAGGGGCACCAGACCGTCATCGCCGCCCCCGACGGGTTCTGCGTGCTCCCCGAGACCGGACCGGCCAGCCTGGCCACGGCCGGATCTGGGGATGTGCTCGCTGGGATCATCGGCGCCATGGTCGCGATCGCCCACGCCAAGAACCAGCATTCCTCGGCAGAGCATCCGCTGCTCGAACGGGAACTGGCCCACACCGTCGGCCTCGGCGTGCTCGTGCACAATGCCGCCGGACGTCGGGCCGTCAACGCCGGGGCCCTGGTCGATGCCGTCGCCGAGGTGACCGGTGAACTCATCCACGGCGGATACCTCATCGAGTGACCCGGTCCCCGTATGAGTGAAACGGGCTCTGTTCGCTCTGACACGATCCCTGTTCAAGCCGGCAGCGAGGGCGCACGGTATTCTTATCCAGTGACATCAACCGATTCCTCAGGGGCACTGGTGAAGGCCGAGATCGACGTGGCCGCGCTGCAGGCCAATGCCGCGGCGCTGGCCGAGCGGCTCGCACCGGCCCGCCTCAAGTGCGTCCTCAAGGCCAATGCCTATGGGCACGGCGTCGACATCGTCGCCCGCGGTCTCTTCGCCGCAGGCTGGCGCGACTTCTGCGTGGCCACGATCGGTGAGGCCCTGCACCTGCGTGAGATCTTGGGCAGCGGTGTCACGATCATTGCGTGGCTGTACGGGCCCACCACCGACCTCGACGCGGCCCTCGCCGCCCACATCGAACTCGGCGTATCCACCGTTGCCAGCATCGACAGGCTCCGGCAGGCCGCCGAACGCACGCACACCACGGCCCGCCTCCACCTCAAGGCCGACACTGGGCTGGGCCGCAACGGACTCGCTCCGGCCGATTGGGCATTGGCGTTGGACCAGCTGCGGACCCTGGGCGACGAACCCGATCCGTGCATCGAGATCGTGGGAATCATGAGCCACTATGCGGTCGCGGACGAACCGGAACGGGGCGAGACCGCGCAGCAGACGCACATCTTCGACTCGGCCCATCGGGAACTGAACGCGGTTCTCGATGACGCGGAGGGCCGCCTCGGCGAATCGGATCGACTCGACGTCCATATCGCGAACTCACCGGCCGCACTCACTCTCTCACCGTTCCCCGGCACCTGCGCGAGGGTCGGCCTGTCGCTCTACGGGCTCTCCCCGCTCGAGGACCAGGACTCCACCGATCTGGGGCTGACGCCGGTGCTGAGGCTGGTCTCTCAGGTGGTCAATCTCAAGGACATTCCGGCAGGTCATGGCGCTTCCTATGGGCTGACGTTCACGGCGGCGGCGAACACGCGTTTCGCCCTGGTCCCGGGCGGCTACGGCGACGGGATTCCCCGGACGGCCTCGAATCGGGCCGAGGTCAGCATCCGCGGCACACGGTATCCCGTGGTCGGTCGGATCGCGATGGACCAGATGATCGTCGAGGTCGGTGCGGGCGAAGTCGCCATCGGTGACGAAGTCGTCCTCCTCGGACCCGACGGACCCAGCGCAGCTGAATGGGGCGACTGGGCAGACACCATCAACTACGAGATCGTCACCCGCATCAGCGAGCGCGTCGAGCGCGTGGAAGCCGGCGGGACGGTCGGCGGCGACGGCGGACCCCAGCACGGTGCGGGCGCGGTGTCGTGATGAAGTTCGAACTGTCGTCATTGGCCCAGATGAGAACCTTCGCGAAGGTGCTTGCCAAGCACTTGCGCGCCGGTGATCTCCTCATCCTCAGCGGCAACCTCGGTGCCGGGAAGACGACCTTCACCCAGTCCCTGGGGCGCGCGTTGGGGGTGGCAGGGCGCATCACCTCCCCGACGTTCGTCATTGCACGTGAGCATCCTTCGCGCAGTCACGGTCCTGCACTGGTCCATGTCGACGCCTACCGGCTCTCCGATGCCGAGGAGCTCGGGGACCTCGACCTCGACTCGGAGCTCGAGGAATCGATCACCGTCGTCGAATGGGGTGAGGGTGTGGCTGAGCAGCTCAGCTCGGACTATCTGGGTCTGACGATCACCCCGATGTTCAGCCTCGGCGAGGAGTCCGACAGGGATGCCTCTGCCGGGACCGATGCCGACAACCAGGGCCAGGACTTAGGCGAAGACGAGGACGCGATCGAGGACGAACGGCGGATTGTCGAACTGCACGGGCACGGCGCCACATGGGACGAGCGATGGCCGCGCCTGAGCGATTCGATTCGCACCGAGGCGGTTGTGGGGCCGAACGTCGCTGGCGCCGCAGGTGACGTCGACGCGGCCGTGGCTGCGGACGAAAGGGACAACACATGATCATTCTCAGCATCGACACCTCACAGTCAGCCTCTGTAGCCTTGGTCGACACCGCATCCGGTGCTGTTCTGGCCGTCGAACAGGCCGATGACCAGCGCAGACACGTCGAATTCATCGGACCCGCCCTGGTGCGGGTGCTGGCGCATGAGGTGCAGCCCGAGCTTGTCGTCACCGGAATCGGTCCGGGGCCTTTCACCGGTCTGCGGGTCGGGATCGCGGCCGGCATCGCGGTCTCTCAGGCTCGTGGCATCCCGGTCAGGGGAGTCCTGTCCCAGGCCGCGCTGGCCGAGGAGTTCTGCCGCAGGTCCGAGGGTGGGGGAGGGCCCGTGCTCATCGCCGGTGATGCTCGGCGTAAGGAAGTGTATTTCAGCGTCTACGAGGCCTCGGACGCTTCTCTGAAGTCCGGGCCGTTCGTGGCCAAGCCTGCCGAGGTCGCAGACGTGCTCGCCGACCACGGGTACCGACTCGAGGTGCCGGGGGCCGAAGTCGGGCAGAGCTGCGATCGTGTCGACATCACCGAACGGATCGGCCGCGGCTTCGTCCTCTACGACGATGTCATCGGAGCATCGGGGCATCCCGAGCTCGTCGATCCGCGCGCAGAGTTCCTCGCGTTCTTCGCTGCTCGCTCGATCGCGGCAGGCGAGGAGCTGGGCGAACCGGTCCCGGAGTATCTGCGCGAGCCCGATGCCAAGTCGGCCCCGGTGCGCAAGAGTCACTTGAAGTGAGTCAAGGCAGCCAGAAGTGAGCGAAGGCAACCAGAAGTGAGCGATGCGACGGAGCAAGACGACGTGGTCATCAGCGACGTGCACTGGTGGGATCTCGCGGAAATCGCGGACAACGACTCCCGGGTCTTCGGGGCCACCGCGTGGACCGTGCACTACTACTGGGCGGTCATGGCGCAGCCGGGAACGGTCATGCTCATGGCCAGAACCGCCTCGGCGGGTCAGCGTTCTTCTGATTCGGCGGGGGAGCTGGCCGGATGGATCGTCATGTCTGTCGGTGGCAGCGAAGGCGACGTGATGACGATCGCCACGACTGCCGCGGCCCGCGGCCATGGCATCGGTCGGTCCCTGCTGACGAGCGGGATAGGCTGGGCCCGGCAGCAGGGGGCCCACGTCGTCCATCTCGAAGTCGACGAGCACAATGAATCGGCGCTGGGCCTCTATCGGACATTCGGATTCGCCGAGTGGGGCAGACGCCCCGACTATTACCCGGGAGCCGACGCGATCCTCATGCAGCTCCGCCCCTAGGGGTGGCCGGGCTGCGTCGATCGCACTGCGCACAACAGGCTCCGAGGCACAACAGGCTCTGAGGCACCACAGGCGCTGCCGCCCGGCCGCGGCAGTGCTCGCGTTGTCCGAGTCCTCCTTACTTCAGATGACGGTGAAGTCTGGGGGCAGCTGATCTCGGCCGGTGATCCCACGAAGAAGCTGCACGGCTTGCTTCGCAGTCGCGATCTGAGAGCACAGGGTGATGGCATTGCCGATGTTCTGCTGCAGGCGCTCGGGAATCGGCTGTCCAGTGGCCAGTGCGAGATCAAGGCCGTGCACGGTGAGTTCGAAAGCGCGCGAGGGCAGGTAGTCGTCGAGTCTCATCGCCCCGACTGGAGTGAGGACGATCGCATGCGCAGGTGTGCGAGCAACCAGATCGCATACCCGTTGGGCGATGGCCTCGGCGGCTGCGGCGGGATCATCTCCGAGTTCTCGACCGGCATCCTTGCCTCGCAGCTCAACCTGCTGGGGGACGGCCAGCATGGCAGACGCGCCACGGTAGTAGTCCGCAGGCGAATCGACGTCGGGCTGCCTCGTCGGCGATTCGGCGCCAGCGCTCAGATACCTCTCCACCGTGGTGAATGCGCGGCACGTGTGCCCGAGCAGAGATCGCACATCCCACTCACCGAGCCCGGGAGCGTCCAGCTGGTTTCGGGTGGCCGGGAGCAGGGCTGTCAGTGCCGACGCCGATGAGTCGAACCATTCGCGACCAGTCATCTTCTGCATACAACTCCGCTTCTCATCTCCGGTCAAGTGTGATTCGGCTCGCTGCAGAGTCGAATCGCGAATGGTGCCTAGGCGATGGTGGCTGCAGACCGCTGCGACATGGCGGTCAGCTCTGCGAGGAGTTCCCCGTTGAGCCTGAACGCGGTCATCGTCTCATCGATGACGGTCTGTTCGTCCCCGCCGGTGCCTGCGATGTCGTTGAGTCGCAGACGGTAGGCATCCTTATACGGTTTCGTCTTGCCGAGTTCGGCGAAGTCCCACATCGTCAGCGCGCTGGTGGGCAGAGCGTAGTGCCTGGCCATAAGCGCTCCGATGGCCTGCCCGCCGGACAGATCGCCGAGGTAGCGCGTGTAGTGATGGGCGATGAGCTGCTCCGGACTCTCGATCCCAGCGAGGTGGGCTGCGTAGACTTCGGCACTGCGGGTCAAGGGCAGGTCGACATCGCTGAGCCTGAACTGGTCAGAGCTGGTCAGTTCCTGCAGGTCCCAGACGATGCGCTCATGTCGGAACAGATTCGCGTCGTAGAACCCTGCGAAGATCGTGTCTTCGGCGAACTCCCGGGACCTCTGCTCGAGGACGCCATAGATGACCTCGTACTGCTTGAGCAGAAGCGCATAGGCGCGTGAGTCGAGCCTGCCCTCCATGAGATCGACCATGAAATCGGTGTGCTCGACCTCGTCATGGATCGTGGCTGTGCTGGCCTTGAGCCGAGCTGAGAATGGTTCAGTCATGATGTTTCCTCATTGAGAGATCGATGATCCGGAAGTGTCTCGATGATCCGGACGACTACAGTACTCGTTTTCATCTTAGCCTAGCCTGCCCTAACATCTGACTCATTCCTTCGTCGACCGCTGCCAAAGGGTAGGCTGGAGTCATGGAAAGAGTGCAATTGGCTGACACGAATCTGATGGTCCACCCCCTGCATCTGGGAGGCAATCCCTTCGGATGGGGTGCGGACCGGGACCAGAGCTTCGCAGTCCTCGACGCCTACGCCGAGGCGGGTGGAAACTTCATCGACACGGCGGACGCCTATTCTGTGTGGGTCGACGGCAACTCCGGCGGTGAGTCGGAGACCATCATCGGCGAATGGATGGCCTCGCGTGGCAACCGCGATGACATGGTCATCGCCACGAAGGTGGGAATGCACCCGAAGCACAAGGGCCTTGACCCAGCCAATATTCGCGACTGCATCGACGCCTCCCTGCGTCGTCTCGGCACAGACCACGTCGACGTCTATTACGCCCACGCCGACGATGAGGACGTTGATCAGGTGGCTGTGGCGGAGACCTTCGACGCGTTGGTGCGCTCCGGGAAGGTCAGCTACCTCGGCGCTTCGAACTTCACCTTGAATCGTCTGCAGTCGGCAATGAAGATCAGTGCGAAGTACTCGCTGGCGTGCTACCGCGTCGTCCAGGATCGGTACAATCTCGTGGCCCGCAGCGCGGTGGACCCACAGAAGCAGGCCTACCTGCGCTCCAACGGCATCGCTGAACTTCCCTTCCACTCCTTGGCCTCGGGATTCCTGACGGGAAAGCACACCGGCGGAGACGCCACCGGCAGCGTGCGCGGTGAACGCGTGGCCGACCTCCTCGAGAACCAAGAGGCGCTTCGCGCTCTCGAAATCCTCGACGACGTGGCTTCGGCACACAACGCCACCATGACCGCAACCACCCTGGCCTGGCAGCTGTCACACGATTTCATTCCCTCCACCATCGCCCCGGCGCGGGTGCCCGAGCAGCTGACGGAACTGCTCGCGGGAACCGAACTGCAGCTGGCCGATGACGAGATCACGGCCCTCAACGAGGCATGGGTGGAAGCATGACGAGCACCAGCCCACGCCTTGTGAATTGGGAGAACGGCACCGACCTGGTCATCGAACTGCCCTTGGCCCTCGACGTTGCGACCGTCTGGTCCAAGCTCGTCGACAGTGAGACCGCCAGGGCCTGGTTCGCGTCCTTCACCGTCGACGACAGTGCTGAGGGGGATTCCAATCCTGCGATCACCTTCGACCTCGGTGAGACCAAGCTGCACGGTGAGATCCTCAGCTGCGAGGTCGAGGACCATGTCCTCGTCGAGCTCGACGATTTCGGCGTGCTGGGCATGGCGCTGCTCGCGCTCGAACTCACAGATGGGGACGCGACCCTTCTGATCTTCACCCAATCTGCAGCCGACGTCGAGAGTGCACGTCTCAAAGCCGCGGACTTCGGACCGATGTGGGACACTCACCTGCGCCTGTTCGCTCGGGTCCTGGGGCTCGACGTCGCCGAAGCCGGTGAGGAAGAGCTGCTCGCGCTCTACGCGGACCTCGAAATTGAGGACAGCGAATCACACGACAGTGAGGACGGGGCGACCGACGCATGAGCGAACCGCTGGTGCTGGGCATCGAATCCTCGTGTGACGAAACCGGAGTCGGGATCGTTCGGGGCCGGACCCTGCTGACCAACACGGTCTCATCCTCGATGGATGAACACGTTCGCTTCGGCGGTGTGGTCCCCGAGGTCGCCTCACGCGCACATGTCCAGGCCATCGGTCCGGCCATCGCCTCGGCCTGCGACCAGGCAGGCATCGCGCTGGGTGACCTCGACGCAATCTCCGTGACCGCAGGCCCGGGACTCAGCGGTGCGCTGATGGTCGGAGTCGGTGCTGCCAAGGGCCTCGCCGCGGCACTCAACCTGCCGCTCTACGGGGTCAACCACCTCGCCGCACATGTGGCGGTGGACCTCATCGCCACCGACGTCGACGGTCTGACCACGCCGACCATCGCACTCCTCGTCTCCGGCGGGCACACCGAGATCCTGCGCATCGGCGACGTCGTCGATGACATCGAACTCATCGGCGCCACGATCGATGATGCTGCCGGCGAAGCCTTCGACAAGACCGCACGGCTGCTGGGGCTCAACTACCCAGGCGGACCGAACATCTCCAAGGCCGCTCTCGGGCAGCTCGACGGCACCGGAATCCCGGGCGATCGCACCGCCGTGAAGTTCCCCCGCGGACTGGCCAAGAAGCAGGACCTGCGCGACCCCGAACGTCGCTTCAACTTCTCGTTCTCCGGGCTCAAGACCGCCGCACTGCGGGAGGTTACGAAGGCCGAGACGCTGGGAACCCACCTGCGGGTCGCCGACATCGCAGCGGGGTTCGAGGACGCCGTCGTCGACGTCCTCGTGACGAAGACTCTGCTGGCGGCGGCCGACACCGGAATCAACCACGTCGTCCTCGGCGGGGGAGTCGCCGCGAACTCCCACCTGCGCGAGGTTCTTGGAACCAGATGCGCCGAGGCGGGGGTGAGGTTGCGCGTGCCGTCTTTGAGCTTGTGCACGGACAACGGAGCCATGGTCGCAGCCCTCGGTGCCGAACTCGTCCGCCGTGGAATCGGACCCAGCGACCTGTCATTTGCCGCAGTCTCTTCATTGGATGTCGATCATGTCCTCGTCTGACCCGAACGCAGGCGACCAGAACGCCTACACACACGACCGAAGCGGTGCCTCACGCGATGAGACCGCTTATGGCCCGAACTCGAAGGATCTGCCCGACTATCTGCCGCCTCGGCGATCGGGCGACGGATGGACTCTCGGCTCGGACGGACAGAAGCATTGGGGACTCAATGGGGCAGCGGGATTGATGCTGCTTGACCCCGCGCAGGGGATCCTCATGCAGCACCGCGCTCTGTGGTCGGTCGAAGGAGGGACCTGGGGTTTCCCCGGTGGTGCCCGTGACCTGGGCGAATCCGCCATCGAAGCGGCCGTTCGCGAGTCCTGGGAAGAAGCCGGTGTCCCCGACCGTGAGGCCGAGGGCATCGAAGTCCTCGAGACCCATGTCCTCGATCTCGGCGACTGGTCGTACACGACGGTCATCGCCCGGACTCTGCATCATTTCGACCCGGTCATCAGCGATCCGGAGAGCATCGAGCTCGCCTGGGTGCCGATTGAACAGCTCACGGATCTCAAGCTGCACTCCGGGGTCGCCGCGTCGTTGCCGGTCCTACTGGAGCTCCTCCGCCCCCACCTGTGAGCATTGCAGACCAGCTGCTGGGCTCCGTGCGGAGTGTCGCCTTGGCTCCGTGCGGAGCGTCGTCGAGATTCGGGTGTTGTACCGCGGCACTGGTGTGCGCCTGCAATTCTCGGTGCAGCACACGTGTTTCGGCGAATGTGGGCGGGGCAGCGGCTGGTGGAACTCTCAGGTGTATGAGGAACCCTCAGGTGTATGAGGTGCGCAGGTCGCTGATCAGCGATCGAGTCACCTCGGTCAGCGATTCGGTGTCCTTGAACACGTTCTGCAGCCGCTGATAGGGCACGCCGCGGTCGATGATCGAGGTGATGGAGTTCAGTTCGTCGGTGCAGCCCAGACGCTGTGCCACCGGGGCCAGGCGCGCGATCTCATCGGCCAGGCATTCGGTGACCAGACGCTCATCGGCCTCGGCATTCTCGATGATGATGGCGTCCATGCCGTAGCGTGCGGCACGCCACTTGTTCTCGTCGTGGAACCAATCCGGCATCCTCGGCAGGGCCTCACCGGCATCAAGACGGGCGGAGAAGTCGTCGACGAGGCACTGGATGAGGGCCGTGATCGCCGTGATCTCCTCGAGCGTGGGCAGCCCATCGCAGACTCTGACCTCGACGGTTCCCCAGTTCGGGGCGGGCCGGATGTCCCAGCGGATCTCATTGATGTTGTCGATGATGCCAGTGGTGAGCATGTCGGCCACGTACTTCTCGTAGTCCGACCACTCGTCAAACTGGAAGGGCAGTCCAGCGGTCGGCAGCTGCTGGAACATCATCGCCCGGTTCGAGGCATAGCCGGTGTCGGTCCCGCCCCAGAACGGTGATGATGCGCTCAGGGCCTGAAGGTGGGGGACATAGGCGAGGAGGGCGTTGACGATCGGCAGCACCTTGTCCCGGGAGTCGATGCCCACGTGGACGTGGACGCCGAAGATGAGCATGTTCCGGCCCCACCACTGGGTGCGATCGACGAGCTCGAGGTAGCGGTCCTTGGCACGGACCTCCTGAGACTGCCACTGCGCGAAGGGATGCGTCCCGGCAGACATGAGTTCGATCCCACGGTCCTCGGTCAGGGTGCGCAGGGCGCCCATGGACGTGGCCAGGTCCTCGGCGATTCCGGACACCTGCTTGTGGACGCCGGTGACGAGCTCGATCGTGTTCGTGAGCATTTCGCCCACAATCTGCTTCTCGAATTCGGGTGCACGTTCGGCGACATCGGCGAGGAGGATCTCGGCGGCGGGAGTCAGATCAAGGCTGTCCCCGTCCAACAGAGCCAGTTCCCATTCGACTCCAAGCGTGGAGCGGGGTGAGCGTGCGAAATCGACCATGGATCGATCATAGTATTCCGCGCCTGATTTTCTTGCCTCCGCCCGCTTATCGGGCGTCACATTCAGGCCGCGTGCTCGGTCTCATCCGATAGCCGCGCACCGGATTGCGAATCGAAGAGGTGCAGGCAGGAGAACTCCGGGACGACTCTGACCACGTCACCTCTGGCCACGCGCGTGCGCCCGCTGACTCTGCTGACGATCGGCATGTCGCCGGTGCCGGTCGTCGCCCGACCGTGCACATAGGCATCGGCACCGAGCTCCTCGACCAGGTCCACACTGACCTCCAGGCCACCGGTACAGCTTCGGCGATTAGCATGGTGATATGCGCCCCAGACTTGGCATCATCGCCGCGACCGCTGTGCTCGCCCTGACCGGTTGCTCCGGTGGACCCTCCGATCCGCAACCGGAGAAGACTGGGGGAGCGGGAGCACCGCAATCGGCTCAGAGGGCCGACCCCGAAAAGGCTGCCGATCCCGCGGACATCGGCCCCGCTGACTTCGCCGCCGAGGCGAAGAAGATCGTGGATTCGTTCTCCGCCGCTGAGCTGGCTGGGTCCCTCATCATCGGCACCTGGTCAGGTGCCGATACGCAGACCGGGGTGAAACTGCTGAAGAACAATAACCTCGGCGGGGTCATCATCATGGCCGACAATCTGCCCAAGAATCCGACGCCTGACCAGGTCAAGGGCGTTACAGAAGCAATCAGCGGGGCCCGCTCCAAGGGCCAGCCCGTGTCGATCGGCGTCGATCAGGAGGGTGGTCCGGTGTCGCGGCTGAGCACCGGGGCGCTGCCGTTTCCACCACTGATGGCGCTTTCGGCCACCCAGGACCCCGAACTGACGCAGACCGCGACCAAGGTGCAGGGGCAGAACCTCACCGACCTGGGCTTCACCATCGATTTCGCCCCGGACGCTGATGTCACGACCGGTGAGAAGGACGTGGCCATCAACGTGCGTTCGGCCGGGGACGATCACAAGGCCGTCGCCGAAGTGGTCGCCCAAGCCGCGACCGGATACCACCTCGGCGGCGTCGCCAGTTCCGCGAAGCACTTCCCCGGCCACGGTCGTCTTCACGTCGACTCGCACGAGAGCCTGCCGGTGTCGAAGAAGAGCATCGAGGAACTCGAGGACACGGACCTGCTGCCGTTCAAGTCCGCGGTCAAGGCCGGCATCCCGATGGTGATGATGGGACACATCGGCCTGCCGGATGCGAAGACGACGCCGGCGACGCTGAACAAAAAGGCCTACCAGTCTCTGAGGGACACGCTCGACTTCGACGGAGTCATCATCACCGATGCTCTCAATATGAAGGCTGTAGACCAGAACCAAGGCGGGGGAGAAACCGTCAGAGCGCTGTCTGCCGGCGCCGATCTCGCGCTCATGCCACCGAATTCCGCAGCCGCACAGCAGGCAGTGGTCAAGGCGATGAAGAACGGCGACCTGAAGAAGGCCGATCTGCAGAAGAAGGCCGAGCGTGTGGTGGCGATGCAGCTGGCCACGGCCGAGACCCAGAAGGCGATCACCGAAGCCGAGGATGTTGGAGGAAGCGACTCCGGGCCAGCCGGTTCGAAGGATCCGCAGGAGGTACTGACCGAGGTGGCCGAGCAGTCACTGACGGTCCTCAAGGGCGAGTGCGCATTTGAGGGCACCGACTCGATCTCCATCGTCGGTGGCGGTGAGAAGGAGAAGACCGCACTGGCCGCGGCGGCGAAGACTGCGGGACTTGACGTCGGTTCCGGTGGCACAACCGTGAGCCTGAGCCCGGACACCTCCGCTGAGGTGGCGGTCGGCACCGCTGCACCGTGGACGATGCGCAATACCTCGGCAAAGTCGGCGATCACTGCCTATGACAGCAACTCCAATGCGTTGAAGGCCGTGGCGAAATGGCTCAAGGGCGATCTCAACGCCTCAGGCAAGCTGCCTGTGGACTACGACGGAAGCGACAAGGCTCCGGACTGCAGCTGAGGCGAGAGCAGACACACAGAAACTCCCCGTCTGACTCGAGGACCGTCGAGTCAGACGGGGAGTTTCTGTGTGAACTGGATCAGAGAACGCGGATGAAGGTGACGTTGCCCATCCAGCTGTAGCTGCGCTTCGAGGTGCCTGAACCTGGGGAGCCGGCATCGTACATCTGTCCGCCACCGGCGTAGATGCCGACGTGGCCTGGGTGCCAGATGAGGTCACCGGGCTTGGCTTCCGACTGGGAGACGACCGTGCCGGAGGCCTTCTGTGCACTCGAGCTGCGAGGCAGGTTGACGCCGACCTTGCTGTAGACCCAGGAGGTGTAACCGGAGCAGTCCCAGCCGCTCTGCGAGGTTCCACCGTAGACGTATGGGGTGCCGACGCCCTTGGCAGCCCAGCCGATGACCTGCTGAGCCTTGGAGCCGTCGATCGAACCGGCGCTGTCAGACCCGGAGTCTTTGCTCTCGCTCTTGTCCGACTTGTCTGACTTGTCCTTGTCGCCGGAATCCGAGGAACCGGTGTTGGCGGAATCGGAGGAATCGCTCGCCTTGTCCTCGGCGGGCGCTGGGCTCGGAGCCGCCTCGTCGGCAGCCTCGTCCTCGGCAGTCTCGACGGGTTGTGGCTTCGGCTTAGGTTTGGGTTTAGGAGCGGCCTCAGCGGTGACGTTCTGGACGTCGGCACCGAAGGAGGAGTCCCCCTTCTTGTCCTTGTCCTTCGACGATGAGCCTTCGCCAGCAGTGACGGTCGCCGACTGGTTCTTGAACTCGACCTGTGTCTGAGCTTGTGACTCGGCGGAGACTGCGACGTCATCGTCGGCTCCCTGACCTGCTGCCGGAAGAACGGCTGCAGCGAGCAGACCACCGCTGGCAGCAACAACGGCTGCACGACGCCCGAAGACGGCGGAGTTGGCATTCAGGATTTCGGTCAGTTCGGTCAATGGGGTCTTGACCTTGGCTTCTGCGGCCCGGCGGCCATGCTGCTTAATTGCCACGTTTTCCTCTCGTCACCTATTGGAAGAATCCCAACCGCCACTTCCGGTCCTTGAAGATTTCACATCGAGCGTGGCGTCCGGCTCTCGCTGTGAAGTCGTCACTTTCGTGTACGACCCTCACAACTGTAACCAATCAGTGACCCAATGTCACGTTTTTGTTATAAACGAGCATCCTTTCGAGATGATTCTGTAAAAGACCAGGTCAGAGGGCTGATCATTGTCTAGCTTTTTGTAACATTTGATCACTGGTGCGTATATGTCAGAGGTGAAATGCCGCACTTGTGGCGGTGTTCGAGAATTTTATGTAACAAATCGGCTTACATGGCAACCGTGTGCGGACGGATCACGGACCACATCCGGCTGCCGCCGCCCAAAGCCGGTTGGTGGCCGCTGGTCAGGCGGTGCCGCACCTTGAACGACCAGCGCCGCACCGTGAACGACAAACGGTTGGTATGGTCTCTTCGAATTCAGCGCTGAGTTCGAAGAGACCATACCCACCGTTGCGCGGTTCGGGTGCGGACGCGGTTCGGGTGCGGACGCGGTTCGGGTGCAGACGAGTTTGGAGACTGCGGCTCGGGTGAGACTGCAGCTACGTCGGCCCCGTCGGTTCAGGCTCCCGTGGCGACCGGACGGGCGGGATCGGAGGACCATCCCGACCAGCTGGCCGGGTAGAGGCTCGCCTCGACACCGAGGCTCGCCAGAGCCAGCGCATTGTGGCAGGCGCTGACGCCTGAACCGCAGTAGACGCCGACGGGCTGGTCGAGAGCGCCGAGGGCCGAGAAGCGCGAGCGCAGAGATTCCTCGTCAAGGAACTTGCCATCGGCGGTGTTCTCGCTGGCGGGCGCGTTCGTGGCGCCGGGAATGTGGCCGGCCTGTGAGTCGAGCGGTTCGCTGTCTCCACGGAAACGCTCGCCGGCCCGCGCATCGAGCAGGACTCCTGTCCAGGCCGACGCAGCATCGGCGTCGATGACGGGCATCGAATCGGGGGAGATCGTCACGGTGCTCGGCTGCACGGGGGCGCCGACTCCGGTAGCCAATTCCCCTCCGGCCGCAACAAATGCGTTCAGGCCGCCGTCGAGGACCCGGGCCTTCATTCCCGCCCACTGCAGCAGCCACCATGCACGGGCGGCTCCCTGACCCGAATTGTCGTCATAGACGACGACCTCGGTGAGCTGGTCGATGCCCCAGGCCCGGACCTGGTCCTGGAATGCTTCGGCAGATGGCAGCGGGTGACGTCCCGCGGTGGGGTCGTGGTCGGAGTGTGCGGCGAGTTCCGTGTCCAGGTCGACGTAGATGGCTCCGGGGATGTGCCCGGCGGTGAAGTCGTCGCGGCCGTCGGGCTTCTGCAGTGTCCAGCGGACGTCGAGCAGCCTCGGCGTGGATCCATCGTCGGCGAGGCGAGCGAGGAGTTCGTCGGCGGTGATGAGAACGTCGGAGCGGTTCATGGGGACTCTCCTGGTGGGGTGGGACTAAGGGCGTAGAGCAGCGGTGGATCAATTGAGCAGGGTAAGCGGTTCAGCAGGGTTGGGTCAGGAGGACGACATGACGGTCACCCAGGCGGGTGAATACCAGTGTCGCCTTGTCTCCTGCCGGCAGTTTGAGCTGACGCCTGACCTGGTCAGGAACAATATCAGCTCCGCGTTTTTTGATCACGACCGAACCGATGCCACGGCTGACGAGGGCCTTGCGCAGGCTCGGGATCTTCGCGGGCAGCACATCGGTGACCTGATAGGAGGTGACCCCGGCCGCGGCCGGCCCGGTGGGTTCGACGTCGGTGGTCAGATAGGCGATCTTCGGGTGGACGCGGCGAGCCTGCAGCGGTCCGCACAGAGCGGTGACGAGCCCGGCGCGCACGATCGCTCCGTCGGGTTCGAGGAGGTAGTGGCCGACTTCGCCGAGGTCGTCCTCATCGTCGTCGGGCAGATCGTCTTCGTGGACGAGGAGCGTGCGGTCGCCCATGATGAGGGCGCTGCGTCCGGGACGCTGCCGGGCGGCACCGAAGTAGAGGCAGACCTCGACGACTTCGCCCAGGTGGGAGACCCATTGCGCCTCGGCCTCATCGGGGATGAGGCTGTGGTCGAGTGCTGGTCCGAGTTTGACCCCCGCGGCCTTCGCCGCGATCGCCTTGTCGATGACCCATGACAGGGAGGGGGAGAAGTCTTCGGGGTCGAAGATGCGTGCGGTGGACCCGCCTTTGGTGCCTTTCCCGACCGTGCGGCGGGCCGGGTCGAACCACAGGGCGTCGAATGCGGACGTGTCGATGTCTTCGGCGCGGGCATGGTCGACGCTGGCATTGGTCAGGTGGCGGAGGTTGAAGCTGGCGATGGCCGCGGTGACCTCGTCCGCGTCGACGGCGGTGACCTGGGCGCCCATCCCGGCGAAGGCGAAGGAGTCGACGCCGATCCCACACCCCAGATCGGCGATCGTGGGTGGGGGGTCTGCCGAATCAGGACTGCTGTCGGTGCCCTTGTCGCCACCGGTGTCCATGCCCTCGCCGAGGAGGCGGCGGGCGTGGTGGGCGGCCACGGGCAGTCGTGTGGCTTGGGCCAGACCGTCGCGAGTGAACAGCATGTCGTCGGCGAAAGGGCCGAGCTTCTTCACAGCGTCTTTGCGCAGCTGAGCCTGTGTGAGCAGGCCGGCGGTCACCTCGGCGGAATAGCCTTCCTTGCGCAGCGCCGAGGATCGGGCGAGCTCATCCGCAGGGAGGTCTTCGATCCGGTCGAGCCGGTCGAGGACGGAGACGTCGAGGAGTTCGGTGAGTGTCTGCGGGTCCATACGTTCACCCTATCGTCCTGACGTCAGTCCTCTGACTGCGATCATCAGTCCTGTGACTGCGATGGTTCAGAGTACAAGGAAATGGCGACAGGATCCTTCGGTGATTGAGCCTGTCAACGAGTGCTGTAAGTTGTTGGCTGTGACGTTATTGACCGCACGCGACATTCGCGAAATCGCCGCCGACATCGGTCTGCGCCCGACTAAGCAGAAGGGGCAGAACTTCGTCATCGACCCCAATACCGTGCGCTCGATCGTTGCGTCCGCGAAGCTTGCCGATCACAGCAGCGTCGTCGAGATCGGTCCCGGCCTGGGATCGCTGACGTTGGGTCTGCTGGAAGCTGGACACCATGTCACCGCCGTTGAGATCGACGATGTCCTGGCCGCACGCCTGCCTGCGACGGTTGAGAAGTATGGGCAGACTGCAGCCGCTGCCGACGAGACCGCGAACTTCGAGCTCATCAACGCCGATGCGCTCAAGGTCACCGAGTTGCCGACGGCCCCCGACGCGCTGGTCGCGAACCTGCCCTATAACGTTGCGGTCCCAGTGCTCCTGCATTTCCTCGAGGTCTTCCCGAGCCTCACGTCAGTCCTCGTCATGGTCCAGCTCGAGGTCGCCGAACGCCTCGCCGCGGGCCCTGGATCGCGCACCTATGGTGTGCCCAGCGTCAAGGCTCAGTGGTATGGCGACGTCACTCTGGCCGGACGCATCGGCAAGAACGTGTTCTGGCCGGCCCCGAACATCGACTCCGGACTCGTCCACATCGACGTGACCCGCACCCACCGTGACCCGGATCAGCGACGTCGCCTGTTCAGTGTCGTCGACGCAGCCTTCGCCCAGCGTCGCAAGACCCTGCGCGCGGCCCTGGCAACCTGGGCCGGGGGTCCCCAGCGGGCAGAAGAGCTCCTGCGCGCTGCAGGCATCGACCCGAAAACGCGCGGCGAAGCCCTCGGCGTCGATGACTTCGAACGACTCGCCGCAGCGGGCGCAGCATCGGAGCGCGGCGCGACGTCGATGAATGCCGCCGCGGGTGCGACTTCGGGCAACACCCTCACACCGGACGACGAGGACACACCCGAAAACCCACAGGAAAGCGCACAGTCATGAGCGCGCAGCTGCACTCGAGCCCCACGACCCTGACGCCGGTGAAGGTGCGGGCACCGGGCAAAATCAACGTCCACCTCGGTGTGGGCACAGCTGGCGACGACGGCTACCACGAACTCGCGACGGTGTTCCAAGCGCTCAACCTCAATGAGACCCTGACCCTCGTCCCCGGCGGCAGCGCCTCGATCGTCGTCGGCGGCCGATACGCAGACGCCGAGGTGCCCCAGGACGAGTCGAACTTCGCCCGCAAGGCCATCAACCTCCTCATCAGCGCCCTCGAAGACGAACGCGATGTCGACGTCCTGCGCGACCTCGACATCGTCATCGACAAACAGGTGCCCGTCGCCGGTGGCATGGGCGGCGGATCGGCCGACGCGGCCGCAGCACTGTGCGGTGGGGCCCACCTCATCGGGGGAGTCGACGAGTCGATCCTCCATGACTGCGCGGTCGCCGTCGGCGCCGATGTCGCCTTCCTCCTCCACGGGGGAACGGCCATCGGCCATGGCCGCGGGGAGAAACTCACCCCCGTCCTGACCCGCGGATCATTCCACTGGGTCATGGCCACCTCGTCGAGGCAGCTGTCCACGCCGGCGATCTACTCACGTTTCGACGAACTCACACCCGACCCCGAACCGGCTGTCGTGCCCGCCGATGTCCTCGCGGCGCTCGCCGCCGGCGATCCGGACATCTTGGCGACGGCGGCAGCCAACGATCTGACTGATGCCGCGATATCGGCGATGCCCGAGCTCGCTGAGGTGATGGAGGCCGGGCGCGACGCCGGTGCGCTCCTGCCCCTGCTCAGCGGCTCGGGTCCAACGATCGGCTTCCTCGCCCGCGACGCCCATCACGCACTTGAACTTGCGGTCCTGCTCCAGGCCACGCGCGGAGTCAAGGAAGCGCTGCGAACCACGGGCCCGGCCCCCGGCGCTCATGTCATCGACCACCTGTGAGCCATCCGTCATCGACCACTTCTGAGCCATCGACCGTTCCCGAAAGCTGCGTGTCGGTGAACTCGGACCACAGGCAAACCAGCTGGTGGGATTCACTGCCCGGATAGTGGCCCAAACTTAGTGAACGTGGCAATGTGGGAGACATGACTTTGCCACATGAAGATGTTGACCCAGACGGCCTGCTCGAATACTCGGTGGTCTTCACCGACCGATCGCTGAACCACATGTCGGGGCGATTCGTCTCCGTGATGCAGGACATCAATCGCGTTCTGCGCGAGGCATACGACGCCCATAGCGTGGCCATCGTCCCTGGTGGCGGCAGCTACGCCATGGAATCCGTGGCCAGGCAGCTCGCGGCGGGCAAGAAGTGCCTCGTCGTCCGCAACGGACTGTTCTCCTTCCGCTGGTCACAGATCCTCGACGCCGGCTCCATTGCCAGCGAGACGACCGTGCTCAAGGCCTCACCGCTCAGCGACGAGCACCAGTCGGCCTGGGCTCCGGCCCCCATCGCCGAGGTGGTCGCCGCCATCGAGCGCGAACGACCAGCCGTCGTGTTCGCACCCCACGTCGAAACCGCGTCTGGGATGCTCCTGCCCGATGATTACGTCCGCCAGGTCGCCGACGCGGTTCACGGTGTCGGTGGAGTCTTCGTCCTCGACTGCATCGCCTCGGGTGCCGTGTGGGCCTCTCAGACCGATCTGGGCGTCGACGTCCTGATCAGCGCACCACAGAAGGGGTGGAGTGGTTCACCCTGCGCCGGCTACGTCATGCTCAGCGAAACCGGGCGTGCCGCGGTTCAGGAGTCCACCTCCTCGAGCTTCGCCATGGATCTGAAGAAGTGGCTGTTCATCGCCGACGAGTACGAAGAGGGTCGGGCGCCGTATCACGCGACGATGCCGACCGATTCGCTGGCGCACAACGCCAAGCTCATGCTCGAGACCGAGGAGCGCGGCTTCGACAAGCTCTCAGCCGCCCAGTTCGAGCTCGGCGACCGGGTCCGCACAGTCTTCGCCGATCGTGGACTGCCTTCTGTCGCGGCTCCGGAATTCGCCTCGCCCAGCGTGGTCGTCGTCCACACAGACAACCCGAAGCTGGCCACCGGCGCGAGCTTCAAGGAAGCCGGAGTCCAGATCGCTGCCGGAGTTCCTCTGCAGTGCGACGAGCCGGAGGACTTCTCGACCTTCAGAATCGGTCTCTTCGGTCTCGACAAGCTCGGCGACATCGACGGTTCGATCTCCCGTCTCGAGGCCGCACTCGATTCGATCGGCGTGACGCCGCAGGGCTGATGCTGCTTGCTTCGTCGCGGAGGCGCGGGTAGCACCACCGTAGGCAAGCGCGACGCCATGTGACTCACTCCGCACACCAAGAGCGCCAGAACACCCCGTTGCACGGGGAGGTTTTGGCACTCTTAGTGTGTGATGATCGCCGGGCAGCTTGGTCGCCGCAGCGGGGAAGAGGTTGTCCCTCACTGCAGGCACTATTCCTACCCGCAGTTCCGCTGCACACACTCAGCGCCAAAACGTCCCGTTGCACTGGGGTCTTTTGGTCCCGTTGGTGCGTGGTGTCGAGTGGTGCGTGGTGTCGAGTGATGCGGGGTGTCGAGGAGGAGATGCTCGGTTGCCCAGGTGTTCGCGACTCGGGCGAAGGCTGACTGTACTCGGGCGGAGGCAAACTGTGCTCAGGCGGTGCTGCCGGATGCTGCGCTCAGGCGGTGGAGCCGAGGGCGACGACGTTGTCGGCGAGGCGTTCGTTGTCGCCGTACATGAAGTGGTTCTTCATGTTTTCCGAGAACCGGCTGGCATCGGTGGTCAGGCCGACCGCCTCGGCGACCTCACGGATGTGCATCGGCGTTGCGCCGCAGCACACGCCGATGTAGTTGGTGCCCAGGTCGTAGACTTCCTTCGCGAAGGAGCCGATCTCGTAGCGGTTCGTCTGCAGCGGATCGAGAGCCGTGGGGAAGGTGCGACCATGCGGCGAGTGCACTGCGGCATGAGGGTCGGAGAGATTGAAGAAGGTGGGCTCATCTGCCGTCGTGCGGTAGGGGATGGGCAGGGCACCGACGTGACAGGACACGGCCGCGCGGATCTCCTTCAGCCATGGCAGCATCGTCGCGGGTCCACGGAAGCAGTTGAGGCCGACGACGTCGACGCCCAGCTGCTCGAGCTTCTGTGCCGTCTCCACGATGCCCACACCGTCGGCCATCTGCTGAAAGGCCATGGGCGCGAGGGTGAGGACGACGGGCAGCCCGCTGGCCTTGGCGATTTCCGCCGCAGCGATGGCCTCACCGGCGAAGTAGAACGTCTCACCGATGATGAGGTCGGCGCCTTCGTCCACGGCCCAGCCCACCATCTCGGTGAACATGGCACGAACCTCGGCCTGGCGATCTGCGTTCTCGGGATCCCAGATGTTGGAGTTCGAGATGTTTCCGGCCATGAAATTGCCGGGCTTTGCGTCGGCAACGCTGCGGGCGATCTGCAGGGCGGAGCGATTGAGAGGTTCGAGCAGGTCTTCCTTGCCGATGACCCGCATCTTCTCGCGGTGGCCGTTGTAGGTGAAGGCTTCGACGATGTCCGAGCCTGCGCGCTGGAAGTCCACGTGCAGGGACCGCAGAGCGTCAGGGAATTCGAGTGCGACCTCAGGCACGAATTCTCCGGCGGACAGATAGCCGCGCTTTTCGAGTTCGAACAGGAATCCTTCGGCGCAGATCACTGGTCCGGCGTCGAGGCGTTCGGTCAACGGGTTGGGCTGAGTCATGGGTGCTCTCCGTAAGGAAGGTCGAGGACAGGCGATTGAACTCGCTCAGGCGCAACGCCCGAACTCTTCGCATACAACCATCTTCGGCGGAGTTGCCGACGTCACATCGACATAATGGAGTCATATGACGGTCGAAGTCGTCTTCTAGTGACTCCGAAGCTTCATATTGCTAGGGGAGGGGCCTACGAAGAAGTCTTCTCCGAGTGTCTGCCGGGCTTCGGACGCAATAGCGCAAACGGGGCGAGCAGCAGTCGGGTCACGGTCGAGGAATACCAGCGCAGGGCTCTCTCGATCGGGCCCCAGGACAGTACATATGTGATGAGCAGTGCCAGGACGAGACAGATGATGAGGATCAGGGGGGTGCTGAGCACGTCCTGGGTGTCATCGAGGAGAGGCTGGAGACCGCGGACGACGAACCCGTGGACGACGTAGATCGCCAGGCTGTGGCGGCCGATCTTGGCAATGTACGTGTCCTTGTCGCCCACCCACATGAGCAGCATCAGAGTCATCAGAACAGAGCCGATGTCGATGATGAGTCGGAGGCCGACGCCTTCCGGAATGCTGACGTCGAAGTGAGCGAAGTTGAGGCTGCCGTAGAACCAGTAGTAATCGACGTTGTCGAGATAGAAGTAGCCGATCGTGCCCAGTGCGGCGGCCGTGAAGAACAGCTTCTGCCAGATGCGCAGGCTGCCGGCCCAATCGAGGATCTGTTTGCCGTAGAGCTTGCCGATGACGAAGAAGGGCCAGAAGATCATGGACCGCGAGGCCGAGAGCTCCATGTCGAGGATCGGCAGAATTCCGCCGAAGAGCCCCACCACCACCGAGGTGACGAGGACCGTTCGCGGGAATCGTTCGATGAACGGCACGGTGATGATCCAGTACGCCATGGACAGCAGGAACCACGAGTACCAGAACGGAGTCAGGAAGCTGTAGTCGGGATCCAGATCGAAGATCCACATCCACCCCCACAGCAGGGGCAGCACGGTGAACAGCAGGACCAGGAAGGTCAGGACGCGTTCGGGCAGCCTCGTCGACTTCGCCGTGATCCCTGCCAGGAAGACGAAGGCTGGCATGTGGAACGAATAGATGAGGTACATCGGCGCACGGAGGACGTCGTCATCCCAGGGTCCGGTCCTGGCCAGCAGGTGGCCGAGGACGACGGTGAAGATGAGGATGCCTTTGGCGCGGTCCAGTCTGTGATCTCGTGTGGGCACCACGCCACGATAGCGTGCTGGGCCTGCGAAACATAAAGATTTCACACTGCTCCAAGGCAGAGGTCAGGTGCCAATCAGCGTGGAAGCCGCCGTACTCTCAGCTCGCGCAGGCGACGCAGGTCGGGGCGTAGGGGCGGATCTCCAGCCGCACCTCGGGAATGGGTTTCCCGCAATTGGTGCAGATTCCGAAGGAGCCGTCATCAAGTCTCTGCAACGCCTGCGCGATGGCGCTCAGACGCTCCTCGGACTGGCGCAGCAGAGTGTCTGCCTGAGACCGTTCGAAGGCGAGGGTCGCCCCTTCAGGGTCATGCTCATCGTCGCTGTTGTCACCCTCGCGTGCGGCCGAGAGATCCTTGATGTCCGAGGATAGGGCGGCGATGAGCCGTCTGGTCTCGGAGTCTTCGGCATGCAGGAGCTCCCGCATCCGATCCGAGTCGACCATCACCCCTCGTCCCCGTTCTCCATCAGGCGTCGAGGGTCTCGTTGGCTTCGAGCCAGCGCTCTTCCAGCTCGGTCATTTCGCCCTTGAGCTCCTGCAGGGATGAGGTGAGTTTCTGCAGTCCCTCGAAGTCGGTCTGGTCATGGTCGGCCATCTCATCGTGGGCTCGCGCGATCCGTTTACTCAGCTTGTCCATGCGGCGTTCGATCGAGGAGACCTCTTTCTTCGCCGCCCTGGCCTCGGCCCCGGAGAGCGTGTCCGCCCCTGTGCCGGCGGACGCACTCGCACCGCCAGGATTGGAGCTTGCTGCGCCTCTGCCGGAGACGGTTCCCTTCGATCCACCGGATTTGGCGCTGTCGGCGCGCAGCTGAAGGTATTCGTCGACGCCTCCTGGCACGTGCCGCAGGCCATGATCGAGGATCGCGTACTGCTGATCGGTGACTCGTTCGAGCAGGTACCTATCGTGAGAGACGACGATCAGAGTAGCCGGCCAGGAGTCGAGGAGGTCTTCCATCGCCGCCAACATATCGGAGTCGACGTCATTGGTCGGCTCATCGAGGATGATGACATTGGGTTCGGACATGAGCAGCAGCAGCAGCTGCAGCCGGCGCTTCTGTCCTCCGGAGAGCTCTTTGACACGCGCTGAGAGGTGCTCCTTGGCGAAGCCGAGGCGTTCCAGGAGCTGTGCCGGGGTGTAGTCCTTGCCCTCGATGGTGAAGCTCGTCTTCGATTCCGACAGAACTTCACGCACCTTCTGCCCGGCGATTGCGTCCAGTTCCTTGAACTGCTGGTCGAGGACTCCGACCTTCACGGTCTTCCCGCGCTTGACTCTGCCCTCATCCGGTTCGAGCTCACCCGAGATGAGACTGAGCAGGGTCGACTTTCCAGCACCGTTGGGCCCCAGGATTCCGGTGCGTTCGCCAGGACCGATGCGCCAGGTGACGTTGTCGAGGATCTGCTGGTTTCCGAAGCTCAGGGACACATCGAGGAGGTCGACGACGTCCTTGCCCAAACGGGCGGTCGCCATCTTCTTCAGTTCGATCGGGTTGCGCACCTCCGGGACATCGGCGATGAGCTGGTTTGCTGCTTCGATTCGGAACTTCGGTTTCGAGGTGCGGGCAGGGGCACCTCGGCGCAGCCATGCCAGTTCCTTGCGCATGAGGTTCTGGCGCTTCTGCTCAGTCGCGGATGCGATCCGGTCACGTTCGACACGTTGGAGGACATAGGCGGCGTATCCGCCCTCGAAGGGTTCGACGATCTGGTCGTGGACCTCCCACGTCTTGTTGCAGACCTCATCGAGGAACCACCGGTCGTGAGTCACCAGCAGCAGAGCTCCGGAGTTCTTCGCCCATCGGTTCTTGACGTGCTTGGCCAACCACGAGATGCCATCGACGTCGAGGTGGTTGGTCGGCTCATCGAGAATGAGCAGGTCCCAGTCTTCGATGAGCAGTGCCGCCAGAGCCACACGTCGGCGCTGACCGCCGGAGAGGCTGCCGATAGTGGCATTCCAATCGAGGTCGGCGATGAGGCCTGCGATGATGTCGCGTGCTGCGGCGTCGCGGGCCCATTCGTGGTCGTCCATGTTCCCGACAACGGAATAGCCGACGGTCGCTTCGGAGTCCATGGTGTCGCGCTGGCTGAGCATGCCCAGACGCATTCCGCCGCGGTAGGTCACTCGCCCGGAATCGGGCGCGATGGTGCCGGCGAGCATGCCCAGCAGGCTCGACTTGCCGTCGCCGTTGCGGCCGACGATGCCGATCATGTCCCCGGCGTCGACGCCGAGCGTGACGGAGTCGAAGACGATGCGGGTGGGGTATTCGAGGTGCAGGGCTTCAGCCCCGAGAAGATGTGCCATAACGCCCTCTAGCCTAGAGCACGAGCCGTCTGGGACCAGCATGCGCGGGTAGTCGGCGGGTAGTCCGGGGACCAGAGCCAGAGTCGGTGTCCGGGGTGGGGCGAATGCAGGGGCGGAGCCGAGTGAACATGAAGTTATGTTGCGTTTTCATATCGGTGTCGAGGAATCCGATGCTATTGGCCCCTGATTAGGGCCTGAGTTGCATTAGACTGACGGGAAATTCATTGAAATATGAGTGATCATCCAGTGGTTTCACAAATTCGGCGGAGGACTCCGTGCCTCGATCGACGCCATTGTTGGTCGTGAGAAACTTGAGAAAAGAGTAAAAGTGAAGAAGCTTGTATCTGCGGTGTCGATTGCCGCCGCATCTGCCCTCGTGCTCTCCGCCTGTGGCTCAGGAGACAGCGGCGATTCGAAGGCCGAAGATTTCCTCGGCTGCATGGTCTCGGACTCCGGTGGCTGGGACGACCAATCGTTCAACCAGTCGGGCCGTGAGGGACTGCAGGCTGCGGTGGACAACCTCGGCATTGAGGAATCACTGGCCGAGTCGCAGGGCGACGCGGACTTCAAGCCCAACGTCGACAACATGATCCAGCAGGGCTGCAACCTCACATTCGGTGTCGGGTTCCTGCTCGAGGACGCGATCCAGGAGGCTGCTGAGGCCAACACGGACCTCAACTTCGCACTCATCGACTCCACCTTCTCCGACGCTGACGGCAAGCCTGTCACCCTCGACAACGCGAAACCCGTCGTCTTCAATACCGCCGAAGCCGCCTACCTGGCAGGCTACGTGGCAGCGGCATCGTCCGAATCCGGCAAGGTCGGCACCTTCGGCGGCATCCAGATCCCCTCGGTGACCATCTTCATGGACGGATTCGCCGACGGTGTCAAGAAGTTCAACGAAGAGAACAAGAAGGACGTCAAGCTCCTCGGCTGGAACAAGGAGAAGCAGGACGGATCGTTCTCCGGTGACTTCGAGAACCAGGGCCAGGGTCAGGCACTGACCAAGCAGCTCATCTCGCAGGGCGCCGACGTCATCATGCCCGTCGCCGGTCCTGTCGGACTGGGTGCAGCCGCTGCTGCGAAGGATGCCAAGGACGTCAAGCTCATCTGGGTCGACTCCGACGGATACGAGTCCACCGAATACGGTGACATCATCCTCACCTCGGTGGTCAAGCAGATCGCCAATGCCGTCGAGGACACCGTCGCCGAAGCCCAGGAAGACAAGTTCACCTCCGAGCCCTACGTCGGCACTCTCGAGAACGAAGGCGTCGGACTTGCTCCCTACCACGACTTCGACGACAAGGTTCCCGAGGACGTGAAGAAGAAGGTCGAAGAGCTCAAGAAGCAGATCATCGACGGATCGCTGACCGTGGATTCCGAGAGCACACCCAAATAAGCGAATAGGTTAAACTGCAGGGCCGAGTTCTTTCGGCCCTGCAGTTTTCGAATTTTTGAGGAGTACCGGAAGCAGTGAAACTCGAGCTTCGCGGGATGACTAAGGTGTTCGGATCGTTCGTGGCCAACGACCACATCGATCTCACCATCGAACCGGGCGAGATCCATGCCCTGTTGGGTGAGAACGGCGCCGGAAAATCCACCATGATGAACGTCCTCTATGGACTCTACGACGCCGACGGGGGAGAGATCCTCCTCGACGACACGCCTGTGACCTTTGCCGGTCCGGGGGACGCTGTGGCCGCCGGCATCGGCATGGTCCACCAGCACTTCATGCTTGTGCCCGTGTTCACCGTCGCCGAATCGGTCGCGTTGGGCTATGAGCCGACGAAGTCCCTCGGACTCATCGACCTCGCGGAGGCGCGAAAGAAGGTCAGGGAGATCTCGTCGAGATTCAACTTCAACATCGACCCTGACGCCCTCATCGAGGACCTGCCGGTCGGTGCCCAGCAGCGCGTGGAGATCATCAAGGCTCTGTCCCGGGATGCGAAGATCCTCATCCTCGATGAGCCCACCGCGGTGCTCACGCCACAGGAAACCGATGAACTCATCTCGATCATGCGTCAGCTTAAGGAGCAGGGCACCTCGATCGTGTTCATCACCCACAAGCTGCGTGAGGTGCGGGCAATCGCGGACTCCATCACCGTCATCCGCCGCGGCAAGATCGTCGGAGAGGCCTCCCCCGAGTCCACCGAGGCGGAGCTGGCCAGCCAGATGGTCGGTCGTGCAGTGTCCCTGACCACGGAAAAGGAAGTCGCCGTCCCCGGAGACGCCACCTTCGAAGTCCGTGGCCTCACCGTCGTCGACAAGGCAGAGAACATCGTCGTCGACGACGTCAGCTTCGATGTTCGCCGAGGTGAGATCCTCGCGGTCGCCGGCGTGCAGGGCAATGGTCAGACGGAATTGGCTGAAACCATTATCGGCCTGACCGAACCGCGGCTGGGCACGATCACGCTCGACGGGAAGAACCTCGTCGGACAATCCGTCAAGGACCGGTTGGGATCGGGCATCGGCTTCGTCCCCGAGGACCGGTCCACCGACGGCATCATCGCCGAGTTCACGATCCGCGAGAACATGATCCTCGACGTCTACGACCGAGCTCCGTACGCGAAGGGCCTCAACCTCAAGTCCGCGGTCATCAATGAGGAGGCGAAGAAGAAGGTCGAAGAGTTCGACATCCGCCTCGGCAGCGTCGTCGACCCGATCGCGACACTCTCCGGCGGAAACCAGCAGAAGGTCGTCCTCTCCCGTGAGCTCGGCCGTGACCTGCGCCTCTTCATCGCCAGCCAGCCCACCCGCGGCCTCGACGTCGGTTCGATCGAGTTCGTCCACAAGCGCGTCATCGCCGAACGTGATGCTGGCACACCATGCCTCATCGTCTCGACAGAACTCGACGAGGTCTACGGGATCGCCGATCGGATCGCCGTTATGTACTCGGGTCGCATCGTCGGCGTCGTCGGTGCCGACACCTCGCGCGAAGCGCTGGGTCTGATGATGGCAGGAGTGCCGGCCGAAGAGGCATTCGCGGCCACATCCGGCAGCACCGCCTCTGACACAGCCGCCACCGCGGCACCTGACGAGAACTGCGCCACCACCTCGGCGGAGGAGACCAAATGACAACTGACATGTCCCCGGCAGCACCATCGCCGGCTCCACCATCGACAGCTGAGCCGGGAGAGGGCAAACAGCAGAACCTGCTCCAGGAGATCCTGTCCGGGTCGTGGTTGGTTTCGGCGCTGTCGATCGTGGTCGCACTCCTCCTCGGCGGTGTGCTCATCGCCGTGTCCAATTCCGAGGTCATTGAGGCAGGGAAGAACCTATTCGCTGCCCCAGGCGCCTTTTTCTCGACCCTGTTCTCCACAGTCGGCGACGCGTATTCGGCGCTGTTCCGCGGAGCTGTCTTCGATTGGAACGCCCGCACCACAGAGCGTGCGATCCGTCCCCTGACGGAATCCATGGTCAGCGCCACCCCGCTCATCCTCACCGGGCTGGGCATCGCCATGGCCTTCCGTTCGGGCCTGTTCAACATCGGCGGCCAGGGGCAGGTCATCCTCGGCGCGACCATCGCCGGCTACCTCGGATATGCCCTCCATCTGCCGCCTGTCGTGCATATGCTCATCGCCGCGATCGGCGGCATCATCGGCGGCGCAGTCTGGGCCGGCATCGCCGGTGTGCTCAAGGCGCGGACCGGAGCCAACGAGGTGATCGTGACGATCATGCTCAACTCCATCGCGGGCTACCTGCTGGGCTACCTGCTCAAGCAGAGCTGGTTCACACACACCAACTCGGCGAACCCACAGTCACGCACGCTCGACGATTCTTCGCAGATGTTCCTGCTGCTGCCGGCACCGTTCCGTCTGCACTTCGGGTTCATCATCGCCATCCTCGCAACGATCTTCGTCTGGTGGCTGCTGGAACGCTCGACGATCGGCTTCGAGTTCAAGGCAGTCGGTGCCAACCCGCACGCGGCCCGGACCGCAGGCATCTCGGTGTCGAAGGTGACGATCCTCGTCATGATCGTCGCCGGAGCACTCGCCGGACTCGGAGGAGCAGCTCAGGTGCTGGGCACCGAATACAAACTCACCGGCGGAATCAGCGGATCGATCGGCTTCGACGCCATCACCGTTGCCCTGCTGGGACGATCCAAACCCTTGGGGACGTTCTTCGCGGGTCTGCTGTTCGGCGCGTTCAAGGCCGGCGGCTACCTCATGCAATCGCAGACCGGGACCCCCATCGACATCGTTCTCGTCGTCCAGTCTGTCATCGTCCTGCTCATCGCGGCCCCGCCACTTGTGAGGTCGATCTTCCGGTTGCCCGCACCGGTGCTCAAGCGGAAGGAGGCCTGACATGAGCGCTCAGAACACGAACGCTGCGACGCCGGCTGCGAAGTCCTCGGCACAGTCCAAGGCGCTGACCCCGATCGCATGGAAATTCCCGATCACCTACTCGATACTGGCCCTCGTCTCGCTCATCTTCTTCGGCCTCATCGGCCGTGACGGTGAGACGACCTTCAGGATCGCGACCAGCGGAGACCTCTTCGCCATTCCCGATGTCGTTGTGTCCTCGACCGTGGCCGGACTGGTCCTCTCGCTCATCCTTGTGGTCATGGCCGCAGCCTCGATCTACTTCGCGTTGAAGCGGGTCACCCTTGCCGGATGGTTCCCGATGGTCTTCGGCATCCTCTTCGTCGTCTCCTTCCTCGCCTGGGCCGGTGGCGGCAGCGGCGGAGTGATCCCGCTGACCACGCTGCTGGCCGGTGCCCTGGCACTGTCCGTGCCGCTGATCTTCGGCGCCATGTGCGGACTCGTCGGGGAACGCTCCGGCATCATCAACATCGCCATCGAGGGCCAGCTGCTGGCTGGTGCCTTCCTCGCCGCGGTCGTCGCCTCTGTGGCCAAGAACCCATATGCGGGACTCCTGGCCGCACCTGTCGCGGGTGCGCTCGTGGCTGTGGTGCTCACCTTCTTCGCAGTGAAGTACTGGGTCAACCAGATCATCATCGGCGTGGTTCTCAACGTCCTCGTCGTCGGTGTCACGAGCTTCCTCTACTCGACTGTGCTCACCGCAAACCCAGAGCTGTGGAACGCCAGGCAGAAGCTTCCGAATCTGCCGATTCCGCTGCTCTCGGACATCCCCATCCTGGGACGGGTGCTCTTTGACCAGAACATCCTCGTCTACATCATGTATGTCGTCGTCATCGTCCTCCAGGTCTTCGTCTTCCGGTCGAAGTGGGGCCTGCGGATGCGGGCAGTGGGCGAACACCCGAAGGCAGCCGACACCGTCGGCATCAAGGTCAACTTCACCCGAGTGCGCAACACCCTCTTGGCGGGTGCCATCGCGGGCCTTGGCGGTGCCTTCTTCACCGTCGGGTCCGGCCTGGCATTCGGCAAGGAGATGTCGGCCGGACAGGGATACATCGCCCTGGCGGCGATGATCCTGGGCAAATGGAACCCGAAGGGCGCCCTGCTAGCTGCCCTGCTGTTCGGCTTCTCCAAGAGTTTGGGCAACACTCTGCAGTCCATCGGAACTCCGGTGGCTAACGAGCTGCTGCTCATGCTTCCCTACATCGTCACGGTCCTCGCCGTCGCCGGTTTCGTCGGCCGGGTCCGCCCACCGGCGGCCGCAGGCGTGCCGTATGTGAAATAGTTCAACCCTGAAGAGAGAGGTATCCCCTATGACTTCTGCAGATGTCGAAGCCTCTGAACACGTGTGGGATGGAGAGCCGATGCTCGTTTCGGTCGAGGACCTGAGCGAGGACACCTGGTCGTTTCTGCGCGATGAGGCGAGGAGAGCGATGCACTATGCCTATGTGCCGTATTCGTCCTATCCCGTGGGCGCGGCCGCACTCGTCGACGACGGTCGAATCGTCAGCGGCGCCAATATCGAGAATGCCTCGTTCGGGGTGACGTTGTGTGCCGAATGCTCACTCGTCTCCGACCTGTTCATGTCCGGCGGCGGCCGGCTCGTGGCCTTCGACTGCGTCGATGGTGCGGGGCAGACCCTGGTCCCGTGCGGACGCTGCCGCCAACTCCTGTTCGAACACGGCGGCAACGACCTCATGCTCAACATGCCCAGCGGCAAGGTACCCATGTCGGTTGTGCTGCCCGAAGCCTTTGGACCAGATCATCTGAGCTCCGATGCGCAGGGCGCCGGCCCAGCCAAGCACTGAACCCGATATCGCCGAGGTGGCACCGCGATCCCAGCGCCACCTCGGCGATCACCTGTGACCACCAGATCGGTCACCTCCCCGAGAACGAAGGACTGACACCGTGAGAGTAGAGGCATTCGATGCCGTCGACGTCATCGCAAG
Organism: Brevibacterium sp. CBA3109; assembly: GCF_040256645.1. Taxonomy (NCBI): domain Bacteria; kingdom Bacillati; phylum Actinomycetota; class Actinomycetes; order Micrococcales; family Brevibacteriaceae; genus Brevibacterium; species Brevibacterium koreense. Next base: position 2,675,618 of record NZ_CP158281.1, on the reverse strand, counting down.
CAAACGCGATGGCCGCACCCTGAGCAAAGAGCAGATCGGCTGGGTGATCGATGCCTACACCCGCGGTGTCGTCGCCGATGAGCAGATGGCAGCCCTGGCCATGGCCATCTTCATCAACGACATGGAACCGGGCGAGATCGCGGACTGGACGCAGGCGATGATCGCCTCGGGCGAACGGATGGACTTCTCGTCCCTGTCACGGCCGACCTCGGACAAGCATTCGACCGGGGGAGTCGGGGACAAGATCACCCTGCCTCTGGCACCACTCGTCGCAGTCTTCGACGTCGCCGTCCCGCAGCTCTCGGGTCGCGGCCTGGGCCACACCGGGGGGACGCTGGACAAACTCGAATCCATTCCCGGGTGGCAGGCAGGCCTGAGCAACGAGGCAATTCTCAACCAGCTCGAGGACATCGGTGCGGTCATCTGCGCCGCCGGATCCGGTCTGGCACCGGCGGACAAGAAGCTCTACGCACTGCGCGACACCACCTCGACGGTCGACTGCATTCCCCTCATCGCCTCATCGATCATGTCGAAGAAGATCGCCGAGGGCACTCAGGGCCTCGTCCTCGACGTCAAGGTCGGGTCCGGGGCCTTCATGAAAGACCTGGCCAAGGCCCAGAAGCTGGCGCGGACCATGGTCGATCTGGGCAAGACCGCCGGGGTCAAGACCTCCGCTCTGCTCACCGACATGTCCACCCCGCTGGGTCTGACGGTCGGCAACGCCCTCGAAGTTCGCGAATCCGTGGAAGTCCTGGCCGGTGGCGGTCCCTCCGACGTCGTGGAGCTGACTGTCGCGCTGGCCGAGGAGATGCTGCGTCTGGCCGGCAAGACCGACATCGATGTGCGCGCTGCGCTCAGCGATGGCCGCGCCATGGACGTATGGAAGAAGATGATTCGTGCCCAGAACGGTGACCCCGACGCCGCGCTGCCCGTCGCCGAGCACACCGAGGTCGTCACGGCCCCGACGTCCGGCGTGCTCAGCCGCCTCGACGCGCTGTCCGTCGGCGTCGCCTCCTGGCGACTGGGCGCCGGACGTGCACGTAAGGAGGACCCGGTCCAGGACGTGGCCGGAATCGAACTTCATGCCAAACCCGGCGACACGGTGACCGCGGGCCAGCCGCTGATGACACTGCACACGGCCACTCCCGAACGCTTCGCCCGCGCGGTCGAATCCCTCGATGATGCCGTCGAGATCGGTGGCGACCTCAGCGCGGTCTCCGACTCGATCGTGCTCGAGAAGATCACCTGAGCCTCAGGTCATGCCCAGCGCATCACCCCACCACGAACGCAAGCACCACGAACCACCTTGGAGGACAATCATGACCAGCAGAGCCGAAGTCGCCGTACTCATCGACCACACACTGCTCAAGCCCGAAGCTACCCCGGCCTCTGTTGAGGCTCTCGTGACGGAGGCTAAGGACCTCGGCGTGCTCGCGATCTGCGTTTCGCCGTCTATGCTTCCCATTGCCGATACCGCCGAGCTTCTCATTGCCACGGTCGTCGGCTTCCCCAGCGGTCAGGTCAAGCCCGAGATCAAAGCCGCCGAGGCTGCGCAGGCAGTTGCCGACGGAGCCGATGAGGTCGACATGGTCATCAACATCGGTCAGGCCATTGCCGGTGACTTCGACGCCGTGGAGGCCGACATCCGCGGAGTCGTCGAGGCAAGTGGCACCGCCCTGGTCAAGGTCATCATCGAGTCGGCAGCGCTCAACGACGAACAGATCGTCGAAGCCTGCCGTCGTGCCGAGGCCGCTGGAGCAGGCTTCGTCAAGACCTCCACCGGTTTCCACCCCGCGGGCGGAGCCAGTGCACACGCTGTCTCACTGATGCGTGAAACCGTAGGCGATCGCCTCGGCGTCAAGGCCTCCGGCGGAATCCGCACTGTGGAAGCTGCGGAGGAGATGATCGCCGCGGGAGCCTCACGTCTCGGGCTGTCCGGATCCGCAGGGATCCTCGGAGGGCTCTCCGACTGAGCCTAGTTCTCTGCAGTCGAAGTCAGGGTGAGCTGGTTGCAACCAGCTCACCCTGACTTCAACTGTATGGACTCCGGTTCCCGGCGCCGAATCTCAGAGCCCGAAGAAGGCCTTGAGTTCGGTGCTGATGGACTTCAGGCGCTCATTGAGTGCCGGCTTCAGGGCCGCACTCGCCGAGGCGGTCGAGACCCTCAGCCCGGCGGCAGCCACTGCCCGTTGATCGGCGGCCGCAGCAGCGGCGAGTCCCTCAGGATCGGCGACGACCTCGAGGTAGCACTTGAGCTTCGGCTCGGTCCCCGAAGGGCGCACGATCACGCGTGAGTTCGCCTCGGAGAGCAGCAGAATGCCATCCGTGGGAGGCAGACCTTCATAGCCCTGCGACAAATCGTGAACCTCGGTGACAGGAGACCCGGCCAGCGTCACCGGCGGGTTCTCCCGCAGCTTCGACATGGCTGCAGCGATGCGGGTGACGTCGTCGAGGCGGAAGCTCAGCGGAGCTGTTGCGAAGTATCCATCGCGGTTGCGGATCCGGTCGAGTTCGGCATCGATGCTCGAACCCGATTCCTTGAGCCGTGAGGCCAGGGCTGCGAAGGTCACGGCAGTGGAGATTCCGTCCTTGTCCCGAACTGCGCTCGGATCGACGCAGTAGCCCAGAGCCTCCTCGTAGCCGAAGATCAGGTCGGGGACACGGGAGATCCACTTGAAACCCGTGAGTGTGTTGGTCGCGGTGAATCCGTGGCTTGCAGCGGCGGCAACCAGCCCCCGGGAGGAGACGATCGAATTTGCGAACACCGGTGACGCGGTGTCTTCGCGCTTCGAGTGATGGGTGCCCTCGGCCAGACGGGTCGCGATATCCTCACCGAGGAGGAGACCCACCTCGTCACCGGACAGCTGCCGGTAACCGGCAGCCAGCGAGGCATCCGGGATGGCCGCGGAGAACCTGTCGGCGTCCGGGTCGTTGGCGATGATCAACTCCGCACCGACTTCTTTGGCCAGGGCGTATGACTCGTCCAGGGCACCAGCCTCTTCGGGATTGGGGAATGCCACCGTCGGGAAATCCGGATCCGGTGCCTGCTGGGAGGGAACCGGATGCACATTCGTGAACCCGGTGCGGGCCAGGGCAGCCTCGGCGACGGAAGCTCCGACACCGTGCAGGGAGGTGTGCACGATGGTCAGATCGGCACTCGAGCGCACACCGAGGGCATCGATGCGAGCCAGGTAGGTTTCAACGATCGTCTCATCGAGATGCTCCCAGCCGGATTCGGCACGAGGCACGGAGGCCACGGACTCGACCTCGCCGATCTGCTCGGCAATGAGTGCATCGGCTGGGCTGACGATCTGAGCACCGGCACCAGCCTCGGCAGCACCGGTGTCGGATTCGATGGCGAGCAGCGGACGCTGACCGAGGTAGACCTTGTATCCGTTGTCCGCGGGCGGGTTGTGGCTGGCGGTGACCATGACTCCGGCATCGGCTTGCAGATGTGACAGCGCGAACGCAAGCAGCGGGGTCGGCAGCTGATCGGGCAGCTGGATGGCCGTTCCGCCAGCGGCCGTAACGACAGCAGCGGTGTCGGCCGCGAAGTCTGAGGACTTGTAGCGGGCATCGCAGCCGATGACGACCGTGAAACCCTCACCCACCGTGTTCAACAGGAAGCGGGAGAGCCCGGCCGCGGCGCGGATGACGACAGCACGGTTCATCCGGTTGGGTCCCGCCGCGATCTCTCCGCGCAGGCCCGCGGTGCCGAAGGCCAGGGGGCCAGCGAAACGATCCTCGAGGTCGGCCAGCGCCGCCTCATCTCCGGCCTTCGCCGAGGTGAGGATGTTGCTCAGCGTCGTCGCGGTCTGCTCATCGGGGTCATCGGCGATCCACGCCTCGACGATGTCGGCGTCGAATCCGGTGGTGAAGCGATCGGCTACTTCGGTCATATCTGTCCTTGTCCAATGCGGTCGGAACGGGCAGCGCCCGTGGGGTAGATAATGCTGCTCAGGTCAGAGGAACGCTGGTCGTGCAGGGGAGTGCTGTCGGGCCAGGGGAGTGCTCGCGGGCTACTGCCGAGTGGCAGGCCTTCGTCAGAGTTTGGCGACGATGTCGGCGAGCAGCCCGGAGATGCGCGGGGCTGCCGCGACTCCGGCCTCGATGACCTCGGCATGGGAAAGCGGGGTCTCCTGGATGCCGGCGGCGAGGTTCGTCACCAAGGAGATGCCCATCAGCTCCATACCGGCCTGACGTGCGGCGATGGCCTCCAAAGAGGTGGACATTCCGACGAGGTCTGCGCCGAGGATCCCGGCCATGCGCACCTCGGCTGGAGTTTCATAGTGAGGTCCGCGGAACTGGGCATAGACGCCTTCGTCGAGGCTCGGATCGACCTCTTTGGCGATGGCCCGCATCCGGGGGGAATAGAGGTCGGTGAGGTCAACGAAGTTCGCGCCCTCGATGGGGGAGGTGCCGGTGAGGTTGAGGTGGTCGGAGATGAGGACCGGGGTGCCAGCGGCCCAATTGCGGTTGAGTCCTCCGCAGCCGTTGGTGAGCACGAGGCTCTCACATCCGGCGGCAGCGGCGGTGCGGACCCCGTGGGCCACGGCGCGCACTCCCTTGCCCTCGTAGTAGTGGGTGCGAGATCCCAGGACGAGGGCGTGCTTGCCGTTGGCCTCGATCCGGATCGTGCGCAGGGTGGCGCCATGGCCTTCGACGGCGGGAGCATGGAACCCGGGAACCTCGGCGGCGGAGATTTCGCTGATCGTCTCGCCGAGGAGCTCCGCTGCTCCACCCCAGCCCGAGCCGAGGACGAGAGCAATGTCATGGGATTCGATGCCGGCTTTGGAGTTGATGGTCGTGGCCGCGGCGCGGGCGGCGGCGGTAGGATCGCTTAAGTCAGTCATGACGCCAAGATTATCAAGTTCTCGACCCGTTCAAGGAGCGCACACAATGCCGATCAGAGACCTGACCGATGGTGACGACCTGCGGTTGAACGAGGTGTTCGCCGACGCCGATACGCCGGCCGCCCACATGGCCAGGTCACTTTTCCGTCCGTCCTCGGACTCGCCCCTGCTGCGATCCGTCATCGCCGAGGTGGTCCCTGGGGTTCCTGTCGGTGCCGCCGCGATCGCGCAGTCCCCACTCCACCCCTACCGGGCGTGGGTCCACGTCGAAGTTGCGAGCGAGGAACAAGGACATGGTCAGGGACGGGAACTCTTCGAAGCCGTGTGCGCTGAGACCGTCGGAACCACCCTGGAAGGACTTGACCTGCGCACACGTGTGCAGGCCGGCAGCCCGGGCGCCGGCTTCGCGCAGGCGCTCGGGTTCGCACCGCTGACGACGACCAGGGTGATCAAGGTCGCAGCCGGTGCGTTGCCACCCAGCGGTGGCGGACGAGCCGAGGACCTTGAGATCGTGGCGACCGGATCGGTGAAGCTGACGAAGGCGTTCCTGGCCTGGTACACGGCCGTGAACAAGGACGACGCGGTGGGACCGCTGACGATCGGTCAGGTCAACAACGCGTTTCTCTCCGAAGCCGCCGGCGCCCATGGTGCCGCGCTGCTCAACGGTGAAGCCGGTGCCGCCGCCGATGCCGGACTGAGCGCCTTCGCCGTCTCCTACGCGCGGGAGGCCGAGCAGACGGGCGTCGATATCACGGATGCGATGCCCGCCCCAGGTGATGACGAGGAAGCACCCACCGAACTCATCATCGGGTCGATGTTCGAAACCCGTGACGAGGCCGCCGACACCACGAGCGAGCTGTTCACAGCAGCGATCGCCGATGCCGAACTCCTCCTCGCCCGGCTCTCCGTCGATGCCGACGTGGTGCTTGAGGTCACGAGCGGCATGCCAGTTGTTTCGGCACTGGCCGACCGGCTCGTGGAAGCGGGCCAGGCGAGCGAACTCTACCGTTATGAAACGCTCACGGGACCGCCTGCCCAGACGCACTGAACCTCGGACCGCTGCTGAGGAGAGCGGAGCGTTGCGGTGAGAAGAGCCTCACTGCCTGAGTTCTCTGCTCGGTGACGAACCATGCGGTCCCCGGATCCCCATCGAGTGGTGGCAGTCTGAGCAGACCCAGATTGCTGAGATCCTGCCGACTGTGGGCGCCGATGATCAGCATCGGGCCCAGGCCCTGTGCCTTGGCCAAAGGGGAGCCGTAGCCGGGAGTGAACCGCACCGGCATCGTCACCACATGCAGTCCGCCATCGAGGAGATCGAAGGCATCCGGGTTCGTGTCCAGATGTGCATCGTCGTCGATCGCGAGGCCGTGGATGGTATTCATTGCTGCTGCTGAGGACGTCTCCTGCAGCATGGTTGCGGTCTGACTCTTCCCACTCTGCGGTGATCCACGGACACTGAGAACCTGTCCGTCACGGGCCGGATCCCAGACGACGAGTTCGCCGAAGGGGTCGATTCCGAGCGGGATCGACGTGCTCGTCGGATCCGACTGGGCGTGCCCCGGCACAGCCTTAAGTCCACGCCACCGTGGTTCGAAGCCGCCCTGCCTGTCATCGCCGCCGGCCTCACCAGCGCAGCTCTGTCGGTGCGGCACCAACTGCACATCGGCACCGTCACCACCGGCCTCCTGCGCACTGGGGCCGACGAGCACTGCTCTGTACTCCGGCCACACCCCGACGAACCGCTGCCTGGACAGTCCGACGCTGAGCCCATCACCTCCCGCGCCAGGCGGGAATATCACCTGTGATGTGAAATTGGCGCTTGTGCTCGTGGCTGCTCGGCACCCGGCCAGCAGAAACGTCAGCCCCAATCCGGACCCGTGCTTGAGCAGCCGCTCCGCCTCAGCGGCCATTTGGTGGTCCATGGAGTCGATGAACTCGTTCCAATTGCTGCACACGACGATCGTGGCCGGCTGGTTTCCTGCGGCAGGTCCTCGATGCAGATGGTCGAGAATCGTGTGGAATCGCCACCCGGTGTCCATTCCGCACGTGACCTCGGCCCACTCCAAGGACTCTGCGATGCGCCCCAGAGCCACGACCCGGTGAGTCGAAGTGGCACTGGCCGCCATTCGCCTCAACACTGACGAGACGACAATCGGATCGGTCCCGACGACGATGGTCGAGCCATCAACGTCCGGGGAGTACGTCCATTCGCTCTGCCTCTGATGACTGGGAATGTCGACAAGCCCAGTGACTGTGGGGACACCGTCGCCGGTTCGCGATGACAGTTGCGCGGGGATCTTCTCGACGTCGGGAAGGGGCGGGAGAACCACCCGACGACGTGGATGAGGCGAGCGCTGAGACCGGTCGCAGGTCTCAGAATCTGCTTGCTGGAGATTGCCGACACGGATGCCGTTGACACTGTGTTGGGTGGGAAGACCACGACCGGGTTCCCATGGTCGCAGACGAGGTCGATGGCGCACCGCGGTGGAGGCGGAAGCAGAGGTTGGGGCTGCAACCCGAAACTCCACCATCGACGAACCCGAATCGAGGCAGGCTGCACCGGGTCTGTCGGGCGGCAGATGTGCAGCATCGTTGACTCCGATGACGTCGAATGAGTCGGCCTCCTCGCGCACGCGCAGACACACCCTGATATTGATGTTGGCTTTAATCTGCCCGGTGACGACGCCGAGCGGGCGCTGCGTGGCGAGTATCAGATGCACGCCCAAGGATCGACCCAGCGCTGTCAGGTGCTCCAGCAGATCAGCTGCCTTCGGATGGGTGGCCATGAGTGCGTGGAATTCGTCGATGACGACGACCAGCCTCGGCGGGGGATCGTCGAGTTCGAGGACATCGGAGCATCCGTGGTCGGCCAGGAGCCGTTCGCGTCGGGTGATCTCGGCACGGATGGAGACCAATGCGCGGAAGGCGCCGGCCGAATCGAAATCATCAAGGACGCTGTCCGTGTGCGGCAGATCCTCCAGTGAGGCAAATGTCGCCCCGCCTTTGAAGTCGATGAGGACGAATGCCAACCGCCGAGGTGGGTGTTCCAGGGCCAGTGCGAGCAGCCAGGTCTGGAGCAGAATGGATTTCCCGCTGCCGGTCGTTCCCGCCACGAGGGCGTGGGGGCCGTCGTTGAAGAGGTCGAGGGCGATGTCCCCGTCTTTTCCGCGCCCAATCGTCACCGGCCCGGAAGCATGTCGCGCCCAGCGGTTGCCAATGGCCTGTGGCGCGTCATCATAGAGGTCGCCCAGACCGTGGTTCGGCAGATGCTCGCCTCCTGTTCTGCCCTCCTGGCGGTGTTCGAGAGTGAGGAACCGGCCAGGCGGCATCAGAGCGGCTACGAAGGTTCTGCCCGGCGCCGGGTCGTCGGCTGCCGATGAGTCGACGGTGCGCGCCTGGGCCAGAGCGCCCAATGACAGCGAGATCGATGTGGTGGGTGCAGGTGCGTGCACATGCAGCGTCGTCGCCGAACTCTGGCCGGACATGCTCACCCCAATCATCGACTCAGTCGGGCCTTCGTGGTCGAAGCGCCTTCCCTGCAGTTCCGGAAGCCGGAGCAGGTCGGGACAAGGACGCCAGTCGTAGGTGGGGTCGGCCAGCCAGGACAGGGCCATGCGGCGCAGCTGCTCGTAGTCGCCGGTGACCGTCACCGAGGTTGTGCTCGGGTCGATGCGAAGCGGCACATCGTCGATGATGACCGTTCCCTCGAGGTGATCGGTGCCCTCGCAGAGTTCATCGGCGATCGTGATGGGGCTGCGAACAGATCCGAAGCCCAGGCATAGACCCGAACCGATCTGCAGCCGGCGCCTGTGCTCGGCGACCAGAGTGGCCAGCCGTCGCCGCGCTGTCTCAATCGCTGCCCGGCGGTCGATGACGCATTGGGCGCAATCGCGTGCGTACCGACGCTTCTCCATGACATGGGAGACATATCCGGAGATGGGCGCGGACACGCTGAAGAGGAGGAACCACCACATCCCAGTGACGACTGCGAGTACTCCTCCGATGGCGATGGGGATGAGGAACGCCCACCATTGGGGAGGTTTCGCCGGGCGAGGATCGTCGATGGGTGCAGGCGCCACATGTGTGGATTCTCGCCCGGGGCTGGTGGACGTTTGAGGCAGGTGAGGGCGCGAGCGGGCTTCACTGGGACGGGTCCCGGTCGGAGAGCTGGGTGAGAAGATCGTCGTGCCCACCGTTGAGAACGTCTGCTCTCTGGCAGGCCCCAGCTCCAGTCGCGCCCAGGAGATTGAAGCAAAACGCCAGGTCAGAGCTGATGCAGGGCGAAAAGGTGGACTGAAAGCGAAGCAAAATGCCAAGCGGGAGCCAAGCAAAAAGCTCAAGCAAACAGTCAAGCAATTTGCTAAGCAAAAACGTAGCAGAGATGGAGGTAGAGACAGAGGTAGAGACAGAGGTAGAGACAGAGGTAAGTAAACCCTCTTCGTCGCAAGTCGCAAGCGACTCCCGACCCGATGAGCCCGCACCCGAACCTCGCCAAGATGTGGATGAACTCCTCGACCTCCTCGACGCCGGGATCGAAGCCAACGGCAACAAGACCCCGACCCGGACTAAGACCAACCACGACTCGATCCGACTACTCATCGACCGCGACGGATACACGCTCGATCAGATCCGCTACGTCATCAGCTGGTGCCAACAGGACAACTTCTGGAAAGCCAACATTCTGTCCCCGAAGAAGCTGCGCGAAAAGTTCCCACAACTCGTCGCACGCATCAAGTCCGAAGCCGAACGACCAACGGGGCGGGACCAACCTCGCAACCGAGCCGATGAACGCATGGACCAGAACCGAGCCGTCATCGAAGAACTCCGCCATATCGAAGAAGAACAAGCCGACACCATCCAGGGAGAACTGTTGTGAAACTCAGCGAAGCCGGCGAACTCCTCGCCCTCATCAGCGCCTACGACAACCGGAATTTCAACAAAGAGACGACTGCAGCTTGGTATGACCTACTCGGGCCGTTCACCCTCGCCGAGGCGAAGCAGGCAGTGAAAAAGCACTACGCGGAGAATCCCGACTGGCTCATGCCATCGCATGTGCGCTCCGCGATCAAGGCCGACCGAAAAGCCCGGCTGGCGAAGCTCGGCCCGATCAACCCGAACCGCGCAGACATGACCGACGTGGCAACCGAACTCACGACCGCACGGGAACTCACTCAGGCCATCGCATCCGGTGCGCTGACCCCCGAGCAGTACGACGATTACTTGCGCGGCGACACACCGTGGACGGAATACCGACGCGGGATCCTCGCGCTCCGGGGTGCAGCATGATTCCTCTCATCGTCACCGTCGCACTCGTTCCTGCCGCTGTCTGGGCCGCAATCATCCTCGAACCACACATGGAGTCACGGGTGACACGAAAACGGCTCAGCGAGGCGCACAGGGCCGCAACCTCACCAAGCGTTGACCACGAAACCGAACCTCATTAACCGCGTGTCCGGGCTTCTAAAAGTCCCGTGAGTGGAAAGAAGCTATGAGCATGAGGGAGCAGGCGCACCGCGACATCGACACCAGCACTCCAACCGTGGAGGAAGCTGCGCTGTACTGGCAGTGGGGCGGGCACATGTGGCAAGCACCAGAGCGGTTCGACCGTTTCATCGCCAAGGTCAAGGCTGATGCGCTGAGGGAAGCGGCAAGCAAGATGCGCGGCCACGTCAATCGGGCGCGAGAAGGCGAGCGGTTCACTGAGCATGAGCTGGTCGAGCACGATGTCGAGCATGTGCTCAACGAGTACGCCGACCGGATCGAGGAGGAAGCATGAGCGTAGTGGAACTCCATGATCCAATGGAACAATCAGTTCCATGATCGTCATCGAAGCTGCACAAGGTGCTACCATCATTGACTTAATTATCGGGATCGGTGGATCAATTCTAGTCGGACTAGCGTCGTATCTCGCGATCGCCTCGTCGAATCGCAACGCCAGAACGATGAAGAAGGACGACTTTCGAAGGGAAGAACTCAACCGCGTGGCGGAAGCAATGTCGAACACGCGAAAAACTCTTGGCCACCTCGCTGTAACGGTTGATCAAATCGGAGCTCTTGACGTGAAGCTCAGAGAAGGATCAGCGATCAACTTGGACCCGATCGAAGCGCATATTCTCGCACTGAACGAAGAAATTCGAGAGGCAGAAGCTGCCCTGGTGCATGTGGCTTTCACCAATCCGCAGGAGAGCGTTAGGGAAAACGCCGGGCTCACCATCAAGGCAATGACTGAAGCATCCAGCGTAGGTTTGCACGAACTGCTCGGCGTCCGTGGAGCTAATCCTAAATACTCGGAAGCTGTGCACATCGGCAAGCAGGCGCGGAAACAGCTTGAGCGGCTACAGGCAATAGTTACTGAGGCCTACTATGGAGATGCGAAGCCGAAGAAGCGAGCCGCGAAATCGAAGTACACCACGTGACAGCTGTGCTCTTTTGGCGCCGGATGGACTAGTCGCTGGAGGTATCCCCAGGCTCTTCATGATCGTCGTCGTCAGCCCAATCTACAACCTTGTCTGCCCAATCCTTGAAGGAATATACTCCCCACGCTTCCAAAACCGCGGCCACCCATTTGTAAAACTCAGCGAGATCGCTATCTAGCGAACCTGTCCCAATGTAGGTAGTAGTTGTAAGGAGGATAAAAATAAGAGTGCGGAGCGTTCGTCGAAGGTTCCTTCGTTGCGACTCTGTTAGTGAGCTGAGCGAGCTCTGTGGTAGATGCGCGAGCTCATCATCTACGAAATGTTCAATGAGAGCTTCGCTCTTGTCGTCGAGCGGGAAGTCGCTATCTTCGTCCAACGGCCCGGACTGAATACCCGCCATAATGTTTCGGATGGCTGAGAGATCAAATCGCATGCCCAGCGACGTATTGTCTTTTATCAGCTGTGCATAGTGTTTGGATAGATCGTCCAAGGCCGGAACGTCCGGCACGTGAACTCTTATTCTAGGAAGCTGGTCTATTGCTAGCCTAACCGCACGAGCTGCGGTCTCCTGTAGCTCCGTCGAAGCAGTGAACGCCTTCGCGCTCCGGGCGAGTTCAGCCGCAGAAGGCGCCACCATCTTCGACGCGATTTTCCTCATCTCTGCGATTGTCTCAGCGGAATATGATGTCGAAATATCTCGAGCCATTTTTTGGAAGCGTCGGATGTCGTCTGGTGACCATTCAGCTGTCATTTAGAAATGCTACCCACCCAAGGTCCTGGAGACGGCGTCTAGTTGATCACAAATCAGCAACAACTGAAGACTCGTCAATTGATTTTGAACCGGGCGGGTAAGGCTTCGAGCTATCCTAGACAAGTCGAGTTACAGGTGGATGGTTGCCTGCCCAGGAGGCTAGGCAGAGTAGCATTGCTCCGAGGTCCAGAAGCCCAGGGGCGAGACCGAGGTGCAGCGGCCCGACAAGGCGCTCTGGGAGATGCCCGGTTTAAGCACCGCTTCATCCTCGCACCTGCCGCACGGTAGGTGCGAGGATGAAGCGAAACCTAGAACGGTGATTCAGACTCCGGAGCAGTCAAGACGCTGTCAAGGCGAAGTCCATGTGCCTTAAGCTCACTCGCGAATTTTCGAAGCTTCGTCCTCGTCTTGCCTGCTGACCCTTTCTTCATGGTGTGAGTCGATTTGTGTGGTGAGACTAGGCGCAGAGTTGTGTCGCTATCGGACTTAACGCTCCATCCTTGGCTCAGGGCGCTCCGTATGAGCAGACTCTTTTCTGCCTGCAGGGCGGCCGATGAGCTGTCACGAGCAACCCGTCGAATGCCTGACTCGCGTTTGCCCATCGCATCCACTCGCTCCTTGATATCGAGAGCCGCCCCAGTAACAGCGGCACGCTCATTGCCGTCTGACCGCGGTGCATAAGACAACCTGGTCAGCCCCTGCAAATCTGATGGCAGCTTAGGGGTTCCCGGTGCAAGAAGGTACGTACGATCCAACCCCAATGCTCCAGTGAATAGACCGAACTCGAAGATAATGTTGTCGCGGACCGAAGCACCTTCGACGCCTCGACTGGAAGTTACGTCGTCTGGGGTGGCGACCAGCACCGCGAAATCAGAGGATTCAGCTTTGTCGATCAGTGATTGGAGAGTAATCCCAGAAGCGCTGAATGTCCTTTGGTCCCAACGTTCGACCAAACAGAATCGTTCTGCCTCGAGCTGAAGGGCAGCTGCAATGTCGAGTCCTTCTTTAGTCGATCCGATGAATAGATAAGGCTTATCGTCCATTTCTCCCATGTCTACCAAGAGTAGTTGACTTCTCTCGCGTGTCGGACCTTCTAACTTTCCCGTGTCCGGTCGCATGCTCCGTGCATGATAGTTCGCAACCTCAGTGCAGACGCCCTCGGGAAGACAATCATCCTCCCGACGCTTGCCCACCTCGGCCGCTGCGCCCGAGGCACCCTCCACACCATCACCCTCCACGCCACCAGTGACACCAGCACCTGTCAAGCACCGGGTTTCATAGAGGCTGTTTTTCCTGGTTTTCTATGCAGCTACGCTCGCGGTCGCACCCTGGTTGGTCCACTCAGCTTGGACCTCGAACGGAGGTCGATATCCGATCGCCGAATGCAGTCGTTGCCGGTTGTACCACCCGGTCCATTTCGATGTCGCTGCCATCACCTCGATCAACCCCGACCATTCGCGACGGTCGATCAGTTCCGCTTTGTAGACTGAATTCAGTGCTTCAGCCATGGCATTATCGTATGAATCCCCACGAGAGCCCACCGATGCCACGACCTCGGAGTCAGCCAGGGTCTCACCGTAGCGAATCGACCTGAATTGGACTCCGCGATCCGAGTGGTGCACGAGCCCGGACACGTCTTCGCCGGCCCTGAACTTCGCGGCTAGAGCCATCGTCAACGCGTCCCTGGCCAGAGACTCACGCATATGGTTCGTCACCTGCCAGCCCACGATCTCGCGGTGGAAGACGTCGAGAATGAACGTTGTGTATACCCACCCAGCCTGGGTTGGAATATAGGTGATGTCGGCGACCCAGAGACAGTTCGGACCCTCAGCTGTGAACTCGCGTTCGACGAGATCCTCCGGGCACTCCTCGGCCCTGGCCGAGGCTGTCTTCGGACGCTTCCGCCTCCGCCGGACACCATCGATGCCCAGCTGGTGCATCAACCGCTCGATCGTGCACCGAGCGATATTCCCGAACCGGTCCGCATACTCGCGGTTGATCGCCTTCCACATTTTCCGCACCCCATAACAGGAATAGTTCGCCTCGTACACGTTCCCAATGAGGGTCATGAGTTCCCGATCACGAAGGGCACGTGCCGAGGGTTCACGCTTCTTGAAGGCGTAGTACGAGCTCACAGCAATCCGTGCAGCAGTCCCTGAAAGGGCGCGCACGATTGGCTCGACTCCGAACTCGTCGCGGTTGTTGTCGATGAAGTCGACGATTACTTGGATGGGCGGTCGAGCTCCGCCGCGAAGAAAGCCGACGCCCGGCGAAGCATCTCGTTTGCCCGTTTCGCTTCGGTCAACTCGGCGCGCAGTCGACGGTTTTCGGCCTCAAGGTCGACCGACTCCGTCGGCGTGGCTCTGCCGGAGTCCTTGTGCTTGCGCACCCAGACTCGCAGGGTCTCCTTGCTCAGGCCGAGTTCGTTCGCGACGCGGGTGATTGCCCTGCTCGCGGTCTCAGGATCGGCCTGGGCATGCATGACGAGCTCGACGGCACGAGCTTTGAGCTCATCGGTGTATTTCACTGGCATGAGAGAATCTCCTTCTTCCAATCTCCCTGCCTCTATTATCCCCGGAGCGATCCAGGAATCCTCGGCATGTCCAAATACATCTACTCCAAGCCCTACAAGGCAGTGCAGAAACTCATCAAGCACAAATGGAAGACCCTCTTGGTGGGCAAAGGTGCCACGTCGATTCTCACTTTCGACGGATCCACGTTCCTGTCCGAGGTTTCACTGACGGTTACCGGCCTCAAACCAAACGAGACCATGCAGCTGCGTTACTTCATCGCCTCATACGAGAAGGGCACGAAGACAAAGGCAGCCGGCTACTACTCCAAACAGGAATTCGTTGGCACCACCGGCGGCACATACGTCGTTGCCTCACAGATCGGCAAGCGCAGCCAGGGCACCAAGGGCCGTTCAGAACGCCTCCGCATCCAAGTGTGGACGAACTCGAAGACCGCAAAAATCACGTCCGTCACCACCCGCACACTGAAAGGCTGAACCATGTCCCTCAACGACATCATTCCCGCCGCCTGGCGCAAACCCACTTACGTTGTATACGCGCTCGTCGGAGTAGCCCTCGGCGCGATCGCCACAGCCTACGGGCCAGACAACATCCCGGAATGGCACGCCGTGACCACCAACGTCGTTCTCTACATCGGTGGCGCGTTCGGCCTCACCGCGGCTGCGAACACCATCGTGTCCCGGTCCGCCGACTCTGATGATGCAGAAGAGGTCGACGTCGACGACACCGATGATGTTCCCCTCGACGAAGGCGGATACTATGAGGACGAAGACCTCGCCGAAGCTGAGCTCGACCTGACTCCACCTGCCGACGACTACGAACCGAGGCACTGACATGAGCGCACCGATCATGCGCTACTTCGAATTTGCCCATCTCAGAGACGGACCACTCCGCGACACCTCGTCGATGTTCTACGAGCTTGCCGTCGAACTGGACAGCTCTTTGCCTGACGGGGCAGAGAAATCCACTGCGTTGAGGAAACTCCTCGAGGCGAAGGACGCCGCTGTCAGAGGTGCGCTCGACGTCTAGTCTGGTCACCACCCGGCCCCCACTGCTTTCGAGCGGTGGGGGCCATTCTGCGCTCTTGGCAGGCTTACGTTGATTCGGCGGACATGTCAGCTGGATCAAGCACTGTTGCCAGCCGCAAACTGAGATTGCCGTATGTGGTCGCATAGCCTTCGAAGTTTCCGAAAGGATGCACCGCGCCATCCGCAGGTACCCGATGACTCAGGCGTCCTGCCGCATCATGGAGTTCGAAACTCACGTCGAGCACTCCCTCGGTGAACCACGCGAGGCGATCAACAGGGATTTGCTTCGTAGCGGTAACTTGAGGTTCGTCGTATGTGAGCTCACATTCGAAGCGCATGATCGCCGGAACTTTACGTCCATTGAGCACGAAGTGGGCTCGCGGTTGGAGCATCGGCCGGCTCGGCGTGAACGTGAATGAAATCGTCATGGTTTCCTGTGTGCACGAGACCACCGCTGATCGGCCGCTTGCTTTGAGCTGCTTGGGACTCTGCTTAGCTGCAATAGTTGTTGTCAGCAATTCAGACCACTTTGACAACACCTCAGCGTCGGAAAAGTCTTTAGCCCGTTTACGGGCGTTCCTTCTCATGCGAGAGATTTCACGTTTGCTCATACTTTGTACGGTCACGAGAGCTGCTGCCAATCCTCGGACATCATCGGGTTCGACGAGAAACCCGTTGACACCGTTGGTGATAATTTCGCTGGGACCGTAACGCACGTCGTAGGCGATCGGGACGCATCCTCGAGCCATACTCTCGACAAGAACGAGCGGCAATGCCTCGGAGCGGCTAGGCAAAATTGAAAATGAGGCCGTGGCAAACTTCTCTGGTGCGGTTGGGTCATAACCTCGGAGGACCACTGCGTCCGTGTCGTTGGCCGCAATGACGTCTTCCAAGCGTTCACGGTCATCCCCTTCACCATAAACGTCGAGGGTGATCGGCTCAATGAGGCGTGTGTTCGCCTGAGCGACTGCTTCGATCGCGTGGTCGATTTGCTTGGGCAGGGTGAGCCTGCCCAGCATCACGCCAGCTGTTCGTTCGGGGTCAGCGCGGGGAGTTTCGAAATCTACTCGCCGGGAGTTGTGAATGACCCATCGGTGCGGCGCAGGGCCCATAAGTTGATCGATATCCGCCAGCTGGCGATCTGACAAGTGAACGGTCGCGTCGAACGCATCAATATTAGACAGAAATGGGATGAAGGCGTTTTTGGTATATCCAAGCGGGCCGGCTGAATCTTCGTGAAGATGATTGTTGTGGAAAGTTTGCACAACGGTCACGTTCGGGCGCCTGTAACCGTGGGTAGTAGCAGCGACTCGGAATGAGTCGGAGAACACGACCGACGTTTCTTTACCGATTACTCGGTCCAACCAGAAAAATCTGAGCGCGTCGAGGGTATCGAACTCGCGCACTGGCCGGCTGGCTTTGTCGCAGAGAATCAGAGAATGACTTCCGCGCTTCCCGGTTGGTTCGGCGTCTCGACGGTCGGAGACGATGATCGTTCCATCTGCACGCAACATGTCGACCTGAAGTGTGCGACCCTTCTCGTTCTTTCGGAAGCGCTGAATGGCCACACCTTCGCCTAATAAATCGTCAACCGCGTACTCGGGTCCGAGTGGATTGAACGCTTCGAATTCCGCGTTACTAGCTTCGAGGTCGGCCACAGCGAGTTCGGACCACATGCTTCGGAAGTGAACGCCCTCTGCGAGTTGACCAGTCGCGTGCATCTTACGGTCTATTTCTTCATAGTCACGGCGGGGGCCAAATACGAGAACATCGATTGGATGCCCGGTGTGCTGGTAAATGGCGTTGCTTCGGTGGAAAAGGACGCTGGTCGTCCCACCAAATTCCTCTGCCAGCTCGCCCAGCGTGGCGTAGTACTTTGCCTGCGGAAACTGTGGTATCTGCCTCGGTCCAGGGAGTATTTTTGATAACAAAGAGGAAGCGCCGTCACTATTCATGTGATGATCTTATGGCAGATTGGAGCGGTCCCCACGACACCGCGCCGAGCAGCATAATAGAACGCATGACCGAATATAGCCTGCACGGGACAGCTACCTGGAAGTACTGGCAGGGGATCCTCAACGGTCTGCCCGCTCGTGATAGCCCCGAACGCTCACCGGTGCCTGTTCGTGCTCGCGTCGTCTTCGCCGGCGACGGCGAGGAGTGGCTCGACGGGGAAGCGGAACGACTCGATCCGGGCGTCGCGATCTACGTGCGTTTGCACGATCGGAGGGTCAACACGCTGGGCGTGTGATTGCACCCGGATGATGTGTGGTGGGAGGGGAAAATTGGTTAACCCTCCTGGTCTGAATCATTCGCGCTATCGCCTTCTTTGGAAAGGTCGCGAGAATTCATCTCATGCATCTTCTTCTTCTCGCGAAGGCTTCTCCCGCTTGACGCAGTGCTTACATTTTTGGACCGCAGTATTCGACGAAGCAGGAGAACAGGCCGGGTAAACAACGACTTGCGATTGAGGTCTAGATCATGCTGCATGTCGAGTAGCAGGTCGTTGTGCATGCCCCGTAGGGTCTGAAGCTGCGTGAAATCACCTTCCATTGCAGCCTGCATAACACTGAACTGGCTAATAGCGTCGTTTCTGATGTCTAACGGAGCCACAACCTGAAGATCGAAATAGGCTTTTGCAACTGTTCGGGGTACATCAGGGTTCTGCATGGGACCGAAGACGTCAGGATTCTCATCTTCGTGCATCTCCGTGATCGCACTAATGATTTCGTTTGCGGCGTTCGAGTAGGCATCGTAGCGTCCAAGCTTCACCTCGAAACCACGATCGTATCGACTCAGCTTCCGGTCGTGCGAACGCTGAAAAATTCCACCTGCGAAAGCAAGAATTGCTGTGATGAGACCTCCAGCCAATCCTCCTAAAACAGGGGACGAGGTTAGTACTTCTTGAATTTCATTCAAGGCTTCTACTTTCCGTCGAGCTCGGATCGCTTGGGCATGATCAGATCTTATGCTGATCAGCGCGGAAAGCTCCAACCTCGGGGTAACGGGCTCCCGGGAGAAGGACGAGAATGTCCACCCAGGCCTTCACAGAGGTGATGACCGTCGCATATCCAGGCGAGGTTGCAGGTGGTTGTAGACCCTATTGACGAACGTGACCATCCGAGCGCACACCCAAGGCTCAAGTGTCAGGTGATTCTGCGGTCAGTCATGAGCGTGATGAGGACCCAGCCGGGAACGTCACCGCGGTCCGGTCGGTCACCTCGGCGCTCGCCTCGGCGGTGGGATTCGTCGGTTGAGAGGCCGATGACGAACACAGCGAATCGGTTCATCAGGTGGTGGAACATGGTGTCTCCTTCTTCCAGGGCGATCAGTTGGCGCGTCGATCAGTTGGTGGAGTGGGCCGGGCCGACAATGTGCGTTGGCTCAGGTCATGGGCTCAGGTCGAGGACGGTGAGTGAGGGGAAGACTGCGAAGATGACGGTCACCGGAAGTACAAATACGACAACTGGGACCAACATTCCGATCTCCTTCTTTCCCGACAGCTCGAGCAGACGTCGCCGCGACTGTTCCCGCACATCGGCGGCCTGGGCGCGCAGGACCTCCGCCAGCGGGGTTCCGCGGGTCATCGACACGGCCAGGCCGTCGACGAACTGCACGATCTCGGGGATGGCGATCCTGGTGGCCATCGAATCGAGCGCGTCGACGAGCGGTGTTCCGGTTCTCGTCGTTGCCAGGGCCGTGCGCAGCTCATCGATCAGGTCGCCCGAGCATGTGCGGCACACTCGTTCGAGTGCTTCGACGATGCCCTCGCCGGCGATGATCGATAAGGCGAGCAGTTCGGCGACCGTGGGGAATTCTGCGAGGACGCGTGACTCGTGACGGGCGATGGCTTGGCTCAGGCGCCAGTCGTTGGCGATGTGTCCGGCGATGCCACCGCTGATGATGAGGACGAGGGTGACCACGGGAGAGAAGCCGCGTTGTGCTGAGAGCAGCCCGGCCACGCACCCAGCGGCGATCATGCCTGCCAGAATGCTCAGAATCTGATTGATTCGGAAGCGTTCCAAAGACGCACCCCCGCCGAGGCGGTTGATCCGCAGATTCAAGGTGGCGTCGGTGGTGATCCGGGACGTCACCCACATGGTGGCGCCGAACGTGGCGGACTTGAGCAATCCCAGCAGGCCCTCCGTGCGGGGCGTCGGCGGAGCGTAGATGTCGACCAGAGATTCCTGATCACGCAGATACGGAGCGATGCGAGACGACAGCGTTGGTCGGCGCAGCGGTGGCAAGGCGAGTACGAAGACGCAGAGCGCGAACCCGTTGAACGCTCCGAGGGCAAGGATCGTGAGCGGATCGGCCAGCGCGCTCACGGTACCTCACTGCCTTCGGCCGAACGGTGGAAGACGGTACCTCACTGCCTTCGGCCGAACGGTGGAAGGACGAGGATGACAGGGACGATCCTTCAATGACACGAGGTTCGTTCGGGAGTCTGCCGATCCGCTTCATCGCCCGATACGCCAGCAGCGAGACGACGAATCCAGAGGCCAGGAGTAGCAGCCCGGTTTGGGAGTTATACGCAGCCGCTGTCTCTGGCCGGGTCGACAGGAACGCGAGCACCACCCAGGGAGCCGCGACAGCCAGCCGAGCGCCGTTGACAGTCCACTGCTGCCGGGCGGAGAGTTCGTTGCGGGTGCGTGCATCGTCGCGGACGAACTGGGCCAGGGCCCGCAGCATAGTGCCGAGGTCACTTCCACCGACCTGCCTGGTCACGCTGAGGGCGACAACGATCCGGTCGGCCACCGGGTCGGCGCTGACCTGGCGGAAGCGTTCGAGGGCGATGGCGAATGAGCCGCTGGCCCGGTACTCCTCGGCAAAGACTTCGAACAGCGGACGCAGCGGCTCGGGCCCACGATGGGCCAGCGAACTCAGAGCTTCGGGCAGCGATAGGCCGGCACGGACGCCGGAGTTGAGGTGGTCGAGGGTTTCGGGCCACAGCTCGCGACGCATGACCTGTTTGCTGCGAGCCCGATGTTGGAGCAGCCGGTGCGGCAGCCATGAGGCGAAGAGGCCGAAGCACAGGGCGATCGCCCAGGAGCCAGTGAGGACGGTGGCGACGACGCTGACGAGGATGAAGACGGTGATCGAGATGAGGATCAGGTGGCTCGGGTGCATCCGTGGGAACCCGGCTCCTGTGAGCATGTCGTCGAGTTCGCGGACCCATCGTTTCTGCACGCGCTTCTTCGATCGCTTCTGCCACAGTGACATCCACAGCAGGAACAGGCCCGCGCCGAAGCAGGCACCGATGAGAAGACTGGATTGGGAGTAGCTCATGCGGTTTCCAGAATGGAATGGAGATCTTTGCCGATGGCGGAGAATCGATCGCCGAGGTGGCCGAACCCCTGTCCGCGAACCAGTTGTCCCTGCGGCGAATGGAAGATGGTGTCGAGTTCGACGACGTCACCTTCGACGCCACCGGGGACGGCACTGATCTCACTGACGAGGCGGGTCCCGTTCGGATCACGTCGCAGATGGATGACCACGTCGATGCTCACCGCCACGGTGGGGACGACGAAGGAGGAGGAGATGTTCGCCCCGGCCAGAAGCGGCAGGGTGCAGATCTTGGTGATCGCGGCACGGGCAGAGTTTGCGTGGATTGTGCCCATGCCGGGCAGACCCGAATTCAAGGCCACGAGCAGGTCGAGGCTCTCGGCCTCACGGACCTCCCCGACGATCATGCGGGTTGGTCGCATGCGCAGAGCTTCCTTGACCAGAGAGCGGAGGGTGACCTCGCCGGTGCCTTCCAGAGAAGGCTGGCGACATTGCATGGGAACCCAGTCTCGGCTGGGCAGGTTGAGTTCGAAGACCTCTTCGCAGGAAATGATTCGTTCACGGGCAGGAATGGAACCGGCCAGAGCATTGAGCATGGTGGTCTTGCCGGCCTGAGTTGCCCCGGAGACTAAAATGTTTGCACCGCTGGCGACTGCTGCATCGAGGAATCTGGCGGCCGCCGGAGTCAGGGACCCCTGGGCAACGAGGCCGGCGAGGTTCCGCGGACGCTGAATGAATTTGCGAATGTTGACAGCAGGGAAGGAACGGGTGATATCGGGCAGGACGACATGAAGTCGGGAGCCGTCGGGAAGCATGGCGTCGACAAAAGGTTGAGACAAGTCGACCCGTCGTCCTGAGGTGCGCAGCATTCTCTCGATGAGATCATCGAGTTCACCTGCAGTGAGTTTCGTCGTCGTCAGCTGGTGGAGTCCGTCGATGGCGATGAAGACTTCGCTGGGGGAGTTGACCCAGATCTCTTCGACCCGGGGGTCATCGAAATAGTCCTGCAGCGCACCGAAGCCCGAGAGCTGATTGTCAATGGAGCGAAACGTTGCTTCCTTGTCTTCCAGGGGCGGAAGATCCGCGACGAGGCTGCGTTCGTCGTACTCAGAGATGACCGTGCGAATGACCTCGCGTGAGCGTTGCATATCGGCGCGAGGGTCCACATCGAGGTCTCTGATCCTCTTGTGCACTTCGCTCTTGATGACCTCGGTGGCTTCCACGTTGAACCCCTGGCGGACAGAATACGAATCATATTTCTCACAGCTGGATTTGTTTTTAACCTATCTGTAGTCGAATGAAGAATCCAGTGAATTTTCGAATCTGTGGATAACTCTGCACACGAAGATCGAATGCCATCCGTGTAGTTTCGGAGTCATGCGCGCGAGTCGCACTGTTTGCAGTTCCACGCCGGGCGGTATAGATTTTCATCACTGCTGCGCAGAACTTCTGCTGAGGTCTCGCGCCCCATAGACCGCGCCACCGGCGGGATGACTTGATCTCCCGCCGGTGGCGCTAAATTCTTCTCCTCCCTCGCCTTCAGGCGCGGACGAACTTGAGGCGCCAAGCCTCGGGGCCGCGCTGAAGGTAGTCGACTGAGAAGCCGCCCGAATAGCGCTGGTCGATCTGAGTCAGGAGTGGCAGGGGATCATGAGGAGCGAAGAGAACCATCCCATTGCCGGCTGACACCGAGTCAAGGGCGCCGAAGACGGTTGCGTGGCGAATGGCGTGCGGAACGGTCCGCACATCCAGTTCCGGGTATTCAGGACCAGCGGATTCTCCGCAGGTGCAGCTGTGTGCGCAGTCGCCGGTCTGCTCAGAAGCGGCGGAGTCGGCATCGGCGTCCTTGCCGCCGGCACCAGTGTCGGCCGATGTCTGGGTCCAGAGCTTGGCCAGAGACACACTTGATTCACCTGCCAGCAGTGGGACGAGGCGTGTGGTCACATTGTCGGCGTGCAGGTCGAACACCGACCGAGCGGCCTGGGCGCTCCCTGCGGCACGAACGGCATCCGCGGCGCCTGCGAGGTCTGCGAAGAGGGAAGCGAGGACATCGGATCCGGCGTCGATCGCCTCGGCGAGTGCGCGAGATTTCTCGAGCTGCTTAGCCGCGGTGAGGATATGGGCGGCCTCCGCCCGCAGTGCGCTCGTCACTGAGGCTTGCGCCCAGGAATTCAGGTCCTCGCGAGCAGTCACCCAGGACTCGTCTTGGCGGGAGACGGCAGCGACGAGAGCTTCGACCTTCGCCGCCATGGCGCCGCAGCGTTCGGCGTAGTTCTGCTCGATCTCTGCGGCGACCTCGGCCTCGGCCTCATTGGAGGTGAACATGACATTGCTCATGGAGTTCTCTCTTTCTCTGCAGACTTGGCCATAGTTTATTACAATTAAAACCGTGAAAATAAATCGCGCCTCCGCCGGGGCTGAGAGCTCCGCGCTGGGACCCAGTCCCGCCGTTCAGGCAACAGGACTCTCACCTGCCGTCGCGGCCGTGCTCGAGCACCTCAGTGCCCAAGCCGAGCCCGTCACGATCGGTGCACTGTCAGCGATGACTGGGCTGCATGGGAATACGGTGCGCGAACATCTGGAGGAGCTCATCACCGCGGGCTGCGCAGCCAAGGAACGAGCACTCTCACAAGGAAGGGGCAGGCCCGCATGGCTCTACTTCGCCACGGACACAGCCGCTGCGGCCGGCGCTGCCGAATACGCGGGCCTGGCGTCGGCGCTGGCCGCGCACATCCACCGCACCAGTGACTCGCCACGTCTCGACGGCATCGCCGCCGGTGTCGACTGGGGCCGCCAGCTGGCCGCGGACTTCGCCGGCGACGAGCCGAGCAGCCAAGAGCCGAGCAACCACGAACGCACCACCAGCACGGCCCGCAGCCAGACGATTGCCCTGCTTGAGAACCTGGGGTTCGCGCCAGCGGTGGGCGCTGACTGCGCAACGAAGTCTGAGTCCGAGGCGAGCGCTGGTGCGGGTGCAAACACAGTCACCGGCGACGCCGACGCTGCGGTCGGAGGTGCAGGGGATGCCGAGGACTCCATCCACGTGAGGCTGACCCGCTGCCCGCTGCTCAGCGCCGCCCATCAGTACCCCGACATCGTCTGCGGCGTTCATCTCGGTCTGGTTCGCGGCGCCTTGGACGTCTTCGGGGATCCGAATTCCAGCAGCGAGCTCGAGCCCTTCGCCGAACCCGGAGCCTGCCGACTGCATCTGCAACCACGGAAGGAGTCCCAGTGATCCGCCGTCTTGCCTTCCTCGTCCCGGCCGGCCTGTCGCTGCTAGCCGGACTCGACGCGGCACTCATGTTGCTGGGGCTGTGGGCCCCGGTGGCGGGGGAGAGGTTGCCGGGCACCCACGGAATCGTCATGGTCTTCGGTTTCGTCGCCACTCTGATCTCTTTGGAACGCGCCGTGGCACTCGCCCGAGCGGCCGGGTTCCTTGCGCCCGCGCTGCTCGGACTCGGTTCACTGGCAGTGCTGTCCCCACTGCCGCTGGTCATCGGGCAGCTCGGGCTCCTGGCAGGCAGTCTTGCCCTGGCCGTGCTCTACATTCCTCTCTACCGGCGGAACTTCGACGAGGCCATCCTGGTCCAGGCCCTCGGTGCGGTACTGGCCGCGGGTGCGGCCCTCATGTGGCTCGGCGGTGCCACCGTGCCGACATTGATCCCCTGGTTGGCCGGATTCGTCATCGTCACCATCGCGGCCGAACGCCTCGAGCTCGCACGGATCGCCATCGCCTCCACCGCCGTCCGCGGGTTCTTGGCACTCATCGCGGCAACGGCCCTCGGCGTGCTCTCCTCCCTGCTGTGGCCCACCATCGGCTACCCGCTGTTGGGCGTCACTCTCCTCGGACTGGTCTCCTGGCTCCTCGTCCACGACGTGGCCTCGAAGACGGTCACCGCCACCGGTCAGACCCGGTTCATGGGCATCTGCCTCCTCGCCGGCTATGTGTGGCTGGTCGTCGCCGGTCTGGTCTGGCTCCTTGCCGGGCCCACCGACGGGGCCAGGTCCTATGATGCGGTGGTCCACTCGGTCTTCCTGGGGTTCGCGATCTCGATGATCATCGCCCACGCCTCCGTGATCCTGCCTGCGGTGCTCCGGATCCGTCTGCCCTACAGTCGCGGCTTCTACCTTCCGGTCCTCCTCCTCCACACGTCGCTGGTTCTACGGATCGGCCTCGGCGACGGCCTCGATCTGCACTGGGCCTGGCAGCTCGGCGGGGTCCTCAACATCGTCGCCCTTCTGGGATTCGCGATCCTGGCCGCCACCTCCGCGATCACCGCCTCCCATGCTGCTCGCACCACCAGCAGCCACCAGCGTGGCGAACGCAAGAACCGCGAATCCAGGGCTGAACATGACAACAACCTCAGTTCGTCGGCGCAACCGGACACAACGCCATGAGCCCTCAGATCTCGTCACCCGATCCGCAGAACAGGCCTCGGACAGGACCGCTGGAGCCGCCTGCGGCCCGCGGACGGTGGCTCATCCGTGACCTCCCCGTCATCGTCTGGCTCGTCTTCCTCCTCGTCGTCATCGCCGCCCACCCGGGACTGCCCGTTGCCAGATGGCTGATGATCCACCTACTGGTCCTCGGAGCGGCCAGCCACTCCATCTTCGTGTGGTCCAAGCACTTCGCCGAGGCGCTCCTGCACACGCCGTCGACAGAAGCCGACAGAAGAGGTCAGAGCCGACGTCTGATTCTGCTCAACGGCGGCACCCTCATCGTCATCATCGGCATGATCGCCAGCGTCTGGGCGTTCGTCCTCGTCGGTGCGGCCGCGGTGGCGGGTGCGGTGATCTGGCACGGGCTCAGCCTCTGGGCTCAGGCACGCACCGCACTGGCCTCACGGTTCGCCTCGACCCTTCACTACTACCTGGCCGCCGCGGCCATGCTCCCGATCGGAGTGGCCCTCGGCGTCATTCTGGCCTTCGGAGTCGGTGATTCCTGGCATTCCCGCCTCGTCGCCGCCCACGCCCTGATCAACCTGCTCGGCTGGATCGGGCTCACCGTTCTCGGCACCCTTGTGACCCTTTGGCCGACGATGCTGCGCACAAAGATCGTGCCCGGCGCCGAGGTGGCCGCCAGGCGAGCTCTGCCGATCCTGTCCATCGGACTGGCAGTGACACTCGCCGCCGCACTGTTGAGCCAACCCTGGGCTGCGGGCATCGGGCTCATCGCCTACCTCAGCGGGATAGCGCTCATCGGTCGTCCCTTCTTCCTCGCCGCGCTGGCCAAACCTCCACGCGAATATCCGACATTCTCGGCAGCCGCGGCCATGGTCTGGCTCGTCATCTGCCTGATTGCGCCCACATGGGTGTTCTTCACCTCTGAGACCTGGACGGAGGCCACCCAGGGATTCACCTGGCTGGTGCCGGCCCTGGCAGCGGGATTTGCAGCCCAGATCCTGTTCGGGGCACTGTCCTATCTCCTGCCGGTCGTCCTCGGTGGGGGACCGAATGCCGTACGCGCGGCCACCATGGAATTCGCTCGCTTCGGGACCCTGCGGATCACCATCATCAACGTGGGCCTGGCGATCTGCCTGCTGCCGGTCCCCAGTTGGGTGAGAGTGCTGTGTTCCGGACTGGTGGCATTGGGGCTGGCCGCGTTCCTGCCGCTGGTGTTCCGTGGCATCAGTGCCTCCCGCCGGGCGAAGAAGAACCCGCCGGAGCCGGTGACTGGCGACCGCAGGGCTCAGGTCAGGGCGTTGAAAGAGGAACGTGCGGCCGAGCAGAAGCAGGTCAGTCGAAACAACCTGGCTCTGGCAGCGGCGGGCCTGTCGGCGGTGCTTCTCGCCGTTGCCGGCGGTGTCGCCATCGATCCAGCTTCGACGGCTGCG
Source organism: Brevibacterium sp. CBA3109 (assembly GCF_040256645.1). Classification (NCBI taxonomy): domain Bacteria; kingdom Bacillati; phylum Actinomycetota; class Actinomycetes; order Micrococcales; family Brevibacteriaceae; genus Brevibacterium; species Brevibacterium koreense. Next base: position 2,648,919 of record NZ_CP158281.1, on the reverse strand, counting down.
ATCAACGAAACGACCACCTCGGCGGGGGCGGCACCCACAGGTGAGACGACCCGTGTGCGCGTCGAAGCCAAGGACATGCGATTCACACCGGCGACGGTCGACGTGCCCGCCGGCGATCGCCTGATCATCGATCTCAAGAACCTCGATGACGAGGATGTCCACGATCTCGTGTTGGCCACTGGTCAGGACAGCGGCAGACTCGCTCCAGGCGAATCCACGAGTCTTGACGTCGGCATCGTCGGTGAGGACATCGACGGGTGGTGCTCGATCGCCGGTCACAGGCAGATGGGAATGGTCTTCGGCATCAACGTCACCGGGGGTTCGTCCCCAGCAGGGGCCGACAGCTCGAGATCCAACAGCTCGGACGCGATGCCGGGAATGGATCACGGCGGTGACGCGGGCGGAGATTCCACGCCTCGAAACGGCACAGACGACACAGGTTCGGCCGCTGCGGATTTGGACTTCCTGGCAGATCCCGGCGCAGACTTCAGCGCCAGGGACGCCGAACTGCGGCCTGCTTCCCGAGGGACGACTCACAAGGAGACCTTCACCGTCAGTGAGATCGCACGGACCGTGGCCGCTGACATCCGACAGAAGCTGTGGCTGTTCAACTCCACGATGCCCGGACCCACACTGCGCGGCGATGTCGGCGACGTCTTCGTCATCACGCTGGTCAACGACGGATCGGTGGGACATTCGATCGACTTCCACGCCGGCGAGTTGGCTCCGGACAAGCCGATGCGCACGATCCCTCCTGGTGAGTCGCTGACCTACACCTTCAAGGCGACCCACAGCGGCATCTGGATGTATCACTGCGCGACCATGCCGATGTCATCACACATCGCCAACGGAATGTTCGGCGCCGTGATCATCGATCCGCCCGACCTGCCGGCAGTCGACAAGGAATTCGTCCTCGTCCAGTCGGAGCTGTACCTGGGCCCGCAAGGCGGAGTCGTCGACTCCCAGAAGGTCCGGCGTGAGGAGCCCGACGCCGTGGTCTTCAACGGCGTCGCCAACCAGTACGACCACGATCCGCTCACCGCCCGTGCCGGGGAGCGGGTGAGGTTCTGGATCCTCAACGTCGGCCCGAACAGATCGAGTGCCTTCCACATCATCGGCGGACAGTTCGACACGGTCTACAAGGAGGGCACGTATCTCATCCGCCCGGACAATCCGGAGAAGGGTGCGAGTCAGGTTCTCGACCTCGAGACGGCACAGGGCGGGTTCGTCGAACTCGAATTCGCCGAGGAGGGGCACTACCCGTTCGTCTCCCATAAGATGGTCGACGCTGAGCGCGGAGCCCACGGGATCGTCGACATCACTGGGTGAGGCATCCTCTGGCGTCCGCATTTCGGATGCAGAATTCTCACTTCTACGCTATGTAGAACGTAGTTCTACCTAGCGTAGTAATGTCGAAGACAGCCAATCAACCAGACGACCTGGAAGGGCCGTTGCAGCCACGTGATGCATAGGCATCACACAAGGGGGCAGATGTGATTTCCCAATCCGCACTTTCCGTCATCCGTGAGACTCTGCCGGTGGTAGGAGCCTCGATCGGTGAGATCACACCGATCTTCTATCGGCGCATGTTCACGGCCCGCCCGGACCTGGAACGCGATCTGTTCAACCGGGGCAATCAGGCGCAGGGAGAGCAGCAGAAGGCACTGGCCGGCGCGATCGCCGCATACGCGACTCTGCTCGTCTCCGACGATGCTCCGAACATCGATGCGATGATGAGCCGGATCTCGAACAAGCACGCCTCTCTGGGGATCACCGAGGACCAGTACGCCATCGTCTACGAACATCTCTTCGCCGCCATCGCCGAGGTCCTCGGCGACGCCGCGACCCCGGAGGTCGTCGACGCCTGGTCGGAGGTCTACTGGGATATGGCCGACGCCCTTATCAGAGCGGAGAACAGCCTCTACTCTCGCTTCGAGGTGGCACCCGGTGATGTGTGGAGACAGCTTGTCGTCACCTCCCGTACCCAGGAATCACCGACCACCATCAGTCTCGAACTCGCCCGCGAAGACGGTGCGGCACTGCCCGAGGCCAGGCCTGGCCAATACCTCTCCATTCAGGTGACGCTTCCCGACGGCGCCCAGCAGATCCGCCAGTACTCCCTGACCTGTGCCTCGAACCGTGCCTCTTGGAGTGTGACCATCAAGGCCGAACCAGGCCGCGCCGATTTCGGTGTCCCCGCCGGCGAAGTGTCCAACTTCATCCATGACAATATCTTTGAAAACGACACGTTGCGCTGCTCACTGCCCTACGGCGACCTCGTCGTCGAAGAGTCCGAGGATCCACTGCTCCTGGTGTCGGCGGGAATCGGGTGCACGCCGATCATCGGAGCACTCAACCACCTGGTCCAGGCTGAAGCGACCCGACCGGTCACGGTCCTGCACGCCGACCAGTCGATGGCTTCCCACGCACATCGCCGGGAGATGGCCGAACTGGTGAAGCAGCTGCCGGGGGCGCAGATGCATCACTGGTATGAGCAGTTGGGCTCCCGAGCGGTCACTGAGACCATCCACGAAGGCTTCATCGACCTCGGTGAGGTGTCTGTGAACCCGAACGCACAGGTCTATCTGTGCGGTCCGCCACCGTTCATGAACGCCGTGCGGCGCGGTCTGGCGGGACTCGACGTTCCCGCAGACAATGTCCATTTCGAGGTCTTCGGCCCCGATACGTGGACCGCTGCCGCGGAGCCGGTACCAGCCTGAGTCCCAACCGGGGGCCCAGGCTGATTCCCGGGCTCTGAGTTCACCCGATCCGGCGCTGAGGTGGTTCGCAAATGTCGTACCACCTCGGCGCCGGTCGTCTGTGCGGAGTGAGGGGTGATGATTCAGGTCTGGGGGCCGCGATGCACTAGGCTGGCATCATTATGGCCATTGATTATTCTGCTGAAATCGCCAACCTCCGGGCAACCTACAAAGCGATCCTCGACGTGTCCGATCTGGACAATCTGCGCTCCGAGGTCGCTGAACTGACGGAGGAGGCGTCCTCGCCTTCCTTCTGGGACGATCCGGACTCGGCGCAGAAGACCTCGGCCACGCTCGCGCACAAGCAGGGGACACTGGAAAAGCTCGAACGGTTCGGTGAACGCATCGACGATTCCGAACTCCTCATCGAAATGTCCGAGGATGAGGGCGACGAGGATTCGAAGGCCGAAGCCGAGCGCGACATCAAGAAGCTGCACGACCAGCTGGCCGAGCTCGAGATCTCGACCCTGCTCAACCACGAATACGATGAGCGTTCAGCCGTCGTGACCGTGCGCTCCGGGGCCGGTGGCGACGACGCGACCGATTGGGCGCAGATGCTCATCCGCATGTACATCCGCTGGGGCGAGAACCGTGGGTACAACGTGGCGCAGCTCGACACCTCCTACGCTGAGGGCGCGGGCATTAAGTCTGCAACGATCCAGGTCAACGCCCCCTACGCGTACGGAACGCTGTCCGTGGAGGCCGGTACTCACCGACTCGTGCGCATCAGCCCCTTCGACAATCAGGGGCGTCGCCAGACCTCCTTCGCCGCCGTCGAGGTTGTGCCGCTCATCGAATCTACCGACCACGTCGAAATCGATGAGAACGATCTGCGCATCGACGTGTACCGGTCATCGGGCCCCGGTGGTCAGTCGGTGAACACGACCGACTCGGCCGTGCGCATCACGCACGAGCCCACCGGCGTTGTTGTCAGCATGCAGAACGAGAAGTCGCAGATCCAGAACCGCGAAGCCGCGATGCGCGTGCTGCAGTCACGCCTCCTCGATCTCAAGCGCAAGGAAGAAGCAGCGCAGAAGAAGGAGCTGGCCGGCGACATCAAGGCCAGCTGGGGCGACCAGATGCGCTCCTACGTCACCCACCCGTACCAGATGGTCAAGGACCTGCGGACCGGCTACGAAGTCAACAACCCCTCTGCGGTCTTCGACGGCGACCTCGATGGACTCATCGAAGCCGGCATCCGTTGGCGCAAAGAGCAGGAGATGGCCGAAGAGGCATCCTGACCTCCAGCCGCAACTGTCGGATTTCAAGCCCCGGCAGGCGGATTTCAGTGATGACTGCGTGAGTGACAGCTTCGAATGTGGGCTTCCTCTGCCGTCGGCCACCGCCTCGGCGGCTGTGAACTTCCTCCAATGCGCAACACACGCCCTTAAGCCTCCCGGAACATTGTGGAGCTGTTCCGTACAGTGGAAGCGGCCGAGCCATCCGCGACATGATTGAAGACCCTCTTGATCAAATTCGACTCCGTTTCGAAATCCTACGACGCACGCTCCCGCAGAGCGCTCGACGATATCTCGTTCGAGGCCGAGCGCGGAGAATTCGTGTTCCTCGTCGGTTCTTCGGGCTCGGGCAAGTCCACGGTCATCCGCCTCATTCTGCGCGAAGAGGTTCCCAGCGCCGGACGGATCCACATTGCCGGAAAATCGGTCGTGAAGATGCCCAGCTGGAAGGTGCCCTACCTGCGGCGGGGGATCGGCACCGTGTTCCAGGACTTTCGCCTGCTGCCGAACAAGACCGTTTTCGCCAACGTCGCCTTCGCCCTCCAGGTCATCGGCAAATCCCGGGCGGCTATGTCGACCCTGGTCCCAGATGTGCTCGAGACTGTGGGACTGGCCGGCAAAGAGAAGCGCTACCCCAACGAACTCTCCGGTGGTGAGCAGCAGCGTGTGGCCATTGCCCGTGCCGTCGTCAACAAGCCGGGGATCCTGCTCGCTGATGAGCCCACAGGCAATCTCGACCCAACCACCAGCGCCGACATCATGTCGGTCCTTGAGAAGATCAACCGCAACGGAACCACGGTGCTCATGGCCACTCACGACGGAGAGATCGTCAATCGGATGCGCAAGAGAGTCATCGAAATCTCCGACGGCGTCATCGTTCGCGATGTCGAAGAGGGCACCTACGGAGTCGCCTCATGAGGTCCGGATTCATCCTCTCCGAGGTCTGGTCAGGACTGCGCAAGAACGTCTCCATGGTCCTGTCCGTGGTGCTCGTGACCTTCGTGTCCCTGCTGTTCGTCGGCGCCGCAATCCTGCTGCAGATGCAGGTCGGGCAGATGAAGGACTACTGGTACGACCGCGTCCAGGTCTCCGTATTCCTGTGCCCACCTGACTCCGAGGCCACCAACTGCGTCGAGGGTGAAGTCACCGATGCGCAGAAGAAGAACATCGAAGATCAGCTGGGCAGTTCAGAACTGGCTCCCTATGTCGATGAGGTCTACTTCGAAGACAAAGGTGAGGCCTTCGAACACTTCCAAGACCAGTTCAAGGGCACCAGCCTCGAAGGCACCGTTCCCGAAGAAGAGATGAACGAGTCGTTCAGGGTCAAACTCAAGGACGCCGAGAAGTACGACATCATCAAGGAATCGTTCTCCTCGACCCAGGGTGTCGAGGAGGTCGTTGACCAGAACCAACTCCTCGATCGCCTATTCGGAGTCCTCAACATCGCCACTGTCGTCGCGGTCGCGATCGCCGGGATCATGCTGCTGTGTGCCATGCTGCTCATCGCCACGACCATCCGACTCTCCGCGTTCTCAAGGCGGCGCGAGACGGGAATCATGCGTCTGGTGGGTGCGTCCAACTCCTTCATCCAACTTCCTTTCCTGCTCGAGGGCGTCATCGCCGCAGCGATCGGTGCGACCCTGTCCGCCGGTGCACTGGGACTTCTCGTCCACTTCGGTGTCAGCGGCTGGCTGCAGGGGCAGGCGACGGGCTTCAGCCTGATCTCCGGAGTCAACGTCCTCATCGTGGCCCCGATTCTCATCGCCATCGGTGTGATCATGGCCGGTGCATCGTCCCTGATCACCTTGAACAAGTACACGAAGGTCTGAGATGAAGCGCAGACTTGGTTTAGTGGTTACCGCAGCGGTGCTGGCCATCATCCTTCCCGTCAGCTCGGCCGGAGCCAACCCCCGCGATGACAAGAGCAAGGTCGATGACCGGGTCAAGGAACTCCAACAGGAATTCGAGGGGCTCGACGAGGACCTGGCCCGAGTCATCGCCGAACGCGACGCTGCGGAGGAGAAGCTGCCCGACGCTGAAGCCGCGTCGAAGAAGGCCGACGATGCTCTGAGCGAGGCCATCGAGAAGGATGATGCAATGGCCGCTCGCCTGGCCTCGGCGGAGAATGCGCAGTCGGACCTCAAGACGTCGATCGAGGACGGCGCAGAGGAGATCGACAAGCACAAGACGTCAGCCGCGCGCATCGGACGTCAGGCGTATCAGAACTCGGGCATCACCTCCGACCTGGCGATGCTGCTGCAGATGGCCGAGGGCACAAGCGCCGATGGCGGAATCGGGCGTGTGGACTCCGCCGTGCGGTCCCAGCAGCGCACGATTGACAATCTCTCCGAGCAGCGGGCAGTCAACGAGAACAATGAAGAGCGACTCTCGGGCGTGACGGATGAGATCTCCGACCTGAAGGACGAAGCCGCAGAGGCTGTCCTGGCTAAGGAAGCCGCGCAGGTCGACGCGAAGAAGAAGTCCGACAGCCTCAACGACATCATCTCGGCGAAGGACGATGCGGAGAAGACCATTTCCGACAACAAGGCCGAGACTGAGGAGCAGCTGCAGAAAGAGCAGGACGAGCAGGACCGGTTGGCGAAGAAGGTCCGCGAATGGGAGAAGGAACAGGAGAAGAAGGGCAAATTCGTCTTTGGTGACGGTGAGCTGGCCAACCCGGCCGAAGGTTACCCCATCACCTCGCCCTTCGGCTACCGCATCCACCCGATCACCGGGGCGAAGAAGCTGCACTCGGGCACCGACTTCGGTGTTCCCTGCGGCACCCCGATCCGTGCCGCGGGCGACGGCATCGTCGTCGGCGCTGGCTGGACCGGCGGCTACGGCAACCGCGTCGTGATCTCCCACGGCAAGATCAAGAGCGACTCAATCGCCTCAACCTACAATCACAATACGAAGGTCAAGGTCCACGCCGGACAGAAGGTGAAGACGGGCGATGTCATATCGATCTCGGGTACGACTGGTGCCTCCACCGGCTGTCACCTGCACTTCGAGATCATGAAGAACGGCGGATACGTCGATCCGATGCCCTACATCTCCTGACGGTGCTCATCTTCTGTTGGGATATCACCGCGCCGAGGTGGCCCTGCGCTGGTCATCAGCGTGGCCTTTCGTACGCGATACCATTGAGCTAGAGTAGTTGATCTGCGTGTCTACGCGATCGAGCAGTCTTTTCGGGGCTGACAATCGCAGTCGGACACACTGATCCGACACACAGGAAGGAGGCCGGACATGCCGAAGGAAACTGGCAAGAAAGTCATCGCGAGAAACCGCAAGGCGCGCCACGACTATCTCATCGAAGATACGTGGGAGGCCGGTCTCGTGCTGAGCGGAACCGAAGTGAAGTCACTGCGAGAGGGCAGGGCGTCGCTGACAGATGGGTTCGCGCTGATCTTCCAGAACGAAGCGTGGCTCGAGGGCGTCTACATTCCCGAATACGCGCAGGGGACGTGGACGAACCACACCGCTCGTCGACGCCGGAAGCTGTTGCTGCACCGCGAGGAGATTCTCCGGCTGTCGCAGAAGGTCAAGGAGTCGGGACGCACACTCGTCCCGCTGGAGCTGTACTTCGACGGATCGCGGGTCAAGGTCGAGATCGCTCTGGCTAAGGGCAAGCGCGAATGGGACAAGCGTCAGGCCCTGCGTGAAGCGCAGGACAAGCGCGAGGCAGAGCGGGCGATCAAGTCCAAGCAGTTCCTCTGAGCCTGTTGCTCTGCCACCATAGATCCGACTGAGCCCCTGTCCTCGGGAATGCAATTGGGTCGTGCGGTGTTGTGGGAGTATGCTGGTTATTCTGGTCGGTACATGAGCCTGTCTGTGCAGGTGAATGAGCTGGGCAGATTTGGTAACAGAATATGGGGATGATCGGTTTCGACGTCGGACACTGCGACGGGAGAAGCGGGCCGAGAATGTAGAGTCATCTCGTTAATGTCCTCTGCAAAACAATAGGTGCTAAGTCTAATAACCGCACCGATTTCGCCCTCGCTGCCTGATTGGGCCGAGCTGCGAATCCGTCAGTCTAGAGTTGCTTCCACTCTAGGTCCTGGCGTCGCTTAGGAAGCCACTGCTTCAGATATTCGTTGAGGGTATCTGAGGGACTTTTACTCAACTCCGTTCGTTGGTCCACATGTTCGTGTGAGGGCCAGAACCTAAGAAACTACTTCACGAACTGCGCCCGGAGAAGTCCTGACAATCTGCCGACGGACGCGGGTTCGATTCCCGCCATCTCCACAGATAGTCAAGCCCCGCTTGCCCTTATAACCACTGGGCGAGCGGGGCTTTTCTTGTGCCCGAAATCTGCCGCTGCCCAAGTTTTGCCCACACTTCATTTCAGCGGGATGCCGTCCGAGCCGCGTCCAGGGCCACGGCCACCACGTCCAGGTCCGTGTCGAACAAGGCTGAATACGTGTCTAGGGTCATTGCGGCAGAGGCGTGGCCCAGCATCCGTTGCACCGCCTTCACGTGAGCTCCCGACTGGATCGCCAGGCTCGCCGCGGTGTGGCGCATGTCGTGAGGCACCATGGCGTCGGGAACACCCGCCGCGGCTTTCGCTTCCTTCCACCACCCGATCTGTTTCTTCGGTCGCATCAGATACCCTGAGTTCGTACCGGGGAAAATCAGAGCGTCCCCAATCCGATCCTTCACCTGATCCTGCAACTCGGTCACAAGGAAAGCCGGCACCGCAACCGTCCTCTGCTCGTGCGTCTTCGGCGTGCCCGGATAGAACTTCGACCCCACCCGCACAACATTCTGCGCGACCGTCAGACGATTCTTCTCCGCGTCGAAGTCCTTCGCCCTCAGTCCGGTAATCTCGCCCCACCGCAGCCCCATGTAGCAGCCGACGAGGACGATACGCCGGTACTCCCCAGACGCCTCAGACAGCGCCCCCACCTGATTGTGGGTGAGGTAGATGTGTTCCTTCTTGCCCTTGCGGGGCAGGTTCGTCAGTTCAACGGCAGGGTTGCGGCCGATCAGTCGATCCTTCACCGCCCCGTCGAGGATCCCCTTGAGCACGCCGAGCGCCCGCAGCGTCACTGTGGCCGATCGTCTCCGGCTGAGCTCGGCCACCCATCCTTCGACTTCGGTCTGCGTGATGTCGCGGATCTTCCAATGCCCCCACTTGGGCTGAATGTGGGTGTGCCACGCACCGCGAATGACCGTGTATGTGGACGGCTTCAGATGGGACTGTCGGTCAAGCCACGGCTTCCCGAGGTCGGCAATCGTGACGGCGCCGGCAGATGGGTCGATGTAGGTGCCCTGGGCTTTGTCGACCTCCGTCGTGTTGAGGAACAGTGTGGCTTCGCGTTTCGTGCGGAAGCCGCGCCGGTCAGTGTGCCGGCCGTCCGGGCGACGGTACCTGACTCGATACCGCCGGCCCTTTGCCGTCTCATAGGGTTCAATGCTGGCCATTCTCTATCCGTTCCGTGCCTGCCCGATCAGTCGCAGCAGCACCTTCTCGTGCGGATGCAGGAACCGTAGTCGGTCCTCGAGTACCTCGGGGATGACGTTGAGTTCGTCGGCCGCTTCGTGGGCTGTGTGGGCCCATCGGAAGACGTCGACGAGGTCATCCCAGTCAATGAGTTTCTTGGCGGTCAATCGCCGCGCTGATTGTTCTTCTTTCGGCTCGTCACAGTTCGTATGCCCGAGATCAATGTGAGCTTGCTCGTGCTGGATGGCGCAGCGTCTCTCGACCTGCAGTAGATCGGCATCGAGCCAGATGGCGTTATTGCCATTCGTGGCGGCTATTCGAGTGTCGTTGAACTTGGTGCGGTGCAGGACAACGCCGTCCCCGCGCTCACGTAGTTCTCTCCATGGATGGTGCATGACAGTGACCATATCGAGGACCGCTGACACGACAGAAGTGGTCAGTCGTCTGGCCTACTGCGGATCGACGAAGCCACCTTGGCCACTCCGACCAAACCTACGGTCACGAGCGAGCCAATGACACCCGATTCAATACCAAGGATTCCGAATGCGACTGCGGAGGCCAACCCGCCGATGCCCATGATGGCCGTGGTCCAAGCAATGATGCGCACCCCGGAGGCTTCTGCAGAAGCTAATTTCTTAACGACTTCGTGCCGACCGATTGAGTTGACTCTCGCCATCTCAATGATGGTGGGGAGGAGCGTGGGGTCTATGTCCTGATACTCGCGGAGCATGTCAGGAGGAGGCAGAGGCCCCTGATGATATGAGGCCTCTTGTGTTATTTCCTGGTATTCGGCGTGCGTGATGAAAGTGAGCTGCCCGTCGTCCGGGGCGGCATTTGCCCCATCGCTTCGTACATCGCCTGGCCCACTTCGTCCCACGACTCCGCTGCCAGGTCGCGATTCTGGATTTCCTTGCGCATCTTCCGGACGCTCGACATGTCTCCGGATTGCATCATCATTCCGCGCCGAATTCCCCGGCGCATTGCGCGGCTCATTGCTGACGTGCTCATGATCGTTGTCTCCTGTGGCATGGGATGGTGATTCCATACTAGTCATCCTTAGTTGGAATTAGGTGGGAACGTGAGCAACTAGCCAGAAAAACTTGTAGACAACGGTCAATCTTCATCGTGCGAACCGTCGTCCGGATCCTGTGACCCTTCGGCGTCGTCGTCCTGCTTGTCTTTCTGCTTCTTGCCCCGATTGGGTGCACGGTACGCAGCGGTGTCGCTTGCCGGCGGGGGAGGTACGAGCGAGTAGACGTTGTCGCCGTTTCCGTCATTGAGGTCTTCGTGGTCGAGGTCTCCACGAGCTCGGCCGCCGAATGCACCGAGCCCGTCATCCTCGCCTGTTGCCGGACTCACTCCGGCTCGTTTATTGGGGGTGGCTTCTGCATCGCCATCACCTGCCTTCTCGACTGGATACTCTGTGAACGCCAGGATCAGCTCATTCAACGCTTGGCGCTGACGAGTGTTCAGCTTCTCTGTGCCGCTGGGCGGCGACCAGGGGGAGAGTTCGCGTCCAACCATGCTGTAGAGATCGGTGGGCGACACTTCGAGTGCGTCCGCCATCTTCTGCACATTGGCCGGTCGGCTCTTCCTGCCAGTCAAGAAGCTGCTGATCGTTGACGTGTGAACCCCGGACTCCTTCGACCACTGATTGAGAGATAGGTTATCCGACCTCGGGTCAACAAGGCCAGCGTTTCTCATTGCTCGTTCGAGCGACTTCGGGAGTTCGATGCTCACGGTCCACTACGTCACCACCGACGCCTACGGTTCGAAAGCGTCACAGTTTTGGATCTACGACTGGCAGTCAGTGACGAGAGGAGCACCCCAACTTCTCGCGACGATCCCGATCTCAAACCCCGGCAAGACACCGATGAAAATGCAGGGAGTAGCAACCACAGGCTCGCACTTCTACCTCGTCGGTGGAGACCCCGCCCAGGACCCCACCGTCGCCATCTACGACAACCAAGGGCAGCTCGTTTCAGTCAGGTCGTGGACGAGAGCAGAGTTCATGCAGGCCGTGAACACGTCAGCTCCCGGGACTCTCACGATCTCGGACTTCGAGTGGGAGTCAGAGGGTGCAACGAACGTCGACGGTCGCCTCTACACGGGGCACGTGGTATCGAACAAGGAACCCCGAGGTGCCGGCTACCAACGTTACGTGGTGATTCTCCAGCACGGCGACGCGATCGCTCCCCGCATGTCTCCAACACCGTTGACGAACTACTCCGCTGATTCAGGGTGGATTGATCTGCCCATCGACACGACCACATACGTGACGAAAACATCCGGGCGGAAAGCAATGTACAGGATGCGAGGCGGCGAGCTCATGTTCTACGGCATCGTCGAACGCAAGGATCAGGCAAAGATGCCGGCGAACACTTACCTGCCGATCACCTCGGGGCCGCTACCGGACGACATTCTTCCCGACCAGGCATTGCGTTCAGTCTGCGCCGGAGACGGACCGACCACTGTGGTCGCCCTGGTCGAACGCGGGCAGCCGGTGAAGGTGAATCTGTCGGCTCAGTCCTTGTCCGTGTTCCTCGAAAACTCCCGCTTCACCCTCTACTAAAAGGACACCACCATGAAGCAAACACAAGGATCGGAGAAGGTGACCGATAATGCCTGACCGGATCATCCACTGGGCCACACACGGACACTTCGACCCAGGCGTGAAACGCGTTGTCCTCGCCGCTGTCGGAGTCCTCGCCATCATCCGGGGACTGTCCTACATCAACCCACCACCAGTACCGGCAGGGCTGCGCACACTCTCCCAGCTCATTCCCCTCGAATACTGGGGATGGGCCTGGGTAATCATCGGTGCCCTGTCCGTCATCGGAGCCTTCACAGCCCACTACCGAGCACCCTTCGTGCCCCTACTCGTCATTACCACCCTGTGGGGGTTCTCCTACCTCGCCGAATGGGGCATGGACTACTTCAACCGCGGCGTCGACTCACGCGACTACGTATCCGCAGTCTCCTACGCCGTGCAAGCCTTACTGATCCTCGCCGTCATCCGTTTGATCGACCCCGCTGAGGTGACCCCGACGCGGGAGGTCGAGGATGTGGACTGACTGGATACCAGCAGGCGTAGCCGTCGCCTTCATCACCGGCATCATCTCCATCTACGGTGTCCGCCAGAACCGGAAGACCGCCACTGAGACGAACAAACTCAACGAATCCGATGCCCTCATCAAGAACCTCTCCGCCGAGGTGAAACGCCAAGATGGCCGCCTCGACAAACTCGAGGAAACCATCCTCCGGCAAGGGGAAACGATCGACGATCAAGGCGAACAGATCCGCCGCCTTCAAACGAGGGAATGGTCCCTGCGCCGCTACATCTACCGCCTCATCGACTGGGGGCGAGCCCTCGGCGGCGAACCACCCGAACCACCCACAGACCTCAACCTCTAACCCCCGCACCCCGCGGGGGTTTCCTCATTCAAGGAGACAGTTATGGCATACGCGCTCGCCTCTCGCATCGAGAGGGCGGTGAAGAAGTCTGGCCTGAAAGTGGTGTGGGTCGCGGGGTGGAAGTCCCGGGGCCGCGCCACCATGGGCACCATCCAAACGATCACTCTCCACCACACAGCAACACCGCGCAGCTTCAAAAAGAGCACCGAGTACCCAACACTCAACGTGATCAAGAACGGCCGCACTGGCCTGCCTGGGCCACTTGCGCAGCTGGGTCTTGGCCGAACCGGTGTCGTCTACGTCGTCGCCGCCGGCAGAGCCAACCACGCGGGTGTATCGCGGGCAACGTCGATGACGAACTCGCATGCGATCGGTATCGAAGCAGAAGGCGCGATGGAGGCATGGCCGACCGCGCAATACCAGGCATACCTCAGACTCGTGCGCGCCCTGATCGACGAGTTTGACCTCGGTACGTCCCGGGCCCTGCGCCACGGCGAAACTTGCTCCCCACCCGGGCGGAAGACAGACGCCTCGTTCTCCGGCCCAGCATTCCGCAACGCCCTGGCCACCATCAAGACCGGCAGCAAACCGGCAAACACCCAGCCGGATACCCCGGCAAAACCGAAAGGACTGTTCGGCATGGCACTCAAAACAGCAGATTCGCGCACCGAGAAGCAGAAGATCGGAAAGGGCAAGGAGATCACCCTCCGCACCCGGGAGAAGAACACAAACAAGTTCCTCTGCTCGGTGAAGAAGGGCGAGCTCATCCTCGTCGACGAACACCTCCGAATCTCGGGCCTTCGAGAAGGACAGATTGCCGAGGTGTGGTTGCGCATTGGCGAGTACGTCGCGAAGACGAAGAAGGGCTACACCCGGTACAACTACCCTCGCGTCACCGCTCACGGACGCGCCGGTGGCGGTGACGCCCACGTGGCCATACCACTCGTGGACAAGGTCGGCATCGGCCCGAAGCACGGCGGCGATCTACGCATATATGTCGTCGTGAAGAACGTCTCCGGTGACGAATGCGTCGTCGAATACACCAAACACCACGTTCTCGCAGACTGAAAGGCACACATCATGAAGGTCATCACCACCGACAACGCGGCGGCCACCCAGACTGAACACCCATGGCGGTCAGCACTGCGCACAGTCCTGCAGGTCGCACTACTCGCCTACCCGGTGTTCCTCACACTCCCCGAGATCCTCACAATCATCGACGACAGCCTCGGAGAGTACCTCCCAGACGAGGCCCGAACCAAGCTGCTCCTCGTAGCCACGGTCATCACCGCCGGCGCCGGAGCGATCGCACGCATCATGGTGATCCCCGCCATTGAGAAGGCACTACGCACCATCGGCGCCGGCGCAGCCCCCACCGAACTCACGTTCGGCAACTGGGCCGGAGCTGACTCCGACTTGGTCATCCCTATCGAAGAACCCGCCGCGGACGATGTCGACGACGGAGACGACGCTGAACCGGAAGGAACCGCTGACGACGAACACGACCTCGCCGCGCTCGCCGCCATCGAGGTCGATAACACTCCACCGCCTGAGGACTACCGTCCCCGGCACTGAACCTCAGCAATGAAAGACCCCCACCGCTCGACAACTGCCGCGGTGGGGGTCTTTCATTGTCTAGACGGTGCCGGCATTAATCACGCGCAGGCTGAGACTCTTGTGCTTAGTGGCGTAGAGCTCGAAGCGGCCCTCCCGGACAGGTAGACGATCGCCTGCCTTCTTGATTCGCATCCGGAGTGGATTGCCTTCGACCTTCACATCAATCCAGAAATCTATAGTCCCATTTTCCAGCGGGGCAAAAGTTGCCAGTGGAAGAGTCGCCGATATCTGATAGGCACCGTCATCTTGGTGAACTCGCGCAGGCACCCTCCCGTACCCAGTCCCGTTGCGTTGAGTCCAAACGAGCTTCGCCCAATCAGGCCAGGACCCGTTGCCTTTGAAATCGACACGGACCTCAACTGACTCATCCTTTAGGGCGCAAGTGACCACCTCGACCGTACCGCGCACCGTGCGAACAGGCTGCTTGGCTTCGAGTGCTTCCTTCAGCACTTCGCCCCACAGTTTCGTAATGGAGCGAGGAAGGAATGCGCGAGAACGCTTAACAGCAGCCTTCCGCATCTTCATCAGTTCCGCCGAGTCCATAAGCGCTACACGTTGAATGGTCGCAGCGAGCTGCCCGACGTCGCCATCCGGCACGAGGAACCCGTCCACGCCATGAGTAATCACATCGGAGGGGCCATACCTGATGTCGTACGAAATAGGAATACACCCGTTCGCCATGCTTTCAAGAAGCACCAGTCCCTGCCCTTCGTAGAGACTACTCAGTACACTGAACGACGCCTCACCGAATTTCTCTCGAGCAGAAGGTGCATAGCCCTTAAGCCGAACGTGATCATCAAGGTTCAATTCGGAGATCTGAGATTCCAGGGCTGGACGGAGTTCACCCTCGCCGTAAATGTCCAATGTGATGGGATCAAGGGATTCGCGGTTTGCCAGCCCCACGGCCTCTATCGCGTGATCAATACGTTTCTGGTCAGCAAGCCGTGCCAGCATGACTCCCGAGGTCCGGCGCCGAGGCTCGATCTTCTTCACCGGTTCCGATGCCGACATATTCGATAGGCTGACGAGATTGTCCGAGGCTATCCCCTCCGCCCGCAATTCCGAAGCATGCGATTCGGTAAGCGCAGTCACCAGATCGAAGGAATCCAGCTTCGAGTATTTTGGGTAGGTGCTTTTCGACAGCGTGAAACCAGGAGGTTCAGATCCCACAGTATGGCCAGTGTGCAGAGGGTGAACAACCACAGCGTGACTGCGGCGGTACTCAATCATGGGGACTGCAACGTTTGCCGAATCGACGATGAAGATCGAGGTCTCGCCCTGCGTCAGCCAATCAAGCCACGCGTGATAAACGAACCGAGTCCCAGTCCACTGCTGTGCAACTGACCCGTCTCGGCGAAAGGCAGTCACCAACCGACCCCCGAGAACACCTGGTATCCGCGCATCTCGGCGGTCTGAGATAAACCGGGACCCGTCCGCACGGAACCGGTCGACCTGCAGTATCTTTCCCTCATCGTTGGTTCGGACAGCTTCCGCTTCGTCCTCGTACGGAAGCAGATTGGGGACTTCCGATTCTGGGTCTTCGACACCGCTGCTCAGTGCTGACAAGTCGTCGTCAGGCATTGAAGCTAGGTCGTTCCAGGCATTCCGGATGTAGACATTCTCCGCGAGTCTCCCTTCGGCCTTGAGCTCGCGTGCACGGCCACTCGGGTCAGCAGCATGATTGGCCGAAGTGGTGAGGAAACCGATTGGCCGATCGTCCAGCTCCGCGAAGACACTGCTTCTGTGCAGCGCCACACTGGTGACACCGCCGAAGTTTTCCCCCACACCACCCATCATGATGTAGATGGGTACTTCCGGGAGCAGCTTCTTCCGCTTGAACATTGAGTCTCCAATCACCGTAGCCTTCTAGGCTAGTCACTGATCAGCAGAAACTAGGGGTGCCACACTCGAGCCATACGGAATCGTGGTTCACAAGTGATCGCCTTGGCGACGGTTCTTCCGCAGGCACTCCTCGATACTCGCCACCGACCGCCCCAACGCCGCGGCACGTTCCGAGACTGTGAGGTCGGTACGCCCGACAGCGAAGTCGATGTCGTCGCGAGCCCATGGCCGCCACAGGTTCGCAGCTCTAGAGTCTTTACGAGGCCCGACCTTCATATCCCATTCACGGAGCCACCTGCTCGCCGTCGACGTGTTCACCCCGATGGCGGCCGCAATGTCGCCAATGCTCTGCCCAGCCTGACGGCGCAGGGTAATCTCGTCGCGCAGGCGCGCCTTGTCTTCGGCTACCGCATAGCTACGAGCGGGCGTGGCAGTGCTGATCCCCTTCCGGAGCCGGTCGTAGCAGCTGAGGCACAGGCCTCGGGCCACGGCGGGACGATCACACCAGATTGTGACGCAGGTGCTCATGCTGGACTCATCGTCGAGTGCATGGCACTAGAGTAGCGGCAAACACGGCCCCGGCCTCACCTCACGGTGGGGCGGGGCCATTCGTCGTTCCTAGCTACCCGCGAGAGGGATTTGAGAGATGAAGGAGCCCGCGGCGCCGATGATCACAAGTCCCCACCCCAGAGCCGTCCAGAGGTCCCTTATCTGCTCCCTTAGCTGCAGTTCTTCAAGGGCCTGCTTGGAAGTCGCCACTTCACCAGTCTGCATTTTCAGCGCTTTCTCCTTAGCAGGAGTTGGAAAGGTGCTGGATGCACCAAATGCGCCCGCGCAGGCCCCGAGGAATGCAATAGCCAGACACGCCTTACCCAGGGACTCCATGTCGAGGGTGATGCCCGGAAGAGTTGAAACGCCACGTAAGGCCAACCCCGCGATTGCGCCGATAGCGGCAATGACGAGAGGTTGCCATAGTGTTTTCCACCCCGGTCCAGTCAGCATTATATTCAAAGCCCTCGGGATCATCTTCAAGGCATTCAGGAGAGTCTTCATTGAAGAATGATATCTGCGCCGTCCGGAAGTGTACGGAAGCTACCCGTGTTTCCGCAGGCACTCATCACCGCAGTATATGAGACCGAGTCGTGACCCGGTAGAGCATCAGTTGCGGGAGACTACAGATACGATTCGATGAGCGATGCCTTCTCGTTGGCGTTCGCAGTGCCATTGGAACGCAGAAAGGTGCTTCATGTCGAACAACCCCCAGGGTCATAACCAGAACTGGAACCAGCAGAACCCCCAGGGCCAGCAGAATCAGTACTACCCTCAACAACCCCAAGCGGACTCGTTCCCGAACGACCCCCATGCTGTGCGCGGAGTGCCGCCGTACCATCCGGGCGGCGTCATCCTGACACCGGAGGGATACGTCATCACGAGGGCCATCAAATACAAAACACTGGCGAAGCGTGGCTGGTCTACTGCCATGTTTGTGCTCGTAGCGCTGAGTGCGCTCGGTACTCTAATCATACTCGCGCTCGATCCTTACTACCTGGGACTGGCACTGATTTCGACGTTCATGCTAGCGGTGGGCGCAGGTGTCATCCACATGCTCGAGAGCATCGTCGCGGAGCTTCGCCGCTTAGGCTAGCTGACGCCCGTCATGTCAGGTCCAGGGTCGACAATGAGGTCATGACCGACGACTACGGCACAGCCACGTGGCGCTACTGGCAGAAGATCCTAAACGACGCCGGCGCCCGCGGTTCCTATCGTGATCGCCCGCCGCTACCGGTGCGTGCCCGTGTGGTGTTCGAGCGTGACGGTGAGGTGTGGCTCGACGGGACTGCCACGCGCCTCGGGTTCGATGGTGCGATCTTCGTTGAGTCCAAGGACCGTCGAGTCCATACGATCGGAGTGTGGTTGCTGCCAGATGATGTGTGGTGGCCGGGGAAGTGAGTGCCCAGAACCTGCCCAAATTTTGCCCACGAATCACCCAATTCCACTCCCGGTAGCCCCCGGTAGGCGCCACCCAAGAACGCCTAGAAGTCAACGGCCGCCCACCTCACCAGGACCGTTACGCGGGTTCGATTCCCGCCATCTCCACACTAAAGCCCTGGGTTCCTTGAGAATCCGGGGCTTTTTCGTGGCCTTCGATATATCACCAATGATATAATCGATGCATGCCGAAGTGGACAATCGAGGTGTCAGCAGAGGTGGAGAAGTGGTTGGGTTCTTTGAACGACAGCGACTTCCGAATCGCAGATCGACATCTGCAGAATCTCGCCGAACATGGAGTCGACCTCGGTATGCCACGTTCGAAGAATCTCGGGCAAGGACTCTATGAATTGAGATTTCAGTGCGAGCGAGTCGAACGACGTATCACCTACACTTTCGATCCTGGCCGGCAGGTGATTACCTTGACCACCTTCCGCAAACAGCGAAACAACGAGCGGAAGCAGATTTCGAGAGCACGACAGCAACTGAGGAAATGGAGGACGAAATGAAGTCTTTGGACGTGATCAGAGCTGAACGGCTCAGCAAGATGGATGAAACTGCGCGTGCTGAGTATGAGGCCGGATATGTTGATATTGACGAGGGCATTCGCATTTCGCAGATTTTCTATGACGAACGTAAGAACCTCGGATTGACTCAGGCTGAGCTGGCTCGTCGCATGCGCACCTCACAATCCGCTATCGCCCGCATTGAGAATGGAGCAGTGACCCCCTCAACCGGCATGCTGGAGAGGCTGGCCAGGGTTGCGCACAAGAGGGTGGCGTTGGTGTGACAGGTGACAAATGACAGTAGAAATGATGTTTGGTGGCTCAGTCATCGCGATGAAAATTGCCCGGTAGCTCAGACTATGAGCAGCCGGGCAATTTCGCGCCTGCAGCCAAATCCTACGAATTCACGCGGATGACTTCCTCTTGGTACGGCGCAATGACTGTACCCGAGATCCGCAGATCGAGCAGCAAGAACTTCCGCTCATCGACCGGCGTCGCCTTCCAGTCATTGACCACCTCGAGGTCAGCCAGCGAGCGAACAGCAACACCGTGCCCGCCGGCGGCAGTGGCCAGGGCCGCGAAGTCGATCTCATCGATGAGCATCGGCGACTTATCCAGTCCCTTGAGGCCGTACAGATTCACCTCTGCACCATAGGCGGCATCGTTGAAGACCACGGCCATGCCCCGTCCACCTGCCGACCGAATAGCGGTGTCGAGATCGGACAGTGCCATGGCACCGCCCCCGTCGCCAGTGGTGAGAACGATCGTTGAATCCTGATTGGCACGTGCAGCTCCTGCAACGCTGTGCCAGCCGAGTCCGATCGATTGGAACGCAGTGCCGACCATCGCCAGACGGTCGGGTGCGCTGGGCTCCCAGAACATATTCGCCCACGCGATGAAGTGACCGCCGTCGGAGACCACAACGCGGTCTGCTGGCATCAGTTCACCGAGTCGGGCAGCGGCAGCACGTGGGTCCAGGCGACCATCCTCGGCGAATTCCGTACCCATTTCGTAGGACCGATCGGCAGCCGTATCCACAGTCTCGCGCCACCCGCTCGCACCCGCGCCAGAGGCTTCCAGACGCGAAACCAGCTCTTCAGCAGCAAGCTTCACATCGCTGCGGATGAAACCGCCGACCCGGGCATTCGTTGCCCGATCATCGGTGTCGATCTGCCAGACGGACGTCGATGAATGGAACAGCTCACCGAAGCGCATGGTGAATTGATTGAGCGAAGCCCCGAAGACGACGGCGACGTCCGCCTCACGTATTCGCTCCATGGCTTCAGGGGCGCCGAATCCTCCCGCCACGCCGAGGTCGTGATCGGCATCTGGGAAGATGTTGCGGCCCAGCGCGGTGGTTGCCGTCAGTGCTCCGGTAGCCTCTGCCAGGGCGCCCAGCTCGGCCTCTGCGCTTGCCAGCCACGCACCTCGACCGGCCAGCAGGATCGGTCGTTCCGCCCCGGCGAGGGCAGTCGCCAGACGATCGAGCGAGGACTGTGAGAAGTCGGATGCCGGAGCCGGGGGACTGGGGCGTCCGGGTCCAGGAACTGAGGGAATCTCACCGATGTCGAGGGTTGCGACATCGTAGGGGATTGCCAGGACAACGGGCACTCGGTACGTCAGTGCGTGCTCGATGGCGGTGACCGTCGCCGCTGCTGCATCGACGCGACCCACGGTATAGGTGCGCACACCCAGCGCGGAGGCCATCGCGATCTGGTCGACGTCCCAGGGGCGCGGACCCGACGTCGGTTCGTCACCGACGACGAGGACGAGTGGAACCTTGGCCTGCGCAGCTTCGGCCAGCGCGGTGAGTGTGTTCGTGAACCCGGCGCCGTAGGTTGTGGTGGCCGCGGCGATCCTGCCGGAGGTGCGGAAGTGTGCGTCGGCTGCGACGACAGCGCCAGCTTCGTGCCGGACCGCAGTGTAGGTCGCCGAGGTGGAGGTGAGCAGAGCGTCGAGGAAGTAGGCATTTCCGTTGCCCATGAGACCGAAGACTTCATCGATATGGTGGGCCAGAGTGTGTGCGACGTGCGCCGATGTGTGAGCCATGAGGGACCTTTCGCGGATGACAGATATGGAAAGAGCGATCCATATATGTCTCACACGCGGGTTCCGCGGCTTCGCACTCCTTTTTCGAGCGCAGGCCCTTCGGCAGCAACCGGATTCGACGTTGGTACCAGCCTGACACTACGAATATAGGTGACATCAGGTGAGTCTTCCAAGTTCAGGCGGCAGCGGTCACGACACCACCCCGGTCTTCGCCCCGCACTGTGGCCTAAGCATCGAACCTCGCAGCAACCACATCGAAAAACGGCGGTTGTACCAATGAACGGGGGTTCACGCCCGATCATCAACACAACCGCCGTATCTCGACGACCTTCCTCGACCTGCCTGAGGCCGAGCTACCGGTTCAGGCGCTCCTTCCAGGCCGCCATGACCTCCGGCGGTGTCGGTTTTGAGACCAGGGAGCCGATGACGTAGCCGAGCAGCGACGCGATGAGACCCAGATAGATGGCTTCGCTGGAGTAGATGCCCATCGTGATCATGATGACAATCGTGGTGAGCGATCCCAGGACCATGCCGGCCATGACGCCGACGATCGTGCCGCGCTTGAAGATCAGGCCGCCGAGGATGGGAATGAACAGTCCGGCAACGAGCAGGTTGTAGGCGACTGTCAGCGCCTCGACGACGCTGGGCATGATCATGGCGAGGATCAGGGTGACGACGCCGAGGCCGATGAGGTAGATGCGTGAATCGCGAACCTCATCGCCGGTCTCCCGAACCAGGGACTTCACCAGAGTCGACTTCGTGCTGCCCGAGCCGTAGGTCGGCACGCTGCCGGTCTTAGTCGCGCCCGTGCCACCCGCCGCAGCGCTATCGACCTCGACCGTGCCCTCCGTCACCGGCACGATGTCCTTGCGCGCCAGCAGGGGCTCGACGATGTCCTGACGGCACACTGTTGCTGCGGCCATGAGCGAGCCCGAGGCTGTGGACATCATCGCAGCCAGGGCCGCGGCGAGGACGAGTCCGCCTATCAGTGGCGACATCGCGGCATCGACGACGGCGACGAACACATCGTCTTGGACCTCGATGCCTGGCACGATCTTGGTCGCGGCCATGCCGATGAGAGCTCCTGCCACGGCGTAGAGCAGGCAGTAGATGCCCGCGGTGAGTCCGCCCCACCTGGCCACACTCGGGCTGCGAGCGGTGAACACTCGCTGCCAGATGTCCTGGCCGATGAGCAGCCCCAGAGTGTAGATGAGGATGTAGCCCAGTATCGCCTGCCAGCCGATGCCCACTGGACTGGTCTGCTCGGCAGGCAGCGATGCGAACAGTTCGGTGATGCCACCGGACTTCGACAGCACGATCGGCAACATGATGAGGAAGATGCCGATGGTCTGGATGAAGAACTGCACGAAGTCGGTCAGCGTGATCGACCACATTCCGCCCAGCATCGAATAGAGGATGACGATTCCGCCGCCGATGAGCACCGACCAGGCCTTATTGAGGTCGAACAGGGCATGGAAGATCGTCGCATAGGCGACCGTCGACGTCGTCGAGATCATCAGCCCGTAGGCAGTCATGATCGCGCCCGACACAAAGCGGGAGCCCTTCCCGTACCGCAGCTCCAGCATCTGCGAGACCGTGTAGATCTCCAGTTTCTGGATTCTCGGGGCGAAGAAGAGTGAGAGCAAGATGATGCCCAGACCGATGCTGAAGACGAGCCACATCCCGGACAGACCCGAGGTGTAGCCGAGACCGACACCACCGATCGTCGAGGCCCCGCCGAGGACGACAGCGGACATCGTGCCCGTGTACAGCCAGCCACCCAGGCGCCGGCCTGCGACGAGAAAATCGTCCTGATTCTTCGCCTTGTACCGGCCCCAGATTCCGAATCCCACCATGGCGGCGAGATAGATGATGACGACTAGAGAGTCCACGTCGACCCTTTCCTTGATTACTGTGTGAGCAAGCGGCTAAGTGGGTGCCTCAGCACCCGATGGTGATGTGAATGGTGGTGGGAACGTCCAGGTCGAGTGCCTCGGCGACGGCACCCGGAAGCAGTTCGTCGATATCCGACTCAGCAATCGTGACCCCCGCCCCGCCCATGGACTGGCCCAGGGCTGCGAAGTCGGGACGAGCGAGTTTGACCGCGAACGGTTCCATGCTCCGGTCGACCATCTGAGCTTCGATCTCGGCGTACCCGCCGTTGTCGACGATGACGAAGGGAATCCCCAACCCCAGTTCGCTGGCCGTCATCAGCTCCTGGATGGAGAACATGGCTGCCCCGTCTCCGAGGATGCAGGCGACGGGGCGAGCATTGTCGGCCAGTTTCGCCCCGATGGCTGCAGGAATCCCGTAGCCCAAGGTCGCAAAGCCGGGCATGTAGAGCAGCTGATCGGGCGTGCTGGCCGTGAGTGCATGCACCGATCCGTCGTAGGTGACCTGGGACGAGTCCCCGGCGACCACCACGGATGGCCCCGCGCCTTGTTCGACGAGGCGAGTGACACGAGCGCCGATGGACTCGAAGTCGAAGTCCGAACCCCAGGATTCTCGGATCCCTGTGACCCTGTCAGCTCCGCTTCGCTCTGTCTTCCGTCTCCGCGCCGAGGTGGCACTGCCAGTGGAATCGTTCGATCCCGTCGAAACGGTCCTGGGTGCGTCCTGGTTCAGCTCGGACATCAGCGCGGTGAGGAATTCCCCCGCATCGGCGCAGGCGAGGACGTCCCCGCCGAGGTTCTTGCCCAATTGGTCGGGGTCGATATCGCAGCGGATGACGACCTGTTTGGAGGCTTCGTCGCGGATGCCGGCCGAAGTCTGGGCTCCGATGAGCCCTCCCCAGAGGTCGGAGTCGGCGAGTTCGGAGCCGAGGACGATGAGCACATCGGCCGCCGCGGACTCGGCCTGGACGCTGGGGAAGCGAACGTTGGAGCCCAACGACAGGGGATGGTCCTCGGAGATGATGCCCTTGCCGTTGGCGGTTGTGGCCACAGGTGCATCGAGGAGCTCCGCGAAGGCCCTGACCTCGGTACTCGCTCTGCGAGCCCCGCCACCGGCGACGATGAACGGACGAGTTGCACCGCCCACCGACTCGGCGGCACGGGAGACGACTCGCGGATCCAGACCCGGACGACGGCCGGGGATCTGTCTCGGCACACTGCCGTTCCAGGCACCCTCGAGCACGTCAAGGGGAACCTCGATGTGAACGGGGCCAGGGCGGGACGAGGAGAACATGGCGAACGCCTCGGCGACGGCCTGTGCAGCGCCCTCGGCTGTGCGGGTGCGCTGGGAGGAGACGAGCAGGTGGGCCAGAGCGCCAGAGGAGTCCTTCGTCTCATGCAGCATTCCGAGGTCGGCGCGCTCAAGCCCGGTGGGAACACCGGGGGAGAGGATGAGCATCGGGCGTGACTCCGCATAGGCGGTCGCCGCGGCCGTGATGACATTCGTCAGACCTGGACCCGAGGTGGTGATGATGACCCCGGGTTTGCCGGAGACGAGGAAATACCCGTCGGCACCGTAGCCGGCACCCTGCTCGTGGCGCGGTGTGATGGCACGGATGCCGAATTCGCTCAGATGTCGGTAGAACTCGAGGTTGTGCGTGCCGGGGATCCCGAAGATCGTGTCGACGCCGTGCGCAGCCAGGGTCGCGATGACGGCCCGACCGCCGTTGCGGAACTCTTCGCCAGCGCCGGTGTTGTTGTCGTCTGCCATGGTCAGGCTCCCAACGCTTCGCCGCTGGGACCCGAAGGACCGGTGAGACCGTTGCGCTCGGCGGCCCACAGGGAGAGCATTTCGTAACCGACGTGGGCGGCGGCGAGTCCGGTGATCTCGGCGTGGTCGTAGGCGGGTGCCACTTCGACGATCTCGGCTCCGACGACGTTGAGTCCCTGCAGTCCGCGAATTGAGTTGAGCAGTTCGCGGCTCGTCATGCCGCCGGCCTCGGGGGTGCCGGTGCCGGGCGCAGCAGCAGGGTCGAGGACGTCGATGTCGACGGACAGGTAGACGGGTGCATCGCCGAGTCGTTTGCGCATACGGGCCACGACCTCTTGGACAGATGTGAACTGGTAGTCGTCGCTGCGGATGATCTGGAATCCGAGCACAGCATCGTCTTCCAGGTCCTTTTCACCGTAGAGCGGACCGCGGATGCCGACATGCATGCAGGACTCGAGGTCGAGCAGACCTTCCTCGCTGGCGCGGCGGAACGGGGTGCCGTGCGTGTACGGAGCGCCGAAGTAGGTGTCCCAAGTGTCGAGGTGGGCGTCGAAGTGCAGGACCGCGATCTTGCCGTGCGTCTTGTGCAGGGAGCGCAGGTTCGGCAGGGCCAGTGTGTGGTCGCCGCCGAGCGTGAGCAGCTTCGCCCCATCGGCGCGCATCTCATCGGCGGTCCGTTCGACTTCGGTGATGGCCTCTTCGATATCGAAGGGGTTGACGCCCAGGTCACCGCAGTCGGCGACCTGCTGCCAGGTGAACGCGTGAACGTTCGTCGCCTGGTTGTAGGGGCGCAGCAGCTTGGAGGACTGGCGAATATGGGCGGGGCCGAAACGTGCGCCCGGGCGGTAGCTGACACCGGCGTCGAAGGGGACGCCGAGGATCTTCACATCGATCTTCTCGCCCGGCCGCTGCGCTTCGACCTCGTCGATGCGTGGGAGCAGACCGAAGGTCGGCGGTCCCGCGAAACGTGGTGTTTGGCTGTAGTCGGCTGGCCCCAGGGGTTGAGACGGCATTGACTCTCCTTCGACATCGTGATTGCTCTCGGTGGTGCGTGATTGCCATCAGTTTAGGACGTGGCTCACACCACGCCGATATCCACGATGGATGATTTGGTGAAGCGAATATCCAGTACGGATAGTATGGTCTTTATGGTCACTTTGGGTCAGCTCTGGGCACGTCAGGAGCTCGCTCTCGACGTCGTCGTCGATTCGCCGAACGCCAGAGCCGAAGATGTCACGATCGTGCACTCCTCGGAGCTGCCCGCAGTCGACGAATGGCTGGCCGGGGGAGAGGTCCTGCTGACGATCGGTGTCGGCCAGGACCTCGGTGGCGAAGATGTGGGCGATTTCGTTGATCGTCTCAAGCGTGTGGGCGTCCATGCACTTGGCATCGGCCTCGGTTCCGCTCTGCCGTGGCAGGCGATCCCACCGACGCTGATCGAGCACGCGCAGGCTCAGGGTCTTGCGCTGTTCGGGGTCCCAGAACCTGTTCCGTTTGTGGCCGTCGTCGATGCCTTCACCAGAATGCGTGAGGATGAGACGACCCGAGAGCTCACCCGGGCCAGCAGTGCGGGCCGGCGGTTCGCCACCGACCTCGCGCACCAGGGCCCCGCTGCGCTGGTCGATGATCTGGCCGGCACTCTGGGTACGGACGTTCGGTTCGTCTCGCCTACAGGCAGGGGACTGACCGGTACTGATGCCGAGGACCTGGTGCGTCATGAGCTGATTGCCGAAGCTCTCAAGCCCTCCATGGCGCCACGTCTTCTGCGCACTGAGGCAGGAATCGTCGAGGCCGTTCCGGTCGGAGACGAACAGGTTCGGGGCTGGATCCTCGCCTCCGCCGAGGTGAGCGGCAATCCGCGCACCCGCGCCCTGCTGCTCTCCACTGCAGCGGCACTGCTGAGTCTGAGCATCACAGAGGTGGGGCCCAGGCGATCGGAATCACAGCTTTTCACCACGCCTCTGACAGCCGCGCAGGCCCGTGCCAAGTGGGTGGCGCAGACCGGCCTGGCTCCGGTCTCGCGAGTGAAGTTCACGGTCTTCGGCACCGTGCGCGGTGAGATCCCAGAGACGCTGATGGGGGACCTGGGTGCCGAAACGCTCCTGGTCCGTGCCGGTTCGATGCTCGGCGTCATCGAAACCGGCACTGAGTCTGCGGACCCCTGCCGTCTCGATGCCGCCGAAGGGGCAGCAGTTCATGCGAGTGCGGTTGACCGGGTTGCAGAAGTCACCGGACTCGACAGGCTGTTTGCGAAGATGATCCCACTGACCCAGGTCCACCACACCTGGACCGTGTGGCGAACGCAGCACGAGAGTGCGACCTCGGATGTGCGGGCACTGCTGTCGTCGATCGATGAGTCAGCGGCGCAGAGATTCGTCGACCGAGTTCTGGGCACGCTCCTTGCTTCGCGTGACGAGCAGGATCTGCTGCTGACGCTGCGATCCTTCATCGCTGCAGGGGGAGTGCGGGATGCGATTGCGGCTGAGCTCGGCATTCACCGGCACACAGTGCGGGCACGAATGGTGAAGATCGAGACGTTGTTGGGTCGCGACCTCACACGGGCGGAATCGGTCCAAGCAGTGGCTTTGGCCCTTGAGCTTGCAGAGCTCTGAGCGGCACTCCAGCTCAGTTGGCTCAGCCAGCTCAACCGGCTCAGGCGGTCCAGCTAGCCCAATGTGTTCAGCCGAAATGCTCGGAGTAGAAGGCGGCGGCGACCGCAAGAACCCGGTCGAGGCCCTCTTGTGCTCCGATGCTGATACGCACCCCATCGCCGAGGTTGCGCACCGCAACAGCCTGCTCGACGCAGGCATCTTCAAAGGCTGAGGACAGCGGGCCAAGCGGCAGCCACACGAAATTTCCCTGCGCCTCGGGGACATCCCAGCCTTGGTCGCGCAGCGCGTGGGCGAAGTCGTCGCGAACGGCCGCGATCTCCTTCGCCCGGACGTCGACCTCATTGCTGTGGCGCAGCGATTCCAGTGCAGCCGCCTGGCTCATATCGGTGACTCCGAAGGGGATGACAGCCTTCAGCAGCCCCTGGATCACAGCTGTGTGAGCGAGTGCATATCCGACTCGCAAGCCTGCCAGGGCGTGAGCCTTGGAGAAGGTCCTGACCAGGACGACATTGGGATGATCGGCCACAAGGTCGACGCCATTGACGACTCCATCGGCGGTGGCGAACTCCCAATAGGCCTCGTCGAGGGCGACGAGCACATGGTCCGGCACCTGTGTGAGGAACTGGCGGACCTCATCATCGCGCAGAGCCGGTCCCGTCGGATTGTTCGGGGAGCAGAGAATGATGAGACTGGTCCGATCGGTGATCGCCGCTGCCATGCCGTCCAGGTCGTGTCGACCGTCGTCGCGCACCGGCACCTCGACCCGTTTCGATCCGGCCAACCCAGTGGTCTGGGGATACATTTCGAACGACGGCCAGGGATAGATCGCTTCCGTGGTGGCGTCAGAGGTGATCTGGGTCAGTGCCACGAGCAGTTCGCTGGCACCGGTGGTCACGACGAGTTCATCGATGCTCGCACCGAGGCGGCCGGCCAGTTCCGTGCGCAGAGCCAGTGCTCCATCATCGGGGTACAAGGCGGGGTTCTTCGCGTGAGCGAGCATGGCATCGGTGACCGCTGGCAGCGGCTCGAGGTAGTTCTCGTTCGAGGACAGTTTGAACGGGGCGAGGCCGTCGATTCGCTTGGGCGCCTTCCCCGGAACATACGGCGGGAATGTCTCCAGCGAGGCGCGCAGCCGCGGGGTCGAAGTGCTGCCAGCTGAGGTGTCCGGAGAGTTCATGGACTCATGATTTCACAGTTGTCTCACCACGGCTTGTCCGGGGTGGAACGGCCTCCGTTGCCGCCGGGACCCTGCTGGCGCTGCTGACGCTCCGAGTCCTCGCCCCGCTCCTTCAGCTTGTCGCGCTTCTTCTCCTCCTCAGACTTCCCTTCTGAGTCATCTGACTTCTCATCGCCTTCGCCCGAGTCCTGCCCCTTGTCCTTCTTCTTCGAATCGCCTCCGGAGTCGCCGTTCTGCGCATCGTCGCCCTCGGAGCTGTCGGAGCCTTCCTGCTTCGACTTCTCTCCCGCCTTCTTGTCCTCGACGCGCTTCGTCGCTTCGTCGCTCTTGTTCTTCTCTTCGCTCTTCTTGGGCTGGCACTCCTCGGGGGCGTCCTCCAAGGTCTGCAGAGATTGGTCGTAGAGCTCGTCGGACTGATCAGGGTCCTGGTCCGCGACTTCGTCGGCGAGCTTCTCATACACGTATGACAGGTTGATCCGCACGGCACACTCATCACGAACGGGGGTGATCTCGAGGGCGGATTCGAGGTCGGCCTGAGCCGGTTCGAAGTCGCCGACGGCCGCCTCTGCGGTGCCGCGATTGTAGTAGCCGATATGGCGTTGGATCGGGCTGAGTGTGAGGAAAGCGGTCGAGGCCTTCTTTGCTCCCGGGAAATCGTTCGACGCATAGCGCACCTGCGAAGCCGCACCGAAGTAGAGAGTCACTGCCACATAGCCGAAGACGAGCAGGAGGGCGGATCCGATGATGAGGTTGATGTGAGAAAGGCGGCGCATCCTCGACCAACTGCGCGTGATCCGATTCATGTCCGACCTCCTTGCGGCTTGGGCACAATGGTGCGCAGTCGCAGCAGCTCGCGGACGCCGAACACCATTTCAACTGCGATCCATGCGAACACGAGGATCAGTGGGACCCAGAAGTACTCGTCGACGGTGACCCGCCCATCCTTCTTGACCAGCGTCTGATCGTACTTCGGTGCTGTGTATACGCTCGACATCGAGGCTGCGCCGTCACGGTGATGGTATTTCACGCCGAGGTCGGTCGCGAGCTGTTTGAGGTTCGTCTCGTCGATCGTTGAGATCCCAGGATTGCCCTGTCCGTCGAGGATGTACTCCTCCTTCG
The DNA here is from genome assembly GCF_040256645.1 of Brevibacterium sp. CBA3109. Taxonomy (NCBI): domain Bacteria; kingdom Bacillati; phylum Actinomycetota; class Actinomycetes; order Micrococcales; family Brevibacteriaceae; genus Brevibacterium; species Brevibacterium koreense. Next base: position 2,619,488 of record NZ_CP158281.1, on the reverse strand, counting down.
TTCCTCCGGACCCGTCACCATCCCCGGTTCCATCAGCTCCACCAGGTTCGTCGGGATCGTTGGGATCGCCGAGGCCGGGGCCAGCGCCTGGACCCGCCCCGTAGCCGAAAGGCTGGGGCTCCTTCATCTTCCCGCCCTGAGAAGTTCCGTATCCGAACACCGCGCCGCTGTCGATGCGGGAGGCGAAAGGCGACCACGAGTCGATAGAGGACTGGGCGGTCTGCTCACCGTCTCCGAAGTAGAAGACGAGGTTCTTGTTCTCTGGACGATCCTCCTGATTGGACTTCATACGCTTGTCCAGCTCAGCGCCCGCCTCGGTGATGGTGGAGCCATTCGAGTTCAGCGACATCTCCGGACTGAGGACATCGACGGCGGAAGCGAAGGCCGCGTGGTCGGTCGTCAAAGGCATGACCGTCGATGCGGTCGAGGCGAAGGAGATGATGCTCAGCCTGGTGCCGGGGAACTGCTCTGCCAACTCCAACATGTCCTTCTTCACCCCTTCCAGGCGGGTCTTGGCGCCGTCATAGTCCTCGGCGGCCATCGAGGTCGTCGTATCGACGAGGAAGTACACATCTGCCGCTGCCTCGTATTCCTCGGTCGAGGATTTGATGGGAATACCCGGTCGAGCCAGGGCGAGTGCGAGCACGGCGACGATGCCCATGCGTGCGAACCATTTCCAGCGGGGCCCATCCCCGCGCACAGCTGGAATGGTGCACACGGTCAGCAGGGCGAGGACGAGGAAACCCCATCCGAACCACGTGAAGACGGGATCAAAGATCATGATTTCGTCCTCCACGCCAAAACGAAGACACCGGCAAGGCCGACGACCGCGATCCCGAGGGGAACGGCGGGCATGTCATGGACGATGGTGTAGGAGCGGCCCGGAGTATTCTCGGCCTCCTGGCTCTGGATCTCTGCGACGATGCGATCGATCGTCGACGCCGAACCCATGTCGAACTGTTTGCCTCCGGTGCGATCGGAGACCGATTTCAGCTCCTTGGTCTGCGTATTCGTGAGTACAGATGGGGGAGACAGGCTGTAGACCCTGACTTTGGAGTCCACTGCGATGTCGGTGGCTTCATCGAGGTCGAACAGCGGTTCACCGGCGAGCATGTTGTCGGTGGCGAAGATGATCGAACGAGAGCGATCCTCGTCCTGACGGTCGAAGTTGTCCACGCAGGAGACGAGTCCGTCTCCGATGAGGGAAGAACCGCCGATGTTGGGTGGCGAGGTCGACCATGAGTAGTCGGTGCCTTCAGAACCCCATGTGCGAAACCCCTCCTCGGCTTCCTCGAGATAGTTCTGGACCATGTCGTAGTCATCGGTGAGCGGGAACGCGGAGACAGCAGTCGAGTTGAATACGGTCATTCCGATGCGTTCACCATCGAACCGGTCGACGAGCTCCTGGTAGGCCTCAAGGAGGTCGGCGTCATAGCCGAGCATCGAACCGGACACGTCCAGACAGAGCATGACGTCACGCAGCTTCTTCTCCGGATTGACGGTCTCGACCCATGCGGGCCGGGAGATCCCGGCGAGGGTGGAGAGACCGGTGAGGGCGATGACCGCGAGGAAGGCGACCGTTGTGATCAGACGGGTCCGCATGGCTCTGCGGAAACTGGGCAGGCTCGTCATACGACCGCTGTGAGCCACGGCCAGTGACGACCCGGTGGCCTTGGGCCTGCGGAAGAAGAAGACTGCGGCCGCGGCAAGAGCAAGGAGGATGAGCGCCAGCCACCAGAGCATCAGGACCATCGAGTCACCAGCTTTCTGGCGCCGGCGATCTGGGATCCCAGATCATTGGCATCGTCCTGCGCAAACTCTGCCTCGTAGAGGCCTGACAGAGACTCGGCAAGGTCGTCGAGACCGGCCACAGCCGCATCCCGGTAGGTGAGGTGTTCGGCCTTGACGCCCCATGCATCACGAGCGAACTCACGCACGATCTTCGCCAGCTCTCGAGCCGAATCCCGGACATCGGCTTCGCCCGCACCCAGTTTCGACTCGACCGCGGCGATTCGAGACATGTAGGTGCTGCGGACAGGGATGGGAATCCGTGGTCTGGACTTCATCCCTGATCCGGCCGCCGCGCGCAGCAGCGGAGCGAACAGGTTGAGGACGGCAGCCAGCAGAACCACAGCGGCGGCGGCATACCACCAGACCGAGATCTGCAGGGGCCCGACGAGTTCAGCGGGGCCCACGGCGGTGCCTCAGCAGCAGAGTGTGAAGAGTGCCCAGGGCCTGGTCTGGGTGTGCGATTTCCGTGTGTGCGATTCCCAGCTTCGAGAGCAGATCGATCCGGTGCTGCCTGCGGCTTGTTTCGGCGGCGAGGAATTCGCTGCGCACGTGTGGGTTGGCCATCACGGATGTGGGCAGACCGACATCAGGTCGGGAAACGTCGAACGGCGCCGAGGCGTCCGGCAGCTGTGCAAGGTCCGCGTCGGTGATCGTGATCCATAGGACCTCGTGCTGTGCACGCAGACGTTTGATTGTGGCTTCCTCCTTCGACCCGAGCGGCGCCTGGTCGGAGATGACGACCACGAGCATCCGATGGTTGATGTGAGAGGCGATCCACTGCAGCTGCTCATCGATCGAACCGTCACCGTCGGTGCCCGCCTCGGCGAGGATCTGCTGCAGAAGGTTCTCCAAATGGGCTTCGCTGCCTTTGCGCGGGGACGCGGTGGTGCGCTGCGCGCTGCCGTGGATGAGCATCACGTCATCACCATGGCGCACGGCGAGGTATCCGGTCATGCCGGCCATGAGGATGGCGAGTTGGCGCTTGTCGACCCCGGCCGAGGTGACGGCGTCGAAGTTCCGGGACGAGTCGACGACGAGCGCGAGAATGTGCCTGCGGTGGGCGACATAGCGTTTGACCAGTGGGTTCGAATGTCGGGCCGTGGCTTTCCAATCGATGTCGCGGATCTCGTCGCCGGGTATGTAGTCGCGCAGGTCGTCGAAGTCGAGGCTGTGTCCGTGGAAGACAGATGAGTAGTCCCCGTCGAGGATCCGGCGGGTCCTACGGTGCGCGTGGATGGTCATCCGCGCCTTGATCCGATTGAGCAGAGCAGTCATCGATGCACCCGATCAGGGAGTGGGGACGGCCATGAGAAGTGCATCGACGATTTGTGCACTCGTGATGTTCTCCGCTGCGGCTTCGAAGTTGAGTTGGATGCGGTGAGCGAGGATTCGGTGGGCGAGATCCTTGATGTCTTCGGGGATGACGTAGTTGCGGCCGCGGATCATCGCCAGGGCCCGCCCCGCGTTGGTGAAGGCGATCGAAGCGCGAGGGCTGGCCCCATATTCGATGAAGGGGGCCAGGCGACCCAGATACTTTGCGGTGTTCCTGGTCGCATGGACGAGTTCGATGAGGTATCGGGTGATCGAAGGGTCGATGTAGATGGTGCGCGCATAACTCTGCAGCGTCTCCACATCCTCGAGGGTGCAGGAGGGTTTCGGTACCGAGTCGCGATCGAAGACACCCGAGTCCAGACGGGACAGGATCTCCATCTCCTCATTTGGATTCGGATGGGTGAGTAGGTCTTTGATCATGAACCGGTCGAGTTGAGCTTCGGGAAGCTGATAGGTGCCCTCCTGTTCGATCGGGTTCTGCGTGGCCATGACGAGGAATGGACGGGGAAGTTCGAACCGCTGGCCACCGATCGTCGTCTGCTTCTCTTGCATCGCCTCGAGCATGGCGCTCTGCGTCTTCGCCGACGAGCGATTGATCTCATCGAGGAGGACGATGTTGGCGTGCACCGGACCCAGGACTGTGTTGAAAGAGCCTTCCTGGGCGTTGTAGATCTGTGATCCGATGATATCGGCGGGCAGCAGATCGGGTGTGCACTGGATGCGGGAGAACTTTCCGTCCACAGCATTGGCCAGTGCTGCCGCCGCGGTTGTCTTTGCCAGCCCGGGAACACTCTCCAGGAGGAGATGGCCGCTGGAGAGGAGACCGATGAGCAGACTCTCGCGCAGGCGCTGCTGTCCGACGACGAAATGGTCCAGATAGGATTCCAGACCGTTGAGGATCGACTGAGCGTGTGCGATCTCTTCAGTGTTGGCGGGTGCCGTTGCCGTCATAGTGGGGCCTCTCGAATCTCAACTGGCTGACAGAACAAGCATATGGGCTGACCCTGACACGGGACTGGACTCTTTCGTGTCAGTACCGACACATACCCTTGGAAGACCGACACACAGTTGTGGAAGACAGGGCGAAATCGAAGCGCGGAAGGAGGTGGAAGCGACCGTGGAAACGGATCTCGGGCACGCGGAAGCGGAGTCGAATGTGACACGCCGAAGAAGTGCCCACAGGTGGAAATTTTATCTGTGGACAGGTGTGGAAAACGCTGCCGGGCGAGGTGCCCGGATAGGGCGTTTCGGCGCCGTTGCCCAGTGTCCTCGCAGGTGATCGAACTACGTCGGTGTCGTTCACGACCTGTGGATGACTGTGGACGGTTTGAACACAGGGTGTGGACGATCGAAACAACAGTGGTGTAACACTGGATATAGGGGTAGAGTCGAACCCGAACACAACATCTAGTGGTCGCACTCGGGCCTGACCAGCGTGATATTCATCATTGTCAAGGTCATGAATCCGACGTGGACATGCCGTGAAATCTAAGCCGAAGTGCAGAAATGAGGAGTCGCGATGATCACCGTGTACACCAAGCCAGCTTGCGTCCAGTGCAACGCCACGTACCGTGCGCTCGATGCCAAAGGGCTGAAGTACAAATCGGTCGATCTCAGTGTCGATGAGAACGCCTTGGACGTCGTCAAGGCCATGGGCTACATGCAGGCTCCCGTCGTAGTCACCGACAACGACCACTGGTCAGGTTTCCGCCCGGACAAGATCGCCACCCTGGCCGGAGAGCAGACGTCGGTTTCAGTCGTGGCCTGACATGCTCCTGGTCTACTACTCGAGCAGCTCTGAGTACACCGACCGCTTCGTCAGCAAGCTGCGGCACCCCTCACGCCGGCTTCCCCTGCTGACAAAGGATGAGACGCTGACGATCGACGAACCGTTCGTTCTTGTGACTCCCACCTACGGGGCCGGCCCCAATAGAGGCGCTGTGCCCAAGCAAGTGATTAAGTTCCTCAATATCGAATCGAATCGCCGCCACCTCGTCGGCGTCATCGGCGCCGGAAATACGAACTTCGGCGAAGAATACTGTCGCGCGGCACGCAAAGTGGCCGCGAAATGCAATGTACCCGTGCTGTACCGTGTCGAACTCCTCGGAACCCCAGAGGACGTCGAAGCAGTGAATTTAGGATTGGACAAACTGTGCGCGAGCTCGCTGAAGACCGCAATGTAGAAGACATCATCCGCGAAGAGACGGATCTTGACTACCATGCGCTCAACGCCATGCTGAATCTGTACGACCAAGACGGTCGGATCCAGTTCGAGCGTGACAAACAGGCTGCCAGGCAGTACTTCCTGCAGCATGTCAACAACAACACCGTCTTCTTCCATGACCTCAAGGAGAAGCTCGACTACCTCGTCGAGAAGGAATACTACGAGCCCGAGGTCCTCGACCAGTACTCCTTCGGCTTCATCGAAGAGCTCTCGAAGCACGCCTATGGGCAGAAGTTCCGGTTCCAGACCTTCCTCGGTGCCTTCAAGTTCTACACCTCTTATACGCTGAAGACCTTCGACGGAAAGCGCTACCTCGAACGGTTTGAGGACCGTGTCGTCATGGTCGCCCTGTTCCTGGCTCGCGGCGACGAGAAGCTGGCCACCCAGCTCGTCGACGAGATCATCACCGGCCGTTTCCAGCCGGCCACGCCGACCTTCCTCAACGCGGGCAAGAAGCAGCGCGGTGAGCTCGTCTCCTGCTTCCTGCTGCGCATCGAAGACAACATGGAATCGATCGGCCGCTCCATCAACTCCGCACTGCAGCTGTCCAAGCGCGGCGGCGGTGTGGCCTTCGCTCTGACCAACATCCGTGAGTCCGGTGCCCCGATCAAGAAGATCGAAAACCAGTCCTCAGGTGTCATCCCAGTCATGAAGCTGCTTGAAGACTCCTTCTCCTACGCCAACCAGCTCGGTGCGCGTCAGGGTGCCGGAGCCGTCTACCTGCACGCCCACCACCCCGACATCTACAAGTTCCTCGACACCAAGCGTGAGAACGCCGATGAGAAGATCCGGATCAAGACCCTGTCGCTGGGCGTCGTCATCCCGGACATCACCTTCGAGTTGGCCAAGCGCAATGAGGACATGTACCTCTTCAGCCCCTACGACGTCGAACGCGTCTACGGTGTGCCCTTCTCCGACATCGACGTCTCAGAGAAGTACGAAGAGATGGTCGACAACGCCGCCATCAAGAAGAAGAAGATCAGCGCACGCGAGTTCTTCCAGACCTTGGCAGAGATCCAGTTCGAGTCCGGTTATCCGTATGTCATGTTCGAAGACACGGTCAACCGGGCCAATCCGATCGACGGCAAGATCATCATGTCGAACCTGTGCTCTGAGATCCTCCAGGTCTCCGAGCCCAGCGTGTACGACTCCGATCTCGGATACGACGTCATCGGCAAGGACATCTCCTGCAACCTCGGTTCTCTCAACATTGCACTGACGATGGATTCCGAGAACTTCGGGCAGACCATCGAGACTGCGATCCGCGGATTGACCGCTGTCGCGGAGACTTCCGACATCCAGTCGGTTCCCTCGATCGCCCGCGGCAACGACATGTCGCACGCCATCGGGCTCGGTCAGATGAACCTCCACGGCTACCTCGCCCGTGAGCACGTCTACTACGGTTCAGACGAGGGCCTGGACTTCACGAACATGTACTTCTACACCGTCGCCTACCACTGTGTGCGGGCATCGATGGAAATCGCGAAGGAACGCCAGACCACCTTCGCCGGCTTCGAGAGGTCGAAGTACGCAACCGGTGAATACTTCGACAAGTACACCGATGAAGTGTGGGAACCGCGCACCCAGCGTGTGACCGATCTGTTCGCCGAGGCCGGCGTGCAGATTCCGACGCAGGATGACTGGCGTGAGCTCAAGGCGGCTGTTGCCGAGCACGGCATCTACAACCAGAACCTGCAGGCAGTTCCGCCCACCGGTTCGATCTCCTACATCAACAACTCGACCTCGTCGATCCACCCGGTGGCCTCGAAGATCGAGATCCGCAAGGAGGGCAAGATCGGGCGTGTGTACTACCCGGCTCCCTTCATGGACAACGACAACCTCGAGTACTACCAGGATGCCTACGAGATCGGCTACGAGAAGATCATCGACACCTACGCCGAGGCCACGAAGCACGTCGACCAGGGGCTGTCGCTGACCTTGTTCTTCATGGACACCGCCACGACTCGTGACATCAACAAGGCGCAGATCTACGCATGGCGCAAGGGCATCAAGACCATCTACTACATCCGGTTGCGGCAGCTCGCGCTGCAGGGCACCGAGGTCGATGGCTGCGTTTCCTGCATGCTGTGACCGATGGGTTCAGCGGGCCGGTGTGAACCGGTCCGCTGAACCCATGACCCGGGGTCTGCACATCCCACAGGCTCCGGGCGCTCAACATTCTGCGTCTGCTGGGCAGACCACACGTACGTACGACGTACCTGCAACTTGGAAGAGAGATGGAAACGTTGGAGAATCTGACTTTGGCGTCGCACGTCGATGCCATCAACTGGAACCGTGTCATCGATCCGATCGACGACGATGTCTGGGACCGTCTGACCGGAAACTTCTGGCTGCCCGAGAAGGTGCCGCTGAGCAACGACATCCCGTCATGGGCGACACTCACTGAGGAGGAGAAGACGCTGACGATGCGCGTCTTCACCGGTCTGACATTGCTCGATACGATTCAGGGCACCGTGGGTGCGATCTCCCTGATTCCGGATGCGGTTACTCCGCACGAGGAAGCAGTGATGACGAACATTGCGTTCATGGAGAGCGTGCATGCGAAGTCATATTCATCGATCTTCTCGACCCTGTGCTCGACGAAGGAGATCGACGAGGCGTTCCGTTGGTCGCGCGAGAACACCTACCTGCAGTCCAAGGCCGACATCATCCTCAGCTACTACCGAGGTGATGACCCGCTCAAGCGCAAGGTTGCTTCCACACTGCTGGAATCATTCCTCTTCTACTCGGGCTTCTACCTGCCCATGTACTGGTCTGCACATGCGAAGCTGACGAACACTGCAGACCTCATCCGCCTCATCATCCGCGACGAGGCGGTCCACGGCTACTACATCGGATACAAGTACCAGAAGGGCCTGGAATCACAGTCCGAAGAGCGTAAGCAGGAGCTCAAGGACTACACGATGAACCTCATGTTCGAGCTCTACGAGAACGAGGTTGCCTACACCCACGACCTCTACGACTCAGTAGGTCTGGCCGAGGACTGCAAGATGTTCCTCCATTACAACGCCAACAAGGCCCTGATGAACCTCGGGTACGAAGCGATGTTCCCGAAGGAGGTCACCGAGGTCAACCCGGCGATCCTCGCGGCTCTCTCACCCAACAGCGACGAGAACCACGACTTCTTCTCCGGCTCCGGTTCCTCCTACGTCATCGGCAAGGCAGAACAGACTGAAGACGACGACTGGGACTTCTGAGACCCCGTAGCTTGCTCGAGGCCCGAAAGGGCTGATGGGAGGCCCGGACCTGCAGGTTTCTGCAGGTCCGGGCCTTTTTTCGTGCCTCCATCCGAAGGACAGAGGAGAGCACAGATGAACATCAGTACCCGTTCGGCATGGCACACGGGTGGCACGGACACACCTTCCACCCGAGAGCGGACGCCTTCACACACGCGATTTTGGTGGAGGAGCACCCACAATGTCGTGCCACTTCGTGCCACTGACGACCACCGCGAGGCGGCAAAACCCGAGGCCAGAAGCGGTTTCGAGGAGGCAAGAAGATCTAGTGGCACGAAGTGGCACGACCGTCCGCTCCAGTCCGTTCGAGGCGACTGGAGGACACGATGAGCGCGACGACGAAGGAGAAGAAGGCGTCTCCACGAGAGGCCTGGGGGAGCCTGCGCAAGCTCCCATCCGGTCGATGGCAGGCGCGCTACCCCGGCCCGGACAGTGAGACCCATACGGCGCGAACCGAAGACGACAAGGCCCTGACGTTCCAGACCAAGACGGACGCCCGAACCTGGCTGTCTAGTGTGCACACGAAGATCGCGCTCGGGACGTGGGAGATACCAGAGGTCCAGGCCACACGCCGACGTGCCGAAGCCGAGGCAGAAGCTGCTCGCACGATCGGCTTCACCGAGTACGCCGACCGCTGGATCGAGATGATCCGCACCCAGCCAAATCGCAGCGGCAAGATGCGCTCCGAAGGAACAATCCGTTCCTACAAGGGCAAGGTCAACGGCTACCTCATTCCCGAGTTCGATGACACCCCCATTCGAGACATCGACAAAGAGCGGATCCGGCTCATGACCGACAAGCTGGACAAGATCCCTTCCCCACTCAATCCCAAATCGAAGTTCAACGGAGTCACACGCCCGGTGCTCATCGTTCTCATGATGATCCTGCGGCAGGCCGCCAGAGACGGCATCATCGCCAAGGAACCGGACGTGCCCATGCCTCGGCAGAAGCCTGTTCGCCATGATGCCGACCACGACCCCGGTGAAGACGTGGCGACCCCGGCACAGGTCGAGGCTCTCTACGATGCCATGCCCAAGCGGTGGGCCATCGCGGTCTTGCTGGCCGCTTGGTGCCAGCTGCGACGCGGGGAGTGCCTGGGCTTGCAGCGTCGCGACATCGAATGGCGCCCCGATGGCAGTGCCATCCTCCACGTACGCAGGCAGCTCAACGCGAACACCGGGGACTTTACCGATCCGAAGAGTGAAGCGGGCAAGCGGTCTCTGAGCGTGCCACGGATCATGCGTGATCGCCTCTGGGAACACCTGCGCGACTACGTAGCGAAGGAGGCCAAGGCTCCAGTGATCGCGGCCAGCGTTCAAGGCAGCGTGCCGCTGTCGAACACCCGCTGGTGGAACGTCTGGAGCGAGGCGAAAGACGCCGTGGACGTCATCGACTCAGGGTTCCGATTCCACGACCTACGGCACACCGGCCTCACGATCTTCGCGCAGGAGGGAGCAACGCTCGCCGAGCTGATGAGACGGGGAGGCCATTCGGACATGCGCGTCGTGCTTCGATACCAGCACGCCACGATGGCCCGCGACCGTGAACTCGCAGACCGGATGAGCGATCGCGTGGAGGCTCATCTCCGCAAGAAGGAAAACGGTGAAGCCGCGTCATCTCCGGACGGCGATGGACACCTGTGAGGGGAAAGGACCCTGCTCGCTGGAAGGAACCATCATGGACCAACGTAAACGACCCGATGAGTCCGCGCAGACCCTGGTATCGCTCGCCAACGCGGCGGACCAACTAGGGATCTCCGTCAAGACACTACGACGGCGGATCTCCGATGGAACTATCCATGGGTATCGAGTCGGACGCTTGATCCGGGTGGACCCGGAAGAGCTTCGGCGAAGTCTGATCATCGAGATGCCATCGGTTAGATGATGCACAGAGACGGGGTGAGCGTACATGCTCACCCCGTCTTCGCTGCCACGATCTGGTTATTCCACGTCTGATGCGGTATCGACGTCGGCCGCGATCGCGGCGAGAAAGGTGGAGGCCTGCTTGGCTAAGGCGATCTCACGCTCGCGGGAGACTCCCGCAGTTTCGAGGTCGGCGGGAAGCTGATTCTCGTCGACCAGTCGGGGAAGCTTTGCGCAGAGGACCGCCGCCCGGTGGAGCACGCCGACCGGGGAACCGGCTTGTTCCCAGGCACGGACGATGCTCTGCCGGAGCACATCCGCACCTTCGGTATCGAGAGCCCCGATGCTGTCGAACCCCACGTGCCGGGAGAACGCCCTGCTGGCGAGATTACGTGCGACTTCCTCGTCTCGGGCCGTTGCGAAGTCCATGCCTCCGACTCTAGGGCACCCACCGCTCACCGGGTAGTGTTCCGCTCCGATCCCCGGCAGCGCGAGGGGCTGAGCGTTCTACATCGTCGCGCCGACCACGGGCGCGTTCCTTTGCTCGCACCACGATCAGCGTGACCAGGCTGATCGGTCCCATGATGAGGAACTTCAACGCCGACCACACGCACACGAGGAAGACCAGGTGCAGGAAGCCGGGGCCGCCGTGCTCGATGGTGGTGGTGGCCCACTGCGCGATGGCGAGATAGGGAGCTGCGATGAGCATGGCCGGCACGCCCCACTTCAAACCCGCACGGGTGCGGATCAGGTCGAGCACGATGTTGCTGGGCAACCAGGCCCGCAGGATGCCGCGGGTACGGATGCTGGTGACGAGTATGGCGCGGAGCATGGCTCAGTCCTCCCAGGAGGCGACTCATCTTCGGGAGGGACGTGCCGGGGGCCGGTTCCCCTGGACTGTCAACCACCGCATCCAGCTGGTGCGGCAGCGTAGCTAACTTGTATCGCCTAGATCACATCCTACCAATCCGGGCTGACACAGGGAAGTGCGACTGCGGCCAACCGGCTTATCGGTGCGCCGACCCCTTGCTGCGTACCTGCCCTCGAGAGGGAGGTCAGGATCATGCCAGAACACATCGAGGGACAGTTCGCGTTCGACTTCGACGAGATGGCCCGCGAGGAAGCACGTGCACGCCTGGACGAATGGGGCGGTGCACCGCTGGGGTTCACGCGGGACTACTTCCCGCCCGCGCAGCTTGATGAGGCGTTCGAGCACTGGAAGTTCCTCAACGGCTCCATGGGCTCGTGGAAGCGCAGCCACATGTGGCACCGGGAAGGCTGGAACGGGACCGGCACCGAGTTCGGCGGGCACCGCGGCGAGATCTTCGAAGCCGAGCTCGGCCCCGAGGACGGTCACGAAGGCCCCGGCGGAATGCTGGAGCAGATGATCTGCGAGCCGTGCGAGTGGCACGTGATCGGCGACGAGAACTCCGTCATCGAGCAGTGGCACGATCACGCGGTGCCCGGTTGGCGTGACCTGCCTGTTCTACCGGCGACGATCCGTGTCCGAGATGGCGGCTCGAGCCTGTCGAAGCTGGCCATGAAGTGGATCACCGAGCGCTACCCGCAGCACATGCAGGTTCCCGGCGCGCCGATCATCACCGAGCGCGGGCCCTACGGCACCCGGCATGTGCACCATTACTCGCCGTGGGGCGGCTACGACCTCTCCCACACCGCACTCGAACGCCCCGCCGCACCTCAGGTGCCCTCACGGGCACCGCGACGTGAGCTGCCGCCGTTCGTACCGGCCTCGCAGCCCGGGCAGTCCAGCCCGGCAGGCCGTGCCCTGTCCCAGTGAGACGAGCATACGAGGAGGGCCGGAACCGAGATCGGTTCCGGCCCCCAGACTGTGCGGCGGGTGGGTCAGGTCAGTTCACCGGTCTCGGGGTCCAGCCGAGCGTAGAAGTCCTCCTCAGCCTGTTCCCGGCGGGCGACGTCGGAGACGACGAAGGCCACGAAGTCGGCGTCCCGGTCGGTGATCGCGGCGTCCTCGATCGGCTCGGCCTGTTCCTCGCCGGGCCAGATCGTCTGCCGGGTCGGACGGTCTCGATCCAGCCGGGTTCCGGACGCGGCGACCCAGTCGCGCAGCCGCTGCCGGGAGTCCGCGAAATCGCGTAGCCAGCCGATCGGTGCCGATCCGTTTTGCTGCGGGTCGTAGGCGCAGAGCCAGTGGATGTGCAAGGCGCTCAGCTCCCAGACCAACTCGGGGTGACGATGCCAGTGCGGCGGGATCACCGCGGCCGGGAGCCCGAAGGCGTGGCGCAGCCAGTCCACCCACCGGTTGAGCTCCAGCCAGGCCTCCTCGGCCTGCTCGGCGGTCAGCAGGTTCCAGTTCACCGGCCCCGGCGGCTCGTCCAGGGCCGCGGGCCCGTCACTGGGCGGGGTGGGCAGGTCCTCGGGTTCGGGCTCGTCCAGCTCGGGGACTTCTTCCGGGCCGGGGGTGATGTCGTCGTCATCCATGAGGGTTCCTCCTACTGGCCCATCGCGACGGTCTCGGGCTGCTGGGCTGGGCGCTCGGGGGCCTCGAAGGCCTGCGCCCGCTGGGCGGTGACTTGCTCCTGGGTCAGGCCCTCATCCCGTGGGGTCCGGTCGACGGTGTACGTCGAGCGGGCGGCGTCGTGGCCGATCTTGCGGGCGACGAATTCTTCGCCACCGACCTGGCGTCCCTCACGCTCGTAGGTATAGGGGCGTACGTATCCGTCGGCGACGAAGCGGTCGCCCTTGGCGAAGGCTTCTGCGGCGTGTTCGGCGCTCTTGCGGTAGACGACGAGATCGTGAAACGACGGCTCGAGCTGTGTGAACGTGCCGTCTTCCTCGCGTCGGTAGTGTTCGATTCCCATCCGGGCGTAGAACCGGGCGACGCCTTGCTGCCCATAGGTCAGTTTGGGGTCCGTGGCGATGAACCCCGAGACCGATGTGCCGGTCTTCATGGCCATGATCCGGCCTCCTTCCTGTGTGCCTGGCGATCAGAACCTCTGCTCGCTGCTGGCAGACAGGTGCACGCCCCGTCCGGTAGTCCTCGGAGGCCAGCGGGGCCGGCTACAGGCGACGGTCGAACCCGCCTGCGGCACTTGAGCGCGATGCCTCCGGTATCGGGTCCGGGGTCCGGGACGGATCGGCTTTGACCCCGAGTGCGGGCCGATGAGCGCGCACTGCCTCGACCGTCAGTTCCCGGCCGCGATCCTGCCCGGTCTGTGGCTGCCCGGGCTGTTGCTCGGGGTTGTTCTTCCGGGTGGCGGCCAGCTTCTTCTCGACCTGTGCGAGGTTCTGCTCCGCCTCGGCCAGGGCCTCGGTGTGCCGGAAGGGCTTGCCGATGCGCTCTTGGGCCTCGGCCAGGGACTGCTCGGCCTCGGCCAGGTCGGATCGGGCGCGCTCCAACAGGGTGGGGATGCCGGAGACTCGGTTCTCGATGCGCTGGATCACTCCCGCCCCGCCGGCCAGGAACGTCTCTCGTCCGACCACGGTGGCGCTGCGTGGGACATCGGCCAGGGCGATTTCGACCGAGGGCTCATCCCCCAAAGACGGGACCGTGGCCACGGTGATGTCGAAGCCGCTGATCTGCCCGAGGGTTCCGTAGTCGCGGCCGATGTGCTTCGGCGCCCACGTCACACCTTCCCGGTGCGCCCACTGGGCGAGGGCATGGCCGGCGTCGGTGCGCGAGTCGTAGCTGTGTCCGGCCAGCGTGATGCGGAAATTCTCTCCCGAGGTGTCGGTGACCTGGCCTGCGGCCTGTTCGAGACCGGTGATCTCCTCCTCGTGCCGGGTGATGTCCTCGCGGGCGCGGAGGCGGGTGTGTTCGAGCATGGACTCGTTTCGGGAGTGGGCGCGCTCGAGGCGGTGCAGCTTGGCGACCTCGGCCTGGATCGTGGAGTGTTCCAGCAGTAAGGGGTTGCCGGAGCTGATCGCTTTGGCCTCGGCGGCTGAGAGCTCGGCGGAGTCGATTTCTTCGACCTCGCGGACATCGAGGGACCCGCGCATGATCTGGGAGATGAACTTCGCTTTGCGCTCCACGGCCTGCCACATGTACGCGTCGAAGCTCTTCTCGGTGACCAGGCGCACCACCCCGACTTCCGGGTTCTGGTTGCCCTGGCGCAGGATGCGGCCCTCGCGTTGGGCGATATCGGAGGGCCGCCAGGGGCAGTCCATGTGATACAGCGCCACCGCGCGTGCTTGGATGTTCGTGCCGACCCCCATTTTCTGGGTCGATCCGATGAGCACCGCGACGTGCCCGGCCCGGGCTGCGGCGAAGAGTCGGGCCTTGTCGATATCAGACTTGGCTTCGTGGATGAAGCGAATCGACTCGCCGGGCATCCCGCGCAGCACCAGTTGAGCGGCCAGCTCGTCGTAGGCGTTCCACTGATCGGGGTTCGGGGTGCCGATATCGGCGAAGACCAGCTGCAGCGCCCCACGGGCCGCGGCCGGCTGCCCGGTGGCCGGGTCGAGGTATTCGTTGTCGCGGGTCTGCTCCCAGACGCGGGCGATCGTATCGGCGGCCACATCGACTTTCGTCGGCCCGGTGGGCTGATCGTCGAGGACCAGGCGGATGTCCAAGGCTGCCTTGCGGCCATCGGTGCTGATGGTCAGCATGTTGTCCTCACGCGGCGTCACCAAGCGGGCGGCGACTTTCTCGGCCCGGTCACCTAGGTCGGCGACGAAGTCTTCGAGCTCGGCGGTGGGCTGGACGACCTCCGTGGACGGGGCGCGGGAGCCGTCGTCGCGCTCAGCGATATCGGGCACCGGAAGCTGGAGGTCCTCGGCGGTTTTCACATCGGCGAAGGTGGACCACATGCGCAGCATCTCCGGGACGTTGGTGAACCGGGAGAACCTGGTTTTGAGCCGGAAGCTGCCGGTCGGGGACATCTCCATGTCCGTGCTGGTCTCACCGAAGGTGGCCGCCCACGCATCGAAGGCCTGCACACCGGCCGTGTCGAGCAGGTCCGGACGCAGGTACTTCTGCATTACGAAGGCCTCGGTGATGCTGTTCGAGATCGGGGTGGCCGTCATCCCGGTCACCACCCGGTCCTTGCCCTGGTCGCGCAGATAGGTCAGCTTCATGTCCAGGTCACTGGCGCGCCCGGAGCCCTCGATCGCGGCATCGGAGATGTTGGACTCCGTGGCCAGGTTCTTGTACATGTGCAGTTCGTCGATGACGAGGTAATCGATGCCTGTGTCCTCGAAGCACACTCCCACGTCGCGGCTGGTGTCCAGGCGTTCCTTGAGCTTGTTCTCCAGGTTGACCAGCTTGCGCTGGATGCGTTTGACGCTCATCGCATCACCGGCCTCGGCGTTTTCCAGCACGCGCCGGAGGTCGACCACCTGTCCGCGGATGTAGTCCTGCTGAGTGCTCTGACGCAAGGGGATCTTTGAAAACGCCGATTGCGTGAGCAGGATGCCGTCCCAGTCGTTGGCCGCGGCGCGAGCAACGAAGGAGCGACGCTTATCGGCGGTGACGTCCTTGCTCGACGCAGCGAGAATCCGGGCCTGCGGGTAGATCTGCAGCCACTCGGAGCTGAACTGGGCGAGCATGTGGTTCGGGATGACGATCAGCGGCTTGCTGATCAGTCCCATCCGGCGCATCTCCATCGCGCCCATGATCGCCTCGGCCGTCTTCCCGGCTCCGACCTCGTGGAACAGGCCGGTGGAGGGTTCGGCGATCATCCGCGCGACCGCGGCCCGCTGATGCGGGCGCGGGGTGAACGTCTCCGCCATCCCCGGCAAGCTCAGGTATTCCCCGGCCATGGAGTAGTCGCGTAGCACGATGTTGTTGAACCGGGTGTTGTACTCATCGACCAGGCCCTTGGCCCGCTCGGGGTCTTCCCACACCCATTCGGCGAACCGGGCCTGCATCGTCTCGGCCTTCTCCTGAGCCGCGGTGGTCTCGGTGGCGTTGAGGACCATCTGGGGTTTGCCGTCAGGGCCTTCGATCTCGTCTTTGACGATGATGGCCTTCTGTTCCATCAGCGCTTGGGCGATGGCTGGGGCCGGACGGCGTTCGGTGCCCCATTCGCTGGTCGCCTGCAGCCCGGACCGGCCCCCGCGGACGTCCCACATGCCCGGCAGCGGATTCTCGACCCGGACCTGCTCGGTGCGCAGGATCTCTGCGAGGAACTGCTGGTGAATGGCGGGACTGATCCACACGGCCCCGAACCGGGCCGTGATGTCCTCGACGCCGAGGTCCTCGGGCTGCACGTCGGTCAGCGCCTCGACGTTAGTCTGGAAGTCCGGGTCCTCGGCGGCGCGGTCCTTGGCCTGGGCGAGTTTCGTGCGCACATCGCCGCTGAGGTATTCCGGGGCATGGACGAGGGCGTCGGTGACTGGGTCGGTGTAGACCAGCCCGGTCAGCGCCTGCCGGGTCTCGGTCTCGTCCATGCCGAGCATGTCCGCGATCAGCGGCAGGTCGATGCCACCGGTGCGATCCAGACTCAGAGCGACCGCGTCGGCCGGGGTGTCGGCACCTTGGACCTCCGCGCGTGGGGCGACGACCCGGCGGGAGAGGATCGTCGCGGGGCTCGCGGTCTGGGTGGAGTCGTCGAATTCCTCCAGCGCGGTCACCAGTGCGCCGAAGGGATCTGAGCGCAGCAGCCGCAGCGGGGTGGGCATGATGCGGGCGTGGGTCTCCTCACCGGCGTCGTTGGTGCGTCCGGTCCGCCGCCAGGAGAAGCGGTTCAAGGGCCCAAAGGTGCCGAGGTATTTCTGGTAGTCCCGTCGCAGGCTCTCCCGGGCCGTGGTGATCTCCTCGGTGTCATCGGCGGTGGCGGCTTCGAGCTTGAGCAGATGCGTGGCCGAGTCCCGCAGTCCCAGCAGGGCGGTCATCTCCCGGGTCGCGTTCTTCGGCACCTTCAACGGCTCCAGGGAACCACCGTTGATCGTGGCGAATCCTCCGTCGTCGGTGGCCAGAATGGTTCCGTCCCACGTCCGCGGTGCGCTGCCGGTGGCGGCCACCGCCGGTGCCTGCCCGACCGGGGTGGTGCGCGCGGTCATCGTCTGGCCTTTACGGCGGGCGGTGAAGGTGATCTGCTCCAAGGTCGTGCGCAGATCCTCGGCGACATGGTCGAGGTCGCCGTCGGCCCGAAGGCTCTCGGCGCCATACATGCCCTGGCTGATGCTCATCGTGCCCAGCACGTGCTCGGGGTGGGTGTCGAAGTAGCCGTTAATCTTGATCTCTTGCCCGTCGAGAGTCACGGGAGTGACGGTCTCCCAGAGGTCATCGGCCGGCGGCTGGTCTTCGTCACGGCGGCGGAAGATCAACACGTCGGTGATCGCCTCCGTCCCGGCGGTGCGCTGATGGGTGCCGGTGGGCAGGCGCACAGCGCCGACGAGGTCGGCCAGCAAGGCCATCTCCCGCCGCGCGCCTGGGTTCTGGGCATCGAGGGTGTAGCGCGAGGACAACACCGTGACGAGCCCGCCGGGGCGGGTCGCGCGTAGGGACTTGAGGATGAAGTGGTTGTGGATCGACTGCCGGGTGGGGTTATCGACCGGATCGTGGAGGACGATCTTGCCGAAGGGGACGTTGCCGATCACCGCATCGAACTGCCCGTGGGCGGGGCGGGTCTCGGCGAAAGACTCCGCTCGAATGTCCGCGTGCGGGTAGAGGTGGCGGCTGATGCTGGCGGTGACCGGGTCCAGTTCCACGCCGGTCATGCGTGCATCCGGTGGGGCCAGGCCGATGAATGTGCCGGAGCCGGAGCCGGGTTCGAGGACCTCTCCGCCGGTGAAGCCCAGCGAGGTCATGGCCCGCCAGAGCTCGGGGGCGACCAACGGAGACGTGTAGTGGGCGTTGAGGGTCGTGCGGGCCGCATCGTCCCACTCCTGCTCCGAGAGCAGAGCGCGCAGTTCCTCGCGCTGCTCGGCCCACTGGTCGTTGCGCGGATCGAAAACTTCCGGGAGGGCACCCCAGCTGGACCAGCCGGCCAGCACGGCCTGTTCCTGTTCGGTGGCCGGGCGCTGCTCCTCGTCCAGGACGCGGGCCAGTCCCAGGGCATCGAGGTTGGCGCTGTAACGTGCCCGGGCACCGGAGGGCACGCCAGGATGGGTGCGCGGGTCGAACCGCGGCGCGGTGGGAGTTAGTGGACTTCGCGCAGGAACCGCACGCTCGCGGCCTCCGTCAGTACCTTCTCGTGCTCCTGGGCGTACTGGCCCGGGATCTCCGCTGCGATCAGGCCCTCGAGGAACCACACCGGCAGGGCCCAGTCCTTGGCTTTCTCCTCCAGCTCGGCTGTCGGCGGGGCCAGGTCCGGGGAGTCCTGAATCCTCTCGGCCCAGCTGACCAGATTCGAATCTGCTGGCCGGGTCTGCTCCCACTCCTCGCGGGCTTCGTCGATCGACAGGCTCGGATCCTGCATCCAGACCAGCTCGTCCATCACGACCTCCTCCGCGATCCGTCGTGCCGTTATTCGGCGCGAGACCTCCTGTAGGTACCTCCCATTCTCTCGCGAAGAGCCCGCCATCGCCAGAGGGGCGAAGCGACCGGTCTCGATCTGGATCGTCAGTTCCACGATCTGGGTCGCGATCTGCTCGCCCAGCTCGGTGAAGAACGTCTCCTGATCCTGGATCTCCTCCAGCCGGTGCGGGGCGTGGCGACGCCAGTGCTCCAGGGCTTTCGTTCCGTAGTGGTTCATCGGTGGCCTCGGCTTCCTGTTCGTCGGTCTCAGCCGGTGTGTTGGTCTCCGGGCTGGTGCGGTCGTTCTCGATCTGTTTTGCCGCCTCGGTCTCCGAGGTGCCCCACAGGTCGAACTCCAGCTGTCCCGGGGCGGGCTGGCGGCTACGCCGTGCCATCGCGGTCTCCTTCCAGCACACCCGCCGGTATCTCGCGCCCGTTCAGGCACAAACGCATCGGGGGTGGGTGCATCTCAGGTGTCAGGGGTGGTCTCGAGCAGGGCCTCGATCTCGGCCCGATCCGTCTTCAGCTGCGCCCCGTCGGTGCGGTCGGGCCAGCGGCGCAGGTCCGTGATGATCGGCGGGGCCGAGCGCAGCAGCGTCACCGCGGTCCCGAAGGGCAGCAGGCGGATCCGCTCGGGCGGCAACACCGCGACCCGGCGGATGGAGCGCTGGGAGGATCGAGATCCGTGATCGCCGAGGGTGACACTGTCGGTGAACTCATCCCGCTCGCCGATCAGGTTGGACAGGTCTTGGAGGTCCTTGCTGTTCGACGCCCCGCCCAACAGGAGTTTGACGATCGCGGCGTCCCAGATGGCGTTGGCCTGATGCTCGTTCCACTTATCCCGAGCCTGGGCCAGGGACTGCAGGACCGGCATCGTGGTGATCCCGGTACCTCCGCCCTCAGCCATGAGCGTGGGCAGCGAGGGCAACGGCGCCAAGTTCGCGATCTCGTCCAGGGCCAGCAGCATCGGCGGGTCCAGCCGGGCTCCGGGAGCCCGTGCTGCCATCCGCCGGGCGGTCTCGATGAGGTCTTCGACCAGTGCTGCCACCAGTGCGGCACTGGCCCCGGCTCCGGCGCCGGTGGCCAGCAGGTAGAGGGTGCCGGACTCGCGGAGGAACGCCTCCGGGTCGAAGTCCTCCCCGTCCCGGGGTGAGACGGCATCGAGGACCCGCGGATCGGCCAGGGCACTCAGCGACAGGCTCACGCCCTGCCAGATGGAGTCGCGGGTGCGCGGGTCGGCATCGATCATCGACTGCAAGGAATCCGCCCACCCTCCGGCAGCCTGCGGCGAGTTGGTCAGGATCGCCACCGCGTCGCTGGCGGCACTGGGATCCAGGGTCCAGCGGAACAGTTCCTCCGGTGGCCGGGCGTCGATGGCGGCGGCGTGCAGCAGGGCCTGCAGGGCCGAGCGGGTCTTGCCCTCCCAGAATCCTCCGCCTTCCACACCGCCCGAGCTCAGCCCGGTCGCTGCGGCCAGCCCGTTGGCGCGGATCATCGCCGTCAGCGGGTCCGCGCAGCCGCGAATCGGCGACCACCGCAACCCGGCCGGTAGGCTCTCGGCGAGGTGCTGGGGGTCGAAGACCGCGACCGGGCCGATGCGCTTGCGCGCCCGCAGGGTCGCGGTGAGGTTGTCCGGGCGGGTGCTGGTGGTCACCACCGCGCCCGGGGCATCGAGGATCGTGTTGATGACCACGTGCAGGCCCTTGCCGGACCGGGGCGGGCCGATGAGCAGGAGGGAGTCTTCGACCGAGGCCCAGACCTGCTTGCCGTGCGAGGTGCCCAGCAGGTAGCCCACATCCTTCGGGGCCGGGTTCTCCAAGGACGGGCGCAGGTTCCCAGCCCGGCCCAGCAGAGCCTTCGGCGAGGTCGCCTGGGCCAGATCCTGGCGGGTGGCGACCCCGGCCAGACGCCTCGGCTCCTTCTCGACCTGCTGGGTGCGACGGCGGATCAGCGACCACACCCAGGTGATCGCCGCCGCGACCGTGGAGAGCAGTAGGGCCGCGACCAGCCAGTACACGATCGCGTTGAGGTCCTCGGCCTGCAAGGCGACACCGGGATTGGTGGGGTGGATGAGGACCAGCGCCCCGGCGGCCGGTCCTGCTTCCGGTGCAGGGCTGCCGGTCAGCAGTGCGGTCAGGGAGCCGGCCAGGCGCAGGACCAGGGCCACGGCGAACAGGCCGATGAGCCCGATGATCGCGAAGGTCGTCAGCTCATCGCCCATGGAGCCGGTCTGGCGTCCGGCCGGGGAGCTCACGAGATCTCCCGCACGACCAGCGCCTTCGAGGTGCGCCCGAGCAAGATGACCTCGCTGATGCCCAGGCCCTCGATGAGGTCGCGGTCGAGCTGGACCCGAGCGTCCCCGGTCTCGGTGGCCTCGACCTGGCCGGTGACCACGGCCACGGCGAGGGCCTCACCGGGTGCGAATCCCATCCGCGTCGCCGTGACCTCCACCGTCTCGGCCTGCCCGACATGGGCCGGTGCCGCGACCTCCTGCCCGTCGTCCTCGCGGGTGGTCTCCACGGCGGGGTCGGCCTCGGCGTCGGGGTCGAGGGGGTCCGGGGCGGGGGTGCGGCGGATGATGGCCGGGACGATGTCGGTGAAGGCGGTCCCGTCGTTCTCATGGACTTCGACCCGCACCGGGAACGCGCGGTCGTTCGAGGCGAGGTCGATGATCTGCGGGAACGCACCGCGTCGCCACACTCCGGGATCGGGTGGGGGCGGCAGGGGCGTCTCGTCGACCGTGACGGTGATCGTCCCGTCATCGTTGACGTTCAGCATGACGGTGGGCATGGACACCGGGGGCAGGCTGGGGCTGGGATTCTTGCTCATGCAGGCAGGTGCACGCCGGCGCGACCAGGGCCCCACCGAAGCCGCATTCGGAACCGTGGCGGGCAGCAATCAGGCCCGCCAGGAAGAGTCCTGACGGGCCTGCGCGGTTAGAGGCGGTGGCTGGGCGGGGCGGGGCCGGGTCCGGCGCGGCCAGTGGCATCGAAGGATTCCGTCCGGAGGGTCTGGGCCCGCACCGACTGCGCCCAAGCGCGGGCGTGGTCGATAAGCTGGTCGACGTCGGCGGCTTGGACCCTGCCGCTGGCATGCGTGCTCCACTGATAATCACCGGCCGGCTGGCGGGTTCTTTCTTCGGCCTTCCAGGACCAGGAGGTCGGCAGCCGGTCGGGATCGGACCAGTCCGTGCCGGTGTAGTGCTCCTCGATGGCGAAGCGGGCATGACTCTCGCCATCTGGGTAGAGGACGAAATGCCCGGCTCCGAACGTCTCGGGGTCTTCGTCTTCGAGGTCGATGAACCGGGAGTAGTCGCATTCGATCTGCTCCAGTCCCGTACTGAGCCGTTTCATGTATCCGGTCAGGCGTTCCCGGTCTGCATCGTAGGTCGGGCTTGGGATGGCCTCATCTGAGGGGGCGGAGCTAGGGTTGATTATCTCTAGGGGCACATCTTCTTGACTGAAGTTCATGCCTCTCAGGTGCGTCCGCCCGCCTTGTCCGCTGGGGTCCACTGTTGTTAGGAATCCTGGCAGATCGTCGCGACTCCTGAAGTCGCGGGGCGATACTGCTCACCGCGGTTGAGGGTGCCCTGGAACTGCCCGGTCCTGGCGAACCCGCGCCTGTGTCCTACGCCGCTGGCCGTCTGGCTTCGATGAGGTGGCGGGTGGAGTGGGCGATGAACGGGCCGTCCTGCTGGATCAGGTCGTGGAGGTCGCAGAGACGATCGTGGTACTTCTCCACGGTGAAGCCGGGCACCCACCAGATCACCTTGCGCAGCAGATACACCATGGACGCGACATCATGGATCTCGATGCGCAGCCTCGACGTCTTCACGTCGACGATCTCCAGGCCCGCGGCCTGGGCTGCGGCGGTCTCGTCGTCGGGGTGGCGTCCTCGCCGCGCAGCCGGTTGCGGGCCGAGGAAGAACTCGAACAGCTCGAACACGCTCGCCGGCCCGACGTGCTGGGCGAAGTAGGTGCCACCGGGGCGGAGGATCTGGGCGATCTCCTCCCACCAGATCGTGGCCGGGTGCCTGCTGGTGACCAGGTCGAACGCCTCGTCTGCGAACGGTAGCGGGGGTTCGTCCGGATCGGCCACCACGACCACACCGCGGGGATGTAGCAGGCGGGTGGCTTTCGCGACGTTTGGCAACCAGGATTCGGTCGCGACCGCAGTGGTGGGAAACGTCTTGGCTTCGGCGAGGACTTCACCGCCGCCGGTCTGGATATCCAGCGACGCCGTGGCCCTGCTGAGCCGGTCGGCAAGCTGCCGTGCATAGCCCCAGGGCGGGCGCTCCTCAGCGGCCCGCCCCTCCAGCCAGGAGAAATCCTACCCAGACACGTCGGCGCAGGGGACTGGTGCAGAGAGAGGTGACAATCGGGGTGTCACGCTGCGACTGCAGGTGACTCAATAATTGTTTCGTACTCAACAGGTGTCAAACGACCCAACCGAGCTTGCCGCCGACGTCGGTGATACGTCCGCTCAATCCACGTCACGATCGCGAGCCTCAACTGCTCTCGGCTCGCCCACCGGCGACGGTCGAGGACATTCCTCTGCAACAGAGCGAAGAAGCTCTCCATAGCCGCATTATCGCCAGCCGCGCCGACGCGGCCCATTGACCCGACGATGCCGTGGCAGGCCAATGCGCGGGTGAATTTCTTCGACCGGAATTGGCTGCCGCGATCGCTATGGACCACGCATCCGGCCACGTCACCACCGCGACGGGCCACAGCCATCTCGAGGGCATCAACGGCCAAGCGCGCCTTCATTCGGGCCCCGATGGAGTAGCCGACGATCCGCGAGGAGTAGATATCCTTGATCGCGCACATGTACAGCTTGCCCTCATCGGCTTGGATTCTAGTCATCGTTGCAACACCCCTGATCATGGGAGTGTGTGGTGGCTCGACCACGAGGCAAAGACAACATCCAGTACAAAGCGAAGGAACGCGAGGAATTCTTCCGCCTCCTCGATCGTGGAGGTACGATCCGTGCAGTCGCCGCCGAGCTCGGTGTCAGCGTGGATTCGTGTTACCGATGGCGTCGCGAAGCGGGAGTGTCGACGCCGCGAGGTAAGAGCCGTTCCTACACGGCTGAAGACAAAGCAGAGTTCTTCAAACGGTTGAAGGCATCGGGCAATGTCGCGCAAGTCGCGAAAGAACTCGGGTTCGTGAGGGTCACTTGTTACAAATGGGCCCATCAGGCCGGTATTTTCACCGGCACTGATACACGAGCCAAGCGCGCACAGTTCAAAGCTCTTAGAGCCGCTGGCGTCCCTCGCGGCAAGGCCGCCAAGCAGATCGGTGTCGATCAGCGCTCAGCCCAGGACTGGGACAAAGACATTAAGCAGTTCACTGGTGGGCGCATCTATCCTGATGGTCGGATCATTCGCTACCGGCAATCGGCGATACTGAAAACTGTGAAGAATCCGCGCAATGCCTATACACGAGGTGCTCCCGTCGATGTCGAGCGCCTCGAAATATCGATCGATTCTCGTTTTCTGAGCCTGATTGAACGAGAGAAAATCCACGATCTTGCCAAGAGTGGAGAATCGATGCGCACCATCGGAGAGAGGTTAAGGCGAAGCCCCTCGACGATCAGCCGGGAACTGGCGCGCAATGCCACCAACACGTTGGGGTATCTTCCATATACCGCGCACCGAATGGCGGCGTCTCGTCGCCCGCGGCCACGAGTGCGTAAACTCGAAGGTGAAAGTGGGCTACGTGCCTACGTCCAGACCAAGCTGCAGCAGAAATGGTCACCGGAACAGATCAGCCACCGGCTGGTCAAGGACTTCCCCGATGACAGACAAATGCGGGTGTGTACGGAAACGATCTACCAGTCGATCTACGTTCAGGGCCGTGGTGGACTCAAGCGTGAGATCGCAGCACTGATGCGTCGCGGACGGGTAGTACGCAAACCCCGACGAGATCCAGCACGCAGGACGAAACGGTTTGTCGATGAGATGGTCTCGATCGCTGACCGACCACCTGAGGCCGATGACCGTGCCATACCAGGACATTGGGAAGGCGATCTCATCATCGGAACGAAGTCCAGGTCCGCGATCGCCACACTCGTCGAGCGATCCAGTCGGTTCGTCACCCTTGTCCATCTCGACGCCGATCATACTGCCGAGACGGTCCGAGACGGTCTCGTCAAGACCGTCAGTGAGCTCCCACAGGCTCTGCGGCGATCATTAACGTGGGACCAGGGCGCGGAGATGTCGGGACACGTCGCGTTTCGTACAGCAACCAACATGGACGTCTACTTCTGCGACCCGGGCAGCCCCTGGCAACGTGGGAGCAACGAGAACACCAACGGACTCTTGCGCCAGTACTTTCCCAAAGGCACCGACTTGTCCCGGCACGCTCCCGAGGAGCTCGAGGATGTGGCTGCAGAACTCAATGCTCGACCACGAAAAACTTTGAACTGGGACACACCGGCAGAACGACTCCATGCTTTACTGGAACCTCAGTAGAAAGTTTGGTGTTGCAACGACTACTGGAATCCAAGCCGATGAGGGCAAGCTGTACCTCTGTGCGACCAAGGACGTCTACTCGGGCCGGATCGTCGGCTACTCGATGAGTGCGCGGATGAAGGCCCGGTTGGCTGTTGACGCTCTCGAGATGGCGGTGGCCCGCAGGGGTGGTGATGTGGGCGGATGCACGGTACACAGCGACCGTGGCAGTCAGTTTCGATCAAGGAAATTCACTCAGAGTCTGGCTTGCCACGGCCTTGTTGGGTCGATGGGCCGGGTCGGTGCTGCTGGCGACAACGCGGCCATGGAGTCATTCTTCGCCCTGCTGCAGAAGAACGTTCTCGACCGTCGCCGGTGGGTGAGTCGGGAGCAGTTGAGAATCGCGATCGTGACGTGGATCGAGCAGACGTATCACCGTCGTCGGCGGCAAGCCCGGTTGGGTCGTTTGACACCTGTCGAGTACGAAGCAATTATTGAGTCACCTGCAGTCGCAGCGTGACACCCGAATTGTCACCTCTCCTTGCATCAGTCCCGTACCTAGATGTTCAGGCTTGTTGTCCATCGAGTCACCGCTATGTGCAGTGGTGGCTTGCGAGCGAAGCCTGTCACTCACAGGGTGTGGTTGGCCTCCTCCGGTGATGTTGCGATAGTTTCATCGCCGAACGCGCCAACGACTGGCCGTCAATTCTGGTCCCGCGTTTGGTGAGGAGAGGGACTTATGTGTCGAGCCAAGTCTGACCCGAACTACTATCGCTGTGAATGGCGTTCTCTGACGACGGGCAAGTTCCTCGACAGGCTCTCAAATGCAGCTGCGGACGTGGGCGTCGCATTCGCAGCGGGCGAGCTCGATCCCAAGAGCACCGAGGACTGGAGTGAGGTCGCAGCACGCGCACGAACATCAGTTGCAGAAGGCGTCGCAGACGTGCTCGGAGCGAGGTCCAAGGCGAGGCGTCGTCGTGAGGCTGCCGCCGGATTCCGACGCTCCGAGAGCCATCTGCTTTGCGCCGTAGCCGCGGCCATCGGCGAAGCATGTGCAACCCTCACCAGCGTTCCAGGGGACATCGCCACCGCCGTCGGCAAAGAGGTTCAGAGCGCCACAGGCAGCGCAATCGCAGGCAAACTGGCGGCAGCCGCTACACGACGGCTACTCAACGATGTCTCGGCGGCCCTCAACCCCGTGGCGAAGGTCGGGCTCCTTGCGGACCTCGCCGCTACTGGATTCTGCCCATCGCAGCAGGACGGCGGAATCCCGGGGGATCATTCGGAGGTTGTCAAGTGCGCAGCCCGAGTCGAGCGGACGATCCTCGCGGGCGTCGTTGACGACTTGTTGACCCCAGCCGGGTCAGTCACCTAAGCCGTTCGCCTCACGAGCTTCTCGCTCACAGTCCTGCCTCCGGACGCCCCCATAGACCCATTGGATCATCCGATGCTTCTGAGGTCCCCAGGCCTTTGAGAACCACTCACACGGTTGGCACCAGGGTGCGACTCGGCGCGCTGCGCGCACCTGCCCGCTGAGGCGGCCCCTTCCTGAGCCCGTCTCGGGAGGGGGCCATCGTGGTGATGACGATCCGCCCTATGTCCGCCGGCCGCGGCTACGAATACCTCCTGAAAACCGTCGCCGTCGCCGCCGGCGACGGCGACCGCGACCTGGGCACCCCGTTGACCCGCTACTACACCGAGTCCGGCAGCCCACCGGGGACCTGGCTCGGCACCGGCCTGGCATCCCTGGACGACGGCACCGGCACCGGAGTCGATGAGGGGTCGACCGTGACGGAGGAGCACCTGGCCCGGTTGCTCGGGCAGGGCGTGCACCCGGTCACCGGCGCGAAACTCGGCCACGCCTACCCGAGCCTGCGCCCACCGCGTGAGCGGATTGCCGACCGGGTTGCAAAGCTCGCCCCGGACATGCCGGCGGCGCAACGTGAGGTCATGATCCAGGACATCCGCGACGAAGAGGCTGCACGGAAGCCCAAGAGCGCCATTGCAGGTTTCGACCTGACGTTCTCCCCGCCGAAGTCCCTGAGCACCCTCTGGGGTGTTGCGGATGCACCGATGCAAGAGCTGCTGGCACAGGCCCATCACGCCGCGATGCGCGACACCGTCGCGATGCTGGAAGAGCGGGTGGCCTCGACCCGGGTCGGCAAGGGTGGGATCGCGCGGATGCCGATCACCGGCGTCATCGCCACCGCCTTCGACCACTACGACTCGAGAGCCGCCGACCCGCAGCTGCACACGCATCTGGTGGTCTCGAACAAGGTCCAAGGCGAGGACGGGAAGTGGAGGAGCCTGGACTCGCGGCGGCTGCACAAGGCCACCGTCGCTCTCTCGGCCAGCTACAACGCCTACCTCATCGACCACACCGCCGACCTGCTCGGCCTGACCTGGGAGCCCGTCGACCGAGGCAAGGACAGGAACACCGGCTGGGAAATCACCGGCATCCCTGCCGAGTTGATCGCGGAGTTCTCCCGACGCTCCACCGGCAGCAGTGGGGGAGTGGAGGGTATCGAGCAGGCGAAGAACCGGCTCATCCGTGACTACCGGGACGCTCACGGGCACGCGCCCAGCCCGGACACCATCGCACGATTGCGCCAGCAAGCAACCCTGGAAACTCGGCCCGAAAAAGAGCTGCATTCGCTGGCTGAGCTCACCGCAGACTGGCGGGAGCGTGCAACCCGGCTGCTGGGCACCGATGCAACCACCTGGGCGCAAGACGTGCTCACCCGCACACCCGATGCGTCCCGGTTGCGTGCCGAGGACCTCGGCGCGCAACAGGTCGAGGACCTGGCAGCGGTGGTGGTGATGACGGTCGCGGATCGGCGCTCGACCTGGACGCGGTGGAATCTGCACGCTGAAGCCATGCGTCAGCTCATGTCCACCCGCTTCACCACCCCGGCCGAGCGCACCGCAGTGCTGGATCAGATCGTGGCCGGGGCGGAAGCCCAGTCGCTGCGCCTGACACCCGAATATGACCGTGCGGTGCCGGGGCACTACGTCGACGGGAGTGGGAACCGCTTCCAGTCCAGCGACCAGGTCGCCTATTCCAGTCAGGAGATCCTCGACGCCGAACACCGCCTGCCGAAACACGCCGATGACACATCCGCGCCGCGACTGCCATCCCGGATGGTTGCCCGGCACGTCTCCCGGAAGATCCAGGGCGTGAGGCTGGCCGATGATCAGGCCGCCGCCGTGACTCGCATCGCTTGTTCGGGGCGGAGCCTGGACCTGTTGGTCGGCCCCGCCGGTGCGGGGAAGACCACCGCGCTGCGCGGGCTGCACCGTGCCTGGACTGCCCGCCATGGGCAGGGCTCCGTGATCGGTTTGGCTCCCTCGGCGGCCGCGGCGGAAGTCCTCGGGGAATCGTTGGGCGTGCAGGCCGAGAACACCGCCAAGTTCCTCTACGAGCACGAGAGAGGCCGGTGGGACTTCCAGCCCGGCCAGCTGATCCTGCTCGATGAGGCCAGTCTCGCCGGGACGCTGACCTTGGATCGGATCGCTGAACACGCGGGGCAGGCCGGGGCGAAGCTGGTGCTCGTCGGTGATCCGGCTCAGCTCAGTTCCGTAGAAACCGGCGGGGCGTTCGGGATGCTCGTGCGCCACCGTCCCGGCCCACCGACGCTGACCGACGCGCGCCGGTTCGTCCACGAGTGGGAGAAGACCGCCAGCCTCGACCTGCGCCGCGGCAAGACCGCCGTGCTCGAGGACTACGAGAACCACGGCCGGCTGGTCGACGGGAGCATCGAGCGGATGCTTGATGCCGCCTACACTGCCTGGCAGCAGGACCGCGATGAAGGCCTGGCGACGCTGATGATCGCGGGCAACGCCGAGATGGTCGCCGAGCTGAACACCCGCGCCCGCGAGGACCTCATCGCGGACGGGCGCGTCGAGCGCGACGGGATCGGGCTGCATGATGGCACCACTGCCGGGGTAGGGGACTTGGTGGTGACACGGCGCAACGACCGCCAGCTGAGTCTCGGCCGGTCCTGGGTGAAGAACGGCGACCGCTGGTCCGTCGCCCGCAGGCTCGAGAACGGGGCGCTGGCCGTGCGCCGCCTCGGCCCCGGAGACCAGCCTGCTGGGGCTGAGCTGGTCCTGCCAGCGGAGTATGTCGCCGAGGACGTCGAGCTCGGCTATGCCACCACGGTGCACCGGGCGCAGGGTGCCAGCGTGGACACCGTCCACGCCCTCGTCGATCCCGAGACCGCGTCCCGCGAGCTGTTCTACGTGGCAATGACCCGCGGCAAGCAGAACAACACCGCCTACATCATCCAGCCCGACCCCCACGAGATCGAACCCCACCTGGAGACGGCGGAACCGCTGACTCGAATCGAGCAACTGCACCGCGTGCTGGCCCGCAGTGATGCTGACCTCTCGGCCACCGAAACCCTGAAGCACGAAGTCGATCGGCACGCATCTCTGGCCACGCTGGTGCACGAGTACGACGTGCTCGCCCGGGAAGCACAGGTCGAGCGGAGCGCCGCCTATCTGGACGTCGCACCCTTCCCTGAAGCCGTTGCGGACGATGTGTTCACCAGCCCGCACTACGAACAACTTGAAGCCGCCATCACCCGCCACGAGGCAACAGGCCATTCGCCCACCCGCGTCCTGACCGCGCTGGCTCCACGCCTTCAACCGACCAGCGACGAAGCCGACCCCGCCGCACACCTGGCGTCGATGATCGATACCGCCACGGCCCAGATGACCCACGGCAGAACCTCGACGCCGGGACGAGTCGGAGGCCTCATCGCCCGCCCCGCTGAGCCCTTGGACGAGGACATGCGCACCGCATTACGCCAACGTGAAGCTCTCATCGACGCGGCGGCCGGTGCCGCTCTCGACGAGGCGGTGGACCATAAGGTCGGCTGGGCGACGCAGCTCGGAGCACCGGGGCCCAGCACCCGAGAGCGGGAGTGGTGGCGGGCCCATGCAGTGACGATCGCCTTGTATCGACAGCGCTACGACATCCAAAGCGCGGCGCCGCTCGGGTCAGACAAAGATGTGGAGTCCCCGCAGCAGGCAGACGAACGGCGAACCGCGCAGGTCGCCTACTCGCGGCTGCGGACGCAGCACTCCTCGAGCTCGCTCCCACGGCCAGAGCGCACCTCTGCGCGACGGACTTCCGAGCGTGGACTGTAGAACGGTCGCAGCAGATCAGAGGCGTGGGTCAGCCGATCACAACGGTGGTGCCCTTGGCTATGTCGGTGCATGGATCTACACTGAATCATCGAACATTTGTTCGATTTGGAGGGAGTGGGCCATGGACACGATGCACCGCGAGGAAGTCGCGACCGTCTGGACGACCTCCTCTGGCGCCCCGGAGCGGTTCATCTGGCACCGTCGCCGTTTCATTGTCTGCGCCCGCCCCATCCCGTGGATGTCCCGGGTCCGCTGGTGGAAGGACAACACGGACCTCGTGGGCACGAAGAACGCCCTCATGGTCGAGCGGCCGATGTGGCAGGTGCAAGCCAAGGCGCTCGATGACGGTGAGATGCTCATCTTCGACCTCGCGGTTGGTGCAGGGCCGCAATGGTCGATCCGGGTCGTCTCCGACTAGAGCGTCCGTGCCCTCCTTCACCCATCTCCATGTTGCCTCGGCGTTCACCGCTCACCACGGCACCGCCCACCCCGAGACTCTCGTCGCTGCAGCTGTCGTCGCCGGCGCTGATGCGGCAGCGATCACCGATCATGACGGCATCTTCGGGGCGATCCGCCACGTCCGCGCGTGCCTCGCCGCCGGGATCGACCCGATCGTCGGCGCGAACCTCCAAACCCGCGACGATAACGGTCAGCTCTCTACGGTCACGGTGCTCGCGCACGGCCACAACCATGGTGCCGGATGGGCCGGCCTGGTCCGGCTCATCTCGGCCGCCCACTCGCCGCGTCGCCGCCAGCACACCCTCCACGGCACCGCCCACCGCAGCGCCTGGATCACCCCCGACCAAGCACCCGCATTCCTGAGCGGCGAAACCGGTCCCGTCGCCACGGTGCTCCTCGGCCCCGGCTCCGATGTCGGCCGCGCCGTCCTCAACGGCGACCGCCCGCGTGCCCGGGCCCTGCTCGAGGCGTGGGAGCGGAGGCTGCCCGGCGGTATCGCCGTGGAGATCGTCTGCCACCACACTCGCCCCGGTACGGCGGCGAGCCTGCAGCAAGCCGCCGACATGCTCCAACTGGCCCGTGTCCAGGGGGTGCCGGTGGTGCTCACCAACGTGGTCCGATTTCTCCGCCCGGACGACGCGATCACCGGCGATGTCCTCGACTCAGCCGCGTTCCTCCTGCCCCTTGGCGCGTTCGAACCTCACTCTGCTCAGGCGTGGTTGAAGCCGGCCTCGGTCATGCACGATCTGGCGTACCGCATCTGCGATTACGCGGGGCTGCGCCGCGATGACGCCATCGATCTGCTTGCTCACACCGAGCGGGTCGCCGACTGGTGTCGTCTCGGCCCGGAGACGGATCTGCGATGGCGACACCCGAAAGTGCCTGAGCTGGAGGCGATCGGACTCGCGGGGGCTGATCCGGTGCGGGTGCTGCGGCAGCGCTGCGAGGCCGCGATCACCGACAGGTACCCGCACGCGTACGGCACCGGCTTGCGCCGGGTGCGGGACCGGCTCAGTGATGAGCTCGCCACCATCGGCGGGTTCGGGTTCGAGAGTTACTTCCTCACCGTCGCCGATGTCGTCGACCTCATCCGAGACATGGGGGTCCGGGTACAGGCGCGCGGGTCCGGCGCCGGCAGTCTCGTCAACCACTTGCTGCGCATCTCCGCCGTCGACCCGATCGAACACAGCCTGCTCTCCGAGAGGTTCCTCGGCAACGCCCGTTCCACGCTGCCGGATATCGATATCGACGTCGAGTCCGCGCGCCGCCACGACATCTATCGGGCCGTGTTCGACCGGTACGGCCACCACCGGGTGACGCTGCTGTCGATGCAGTCGACGTACCGTGCCCGCGGAGCTGTTCGCGACGCCGGCGCCGCCCTCGGTCTCGACCTCGCACAGATCGACCGGATCGCGAAGAACATCTGGCGCTTTAACCCGGCGGACTTCCGACAAGCACTGGAGACGAAACCAGAGCTGCGGGATGTCGCCGCCCAGGTGAAGACTGATGCGCAGCTCGATCTGCTCGTCGACCTCACTGCGCGTCTCGATCGGCTCCCGCGGCACATCTCGATGCACCCCTGTGGAGTGATCCTCGGCGACAGCGACCTCCTCTCGCTGACCGCGACCCAGCCGTCCGGGATGGGGCTGCCCATGTCGCAGTTCGACAAGGACGACATCGACGACGCCGGACTCCTCAAACTCGATATCCTCGGCGTCCGGATGCAATCGTCCATCGCTCACACCCTCACCGAGATCGCTCGCGTCAACGGAGCGACCGCCGCGGTCGAAGGCAGGCTGCCCGTCGATGCTCCGTATGTTGCCGCCGATGGTCGAGTCGACCTCGAGCAGATCCCGCACGACGACGAGCCCACGTTCGAGCTCATCAGGTCCACGCACACGCTCGGGTGCTTCCAGATCGAATCACCCGGGCAGCGGGAACTCCTCGGCAAGATGCAGCCCGATCAATATGAGGACCTCGTCGCCGATATCTCCTTGTTCCGGCCTGGCCCAATTCAGGCGAACATGGTCGCTCCGTTCATTAACGCCAAACTCGGCTACGCCCCGATCATCTACCTGCACCCCAGGTTCCGGCCGTTTCTCGCCGAGACGTACGGGGTGCTGATCTACCACGAACAGCTGATGCGGGTTCTCGCTGACTGCATGGACATCAGTCTCGCCGAAGCTGACGAGATCCGCCGTGCTCTCGCCACCGACTCCGCCGCCATCGAAGCTCGCTTCCGCGCCCGGACCGCAGGCCGCGTCGATGAGAGGGGGCGGCGGTTGTTTCGGGATCGCGAGATCGACCGCATCTGGACCAACGTGGCCGCGTTCGGATCGTTCGGGTTCTGCAAAGCACACGGGGCCAGCTTTGCGCTGCCGACCTACCAGAGCGCCTGGTTGAAGCAGCACTATCCGGTCGAGTTCCTCACCGGCATCCTCGAACACGACCCGGGCATGTACCCGCGCCGGCTCCTCGTCGCAGAGGCCCGTCGCCTCGGGATCACGCTGCTGCCAATTGACATCAACGCATCCTCCGACCAATACCGGGTGGAACAGGTCTCGCCCGGGATCAAGGCGATCCGGTTCTCCTTCCGAGACATCTCCGGCATCACCGATGTCGAGCTCACCCGAATCCTGGACGGCCAGCCGTACACCTCCATCACAGACCTCTATGAACGTGCCCGCCCGTCGCGGCCACTGATGATGCGCCTGGCCCGCATCGGCGCGTTCGACAGCCTCACCCGCGACGAACACGGGCAAGCCCACCGCGGCGGCATCATCGCTTACGTCCGCCAACTCACGGCCCGCACCCATAAGAAGGCCGTAATGCCGCAGCCGAATCAGGTTCCGCTCTTCGGTGACGAGGTGCTCGTGGACGCGGCCGTTCCCGACCCGAGCGCTGAGGAGCGCATCGCCACTGACCTCGAGGTGCTCTCCACCGAAGTCGATGGCCACGTGATGGACCTGTACCGGCCGATGCTCGACGGCCTCGGCCTCACCCACGCATCCGAGCTGCTGGGCCTTCGCTCAGGGACGGAGGTGCTCGTCGCTGGAGTCCGAGTCGCCACTCAGACACCTCCCATGCGCAGCGGGAGGCGAACGGTGTTCATCAGCCTCGACGATGGCACCGGATGCATCGACGTAACGTTCTTCCAAGAAGCCCAACAGGAGGCGGCCTCGGGCCTCTTCACTGCGCGCATGATGACAATTCGAGGTCGCACCCGACGCACAGGGGAACGAGGAATATCCATCCAAGCCGAGGAGGCATTTGATCTCATGAAACTTTGGAGAGATTGGAACCAATCGCGATCTCGCCCCGAGATGCAAGAGTAAATTCTTACGACCCCAAGGTGTGCCGAGTCATCCGCCTACTCGGTGTCTAGGTGCCGGATCATCTTGCCGTCGGTCGCGGGCAGCGCCAGGCTGTTCACGTCGACGGCCTGCCGGAGGGCCTCGTAGCCGTCCCGGGTAGCCTCCACGCCACCCCGCGAGTGTGGCGATGCCCTCTCGAACTATTGAACGGGAGGGCATCGCCACGCCTTGTGCTTACTCAGCCGCAATTGAGGAAGCTAATCGTGCTTTCAGTGCAGCTGAAGAGACTCGACGTCGAGATCGGATGTGCGGCCATGGCATGATCCTTCAGCTCCAACTTCTGGAGTTCGAGCACATTGTTCACCTTTCTCACCTCCTCTCATTCCGTTCGCTGTGGTTGATGGCCTGGAACTGCGGTGATCAAGGTTTCACCGCACAGCACTGGGAGCCAGCTGAGACGACGAGTTCCGATGTCATTGAGGACGCAGATCAACCCGCTGGCCCCGGTCGCGAGGTCGCACGACCGGCGGAGCATGAAGTCGCCGGGAGTCGCTATGCCGCTCTTGTCGTCGATAAGGTAGAGATCGAGCTCGTCGGCGAGGATTGACGTCAGATTCTCATCGCTGTTCGTCGCGCCAGTTGCCTCCAGCCAATTGGTAGCCCACTGCAGCCCCACGAATCCGCGGAAGAGCCCGAAGTTGGCGCAGGGCCGAGTTGTAGAGGCGTGCATGATGCCTGCGACCTCGTCAGCCCAGCGTTGATCGAACGCATCCGGTTCCAGCGCTGCCATCGGCAGGAGCAGTCCGGCGCTGCCCAAGGAGAGATATGACATCAGCCGCCCGTCGGGCGCTCTGATCAAGCGCGTCTCGTGATGGGCGTCTAGTCGGTCGAGTTCCTTGTCGAGGAACGACTCCGCTGCCTCTCGATGCTTCGTTGACCCGGTTTTACGTGACAGGCAGGAGAGGAACAGCGATGGGCCAGCCCACCCGTAGAACAGTCCTGTGGGAGTCACGTCAGTCTCGTCAAGTCGAAGCGCATCCTCTTCGGTTCCCTTCGCCATGATGAGGTCCGCCGTCTGGCAAGCGGCTTCGAGGTACGCCTCGGACGAGAAGTGCTCGGAAGCGCCGAGGAGACCGAGGCCGATTCCGGACAGCCCGGAGTCCAGATCGATGCCCAGCGATTGCGAGTCGCCGTGGCGCAGGCTGTCGAAAACCACCTTGGCCCGCTCCTCGTCGCCGACTTCGGCTAGAACGCATGCAATCCCCGCTCGACCGGCAAGCAGGCCAGGCGCTGTGTCCAGCAGATCCTCGACCGCCAAGTGCTCTGCCCATTGCTGGGGAAGGCGGGAGGAGAGCCCGCTGCGCCACAGGGCCATCGCGATGCCCGCACCGCCGTAGGCCACGCTGAGGTCCCCGCCGGCCCGCGTCCACTGCCTGACATCTCCGGGCGCAAGGCGCGTCGTCGTCGGATCGCAGTGGTCGATGACCATTCCTCCGAGCTGGTCTAGGAGGCTTGCCTGACGATCAGCATTCTGGGCGTCTCGGTTCCAGGCTCGGGGTTCGGTCTCCGGAAGATCCGTGATCGAGTAGCCCTCGTGCAGTGCGGCGTCGATCACCTGCTGCAAGCAGTCGTCGGCTGTTGCACCGAGATTTGCGCGTATCCAAGCGCGCATCGCCGGCAGTTTCTCGGGGGCCATGAATTCCATGGTGGCCATGGGCAGCAGCGCCATTCGGATCACGCGCAGCAGCCCGACCCAGTCCCTGTGCCCTAACGGGTCATCGAACCTGGCGAAATACCCCGGAGTGGCGAGGGCTTTCGAGCCCGGGCTGGAAGGGTTGCCGGCCGCCTCCAGGTCAATGAAGCACACGCGAGTCTCACTCTCGTCTTCGCGGATGATGATGTTTGTCGGCTGGACATCACCGAGAGCGACGCCGCGGGAGTGGATTGAGGTGAGACCCGCGACCGCATCTGCCACGATCTCCGTGATCGATTCGACGTAGTCACAGGGGTCCAGAGACCGCTGGAACGGGTAGTTCTCAGCAATGTACCTGCCCATGTGTGTGCCCTCGACGTGCGACATCACGAGGAATCGGTGCTCCCACTCCACGAAATCGTCGATGTTCCGCGGCACGTATGCGCAGGCTCCGAGCCGGTGAAACATGCGAGCCTCGTGCCCGATTCTGTCGAATGCGTCGACGAGGGTGCCGTCCAGACCCGCCCGTGGTCGGCCCTCCTTTAGCACCACGGATTCATCGGTCCTCTGGTCGCGGCCCGAGTACACGCCACCACCGTTACTGAAGTGCAGTGCCGATTCGATGCCATAGTTGATCAATCGCCCAGAGCCTTCTTCCTGGTCGCGGAATTGCTCCTCCTCGCGGACTTTGGCGGGGACGTTCACCCAGTCGGGGACGCTGTACCCGGGAACTCTCTGGTCCTCGACCATCTGGCCGGACTCGTCGGCGATGCCGAGAAGGGTCTTCCCTTCGTGTTCGAACTCCTGCCTGACGAATGCACCGTATCGGTAATAGACGTTCGAGTCTCTCCAACGACGGTCGGTGAGTATGTACGGACCGGGTCTGAAGTTCCTTGTGGACGCCTCGAGCAAATCGAGGTAAGCAACAAACTGGTTGTCGTCCGCCGGGTACACCGTGATGAGTTTGCCGGACCCCGCTCGGTTTCCGTACTTCGAATTCGACCGCACGTAGCGTTGCCGTGTGCGGCAAACCTTGAAGGGGGTTTCCTTGTCGAACAGGACGTCCGCGACCTGCTTGATGCAGGCAGCCGCGTCGTCCACGGTCGCCGTGACATGGATCTTCCAGCCCTGCCTCGGGCCCTCATGCCCGGCCGGCGCGAAGGCCAGCCAGTCGGACGACGCTCGCGACACCCAACCTGGCGGCATCGGCACGCCGAATGCATCGTCGGGTTCGGGCAGGGGTGCATAGAACTGCGGATCCCCAAGATGGAGGTAGTAGCTCTGGTCCATTGCCCTCCTATAACCTGCGCCATTGCATGGAAGCCCTCACTGCTCGAGCCACCGAGAGGTTCAGCTAGACTAACATGGGCACCTTAGTTAATCTAGAGATTGCGGCTTCGCGTGACCTGGCCAGCACCCGCTGGCGCTGCGAATCCGCAGAGGGGAGGAGTCGTGAGCCGTGCTTCGTTCGACGACATCCTTGGTGACCCAACCAAGCGGTACCTGTCGCATCGGTACAGACTGGTCACCCACACGATCCTCGCCGGCTCTTCAGCTGTCGACAGCCTGGCTGCCTCAGAGCGCCGCAATGTGATCGGCTCGGTGGCCTATCCAGACAACTGGTCGGAAAAACCTGGTGGCTCGATGCCTCCGCATCTCTCGTCGCTGGACGGTTTGACGCTCGGCGCCATGCTCACGTGTCTCCGTTCCCGGGCGGGCGCGCCTACTGATGATCCGGCCGGCCCGCCGGTCCTGACCGCGATCCGGATCAGGGCGGGAGCGTTGCCGGAGACCGACCTCGAAGCCGTTCCGGTCAAGTGGAATGAAGCCATCGGCTCCGGCAAGCGGCTCACCAACATGCGATTCGGACGTATGTCGGTGAGCACCGGTGTCGAGGCCGCTTCTGCGCTTCCTTCGCTGACTGACGCGGCCGTCGAGAGGATCGGCGTTCAGCGATGGTCCAATCCGTCGTGCAGCGAGGCGCGAGCAACAGAGATCAAATCGGAAATCGTCGGCCTCGACCCTGCGCAGGGCACGCTCACCTCTGAGCACAAGGCGGCCGAATCGAGCAACGAGCTCGCACTCGGGTATGACGACTTTCTTCGCCTCTCCGCCCAGGCGGCCCAGATCCTCATCTACTCATTCGACGGGGTCGATCGGGACGTGTCAACTAACGTTTGGATGAGGAGCGCCGACTTCGCGCTCAATCCCTTGGCCGAATTTCACGACGGACCCGCGCGCATGCGGTCGCGCATCGCCGGTTCCAGGTCGCTCGCCCGCGGCGACACGAGGTTCCGAACGTTCGACATGGAGTTCGAGCTCGACGGCCTCTTCGCCTGTACCGCATCACTCGCCTACTCCGCCTGAGCGAATCCGCCGAACATCGAGTCGAGCTCCGCTTTGTACCGCTCCCGGTGTGCCTCGGCGATAGCAGCGTTGATGAATACTCTCCACATGGTGCTGATGTAGTCGGTCATGTCAGCTCTCTGAGTCATCGCCTGGGACATGAGGTTCCCGCCGGTGAAATGGCTAACTAGCGAAGCACTTAGCCTGTCGACCGGGATGTCCGAGTTCAGCATGCCGTCCCGGTCGAGTTTGCCTAAAAGCTGACCGACGCCATCGACCCAGGTCGCGTACGAGCGCGCGCTGGCTTCCCGCAGTGAGCCTTGGCCGAGGGCGAGATTGATGCCCGCGCGCACGACGGAGTCCGTACGCAGTTGCTCACAGATCATCTTGGAGATCGCCATTAAACGGATGAGCGGATCGGCATGGTCGGCGATCGCCGGGTCCACGCCGGCGTAGATGCGATTGTGCTGCTCCTGGATGATCGCTAGAGCGATCTGTTCCTTGCTCTTGAAGTGGAAGTACATTGACCCCTGGGACACGCCAGAGGCCTCCTTGATATCCTCGAGACTCGCCGCCGAGTACTCCTGCTCCTCGAAGACTGCGGACGCTCCTTCGATGATCTGCGACTGCGTCTTGCGCCCGCGGTCCTGGCTCGCCGTGCGGCGTGTCGTCTGTCGTGCCTTCACCATTCGATCTCCTCTTGTCAGTTCGTGATGCCGAGCCACCGGCGATACCATGCGATGTCATTGGCGGAGAGAATCTGTGCCGGCCGCGACGTCTCCGGGAACTCCGTCCACAATCTCGAACAGTCGAGTACTGACTCTTCCAGTGCCAGGGCGACCGCGCGCCGCGGGACACCAATCTTGTCGGCTGCAATCAGGACTTCGTCGACGGAGACTCGACGTGGGGCCTCGCGAAACTCTCCTGTGCCTGTGAGAACCTGTTCTACC
This sequence comes from Brevibacterium sp. CBA3109, assembly GCF_040256645.1. Lineage (NCBI taxonomy): Bacteria > Bacillati > Actinomycetota > Actinomycetes > Micrococcales > Brevibacteriaceae > Brevibacterium > Brevibacterium koreense. Next base: position 2,580,272 of record NZ_CP158281.1, on the reverse strand, counting down.
AGGTCACCCATCGACACCGGAACCGCAGTTCCGACGTTGTAGATCTGGTGCCGAGCAGACCCCGCGGCGACAATGCCGACGACGCTTGCCAGGCTAGACCGCCCGATTACCGAGGCGTGTGCCCCGCTCGCGACGCCTTGAGCACCGCATGCCCTAATCAGAGCGCTGAGCCGACTGAGGACCCAAGTGTCGCCGGCTCCGAGAACGAATTGCGGGCGCAGTGCGATGCCGCCGGCATCGATGACGATCCGCTCTGCCTCCAGGCGGAACTGGCTCAGCATTGAACGAGGAACAGGTGGCGTTGACTCATCGACCCCCGGCGCGAAGGCCGTTCCATAGACGCCAGCCGTACTGATGTGGACTATGCGCCTGATCGAGTGCTCAGCGGCTTGCTCGCACAGCGTGCGCGTGCCCGATATGTTCGTCGTTCGCTGGAGCTCCTCGTCCTCGCCCGTGTAACTGACGGCGTGAACGAGGACATCGCTGTCCGTGAGGAGCCGGTCGAGCGCCCGAAGGTCGGCGACGCCGTCCTGCGCGACGATCTCTTCGACCCCAGGGCTTGCCTTGCTACTGTGCCTGCGCAGTGCTCGAACCCGATGTCCCACTCGGACGAGTTCGTCAACAACGGCGCTGCCGATGAAGCCCGTCGATCCCGCAACCGCAACCGTCATCGGAACCTGACCGATTGTTGCGTTCATGATCGTTGCCCTCCTGGACCGTTTCTGGCTGTCATGACTAAGTGGTGCGCCTAACTCATCATCCCATGCTCGACTAATCGATGACAGCTGTTGGAGAGCTCGGGCCGGCCAGCAGCTCACGCTTGAGCCAGGCCATGGCGACCACATTTGCCTCGGAGGCGTCGTCGGCATTGGCATGCCCTCGGTGTCCATGGTCACCAATCTGCAGCACTGCATCCGACGTCCGATCCGGTTGTCGACCACGAAGTCGGTTCGCGTAGACGTCGAGCCAAAGCCTGATCTCATTGAGAGGAGCCCGATCGTCGTGGCTTCCTGCCCGGATCCAGAGCGGAGGCGTTGCCATTCCGGTTGCGGAACTACTCTCCAGCATAGCCAGTGGCGAGATGGACTCGACTCCAGCGCGATTCTTCGTCGGGTCGCCGAACTCCATCCAGTCGCTTGCGGCCAAAGGCGCGTGTGTATCGGCGAGTATTCGCTCCGGCGTCAGGAAAGGGTGGACGAGTTGAAGGACTGAGACCAGTCCGGGCTGCCGCAGGACGGCGCTAGTGGCGATGAGTGCGCCCGCGCTCGAGGCCAGGGCGCCGATACGCCCCGCATCGGCCATGTCGAGTTGCGTAATCGTCGACAAGCACGCCTCGTAGTCCGTGATCGACTTCAGTTTCGTAGATCCCCGTGCTGCATCGTGCCAACGTGGTCCGAAGTCGCCCCCGCCCCTGACATGGCATATGGCGATGACGATCCCGGCTCGCATGAGATGCTCCAGATATGGATCGTGCATCGCGTCGAGGGAAAGACCGTAACATCCGTAGACCATGGTGAGAACAGGGGATGGGCCGGTCGTGTCGACCCGTCCGCAGAGGGTGATAGGAATCCGCACCCCATCTTCCGCCACGGCCCACTCGGTCCAGCTGATCAGCCCAGGAAGGGCGGCGGCGTTCGTCGAGGGGACTGTCTTGCGCTCGACCGACACTGTTTGCGGGGAGTGGATCATGGAAGCGACCGCGAGGTCGATCGTCCGATCGGAGATCTGAGAAATCTCAATTACCCCTGCCTCGGGTGCGCTCCAGACGGCATCGGGCCCGTCAGCCGGGAGCCAGACTGCTGCTGTGTGGTTGCGCCGCCCGCGCACGTAGAGCTCGCCGTGTTGCTCGCCCAGATCAGTCGCTACAAAGTCGGGCGGGAGCTTGATCCCATGCGCCGATTCAGCCAGGTGCATCGTTACAGTCTGCGCCCGACGGTCGAGCACGGCGAGGCCGCCGGCTACGAGAAGCGCCATGGCGTCGTCCTCTGCGGATCGAGGCACAATCTCGACCGTCTTAGTGAGTGCGTCGTCTGTCAAGAAGATCGCTGACGAACCCGATCCCCGGCTGACGATGACCGCCCGGCCTTCTCGGACTCCCGCGATGAAAACCCGACGACGCGCTTCGGGCTCGTCGAACAATGTCCTGACAGCACCAGGATTCCAGCAGACGACGCATCTCGGGCGCTGCGAGGCATCCCTGCGTACCCAGATGAAGCCCTTTCCGAACGCCCAGACACCGGAAGAGACTCGTCGTTCGGTGTGCGTCACAGACGATGCTCCGACTTTCGTCCCGGCCGTGTAAATCGATAGCGAATAGTTGTCGTCGAGAGTTCGCGAGATCAGGGCCACGGACCGGTGGTCCGCAGCAGGCGCCCACGCCGCCAGATCGGTTGCCACGACAGCTGGCAGCGGCATCTCCTGCCAGCTCCGGTCGGGCATTGGGAAGCGCGCCACCAGGCCGCCGGTATCACCAACCCGAAGGTGAGCTCTGAGGTCTTCGTCGCTGGCGCCTAGTACCTCCGCGGTCGTCGTCTCCTTGACCTCGCGTAGCTCGTCGAGCCAGGGTTGCAGCCGTCTGCGCTCGACCTCATAGGCGAGTTCAGCGATTTCCGAGCCGGATAGCGCCATGCCGGTCCCTCACGCCGACCTTAGGCCGACGGCGACGTCAGCGCGTAGCGAGGCCCGGGCGGGCCACCACTGGACGAGGAAAAGGACGAGCCAGCTGACGACGAGTCCGAGGAGAAGTGTCGTCCACGGCACCGCGACGATCGGGTAGCCGACGTAGGCGGCCGAGCTGATGGCGGTCGTCGCCACCGTGACGATAATCGGCACGGCCGCGAGCAGGATGGCGGTCAGGGAGAGGAGGAGTGCCTGCCAGGCATACCAACCAGTGATGCGCCGGCTCGGCATCCCTGCGATCCGCAGCAGGGAATGCTCTCGCTCAAGGTCGCGCGAGACCAGCGAGACGACGGCGGCGGAAGTGACGAGGAGGACGAAGGAAATCAGGGCGGCCATCACCACGGTGTCGGCGAGGTTGGTCTCCGCCGAGCTGTCGACAACCCTGACCACGGCCGCCGCAGATTCGACGGAGGTGAGGATGACGCCGACCCCGCCGATGCCCGCGGCCAGCGGGGCGACGGTGTTCGCGCTGGTGCCTGCCCTCTCGACGGCAGCCCGAGCCGCGAGTCGGCCGGTGACGTTGCCAAACGTGCCCGCAAGGTGGCCGAGCCCTGCGAGGAGCCCAGGGACGCAGAGTGGGCCGACGATGTAGGCGAAGAACACGGCCGAAATTCCGGCGTTTAGGGCGAGATTGAACATCACCGCTACGCCGGCGGAATGTGCGCCGAGCGCAGCCGCTGTCACGACCATGCCGAGGGAAAACAGCAGCAGGAGCCCCGCCAGCGGGACTCGCCACCACCACCCTTTCCTGTGACGTCCGGGGATGTCGCGGAAGACCTCGATCGCCTGCGTCCGCGAGGCTCGGTGCGCCGGTCCGAACGCCCCGAGCAGGCAGGTGGCCACGCCGAGGACAAGAGAGGCCAGCCACGCGAGGATGGACGGCGGCAAGACCGGGGCGTTGAAGCCAGGGGCGGCCATCTGGTTAAAGGCGGGCACGACGACGTAGCTCAGGCCGATCCCCGCGAGGGAGCCGGGCACTGCCCCGATGAGCGAGGCGGTGGCGACGAGCGCCCAGGTGCTGCGGCGCACGTCGCCAGGACTGGCCCCGACGAGACGCCACTGGGAGAAAGTGCGCCGGGTCGACTCCACGGTCGCGGTGCCGACGACGGTGAGCGAGAACAACGCAAGGACGGCGACGAGCATGTAGATCGTCTCGGAGACGATGGTGAATTCGGTGATCGCGTGGCCCTGCGCCTGGGTGGCGGCGACGAAGCGGTCGTCATGGGTCCAGGCGAACTGCGCGGCGCATAGGCCGACGAGCGCAGTCACGGCGGCGACAGTGGCGATGGCCGGCCACCAGCTGCCGAGGTCGGCTAGGAGAATACGGCGAGCGTACCTGTACATACTACCGGCCTCCCAAGCGCGCCATGGTGTGGAGGATATCGTCGACGCCGAGCTGTCCGGTGACGTGGGCGATCGTTCCATCGCGCATGAAGACGATCCGATCGGCCAGAGCCGCGGACTCGACGTCGTGGGTGACCATGATGACGGAGCACTCCTGGGTGGCCAGTTCGCGCAAGACCCGCAGCACGACGGCGGTGTTGGCGGTGTCAAGGGCGCCGGTAGGTTCATCAGCGAAGATCACTGACGGCCGCATGAGGATCGCCCGGCACAGGGCGGCTCGCTGCTGCTCGCCCCCGGAGAGGGTGTTTACCCTCGCCGCCCTCTTCTCGAGCAGACCGAAGCGGGAGAGGATCTCCTCGACTGCGGCTACCTCGACTCGGTGTTTGGCCAGGGCGTGAGGGAGCCGGACGTTCTCCTCGACGGTGAGGTAGCCGATGAGGTTGTACTGCTGGAAGACGAAGCTCGCGGTCTGGCGCAGGAACCGGGTGCGCCTCTCGTCGCTCATCGCGTAGAGGTCGGTACCGTTGATGGAGACCTGGCCCCGATCGGGGCGATCGAGGCCGCTGAGGCAGTAGAGCAGAGACGTCTTTCCCGCGCCGGACGGGCCGACGACGGCGGTCAGGCCGCCGCCGAGGTCGACTGAGCAGTCGCGCAGGATCGGTAGCTGCTGCGCCGAGGCGTTGCCGCTGGGGAGCTTCACAATCTGCTCGGCATGGATAGTGGGTGCGGTGTTCATGTCATGTCCGTCGCTTTCGCTCTCGGGTTGCTCAATCGCCGATGCTGCGGCGACCTGTCAGGAAGCACGAAGAGGCGGCCGAAGCACACTTCGGCCGCCATCTCCGACGCGAAACTGCGTCAGCAGTTTCCGAACGTCACGGCGCTCGGCCAACCCGGGCACGGCGGAATCACGCTGACAGTGCTCACGCGCGCTCCGTCGTGGGTTTCGGTCTCACCGGCCATGCTCTGGAATGCAAGAATCTTGTCCACGATTAAAGTCACCTCCTCTCCATTCTCGATCCGTCCGTCCCAGGTAGGAACGGAACACCTGACCAGCGGCCCTGGACTGCGGACAGCCCACCGAGCACACCTGCAGAACCGGTCAGGAAATCACAGGACAACCGGAGATTCTGGTTCCCCCGGATGAGTAGGCCCTCCCCGAAGGGGACTGCGTGCAGCTGGAGCGATCGCATGTGAGATTCGAGAACCTCTCTCGCGCCAGAGTGCATCTCCGGGTAGCGGGCAAGCATTGTGATGAAGCCCGTGAGGCCGTGGGCGAAGCCGCCCTGGCCGCACTGAAAATACGTCGAGGCAAGGCGAAGCTTGTCGAGCTCCTGCGTGAATCTCGGCGACTCGCTGATGGCGTTGAGCTCTTCAATGGCCAGGGCTACGCCTGCCGAGCCAGTGCCCAGATAAGGCAGGGTGCGCCAACCCTCGTCGAGTTCAATGGTGCCGTTGAGAGTCTCGCCGCACGCACTGAGGTCGCGCTCGATCGCTCGTCTCGCAAGATCCTTGTACTCGGGTCGCTGAGCATGGCGTCGGAAAGCAGTTGTCCAGAAGAGCGCCGGGCCGCTCCAGCCGTGGAGAAGGCCTGCCACCGGGGTCTCAACGTCGGTCTCGAGCAGTCGGCTCAGTGCGTCGGACGCGGCCTCTATCTCCTTGGCATGGACACTGTCTCGGGACAGCGCGCCTAGCCCGACTCCTGCCCAGCCCGACCAATAGGTGTGGTCCGAGGGCGGCGCAAGGTCAAGCCGCTCCACCTCGGCGGCCAGAGCGTGGAAGCCGATCTGCTCGAGGCCGTACTGGATGCCTTCTCTTCCCTTGAAGCCGCTAGAGCGGATTTGAGAAAGCCGTTCACGAATCCATCCGGTGGAGCGGCGGATCAGTCGATCCTCCAGTGGTACTCCTGAGACGGTTAAGGCCGCCAGCACTCCGACGATCCCGTATGGATAGCCGATCCTGGCTTCGTCTCCTCCCTCCTCGAACACTTCAATGTCCGAGGGAACCGGGGCAAGCGGATTCTCGAGGTCGATCGTCGAGAGGATAGCCGTCGCAAACCGTCTCTGCAACTGGTCGATCTCCAGCGGCGGCATCGTCGGCCTAGCCGATTCAGAATGAGGGAGCGCCTCGACGGTGTTCCGGAGAATTCGGGCAGCGGCTGCCTCCGGAACTCCGAGCTCCTCCTGCCCGAACGCTACTAAATCTACGATCTTCTGGTGGTTCCCTTGGTCGGCGATCGTCGCCTGCGGGAGCACGAGGTCCAGCTCGACGATGCCCAGCGACCATCTATCAGCTGCAGCTCCCGTCAGGCCTTTGGATGGCTCGTATCCGGGTGCACCGTTTGTGCTCCGCCACCGCTCGTCCATCGCATGGGCGAACTCGAGGTCGATGAAGACGGGGTGCGCACCGTTTCTCATGATGATGTTCTTTGGATGGATGTCGCCGATGAGCCAGCCCTTACGATGGAAGGCACCGATGGCGGCCTCGAGGCGCCCGATCGTTCTCTCAAGCCATTTGAGGTAATCGGGCTCCTGCAGAGTCCAGGGTCGCGGTTTGAGCACCGGCGTCCGCTTCATCCACTCGCGCTTGAGGTCGAGCCCATCGACATGCTCTTGGACCAAGAACATGTGCTCCCAGTGCCGGAAGATTCCATGCACCTGCGGGACGAATCCGGTTGATGCGAGGTCCTGCAACACTCGGTTCTCGTGTGCTAGGCGGTCAACGGCGTCGAGGCCGTCGTCGTCGACGGCAGTGTGGGGTCGTGCCTCTTTGAGGACGACATCGGTCCCGGCTCCGACAAACTCGTTGGTCAGAGCCCGAGCCAGGTAGACTCCTCCTCCGTTGGAGAAATGCAGAGCCTTGACCATTTCGAACGGGAATTCAGGCCCACCCGCCTGGTCCCTCTGCTCGCTCAGGAACGTCGGGAAGTCGAGCCAGGCGGGGGGCGTGAAGGCAGGCTCCCTGGGATCCTCGACCTCTGTACCGTCGGGAGCAATGAGCGTCGTGACGAAGGTGGTCTCCGAGTTCGACTGTACGAACGCACCGTATCGATAGAAGATTGGGCCGGTTCCCCATCGTCGATCAGAGAGAATGTAGGGCCCCTCGAGGTGTCCGATGGTCGAGTCGAGGTCGCGCAGGGTCTTCTCGAACTGTTCGACGGATTCGGGATAGACGGTGACAAACTTCCCCGACGATGCCCGGTTCGCGTACTTGCTGTTCTGCGACTTGAAGTCCGCCTCGGTCGACAGGTGCTTGAAGGGAATGTCGTGGCGATAGCAATATTCAGAGGCTGCGCGGAGGACTGCTGCGCGATTACTTCTCGTCGCTGAGAGATGGATCTTCCAACCCTGGCGCGGCAATCGCCTATCGGACGGGACGTAGACGGTCCATGGCTGACTCCTGGTGACGGTCCACTCGGTGAGTTGGACGATGTCTGAGCCCAGCGCCGGGGACGAGCCCGCATTGTCAGCTGGCTGATAGAAGGGCTTCCCCGCCTGACAGTAGTGCAGGTAGCGAGTGTCGAGCGGCATCTGTCCGTCCTCCCCTCTAGGCGTAAGAGTAAGGTGACTACCCAACTTAGCAGCCGGATCGCATCTTGGCAACCCTCCCGTTCGTGGGAGCTCTGGTTCAGTCGGGATCGCTGGTGATGAACTGCGTGCGGGCGAGGCTGAGGTAGAGTTCCGACCGCCCGAGCAGCTCGCGGTGGGTTCCGGCATCCCGGATCCGACCCTCGTCGAAGAGAATGATGCGGTCCGCGTCGGCGATCGTTGACAGGCGGTGGGCGATGACGAGAACGGTCTGGTCGTCGCCAGACCGCATCACGTCTTGGATCGCCGATTCGTTCCTACCGTCCAGGTGAGAGGTGACTTCGTCAAGGAGAAGGATCTCCGCCTGGGAGAGTATGGCCCGCGCGAAGGCCAGGCGCTGGCGCTCGCCACCGCTGAGGCGCGACCCTAGCTCGCCGACGCTCCTGTCAAGCACTTCGCGTGCCTGTTCGTGCTCGGCTAGGAGGCCAACTTTCCAGAGAGCCTGCGCACAGGTCTCGTCGTCGGCCGATGGAGCGTTGAGGCGCAGGTTGTCGCGGATTGTGCCGGACAACGCTGCTGCGTCCTGGTCGACGTAGGCGACGCGCGAGCGCACCTCGTCGCGGGACATCGATCCCATGTCGCGCCCATGGATGCGAATCGTTCCCTCCGTGACGTCGTAGAATCGCTCGATGAGCGAGAAGACCGTGGTCTTCCCGGCCCCAGAAGGCCCCACGAGCGCCGTCACAGCGCCCGGAGCAGCGGCGAAACTTACGTTGTCGAGTGTCAATGCAACGGGCTGGTTCGACGCCCGCGTCAAGGAGTATGCGAACGAGACGGTGTCGAACTCTAACGCCGGCGAGTCCAGCCGAGGGCGGACGGCCGCCGCCGCTTCCTGGTCGGGACCTGGGTCTTCGATCGGCTCTCTCTGAAGCTCAAGAATTCGCGAGAGCGCCCCGAAGGCCTCACCCAGCGTGGAAACGATGGTCGCCATCATCGTGATGGGCGTGACGATCAGCATGAGATACATGATGAATGCGGCAAGATCGCCTGTTGACACGGCTCCCACGGAGACTCGGAGCGCACCGATGCCGACGACCACAACGATCAAGAGCTGAACTGCGACGCCGGTCGTGGCTTGGATGATCGCCCGCAGATTGGCGGCTTCAAGCCCGGCTCGCCGAACGGCCGCCGCCTGTTCCTGCGCTCCCAGTCCTTCTGCCTTGGTTGCTCTCGCCGCGCGGATCGTCTTGATGGAGCCGATCGCTCGAGAGAGGTGCCCGGCGAGCGTCCCGATCGAGTCCTGCATGCTCAGACCGATGGGGCGCGCCTTCTCGCCCAGTTTGTAGACGGCGATCGCCACGACGAGCACAGCGACGAGGGCGAGCGAGAGTAGGAGAGGGTCGATCGTCGCCATCATCACCACCGAGACGATAACAGTGGCGCCCCCCACCGCCAGGTCGATAATGCCGGACGTCAGAAGCATTCGCGCCGCAGTGACGTCGGAGGTGACTCTTGAGACGATGTCGGCTCTGTCGTGTTTCTCGAGTCTAGGAATTGGTAGGTTGTAGATGAGTTCGACGAGGGCTACTCGGGTGTCGTAGGCGAACCGCTCTCCGGCTCTCTCGATGAGCAGTTCCTTCATTCCTGTCAACCCCGCGCCGACAATAAGCAGGCAAACGATGAGCATGGGCAGACCGATGGTGATTCCGCCGCTGAACTCGTCGACGACCCTGGAAACGAAAATAGGTTGGATGGTGGAGATCCCCGCGGCGCATATTCCGATTAGCAGCGCCCACCATAGCACCGCCTGGTACGGTCTCATCACGCCGAATGCTTGCCGGAATCCTGCAACTCGTTTACGGTCGGCATTGGCTTTCCTCCTGCGCATATGGCTCCTTTTTCTACGAACCGGTCCTGGCAGTTTTTTGACCGCACTCCAAGCACAGGCCAAGACTCGCGTGTTGGCCCGGCATGTGAGCATCAGAAACACGGTGCCGCTGACCCCCGTGCGTTGGCAATCGATGAGCACGGGGAGTCTCGTAACGAGGGGGACCGGATCAGTCTTGCCAGACGATCATGTGGCCACGGTGGCCAAACGGCCGCGTCTAGAACCGGCACCGACACCTCTTCATTACGGCGGCACCGTGGTTGATGGCCATGGCGAGAGACGTCACCACCCAGTTGAGGTGCCTCTATATATTCGTGGGGCCCTAACGACTGGTCACTGGTCCTGGATAGTGGCAGCTTGTATCAATAGACTCGCGCGGAGGCCGTTCAAGAAGTGGGCACCTACAATGGCTAGACGAGCGAGGTAATGCCTCGTGCGGGCGTAGGCAAATAGCTGGATCGCACCTCCCATCAGGAAGTACGATCCAGCCACGCACGCGGTTTCTAGTGATAGAACTACCTGCGAACGAGGTGCCAAAGTCCATTGTCGCCCTTGATGCATTTCAGCTTGGGAAGATCTGGCCGAACTGATTCGTAAACGACCCTGACGGCGTTGCAGCTTCCCTGATCGTGAAATGTTCTAATTACCTCCCCCCAATCAATCTCAGGTTCGACCTCTGCCGGGGCGGCCACCGATGCAGGCGCAACGTGCGCTGTAACAGACTGAGCCGCGGGCTCTGATGCAAGGGCCGTCGAGCCGCCGAAGGTCACCAATCCAAGACTCGTAAAAGCTGAGATCAGGATCGTAGCGAGCCGTCTCATGTCTCCTCCTTGAGTGTGTGCTGAGTGCGATAAGTGAGGTGCCTCACTTAATCGAAGCCTACGATCGTGTAGAGTCCACGTCAAGGCCACCGTTCAGAGCAGACTTGCACGAGCCTCGCTCGCGCCAGGCGGGCGGTGGATCGTTTGGGACTGCGAGCAACAGTTCTTAATGCGACTAATTAGAATGCGTGAAGGTCTGCTCCCTGATGGACATGCAACGTCGATGTCAACCACGAAGGTCGCAAACTACCTGCGATCAAATACTCTAGGCAGAAGCTACTTTTGGCCATCCCGTACTTACGAAGACGGAGCGCCAGGCGAGGCTGGTGCGAGTGAGATGAAGGAGCGCGAAAGATGAAATCCAGCACAATGATCCTATCGGCACCAGCTACCTACGCCGACGCAAAGCTAGTTGCCGAGCAATTTCGTGAGGATGCATCGGTGTTTGCCACGGCGGTTCTAGGGCGAAACTCTGATGGGAAACTCGAGAAGGTATCTTGCACGGCGCCTCCAATCGTCGAACAGGCAATGAGGGGCGATCAAGATCCGGGCAGCATTAGCGAAATAGTCAAATCTGGTCTTGTAGGACCTTTTGTCGAACTCATGTCGGGTCCGCTAGGGCCGATATTCGGCTGGAGTGCGGCGCCCCTTATTGCGCCAGAGAAGCTCGATTCGCAGGATTTAAGGCAAGATTTTACTCAATTGGCTGGAACTATACAGCCTAATCAGGCTCTGGTTCTTGCCGAGTCGGAGGATCCCAATTTTGACATTCGTGGCTATGACTCAAGGATCAGGATTGCAAAAATTCCAAGCAATAGTGTCCTAATAGAGTTGAGCGCCATTCTGCTCCACGCAGATAAGGCAATTGCTGTAGCTCGAGAGAGCCTCAGGGAAGATAGGAGGATCCAGAGGTCGACCGAAGATCAGGGGTTTTTACCTACCTTCCGGATGCAAATTGATTCGTTGATAGAGTTGGGTTTCTAAAGCTCGTTGTGACCGGGGCTTGAGGCGGGGGCAAGCCTGCTCCAGGGTGGTGCTCGCGATGCTAGGATTGTCCGCCGCTTCGCTCTCGCTCATTAGTGACCACAGAACGTGCCGGATTGGTGAGCGTTGGCGATCGGACGTAAGCAGGTGGCTGAGGGTGGGTCGCCAGCGTCTTGAGAGCCAATTGGGTGGCTTCAACTGGAGCCTGTTTCTTGGCACAATGACCCTCGAGCGCGTCGGCCGACAGATGTTGGTCGACGTCCCTCGTTGCCGGATTCCCAGGCGCCGTCGAGTACGTCCCGTGACACGACTTGCGCAGCATTGAGACCACCACGTTGATAGACTTCCAGCGGCTTGGCTTAGCCGCGTACGTAGCGAGAGCAGCTCGGCTGATCGTCCTCCAACGTGCCTGTGTTTAATACTGAACGCGTTGAGTGTGCCGAGCGCCGGAGGTAAACTTGGGCTGTGCGACAACAGCGTTGGAGCCGGTGACCGTTAGCTTCGATCGCGAGTGGCACATAGATGGCACGAGCGGCCATTGGAGCTGGAGGAGCCGCAGGATTCTCCGCCTCTCATCAGGGAGGACGAGGACTGGGCGTTCTGAAAGATCAGAGCTTGCCCGAGGCCCGAAAAGGCTGATGGAAGGCCCGGACCTGCGGGTTTCTGCAGGTCCGGCCTCCTTTTCGTGTCTCCGTCCGAAGGACTGAGGACAGCACCGATGAACATCATTACCCGTTCGGTATGGCACGGGGTGTCACGAGCGCACCTTCCGGTCAAGCGCGGGGTCGGCCGGTCGAGAGCCTTGCCGTGCGGATGACTTGTCAGCGATGCCCATGCGGAACGACAGCACCGAGTGCGCAGAGATGCATCGCTGAGTCGGACCTAGCCGGTAGAGTTCGTCAATGAGCCACGAGGTTCCAGAGCCGACGCTCTGGGGGCACCCATCGAGGCTAGGACCAGCTGAGCGTCGACGCCGCCGATCGAGAGGATGCGACTGACCAGCGCAACGGATCGGGGGATGCTGCATGAGGCTTGTTTCTGCACGAGTGCGTGGTGCCGGCCGGCTCCTTGATACCACGATCAAGCTAGACCAGAAGCTTGTCGCAATCGTTGGGCCAAACGAGGCAGGTAAGACGACGCTCCTCAGGTCACTTGCCTATGTGGACGCCTCCGACGCTCTCGGACCCGCACAGCGGTCGCGCGCATCGACGGGCATCGCCGACTCCACCCCGGTCGTCAGCTTGCGTTACCGCGTCAGCGACGAGGACCGTAAGGAGTTGGAGGACCTTGAACTCGAGGACACTCCAATCGAATTCTTCGTTAGTCGTCGTGCCGACGGTGATGGACCCAACTTCACTGTCAAGCCCGCACCTCGCAAGTCCGAGGCGCAGCTGAAGCAACTGGCAGCCGACCTGGGTGAATCCCTGTCAGCAATCAGCGTCTTAGAACCGCTTCCCATCGAAATGGCCGAGGAAGACGAAATACCAGAGCCCCCGGATGGTTCGCCGTTGCTCGATGAACTTCGCCTGCTGCGACAAGATCTCGATACCCACCTCGCTAACCCGCTCGGGGAGCGAGAACCGATTGACGCCTTGCGCGAACGCGCTGACAAAGACGTCGAGGTATTGAGTGCATTCGCCGAAACCGACGTTCTGCAGCGACTGCTTCTCTCACTCGGAGCGTGGGTTGATCGTGAGGACCCCACGGAGAGGACCGAGAAGGCACTCTGGAATCTCACCCCCGACGTAGTCATGTTCACTGAGGCCGACCGCACGCTGGCTTCTGCCTACACCCTTGATGACGCACTGCTTGGCGACGTGCCAACAGCGCTTGCGAACCTGGCGCGATTGGCCGGACTTGACCTGAATGCTCTAACCCAGGCCGTGCAGACCGGACAGGTATCCCGACGAGACACAATCAAGAACAAGGCGAACATCACACTCGGCAACTACTTCAAGAACGCATGGCAGCAGTCCGACCTAAAGGTCGAACTCAACGTCGAGAACAAGCTTCTCCGAATTGGCATCGTCGAAGACGGTGTACACGCATCCGTGTTCGACGAACGAAGCGCTGGGTTGCGAATGTTCGTCGCTTTGAACTCTTTCCTTGCTGCGCGAAACAGTGGACGCGCGACGATCCTCCTGATCGATGAGGCGGAAACCCGCCTTCACATCGACGCGCAGGCCGATCTCGTGCAGATGTTCGCCAAACAGGACAAAGCCGACAAGATCATCTACACCACCCACTCGCCGGGCTGTCTACCCGCCGATCTTGGGGTCGGTATCCGAGCCGTCGTGCCCGACAGCGACGAGACGAGCCACGTAGAAAACAGCTTCTGGCGACAAGAGGGCGGCGGGTTCACCTCCCTGATGTTCGCGATGGGTGCCTCGGCCGCAGCATTTACACCAGCACGCTGCGCGGTCATCGCGGAAGGCGCCACCGACATGATCCTCCTCCCGACCCTAATGCGCGCCGCCATAGGACAAGACAGCCTGCCGTATCAGGTGGCACCTGGCCTCTCAGAGATGCCGAAGGACTCGTACCCGGTGCTCGACTTCCAGGCGGCTAGGGTCGCGTTCCTCGTCGACGGCGACGGCGGGGGACAAAGGCTCGCCGAGACGATCGGTCGCGCCATACCTGGTGACCGGATTGTCGCCCTCGACGTGCACGGCATTGAGAACACCCTGGACTCGGATCTCTACCTGCACACTTTTACCGCGCTGCTCCGCGACGTCAACGCCGGAGTCACCATAGGTGAACCACCAAGCCTGCCCGATGCGACGGCAGCACCGTGGTCCACGACTCTGGAAGCCTGGGCTGCCAGTCAGGGATGGCGGGCACCGACGAAGCAGGAGATCGCGAACCACCTCATTGAACTCGACGAGGTGGCCCTCAGACCGCAGGGTATCCTCGCCCTGAAACAGGCGCATGCTGCGCTACTCACCGCTTTGGGGATCACACCGTGACACTCGCGAACGATTTGGCGACCTGGGTGGCTGAACGCACCGACTGGCAGAAGGATGCCGTCGGGCGCTTTTGCCGGAACGAGAATCTGTCTGAAGACGCCGTCAACGAGATCGCCGATCACCTGATCGCAGGGACGTATCCATCCGTCGCCGCCATCACCGCTGCCGATGTCCCTGGTACCTCCGAGAGCGGAGAGTCGATACGGCTGTCAGCCGTAGCCGACGTGGAGGGCGTGAACGCGCTCATCACGGGCCAGCGGTTGACCTTCGCCAGCAAGGGCCTGACGATCATCTACGGCGACAATGCCAGCGGGAAGTCCGGCTACGCCCGTCTCATTCGGCAGGCCGTTACTGCCCGAATCAAGGGTGATCTTCTCGGTGATGTCTTCGCAAAGAGCGTGCACGATCAGAAGGCAGTCTTCGAGTACGTGGTTGGCTCTACGGCTACGACCTGGGCGCTCACACAGGGGACCAGCCGCGATCTGTCATCGGTACGGTTCTACGACGAAGAGTGCGGCGACGCCTATGTCACCACAGCCTCAGAGATCAGCTATCGCCCATCCGCGCTTACTCTGCTCGATCGGCTCTCGGCCGCGTGCGATCAGGTGCGGCAAGCTCTCTCACAGCGCCTGAGTGACAATGCGGCGCTCCGTATGGAACTTCCGCTCCTTGGGGAAGGCACGAAGGCAAAGCAGTTTCTTGATCAGCTCAGTGCTACCACCACGCGTGAGCAGATCGACGAGGCCACGACGCTGTCCCCGGATCACGACGTATCGCTCTCCGCCAAACTGCGGGAACTCACGCGCTTGCAAGCCAGCGATCTTAATGCAGAGAAGACACGCCTCGCTCAGCTCGCAGCCCATTGGGCGACAGTCAAGAGTCATAGCGATCAACTGGCTGAGGCCGTAACGAACCAGTCGTTCGACAATGTGGCCGCGCTCGCGAAAAGTGCAATCGATCTCCGAGGGGCGGCAAAGATCGCGTCAGCGAAGAACTTCGACGCCGAGCCATTGCCTGGTGTCGGGTCGGCGACGTGGCGGGCCCTCTGGGATGCGGCACGTCGGTATTCGACGACCGAGGCGTATCACGAACACGACTTCCCAGTCACTACCGATGACGCCGTGTGTGTTCTATGCCAGCAACCGCTGAGCCCGGATGGATCAAACCGATTGGGGCGATTCGATGCCTTCATAAAGGACACCACCTCGCGTGATGCCGATGCTGCCGAGCGTCGCGTCATTCAGCGTCGCGATGAGATTGCTCGTCTCCAGTCCGCGCCGGCGGCTGTGACTACCGCCTTGAGCCAGCTGCAGGCTGGTGGCGAGGATGTCACAGCAAGCCAGACATGGATGACCGAAGCGGCAACGGTCGCCACTGAGATAGTAGCGTGGGTTGACGGCACCAGAGAGGAGCGTCCGACGACCTCTGGAGTGGCTCCGGGCACAACCATCGGCGAGAGGCGACAAACGCTGATCACCGCCAGCGCGAATATTGATTCAACAAGCTTCAACGATTCTGTCCGAGCGCTGAAATCCGAGGTTGCCGATCTCCAAGCGGCAGAGCAACTTGCGAAGGCCAAAGATAATCTTGTCAAAGAAGTGGTGCGGCTCCAGGCGAGAACCAAGATTGAAGAAGCTCGCCGACTCACTGACACTACTGGGATTACCCGCAAGGCAACGGCCTTAACCACGGCTTACGTGACGAGCATCGTTCGAGACCAGTTCACTCACGAGACTGAGCAGCTTTACTTGCGCCGGGTCACACTCGCTCCCACTAAAGGTAGACGCGACGTCACGCTCCAGCATCGGCCCCGTCTACTCGGAGCCATCTTGGACGCCGATATCGACGATGTACTGAGCGAGGGTGAACAGACCGCTCTCGGGTTGGCCGGATTCCTCACCGAAGTCGAGTTTGATGAGTCGAAGTCAGCCGTTGTGCTCGACGACCCTGTGTCGTCGCTCGACGCCAGCCGCCGTTCCCGCGTGGCCCGCCGCCTCGCGGAACTGGCACGGTCGAGACAAGTCGTTGTTTTCACGCACGAGGCAACTTTCGTGAACGCCCTTAACAAGGCGGCACGGGACCTTGGGGTCGACGTCGCTGAGCGCGCAATTCTACGACAGGGCGAGCGTCCAGGGCTAACTGCTGACAAGCATCCTTGGAGCGTCAAAGACATCCCGTCGCGGATCAACCACCTGGAAGCCGAGATCGCACGACTCAAGAAGGAGCGGGGCCAGCTCGACTCCGATGAGTACACGCGGCGTGCTCAGGAGTGGGGTGGGCGGTTGTCTCAAGCATGGGAACGCGCGGTCAACCTCGATGTTGTGAACGAGCTGGTGGATCGCGGTACTAACGAGGTGCGGCCACGCATGTTCAAGATGCTCGTAGGAATCACGGAACAAGACGACAACGACTACCAATCTGGCTACGCTAAGGCATCGGAGTGGGCGCCTCGCCACGATCAGGCCCCCGAGACCAACTTCACCGCACCGGAGCCCGACGAACTCGAAGCGGAGTTGGTCCGCTTCAAAGAATGGGTCAGAAGGATTAAGGGTTATAAGAAGTGAGACTTGGAGCATCCTCGTGCGCAGGTCGACTACCTGGCTCTTCGTGATCCGCTCGTGTACTCCTACACCGTCATTCGATGCGCACCGAACGGACGGGTGAATAGACACCATGCTCACGCTGCACGCTCAGGCAGCCCCATTCCTACTCCAGAGGCACCGCCCTGCGGCCCCGGACCAGGATCCCTGTCCAGATCCGCTGGGTAGTGGTGTCAGGCAAAGCATGTGGTATCCGTTGCAATCCCATTGTCCCGTAGAAATCCGAACATGATCTGAGAATCATGCAACACAGTTACGCATGAAGGTCGGATGGGCCTCGATAGCGGAGTTCGACGCTGTTGGCGGCGTTCGTCCCGGTGACTATGAGCAACCCGCGCCTTTTCGGATTGAGTGGTTCCTCAAGCGAACCGGCTCGTCGACCGTCCGCGGCTTGGAGGATGGTCTCACCGTTCGCAAGGGACACGGCTCGATAGGGAGTCCCGCTACTCGGCTGGTGATCGGGAAGCCACGTCACCGCGGCATCCTCGACTGTGTTGATCCAGGTTCTCTCCGGTGCAGCAGCGCCACGGCTGATGAAATCGACCCAGAGATCGTGCGATGACACGGTCGGCCAGTGCGGGTCGTTCGCATGTTGCCGCACCTCCTCCGAGTTCAGCCACTGGTG
Source organism: Brevibacterium sp. CBA3109 (assembly GCF_040256645.1). NCBI lineage: Bacteria > Bacillati > Actinomycetota > Actinomycetes > Micrococcales > Brevibacteriaceae > Brevibacterium > Brevibacterium koreense. The sequence goes on along the minus strand of NZ_CP158281.1, from coordinate 2,562,841 downwards.
AAGCTCCGACACGGTTGTGAAGGTGCCGCGTCCGGCAGCGATGGCGGCGAGGGCACCGGCTCGGGAGGAGAATCCGGCCTGCATGAGCAGCGCGGCGGATCGGTTCAGCGTCCCTGTCTCTAGCGATGCAACTGCGAGCCCGTGCTCATCGGCGAGGAACGCCCAAAGACCGTTGACAGGCTCTTCGTGGGCGGTCGCTCGGACCCGGACCGCTTCCAGCGCCCATGGAAGCCGGTAGGCCAGCGAATCCTCGATGAATTCCAGCGTGTCCGTGACCTCCTCTCCCGCAATCTGCGTGGCATCCTCGCCGCGAAGCCATGCGGCGAGGATGCCTTCCCACTGCGGAGGAAGAGTGCGGGGCGCGAAGGGGTAGATGTCGAATGCGATCCCAGCGAAGCTGGTCAGGGCGTCGATTGCGGCACCGGGGTCGCTGATTCGGATGCCCTCGTCGGCGTCGCGCAGGTGCTGCTCCAAGATGCTGGCGTGCTCATCGAGTTGGCGTCCGGTCTCGAGACCGACCCCGGCAAGGAAGTACCCTCGGCGCTGCGCCGGGGTCGACTGGCTCCAGAGGAAGCGTGCACGCGCGGTCAGGCCGGCTCGAAGCGCTGTCTGAACGGGCTCCTGCCGTCGAGCCAAGCTTCTGGTCCAAAGAGACGAGGCGAGCACGTCATCGAGAGCCCTCTCGATTCCGTCCTCCGCTATCGCGGAGTCGTTGAGCAGACTGAGGAGGGCGTTGTCGAGGCTAGCGAGCTGCGAGCGCCACGCAAATCGGGAGCGCTCGGCTTCCTCCTCGCTCTCGGCGGCGACTTCTGGGTAATCCCACGCCGCTGCGCCGGCGACGTATTCCAGCAGCGAGTCCAGGTCCCGGAGACCGTGCTTGGCCTGCATCCGGGCAAACAGGTTCGCCACCAGTTGCAGTAGGCCGCTTTCCATGTCGCGCAGAGCGGTGTCCTTGACCAACTGCCCCCAGTTCCGCCTCCCTCGGGACACGTCCTTGAAGATTGGGTGGACGACGAGGCCGACGGAGTCTACGAACGCTCTGCCGGCTCTGCCGACGATGTTGCGGAACTCAGACGCCTTGATCAGTTCTCGGTTGCGCCAGAGGCTGTGCATTACGAGCGCGCTGGCTGAGAGATTTAGTCCCTGGGCGAGGGTCGGCGAAGAGACCGTGACCTTCAGCGCCCCTCGCTGCAGCAGCCTTTCGACCTCTCGTCGGTAGGGTGCGGGCAGCGATCCGTGATGAATCGCTACGCCGAGTCTCAGACAGGCGAGGATCGGGTGATCTCGGCCGAACCATTCCTCTCCGATCGTGATGGCCGAGGCGAGGTCGCCCGGATCTCCTTCGAAGACACTTCGCAGTGCTTCCCGTGTATGAAGGTCGACGATGACTCTGGCAAATGCGTTCACCGATAATTTGAGTGGGCAAAAGATCAGGACAGTCTGCCCGTCGTCGACGAGCCGCCAGGCGGTAGCCAGCGTCAGCTCCTGCTGATTCTTGGGGAAGGGCGTCTTCCTGCGACCGATCGGTGGAACTAAGGGTTCGAGGAACCGGGGCACGAAGGGCTCCTCGTCTCCCACGATGATGCTCAGGCGGGCTCGATCGCCTTGCCAGATCACTTCGCCATAGCGAAGCTTCGTCGGCCGCCACGAGCTCGCGATGAGACCGTCGGGCTGGTCATCGGTGAGCCAGTTGACGAAGTCCTCGACTTCATCTCCGTCTGGCAGTATCGCCGAGAGGCAGATGATACGTCTGGTAGCCGCATCCCCACGGCGCAGCAGTCGTTGGATCTGAACTTCGTATCGGACCTCACGTTCATCCGCCCCGATCATGTGCCCCTCGTCGAGGACGACAAGCCCTACGCTGTCGAGGAGTGTTGGGTCGTTGCGCAGGGCGAAGTCGAGCTTCTCGGGAGTAGCGACGACGATGTCCCTCTCTCGCAGCAAATCCTCGTCGGCGCTGCTGGCCCCGATCGCGCCGTATAAGGATGAGACGGTCTTCCCCAGAGGGGTGAAAGTGCGTTGCAGGGCGGTTTCGGTCTGAGCTGACAGCGCCCGCAATGGGGTTACGAACACAACCCGCCGGCCCTCGGCTAGGCATGCGAGGATGCAAAGCTCGGCAATCCGGGTCTTGCCGGCGCTCGTCGGAAGAGACAGCACCAAGTTCTCGCTGGTATTCAGCACCCGCTCTGCTGCGGCGAGCTGCGACGGCCATAGGTCGATCTCCGAGCGTCGCCTCCGGAAGAGGGATGCGATGAACGTCGCACGCAGTTGTGCCCAGTCGCCACCACCACCGTCGGTTGGGGCGTCCGGGAGCAGGCGATGGAAACTGGCCTCCCACAGACCGCGAAGCAGGTGAATCGCAAGTCGATGGCACCACCACTGCGGAACCATGTTCAGTTCGCCGGCGGCTCCTAGACCGACCTGCAGCGTGCTGAGGGCCTCATCCAGCAGCGCTTGCTCGCCCCGTTCGAACGCAAGCAGCGCCATGCTGATCGCACCGACGAACGCGTCCGTCAGTGCGAGGTCGACGACGTCAACGACATCGGTGTCGCCGCTGTCATCAGCCTGGTCCTCATCGCTCGTCGGCTCGAGGAGCCCGCGCAACGTCTCAACCAGGTTGGCGTCTGCTGCCGCGTCCTCGTAGCGGTGGCTCAAGATGAGCGCAGCCAGGGTGTCGAGTTCTCTGCGGATGATGTGGATGAGGGATCGCTCGCCAATCGTGACTTCACCGGAATCGAGCGCTGTCTGAAGCAGCGAGTATGCACGCGCGGAGTAGCCGCCGAGGTGGTAGGCGGCTGCCGCGACGACGCGGTGGAAGCCTCGTTCGCGCGAGTTGGGTCCCCTCGCGATCACTGATTCGATGGCTGTGGCTGCGCCCTCAAAGGCGCGTTGGGCGAGGCTGCGCGATCCATTCGCCTCCACGAGGCGCAGCCCCAGGCTTAGGAGCGAGTAGCCGTAGGAGAGAAGGTCGTAGCTGAGCAGCTGGTCGAATTCGGGCGCGTCCTCTGGCAGGACACCGTCCCGCCAGATCATCGACCGGGCTTCTCCTCGCGCGAGAAGCTGTTCACGAAATCCGGGTGCAGTCGCCTGCCCGATCGCTGCCTCAATCTCATCAACTGTTTCAGGCATCAGCGATCGCCTTGGAGTACACCTTCGCGATGAACGCCTGATGCTTTGAGACCTGCAGACCGACGGCGAGACGCTTTACACGTCCCCGGTACGCTGTCGTATTTGCGCGGAGGAGGGCCCTCGGATCATTACCAGTGAAGGTAAAAAGCAGTTGGACCACCTGCCGTTGACTGATTCCAGAAATTAACTGGGCGTCGTCGATGAGCTCCGCCAACGTGTGCTCACCGAGTTCGTGGAGTCGGTCAGCGACGAAGCTGAGAGCATGAGGTGATGGTCGTCCCCGATCGCGCTTAAGTGCATCATCTGCGTCCGTGACCGTTGCAGTTCCGAGCCTTGCACGGCTCTTTGCCTCACCCTTCAATAGTTCCAGCGTTCCGTTCGTACTCGCGCGCACACCAATCAAATCATCGCCACGCATCGACATCTCGCGGTGGTCCTTCCACCGCAGCCGCTCCACCACTCGAAAGCCCAGTTCAAGCGTTGCGTACTGCGCTCCGATGATCTCTCCGAGGTCGCCCGAGCGGGTGCGCTTGCTTGTAGGAAGCTTTCCCTTCAGGTACTTGGCTGCTTTAGGTTTCCCCAGCTTGGCGAGGATCGTGGCGACGCGATCCGGATCCGTGTATTGGTTTGGGATCTGTGACGCAGCCCAGTCGACTCCCGATCCGATGGTCGCCGATGGGGCAACCATGTGCACCATCGAGTGCCGATTAAGCGGCTCGTGTGTGGAAGTCGTCCACGATGAAAGTGGTGCCATGTCATCAATGGTGCCAGAGGTCTCAGTCTCTGAACTCAATGGTTGACCTTTGGGGCGAGGGGGACGCGAGCTTGCTGCTCAGCTGGCGAAGGGGTGGCAGACGCGGCATGTGGTACTCCAAACGATGGGACGAGCAACCGACCCACCTGGGAGGGGCACTTAACTGGAGGGAGAACGTGCGACGTGCTGCCTGTGGGCCGCGCAAGTTCCCGTGCGGATGGAGCCGCCCGGCGGTAAGCTGGGCATGTGCGACGGCAGCGATCTTGTCGGCGAGAGGGGCTTCGATCGCGAGTGGCACGTAGATGGCACGAGCGGCCATTGGAGTTGGAGGATCCGCAGGATTTCCGCCTCTCATCAGGGAGGACGAGGACTGGGCATCCCGAGAGAACAAGAACTGGGACTTCTGATTTGAAGACCGCGACTTCTCTTCTGGTTCGCATCTGATCCAGACTGAGATGCGAAAGAGCGCCCCGTCTGAACTTATAGGTTCTGACGGGGCGCTCTTTCGTGCTCTGAATTCTGCGGGTGCCTCTCGCGCGCGTTCCGGCTAGGCAGGGCGGTTCAGCGACCGGCGACTGGTCAAGAGGCTCTCTGCGCTCAGCTGGACTCGCGCGCTGCGCGTGCGGAGGCGACGTCGTCGACGATTGCGGCGATATGCTGCATGCTCGCGATCAGCGAGCCGTAGAGGGCCCAGGAGCGTTCAGGGAGGCCGTCATCGTCGGCCATGTTCACCGACAGCGCTTCGAGGCGCTTGAAGATCGGCTCGACTTTCGCATCGGGGTCGGCAATCGATCGACCTGCGTCCCGGACGATGGACGTCCATTGTTCGCGAAAGCGGGTGTCCCATTCGCCGTCTTCATAAGATCCCTCGCGCAGAGTCCGAGTCAGATGGCGCAGATGGGAGATGCCTTCATCCACCCGCTGCAGGATGTTCTCGTAGCTGGCATCCTTTGGCGATATCTGAGTATCCCGAGTTTCGCCCGATGGAGTTCGCTTCCGGCGCAGACGATCACGTGGATTTGCCCGTTGGCTCTCACGGGCGAACTTGACCGACTGCCACGCCGAGTTCAACTCTTGGCTCATCGATTCGGTCTCTTGGAACCAGTCATCGGCATTGGCAGTGTCCCACTCCTCGTCCAGTTCATCTGCCATGTCGACCAACATGTCGCCCATGCGCCTGTTGATACTGTCGACGTACCGTGCTGCCTGCTGATCCCGCAGGGGTGGAATCACAAGGAGGTGGACCACGATGCCGACGGCAATGCCCAAGCAGAGTTCCAAGATGCGTTCCCCAAGCAGAGGCTGTTGACTGTCGAAGCCACTGCCGAGGACGAAGATTCCTGTAGTCGCAATCGCCACGCCTTCATCGCGTATCCAGGGCAGACGCGCAGCGGCGAGCCCGACTAGCAGCGCGAGAGCAAACGTCGGGATGCTCACTCCCAGGTAGTTGCCGATGACGAAGGACAAGGCAACACCGAGAGTTGAGGCGATCGTCGACTGCGCTCCGCGAGACAGTGAGCGGTGGACGGTGGCATGTACTGTCAGCAGCGCCGCCCACGGCGCCAGGAATGGCATCGGCGAGTTCAGGACAGTATCCGACAGCCACCAAGCGGCGGTTGCCGCGATGACGGTCTTGACGATCTGAAGCAGATCGGTCACAAAATCAGGACGCTTGGCCAACAGCGGAACCTTCTGCTGAGTATCTTCCGGCGTGGGTCCTCCCCTTCGAACCGAGTGCATGAAGCCCCAACCCTACAAGAAACGAAGAAGCAACCAACCTGTCGTTGTTCGTACGGGAAGTGTTGTTCGTACAGGAGCGGTAGACCTGAACGAGATGCGGAAACGGGAGAGGTCGACACGGGTGATCGCGGAATCTCAGCGCCCAGCAGATCGGGGACTGCGTGAGTATGACCAACTGTGGGATCTGCTCGACCGAGTGGAGGACCAGCGGCGAACCGCCGTCGACGTCGACGAGCTGACTTCGGAGGTGGAAGGGGTTCTTCGAAACACTGGAGGCCCACTACGACAAGGAGGAGGTCCCCTCTCCGGCGGGCGGCACGATTCTCGAGGACCGCCTCGGCGAGGAGATCTTCGGGAACATGAAATCGCCCGACATTCCGACAGGATGGACCTGTGAAATGTCGGGCAGGAGTCTGACCTCAGCAGTTCTCGCTCTGCTTAAAACCCAGCAGAGAAGAGAATCAGCCGAACGGTCTGAAGCGTCTCCAGACGGCTGTTGCGCTCAGGCAGCAGCCAGCGGCGTGATCTCACGCAGCGATGAACCGGTGAACAGCACGACGCGGCCGGTGATATCACTGATCGTGATCTTTCCGTTGCGGGTGCTGATCTTTGGATCGATCAGTCCTGCATGCTCAATGGCACGCTGGACCCATTGTGGGAACTGAGTCATCGTTCCCTCCCTTCTTGCTTACTTCGTCGAACGGCATGCATCAACGCACGTCATTCTCATTGTTTTCCTGGTGGCGACGGGGTAGTCGCCGAGGTGCAGGCGGCCACCCGAGAAAGTCGGATACGGACCTGCTGAGTGTCACCGTGGTGTGGGTTGATCCTTCACGGTGGGGGATCTGCGATTCGAAGTGAGACAGTGTCCGTGGCGAATCATTTGCAATGTCGAACCTGGATCTGAGCTGTCATCATGAGCGAAGTGTCATCGTGCTCAGTGGATCAGATGGTTCAATGAAGCCGGACGACTTCGAACGCAAGATATAAGCTTAACCGCATCCGGAATGAGAAGTCAAAACGGTGGTGTGGAAAGCCGAAACCGTGTGCAGCAGCACGACGCCAACCGTGTGCAGGAGCACGACGCCAGGAGAAGCCGGGCTGGGGAGCGACGCAGTCTGAGTCTGTCGGGTGAGGGCGTTCAGCGGGAGGACTTGCCCCGGCGCCACCTGATCATGATGATGAGCGCGGTGAGCAGCAGCGCTGCCGCAACCGTCAGCATGCCGGCGGGGAGCAGCTTCTCATTCGAGACGCCGAAGGTCTCTGCCGAAGCCTTGGAACCGGATGCCTCTGCACCTTCGCGCGAGTCCATATCGGTGCCGACGGAGGCAGTGTCTCCGGATGCGGCACCGCCGGCATCGCTGTTGCTTTCCGAGGCCGTCGGAGCAGGACTCGGCGTGATGGTCTGACCAATCGGGATCGTCTGGAGCGACTTGGGATCCTTCTGGGCGAAGTCCCATTCGAGCAGGTCGACCGCGGCTTGGCGGGAGTTGTTGTCGATGCCCAGCAGCGTCGAGACCACACGGTGGCCGTCGCGTTCGGCAACGGCGATATAGGCACCTTTGGCATGGCGGGTGAATCCGTTCTTCAGGCCGAGCCCACCGTTGACCTCGCCGACGATCTTGGTGTGGTTCTGAATCTCATAGCCCTTGAACTTCTTCTTAGTGACCGGGTTCTTGCCACCTGGGAATTTGAAGGTTTCGGTGTCGATGATGCCCATCAGGTAGTCGTCCTCGCACACCGCCCACGCCAGCTTCATCATGTCTGAGACCGTCATGTACTGATTCTTGTCATCGAGGCCCGAGGTGTTCGCTGCGTGAGTGTTCGTCATCCCCAACTCCGCGGCCTTCTCATTCATCAGCGCCACGGCCTTCTCCTGGCCACCGGCGGCCCGGCCGAGCGCGTTCGCGGCATCATTGGCGCTCGACATCAGCATCGCATGGAAGAGCAGATCGACGCTGTACTTGTTCTTCTGCATGAGACCGACCTTGGTGCCGTCGATCTCCATGTCCTCGAATTCTGCCTCGACCTTCTGCTTGGGATCGTCGAGCACGTCGACTAGTGCAAGAGCGGTCAGGAGCTTGATCGTCGAGGCAGGTGCATGCTTCTTATCGATCTCGTGCGCGGCTTGGATTTCGCCCGTGTCCAGGTTTCCCACCAGCCACGCTGTGCCCACTGGTGTCGGTGGCTTCGCTCCATCGCCGAGGTCGGCCGGAGTTTGGTAGACCTTCTCCTGCTTCTCATCCGGTTTGCGATCAGCATGTGAGGTTCCGGGGGAGAGGACCAGCTGAGCGCCGATGAGCAGAAGCGCGAGGCCGGCGCTGACGATGAGACGCATTCCCGTGCCGAACGAACGCGGGGCAGCTGTCGGCGGCGACGCAAAGGCAGGGCGGGTAGAACGCATGCGCACCAGTCTACGACTGCCGGGAAACCGATGTCTTCAGGATTGACCGTGCGAAGACGCACTGTCCAAACGGGAACGCGAAAGGCGGCCGTGCACGAAAGGTGCACGACCGCCTCGGCGATTCAGATGATCAGATCAGAATGCGCGCTGCAGGACTGCCTGCTTCACCTCGGCGATGGCCTTGGTGATTTCGATGCCACGAGGGCAGGCCTCGGTGCAGTTGAAGGTGGTGCGGCAACGCCACACGCCCTCCTTGTCGTTGAGGATCTCCAGGCGCATGTCTCCGCCTTCGTCACGCGAATCGAAGATGAAACGGTGCGCGTTGACGATGGCTGCTGGGCCGAAGTACTGGCCATCGGTCCAGAACACAGGGCACGACGAAGTGCACGCGGCACAGAGGATGCACTTGGTGGTGTCGTCGAAGGCCTCACGTTCCTCGGCCGACTGCAGACGCTCACGCGTCGGCTCGTGGCCGGAGGTGATGAGGAAGGGCATGACCTCACGGTAGGACTGGAAGAAGGGCTCCATGTCGACGATGAGGTCCTTCTCCAGAGGCAGACCCTTGATCGCTTCGATGGTGATCGTCTTGGACGTGTCAAGATCCTTGAGCAGAGTCTTGCAGGCCAGACGGTTGCGGCCGTTGATGCGCATGGCATCGGAGCCGCACACGCCGTGGGCACAGGAGCGGCGGAAGGACAGCGAACCGTCGGTCTCCCACTTGATCTTGTGTAAGGCGTCCAGGACACGGTCGGTGCCGTACATGGTGACCTTGTACTCCTCCCAATGCGCCTCTTCGTCCTGTTCGGGATCGAAGCGTGCGATCTGGAAGGTGCAGTCGAACGACGGGATCGAACCGCTGTCACCGGCCACGTGGTCGGGCAGGTCGATCTTCGAGGCCGGCTCCGGGGTTTCGGTTGAGGTATCGGTGCTCATCAGTACTTACGCTCCATCGGCTGGTAACGGGTGACGATGACGGGCTTCGTCTCCAGACGCATGCCCTTGATGCCGTCGGTCTCGGAATCAGGATCGAGGTACGTCATCGTGTGATGCATGAATCCTTCGTCGTCACGATCCGGGAAGTCCTCCCGGAAGTGCCCACCGCGTGATTCCTTACGGTGGATGGCGGCGACGGAGATGACCTCGGCGAGTTCGAGCAGGAAGTTCAGCTCGACAGCCTCAAGGAGGTCCAGGTTGAAGCGCTTGCCGCGGTCTTGGATGCCGACGTTGCTGTAACGTTCACGCAGTTTCGCGATCTCGTCGAGCGCTTCGCGCAGGGTCTCATCGGTGCGGAAGACCTGGACGTTGGCGTCCATGAGCTCCTGCAGATCCTTGCGAATGGCACCAATGCGTTCGGTGCCGTCCGAGGTCCGCATCTTCTCGAGCAGTGCGACGGTGTCGTTCTCGGCAGCCTCTGGCAGCTCGACGAAGTCAGCGGTCTTCGAATACTCCGCGGCGGCGATGCCGGCGCGCTTGCCGAAGACGTTGATGTCAAGCAGAGAGTTCGTGCCCAGGCGGTTCGAGCCGTGCACGGACACGCAGGCGACCTCACCGGCGGCGAAGAGGCCGGGGATGACGTTGTCGTTGTCAGCCAGCACCTCGGCGCCGATGTTGGTCGGAATGCCGCCCATGGCGTAGTGCGCGGTCGGGAAGACCGGCACGGGCTCCGTGTAGGGCTCCACACCGAGGTAGGTGCGGGCGAACTCGGTGATGTCAGGCAGCTTCGCATCGATGTGCGCGGGCTCGAGGTGAGTGAGGTCGAGCAGGACATAGTCCTTGTTCGGGCCACAGCCGCGACCTTCGCGCACCTCGTTGGCCATGGAACGAGCCACAATGTCACGAGGAGCAAGGTCCTTGATCGTCGGGGCGTAGCGCTCCATGAAGCGCTCACCCTCGGAGTTGCGCAGGATCGCACCTTCACCGCGGGCGGCCTCGGAGAGCAGGATGCCCAGACCGGCCAGACCGGTCGGGTGGAACTGGAAGAACTCCATGTCCTCGAGCGGGATGCCCCGGTTGTAGGCCACGGCCATGCCGTCACCGGTCAGGGTGTGCGCGTTCGAGGTGGTCTTGAAGACCTTGCCCACGCCGCCGGTGGCAAAGACGACCGACTTGGCCTGGAACAGGTGGATCTCGCCAGTTGCCAGTTCGTAGGCGACGACACCCGCCGGACGCCGGACCCCGTCGACCTCGGTCATGGCCAGGTCGAGGACGTAGAACTCGTTGTAGAACTCGACGCCGTGCTTGACGCAGTTCTGGTAGAGAGTCTGGAGGATCATGTGTCCGGTGCGGTCAGCCGCGTAGCAGGAGCGACGGACCGGGGACTTGCCGTGGTCACGGGTGTGACCACCGAAGCGACGCTGATCGATCTTGCCTTCGGGGGTCCTGTTGAAGGGCAGCCCCATCTTCTCAAGATCGAGGACGGCGTCGATGGCTTCCTTGGCCATCACCTCGGCGGCGTCCTGGTCAACCAGGTAGTCACCGCCCTTGACGGTGTCGAAGGTGTGCCATTCCCAGTTGTCCTCTTCCACGTTCGCCAGTGCGGCGCACATGCCGCCCTGGGCCGCACCGGTGTGCGAGCGGGTGGGGTAGAGCTTGGTCAGGACTGCGGTTCGGGCGCGCTGGCCCGATTCGATCGCTGCACGCATCCCGGCGCCACCGGCACCGACGATGATGACGTCGTATTGATGTACCTGCATGTTTCTCCTTCTATGCGGCCGAGCAGAACGACGCCAGCAATGCGGGGTCGGCTCCGGCCGGGCAGGGATCGAATGTGAAGATGACGAGCGTGCCGAGCACGATGACGATGACCGAGGCGAGGTAGAGGATCACCTGGAGAGCCATCCTGGTGCCGGGCTTCTCGGCATAGTCCATGATGATGGTGCGCAGGCCGTTGGTGCCGTGCAGCATTGCCAGCCACAGCATCAGCAGATCCCAGATCTGCCAGAACGGGCTGGCCCATTTGCCGGCCACGAACCCGAAGTCAATGGCCTGGACGCCTTCTCCGACCCACAGGTTCACGAAGAGGTGACCGAAGATGAGGATGACGAGGACGACGCCGGAGATGCGCATGAACAGCCACGCGAACATCTCGAACTTCGAACGTGTTGATTTGTGGCGCGAGTAGCCGGTGCGCGGAGCCGGGATCGATGTTGTGCTCATGTCATCCTCCGAACGTGTGCATCAGCTGGCGGGGGATGAAGGCGATCATGATGATGAGCCATACGACGATGACTCCCCAGAACAGCTTCTTCTGATTTTTCGGTCCACTCTTGGAGAAGTCGACGAGAATGACGCGAAGGCCGTTGAACGCATGGAATGCGATTGCGGCAACGAGTGCGATCTCGCCGATGGCCATGAACGGGGTCTTGTAAGTTCCGATCACGGCATTGTAGGCCTCGGGTGAGACGCGAACGAGTGCAGTATCGAGCACGTGGACCAACAGAAAGAAGAAGATTCCGACGCCTGTGACGCGATGCGCGACCCAGGACCACATTCCTTCATTTCCTCGGTACAGAGTACCCGTAGACGCTTTGGCCACGGAGCATCCTCCATCTTGGATTAATCGACTGTGTACATCAAGAAACTACGCCGAACGCCGCCTGGTTGCCAGTCGAGCCACATCTGAGCGCGGTGGATCACATTAAGTTTCTGGCAGTTCCCTCACCGCCGTCATTCTCGGATGCGGCGGAGTTCAATTACATCATAAGCGTATGTGGTAATTTTTCGCTCTGCCGGGCCGAACTGGTGAGTCGGGATCGTGGCCGAAGGTGGCCGGCTTTCCTCCGGTTCTCCTCACCCCGACACGGCGGACAGCATCGGTCAGTCAGTGCCCGAACTTTGAGACACTGATGATGTGAACACTCACTTCCACGCAATCATCCCCGCCGGCGGATCCGGGACGCGGCTCTGGCCGCTCTCCCGTAAGGCATCGCCGAAGTTCCTCCACGACGTCTTGGGCACGGGCCGGAGTCTGATCCAGTCCACCTGGGATCGGGTCGCACCGCTCGTGGGACCCGAGAGCGTGTGGGTCGTGACGGGGGAGAGCCACCGCGACCAGGTCGCCGAACAGCTTCCCGAGATGTCGGTGCACAAGATCCTTGCCGAACCGTCTCCGAAGGACTCGGCCGCCGCGATCGGTCTCGCGACAATGCTCATCGCACAGGAGGACCCGGACGCGATCGTCGGCTCGTTCTCCGCAGACCATTCGATCACCAACGTCGACGAATTCCGGCTGGTCATCGACCAGGCCTGCGCTGCCGCCGAGACCGGCGACATCGTCACAGTCGGCATCATGCCCCGCAATCCCGCCACCGCCTATGGCTACATCGAGACCGGTGAGCTGCTGGGCCTCGACGGCGCACCGACCGCGCGACGTGCCATGGCCTTTGCCGAAAAGCCGGCTGCGAGCACGGCACGTGCCTACGTCAACTCAGGTCGTTACCGCTGGAACGCCGGCATGTTCATCGCCAGGGCCTCGGCTCTCCTCGAGGTCCTCGAAACCGAGGATCCGACCTTGTATGCGGGTCTGTCGCGCATCGCCGAGGCCTGGGGGACCGATGCTCAGTCAGAGGTGCTCGCCGAGGTGTGGCCCGGCTTGGAGAAGCGCGCCATCGATTACGTCGTCGCAGAGCCCGCTGCCGCGGCCGGTCGTGTCATCGTCATCCCCGGCGACTTCGGTTGGGATGACGTCGGCGACTTCGACTCGGTGGCCCGCCTGCGCCAGCCTGTGCCCGGAGAGCCCGCTGGGGTCATCTCGATCGGTCGAAACTGCGACCTCCTCGAAATCGACGCCTCAGGGGTCGTCTTCTCCGAATCCGAGCACCCGCGCACGGTGGCGATCGTCGGTCTCGATGACCTCGTCGTCGTCGACACCGACGATGTCCTGCTCATCACCTCCCGCTCCCATGCTCAGGATGTGAAGAAGGCAGTCTCTGCTGCCGGTGAACGCGGACTCGACGACCTGCTGTAGGCAGGCGGTGAATTCGGTCTCCGCGCCGGGAGCTCATGCGATCTCCGAAACTTCAGTCCTCGGCGGAGTGTGTCGAATTTGGTCGCAGCGTGCCCACACGTGACGCTGAGTGTTTAACATTGCAGTCAATGTCTCAGATATCCGAACCGCGCCCCGACGGTGTCGCGCTCCCAAAAGGACCAGACGTGATCAGCTCGAGAATTGCAGAGATCGGTGCAGAACTCATCGATTTCCGCCGCGATATCCACGCGCACCCGGAACTGTCCTTCCAGGAGTTCGACACCACGGACAAGATCGTCCGACGCCTTGAGGCAGCCGGCCTGACACCTCGGCGTCTCGACGGCACCGGTGTTGTCTGCGAGGTCGGTGACGGTCCCATCGCGCTGGGCCTGCGTGCCGACATCGACGCTCTGCCCATCGATGACCTCATCGACGCGGACTTCGCCTCGAGCGTGCCCGGCGTGGCCCATGCCTGCGGCCACGATGTGCACCTGACCGGACTCATCGGCGCCGGCATCGCTCTGCAGAGACTCCACGAATCCACTCCCGGCGGGCTCGGAGGGCGGGTGCGACTGATCTTCCAGCCCGGCGAGGAAGTCACCCCAGGCGGGGCGCTGCGCGTCATCTCCCAGGGCGTGCTCGACGACGTGCCTGAGGTCTACGCCGTCCACTGCGACCCCAACGTCGACGTCGGGCGGATCGGATCCCGCATCGGCGCCATCACCGCGGCCGGCGACACCGTCATCATCCGTCTGTCCGGTCACGGCGGACATACCTCTCGACCCCACCTGACCGAGGACCTCGTCTACGCGCTGGGCAAACTGGCCACCGATCTGCCCTCGACGCTGGGCCGACTCATCGACCCGCGCCACGCGATCTCCCTCGTGTGGGGCGAGATCAGCGCCGGTCACGCGGCAAACGTGGTGCCCAGCGAGGGGATCCTGCGCGGAACCCTGCGCTGCCTCGACGTCGACGGTTGGAACCAGGTCGCCGAGGTGCTCCCCGCGTTGGTCGAGAGGATCGCCGGCCCGTACGGGGTCGAGGTCGACCTCGACCATCGCCGAGGTGTTCCGCCGGTGGTCAACACCGAAGACCAGGTCGCGCTCATCGAATCCGCAGTCCGTGGCGAACTCGGTGAGAACTCCGTCCAGCTGACCCCGCAGTCGATGGGCGGGGAGGACTTCGCCTGGTACCTCACACACTGTCCCGGAGCACTGGTGCGCATGGGCACCCGCACCCCCGGGGGAAAGACGTACGACATCCACCAGGGCGACCTGCTCATCGATGAAGACAGCGTCGGGATCGCTGCCCGCATCTTCACCGCAACCGCGCTGAAGGTTCTGCAGCGAAACTAGCCTCGAATCACAACCTGCAGGGCGGGAGCGCAGCCGCCGCATCGGGGACTCAGACAGAACCGATAATCTTGGAGACATGAGAGTGAAGGTCATGAGCACGGTGCTGGGCGCCGGCTTCAGCGCATTGAGCCTGGTAGCACTGAGCGCCTGCTCGGTGACGGCTCCCGAGCCCGTCGAAGACGCCACACTCGGGTGCATGATCTCGGCGCCCGCAGGATTCGACGACCACTCGGCCGGGGCGCTCACCCTGGCGGAGACGGAATTGGCGCGTTCGGCGGGACTGTTCTCCGCGACCTCGAGTCAACGAGTCTCGAACTCATCGGCCACCTCGGCGGCACTGACGAGGATGAGCGATCAGGACTGCGCACTGACCACGGTGCTCGGCCCCGGCGGGGCCGACGAACTCGCAGACCACGCCAAGAGCAATCCTGACGAGATCTACCTGGGGGTCGCAAGCGGGCACACAGACTTCCCGGACAATGTCCTCACCATCGACTTCGACCTCGTGCCTCCGGCCTTCATCGCCGGCTACATCGCAGCGACCGCGAGCGAAACCGGCGAAGTCGGGGCGCTCGTGTCGCAGGGGTTCCCGCAGGCGGAGAAGATCCTCGCCGCGTTCGACGCCGGAGTCGACCTCTACAACGACGAAGCCGACGAGGACGTCGACGAGGTGAAGTCCTTCCGCGAGTCCGCGGTCGATGGCCGAACCGTGGCAGACACCAGTGAGGACGGACAGGCATTCTTCGCATCGGCCCATGACTCCGACGTCGATGTCGTCGTGCCCTTCGGATCGGCGGCGGCGATGGGCGTGGTCACTGCCGCGACGGACGAACTGGCGTCGCTGCGCACGCACGAGTCCAAAGATGAGGGCGACGAGGAGAAGGTCCTGCCGAAGATCATCTGGTACGGAGCGTCCGGGGCATTTCGCAACACGATCATTGCCACGATCGAGCCGAACATCCGCCGAGGCCTGCGCAGCATGTTTGCCGAATGGCCGCAGAGCAAGAACCCCGATGAGGTCGCCAAGGCGTCGAAGGATGATCCCGTCGACAGGGGCGGGTTCCTCGTCACCGACCGTCACTACAAGGGCACGATCGACAACGGCGGGGTGGGAATCGCTGCCGAAGACGGGTTCCTCAGCCGCGTCTCCGATGCGGGCCGCAGCATCACCGATCTGCGTGAGCGGATCAAGAGCGGTGAGGTCGATCCGAAGAACTCCTGAATCGTCGGAATGCGACATCGCTGGTGCGAACCGATTCATTCATCGTTCTTCCACGCTGATCCGATAAGCTGTGCAGGTGTTGAATAATCCCGCCGGAGTCGCAGCAGACGACCCGATCCTGCAGTTGCCCAAAGTCTCCCTCCACGATCACCTCGACGGTGGCCTGCGCCCCGCCACGCTGATCGAACTGGCCGCCTCGATCGGCCACGAACTGCCTGCCACCGAACCGGATGCGCTGGCCCAGTGGTACCACGATTCCGCGAGCTCCGGTGATCTGGTCCGCTACCTCGAGACGTTCTCGCACACGGTTGCCGTGATGCAGAGCCGTGAGGGCCTGATGCGGGTGGCCAAGGAATGGGTCCTCGACCAGGTGGCCGACGGCGTGTTCTACGCCGAGGCCCGCTGGGCTCCGGAGCAGCACCTGGAAGGCGGACTCGAACTCGACGAGGTCGTCGAAGCCGTCCAAGAGGGACTCGAAGCCGGAGTGATCGAAGCATCCTCAGACGGCAAGTTCATCCGCGTCGGCCAGATCATCACCGCCATGCGCCAAGCAGACAACTCGCTGGCCATCGCGGAACTGGCGATCAGGCACCGCGAGAAGGGGTCCGAATCCGGAGTCGTCGGCTTCGACATTGCCGGTCCGGAGAACGGATTTCCGCCGTCTGCGCACCTCTCCGCGTTCAATGCACTCCACCAGGCCTACGTGCCCGTCACGATTCACGCTGGCGAGGCGGCCGGTAAGAACTCGATCCACGAGGCCCTCACCATCTGCCATGCCCAGCGCATCGGTCACGGTGCTCGCATCGTCGAAGACATGGACATCGTCGACGGTGAGGGCCAGCTGGGCAGTCTGGCCGCCTGGGTACTCGATCAGCAGATCCCTCTCGAACTCTGTCCCAGCTCGAATCTGCAGACCGACATCGGCGGCACCATCGCCTCCCACCCCATCACCGGGCTCAAGGACTTGGGTTTCGCCGTGACCATCAACCCGGACAATCGGCTGATGTCAGCGACCTCGGTCACGCGTGAGATGCGTCTGCTCGTCGATGAGGCCGGCTGGACTCAGACCGACCTCGAATGGGCGACCGTCAACGCCGTCACCGCAGCGTTCCTGCCCCTGGACGTGCGTGAGCGCATGCTTGATGAGATTCTCATTCCAGGGTTCACTCGGGTCGACATTTGAGTTCACGGGACAAACACTCGAGGCCACCCGGCGGCTCTGCGCCCTCGGGTGGTTCGGCGATTCCAGGTGGGTCGTCGACGTCAGGTGGGTCTGCGAAACCTGCCGGTCACAGTGTTCCCACCCCACGGGCGATGCTGCTGGTCGTCGTGGTTCTCGGGGTTCAGGTGCTGGCCCTCCTCGGGACCGCTCTGTCGTTCGTCCTCACTGCGTTCAGCGCCGGGCCTCTCGCAGGTTCCCTGCTGGGCCTGGCCGTCATGTTCCTCATCTTCGCCGCCGGCGTAGCCGCTGCTGCACGGGGATCGTGGAAGCTGCATCGCTGGGCCCGGCCCGCAGCGATCGCCTTCGAACTGCTCGTCATCGTCTTCGCCTTCAGCGTCATCGGCGGATCCCTGTGGCTCGGCCTGGCCTGCCTGGTCACGGCGATTGCTGTGCTCCTGGGATATTTCCTGCCTCCGGTCGTCGACGCGTACAACCGGGCACTCGAGGGCTGAGGCCCTTAGCACTCGAGCCGGAGGCCTGCGGGTCAGACCTCCGGTGTGGATCCCATCTCTGCACACTGGCTGCCTGCGCGGCCGTGAGCCGCGGTGGCACTGCGGCGAAGATCGCATCACGAAGTCCCGCCAGCAGTGGAGACCGCATCTGAAAGACTGCACCGAGCAGACGTGACTTCGCGGCGATCGACTGACTGCGTTTCCTCCGCAGCCGGTCGTAGCGGCGCAGCGCTGCGTCGAGAGCTGCCGCGGAGTCGGTCGAGCTCGCGATCACCGGCGCCAGCAGCGCGGTCAGAGTGGCGGCGTCCTCGAGGGCCTGGCCGCCGCCCTGGCCCAGGTTCGGGGTCATCGCATGAGCGGCATCGCCGAGGAGGACGATGCGTCCCCGATGATAGGTCGACAGGGGAGTGGCGAGGTCCGAAATCGCGGTGCGCCGGATACGCTCGGTCGGTGTCGCCGCGATGAGTTCAGCGATCGGTGCGTGCCAACCGGAGAACAGATC
Source organism: Brevibacterium sp. CBA3109 (assembly GCF_040256645.1). Lineage (NCBI taxonomy): Bacteria > Bacillati > Actinomycetota > Actinomycetes > Micrococcales > Brevibacteriaceae > Brevibacterium > Brevibacterium koreense. Next base: position 2,545,095 of record NZ_CP158281.1, on the reverse strand, counting down.
CCGCACGGTCGCGTACTCATCGGCAAAGCTCGCGTGCTGGGGCATGTTGGCAACCGCGAACCAGTACACGCGTTTGTCCATGAGCGGGGCGATGCCGAAGCGCAGGCCCCTGCCCACGCTCTCACCAGCGGCTGAGTGCAGGTCGACCGGTCGTTCGGTGATCCCGCGCCAACATGAATAGCCCGAATAGCGAGGTCCGATTCCCGGCTCGACGGTTTCCCTCACCTGGCTGTTGAGACCATCGGCTCCGATGACGAGATCGAAACCTTCCAGTAGGTCCGCTTCTGCCCCAGACTCGATCGTCACCGTTCCATCGATGCTCACCGAGGTGACCAAGGCGTTGGTGCGCACCGTTCCCTCATCGAGGGCATCGAGCAGAACTCGGTGAAGGTCGGCTCGGTCGACGATCCGCAGCTGCCCGACACTGTCGCTGGGAATCTGCGCGATCCAGCGTCCGTCGGGTCGTCGTTGGCCCGCGGCGAAGGACTCGATCTGCTTGTCCGTGATCACTGCGAACTGAGGACCGAGCCCCAGCGATTCGAGGGCTCTGAGCCCATTGGCGAAGACGGACAGACCCGAACCGCCGGCGCGCACCTCGGCGGACCGTTCGAACACGGTGACCCGTGCCCCGGCTCGCTGCAGGCCTGCAGCGGCTGACAGTCCGCCGATGCCGGCTCCAACGATCGCAATCCTCATCGGGTGTCGGCCTCTCGTGCGAGATTCGAGGTGCGTGGCTTACTGCTGCAGGTACTCACCGCAGGCCTCGGTGAGGAAGTCTCCAGCGACGCCACCCTCCTGGTTGAGACTGATCGCTGTCTTCTGGATGCCCCACCAGACCTGGGGAGAGGCGCCCCACTGCTGACGGAAGTCCTCACGTTTATCGGGATCATCGGCCAGGTCCTGAGCGGCCAGCGAGATCCGGTCCTGAGCGTCATCGGCCGTGCATCGAGCCTCATCATCGGGGCCCTTCGGGTTGAGCTCCGGAATCTCATCAGAGTTCTCCGTCGTCAGGGTGTACGCGGACCCGCCGATCTCCTCAACGGTGAAGGTTCCCTGGATGAGCAGGAAGGGTGACTTCTCGGTGTCGACGTTCTTCGCATCGACGGTGACGCTGACACTGTCCGGGGTGTCGGCGGTGACGGTGGCTTCGCCCGTATCGGGAACGTCGGGGTTGCCGGTGTGGACGTAGACCTTGAGGTAGGCCTCGGACTTGTTCGCGGCCGCCTCGGCGAGGCCCTGCCACAGGGGATCGGCGTCCTTCGCGCCTCCGGGGGAGGAATCGACGATGGAGACCTCCGGAGCGTCGTCAGGGGTCTCAATCGGAGTGACCTCCTCCTCGCTGACGGAGGGGCGCGGTTCGGGGCGGGTCTCCTCCGAGGTGGCAACGCAGGCTGTCATCGTGGCCAGCACTGCGGCGGTGGTCAGGAGGGCAAGAGAGCGAATTCGCATGGTTCCTCGAGATGTGGTCGTCGTGGCGGTGCCGGGCCCGGGGCCCAGTCTCGCCTTCCAGCCTAATCCGAGAGGCCGCGGTCGACCCGGTGGACGCGCTGAGCCGGGCACGATTGCCCGGTTCGCATCGGGCTCTTGTGCGCTGTCTGCTGCGACCTGGCTACTGTGCGCGGGCCGGCATGAGATCGCTCAGGCTGACCTTCTGCGCCCCGGAGCCGTCGAAGTTGTCCTCATCGAGCCACTGCACGAAGGCGGCGCGGAGGCTGGGCCATTCGGTGTCGATGATGGAAAACCAGGCGGTGTCGCGGTTGAGGCCCTTGATGACGAGGTGCTGTCGGAACAGACCTTCGAAGGTGAAGCCGAAGCGTGTCGCTGCCTGCTTCGACGGGACGTTGTCGTCATCGCACTTCCATTCGAATCGCCTGTAGCCGCTGGCAAAGGCAAGGTCGGCGAAGAGGAAGAGCGCCTCGGTGGCTCCACGAGTGCGTGACAGGGCCGGTCCCCACAGAATGTTGCCGATCTCGATGACGCCGTTGTTCGCATCGATGCGCATCAGCGCCTGTCTTCCCTCGGCCCGCCCGGTGCTGCGGTCGACCACGGCGAAGAACAGCGGGTCCGCTGTTTCAGACGCTGTGGCCATCCATTCGTCGAAGTCTGCACGCGCGGTCTGAGGTGTCTGCGGCAGGTACCGGAAACGGTCGTCAGAGCCGCTCGCTGAGGTGGCTGCGAAGAGCGAGTCCGAATGCCGCCTCGGCTCGAGGGGCTCGAGGTCGACATAGCGACCGTGGATCGTCTCCCGCCGCGGTGGTTGGACCCCGGCCCAATCGGTCAGGTTCGCATCGGTCACAGCGTCTCCTTCGTCATCCTTCGTCGGCGTCGAATCCGGTCGAGAGCTGCCGCAGCAGTGCGGCGAGTTTGCGGCGTCCAGCCGGAGTCAGGTCGCCGAGGATCTCGCGCTCCTTGACCAGCAGATCGGCCAGAGCAGAATCGACCGTGGCACGGCCGCCAGCAGTCAGACGCACGAGCACACCTCGGCGATCGCCGGGGTCGGGACGTCGTTCGACCCAGCCGGCAGTGACCAGCCGGTCGATGCGGTTGGTCATCGTGCCGCTGGTGACCAGCGTCTCCTGCAGCAGAGTCGAGGGAGAGAGCTGGTAGGGCTCACCCGAGCGGCGCAGAGCCGAGAGCACGTCGAAGGCCCAGCCTTCGATGCCGTAGTCGCTGAAGCTTGATTTCCGTGCCAAATCCAGTTGGCGGGCCAGGCGGGAGACGCGAGAGAGTATCTCCATCGGAGATACGTCGAGGTCCGGGCGCTCATGGCGCCACGCCGCGACTATCCGATCTACCTCGTCCATAATCTGATTTTACGTCCAGATCAAGATTCTTTGGGCCAAAGATACTTTTTCACGAGATATTTCTTACTCATTGGCGGATTTGGCCTGCACGTTTGGATGGACGGGGTCACTTGGGAATAAAGTGGTCATGGTTGTTGCATCCGTCAACGCACCTGCGGGGCCAAAAGACCCGGCAGTAGAAACGAAGGAATACACGTGGATCTTTTCGAGTATCAAGCACGTGACCTGTTCGAGAAGCACGGAGTGCCCGTGCTCAAGGCCCAGGTCGCGACGACACCAGAAGAAGCGAAGAAGGCAGCCGAGGAACTTGGCGGCGGAGTAGTCGTCGTCAAGTCTCAGGTCAAGATCGGCGGCCGCGGCAAGGCCGGCGGCGTCAAGGTTGCGAAGAACCCTGATGAGGCCGAGGCTCGCGCCAAGGACATCCTGGGCCTCGATATCAAGGGCCACATCACCGACAAGGTGATGATCGCCGAAGGCGCAGACATCGCTGAAGAATACTACTTCTCGGTTCTCCTCGACCGGTCCAACCGCACCTACTTGGCCATGTGCTCCAAGGAAGGCGGAGTGGAGATCGAGCAGCTCGCCGTGGAACGTCCGGAGGCGCTCGCCAAGATTCCAGTCTCTGCCATCGACGGAATCGATGCGGCCAAGGCCGAAGAGATCGCCAAGGAAGCAGGATTCGACGCGGAGACCGCTGCGAAGATCGCTCCTGTGCTGTCCTCGCTGTGGACCGTCTTCGAGAAGGAAGATGCCACCCTGGTGGAGGTCAACCCGCTGGTCAAGACCGGTGCCGGCGACATCATTGCCCTTGACGGCAAGGTGTCCCTGGATGAGAACGCTGACTTCCGTCAGCCTGACCACGAAGAACTGGTTGACGTCAGCGCGGAGAACCCCCTCGAGCTCAAGGCCAAGAAGCTGGGCCTTAACTACGTCAAGCTCGACGGCGAAGTCGGAATCATCGGAAACGGTGCCGGCTTGGTCATGTCGACCCTCGACGTCGTCGCCTACGCCGGTGAGAAGCACAGCAACGTGAAGCCTGCCAACTTCCTCGACATCGGAGGCGGCGCTTCCGCAGAGGTGATGGCCAACGGACTCGACGTCATCCTCGGCGATGACCAGGTCAAGTCCGTCTTCGTCAACGTCTTCGGCGGAATCACCGCCTGTGACGCAGTGGCCGACGGCATCGTCAAGGCTCTCGAGATCCTCGGCGATCAGGCAACCAAGCCGCTCGTCGTCCGCCTCGACGGAAACAACGTCGAAGAGGGACGTGCGATCCTCAAGGAAGCCGCGAACCCACTTGTCACTCTGACCGACACCATGGACGGTGGAGCCGACAAGGCCGCCGAACTGGCTGCTGCCAAGTAAGGAAAGGTCTTTACACACATGTCTATCTTCCTGAATTCCGATTCGAAGATCATCGTCCAGGGCATCACTGGCGGCGAAGGAACCAAGCACACTGCGCGCATGCTCGCCGCAGGATCCAACGTCGTCGGCGGTGTCAACGCCCGCAAGGCCGGAACCACTGTCAAGCACAACGGCCAGGACGGCAACGAAGTTGAGCTGCCCGTCTTCGGATCAGTCGCCGAGGCGATGGAATCCACCGGTGCCGACGTCTCCGTGGCCTTCGTGCCGCCAGCATTCTCCAAGGATGCGGCCATCGAAGCCATCGACGCCAAGATCGGCCTGCTCGTCATCATCACCGAGGGCATCCCGGTCCAGGACGCAGCCGAGGTCTGGGCCCGTGCGCAGGCTGCAGGCAATGCGACCCGCATCATCGGACCCAACTGCCCAGGCATTATCTCGCCTGAGGCATCGCTGGCAGGCATCATCCCTGCCAACATCACCAAGAAGGGCAAGCTCGGACTGGTCTCCAAGTCCGGCACGCTGACCTACCAGATGATGTACGAACTGCGTGACCTCGGCTTCTCCACCGCCATCGGAATCGGTGGTGACCCGGTCATCGGCACCACTCACATCGATGCGCTCGAAGCCTTCGAGAACGATCCCGAGACCGAAGCCATCGTCATGATCGGCGAGATCGGCGGAGACGCGGAAGAGCGTGCCGCCGCCTACATCAAGGACAACGTGACGAAGCCGGTCGTCGGCTACGTGGCAGGCTTCACCGCTCCCGAGGGCAAGACCATGGGCCATGCCGGCGCCATTGTCTCCGGCTCCTCAGGGACCGCAGCGGCGAAGAAGGAAGCCCTTGAGGCTGCGGGCGTGAAGGTTGGCAAGACCCCGACCGAAACCGCCGACCTCATGCGCGAACTCCTCGCCTGAGTCGTTCCACTCAACAACAGCGCGGTCACTGTGCGACCGCTCAGCGCACATGCTGGGCAACTGCACCTTGGCCGCGCTGTTGTGTGTCCGCAGGACGTGCGGTGGACTGAAAGGGTGTCGCGTGTAGCTGAAGCGTCATGCGTCACGCATCACGCACCGGGAGCATCGATTCACACCCGTAATCGCTAGTCCCCCAGTCCGTTCGACAAGGACTCCCGTCGGCATCAAATCACCCCGGTGCAACGGGTGGTTTTGGAACCAACTGTGCGTGATGATCGCGGGACGCTAATCTGAACATGTGAATGACCAGACACCGCTGTCCCAGAACCCACCGGCCGAACAGGCAACGACCCTCGACCTGCCGCCCGTTGACACCTCCCCGGCCGTCCATCCGCGTAACTTCGGCTCCGATAACTGGGCCGGCGCCCATGCCGAAGTCATTGCAGCCATCGCCGAGGCCAACGTCGGCCACACTCCCGGCTACGGCGGTGATCCTTGGACCGCGCGCTTCAGTGAGGTCATGAAAGGACATTTCGGTCCGAACGCTCAAGCGTTCCCTGTCTTCAACGGCACCGGGGCCAACGTCCTCGCATTGCAGTCCGCACTGCCCCGGTGGGCTGCCGTGATCACCGCAGCCTCCGCCCACATCAACTACGACGAGACCGGCGCTCCGGAGAAGGTCGGCGGACTCAAGGTCATCGGCGCCCCGACTCCGGACGGAAAACTGACCCCCGAGATCATCGAAGGCGCGGTCCTCGGCCGCGGCAATGAACACAATGCTCAGCCCCTGGCAGTGAGCATCTCGCAATCGACCGAATGGGGCACGACGTACACAGCCGAAGAGGTCCGGGCGGTCGCGGAGACCTCGCACGGGCTCGACATGATCCTCCACGTCGACGGTTCCCGATTGGGCAATGCTGCGGCCTACCTCGGTACTGACCTTCGCGCCATCACCGCTGACGTCGGCGTTGACATCATCAGCCTGGGCGGGACGAAGAACGGGCTCCTCGGCGCCGAAGCGATCGTCGTCCTCAACCCCGAGATCGGGCAGGGGATGAAGTTCCTGCGAAAGATGAACCTGCAGCTGTCATCGAAGATGCGATTCCTCTCCGCTCAGCTCAACGCCCTCTACGATGGCGAGCTGTGGCGCACCTCCGCGAATCATGCCAACACCATGGCCAAACGATTGGCAGATGGCCTCGCCGAGGCGGTCTCGACAGGCCGTGCACCCGATATCTCGATCGTGGCTGAGACCGAATCCAACGTCGTCTTCGTGCACATGCCCGATGAGGTCGCAGCACGAGCACGGCAGAAGTTCGCCTTCGCCAACTGGCCCATGGCGAAAAATGTCGTGCGCCTCATGTGCGCCTTCGACACCACCGCCGAGGACGTCGACGCCCTCATCGCAGCCATCGTCGGGGACTGACCCTCAACTTGTTCAACGGTTGGTATGTTCTTTTCGAAGAGAACATACCAACCGTTTTGTTGCGCGCCACGAGCTGCACGCTATGCGCGGCGTGGGAGTGTGGTCCCTATTTGTTCCTGTCGGCCTTGACGGAGACGACGGGGACGTCGGAATCGAGGATGATGCGCTGGGCAGTGGAGCCCATGATGAGTTTGCCGACAGGGGAGCGGCGACGCGATCCGATCACGATCAGGCGGGTGTCTTCGGTCGCCTCGGCGAGGGCGAGGAGTTCCTCAACGGGATCATTTCCGCGCAGGAACTGCAGAATCTCATGGGAGACCTCGGCTGAGCGCAGCTCCTCTTTGAGTTCCTCCATGTCCTGGTTCGTCGCCACACCGCGTTCGTCGGGAGTCTCTCCGATGCCGGCATTGAGCACGATCACGGTGTCATCGAAGGCCTTCGCCTGATCGATGCCGAACGTGACGGCAGCCTTGCCTTCGGGTGAGGGGGAATAACCGACGAGAATTGTCATGATCTCTCCTGATACGACACTGGACGAAGCACACTCAATTAGTAGCACATCTGCGTGCTGCGATGCGCCTCATTCCGCCCCAAACTGCACGGGAAATCTGTGCGAACCGGTGGTGCAGGTCTATGGCAGAGTCGGCGGGAAGCCTCGTCGAATCCTTCGGTCCCTGCCGCGTCGTCGTCGGCAGCTGAGGCCAGGGCCGAGTCCGACTAGACTGTTCGAATGCCTTCATCCCTGCTGTCTCCGGATTCTCCTGCCCGCCAACGCAGTCAGGATCTGCTGGAACAGTTTCCCGAGCTTGCTGAAGTTCCGGGATTCCCTCAGGCCAGGATCCTCACCGAGTACGTGCTGGGTCGACGCAGCGGAGAGCTCGATGTCTCCGGTCGAGCCACGGACGGAACGTTCGTTGCCGCTGAGGTGGTCGCGGGACTTCCGCACGAGATCCTCATCGTCGATGACGGCCAGGGACTGCAGTCGCGTCTGCTGAGCGAGATCGCGCCCGTGGGCACGTACAACGACCGAGTGGACGAGGCACACACCGTCGCCGAGGTAGCAGATCGGACCAGCCCCATCGACGATCTCCCTGCCTTCACTCCGGAACGGGATCAGGTCTGGGCGGTTGTCAACGCGCCGAAGGCCACCCATGCCTTGGCCGAAACCATCGCGGCAGTCCAAGCGCACGTGTCCACGGTCATCGTCATCGGCCGCAGCGACTCGATGAGCCGGGCCGTCAACAAAGAACTTGCCCGTGGCTACGCTCGAGTCGATGTTTCCCCGGGCGTCGGCAAACATCGAATGATCATCGGCAGCCGCCCACTGTCCTCACCCAGTCTGCCGAGCTTCCCCAGGCGTGGCACTATCGATCATCCGGCCACCGGTGTGCTCCAGGTCAGAGCCCATGGAGCCTGTTTCTCTGGGATCAAGAGTGATGAGGGTTCGACCGCGTTGCTCACAGCTCTGGCCGCCGCAACTCAGCCCGCCCAATCTCAGACCGTCGAGGCGGTTCCTGGTTCCCCGAAATCCGTCCTTGACCTTGGGTGTGGGAACGGATGGCTGCTCACGGCAGCGATGCGGGTGACAGCTGCGAAGAAGGGCACCGGCGTGGATGTGTCGAAGGCGGCGGTCACCTCGGCGAGGGAGACCGCGGAGGCGAACGGACTCGAGGTCGAGACCATCCTCGCCGATGCCACGGATGTGCAGGCTCTGACCGGTGGAGACTCGGCGGTGAGCGCCGGCGGATATGATCTGATCCTGCTCAACCCGCCCTTCCACCAGGGCACGACCATCGAAACCGACACTGCTGCCGGCCTCATGGCCGCGGCGGCCCAGCTGCTTGCTCCCGGTGGGCAGGTCCTCACTGTCTACAACTCACACCTGGACTACCGGGAGACCTTGGAACGCGTCATCGGAGCCAGCGAACAGGTCGCTCGCACCAGCAAGTTCACGGTCATCCGCAGCCGCCGCTGAACATCGCAGCCGGCGCTGACATGAGTAGACGGGCGCTGACAAGTCGCAGCTAACAACCAGCGGTGCCGAATCTTGCGGACAGCACTTCGGCCGTGGCACCGACGCCAGCCGCAGCCACGTCATGGGGAAGCCCCTCGGCGACGATCTGGCCACCGTCTGGACCGGGACCGGGACCCATGTCGATGAGCCAATCGGAGCCGGCGGCCAGCTCCATATTGTGATCTGCGATGAGGATCGTATCGCCTTCGTCGACGATCTGGCGGAAGAGCTGCCCCAGCACCCGAGCATCACTGGGATGCAGGCCGTTGGCCGGTTCATCGAGGATGAACAGTGAGGCCTCACGTCGTTTCCTGGCTCGCATCACGGCGGCCAGACGCAGCCGCTGTGCCTCACCGCCGGACAGGGTCGCCGAGGACTGTCCGAGGAGCAGGCCACCCAGGCCGACTCTCTGCAGGACTTCGAAATGGGCGATGAGTCCCAGGCGTTCGGCGAAGACGGTCGCGGCTGCATCGATCGACAGATTGAGCACATCCGAGATGGTCAGTTCCTCGACTGTGACTTCGAGAGTCTCCTCGGTGAACCGGCGACCTTCGCATTCGGGGCAGGTGCCGCTGGAGGCGGGCAGATGAACGAGGTCGATGGTGATGATGCCCAGGCCCTCGCAGCGTGGGCACCGTCCCCGAGCCGTGTTGAAGGAGAACTGTGAAGCGGTGAAGCCACGACTGCGGGCCAGGTCGGTCTTCGCGAAGAGGCTGCGGATCTTGTCGAAGATGCCCAGGTAGGTGCCGATGACCGATCGCGGCGACCGGCCGATGGTGGACTGATCGAAGCTGACCACCCGGTCGAAGACCTCAAGTCCGGTGGCGTGTGCCTCGGCAAGGTCGTTTCGCTCACCACTGCTGCTGCGAGGTATCGTCTGCGGCTCCTCGTCACCGTCGAACGGGGAGGCTCCAGCGCTTCTGGCCAGCGTCGCCACCGATCGCAGCACGGAGCTCTTACCGGCCCCGGAGACTCCCGTCAGGGTCGTCAGCCCTCCGATGGGAAAGGACAGAGTCAGACCGTCGAGGTTGTTCGCCGACAGTCCCGTGCATCGGGCCCAGCCCCCGAATTCCTGGGGGTCTCGCCAGGGTTCGCTGGGTGCCTCGTTGCGCAGGCGCACAGCTGTCGAGCTCTGCCCGTCCAGTGCCTCGGCGACGGGGCCGGAGAACATCAGCTGACCTCCCCGGGCACCGCCACCGGGGCCGAGTTCGACGACCCAATCGCAGCGGCGGACCAGCTCCATGTCGTGTTCGACGAGGATGACCGTGTTGCCGGCATCGCGCAGAGCCTCAATATGGGTGAAGAGGTGATCGGTGTCTTTCGGGTGCAGTCCGGTGGAGAGTTCGTCGAAGACATAGACCATGCCGTGCAGGCCGCTGTGCAGGTGGGCTGCCAAGCGCAGTCGCTGCAGCTCACCGGGGGAGAGGGTGGCCGCCGAGCGCTCGGGCGGTAGATAGCCGACGCCGAGGCGCTCGATGACTGCCGTACGTTTGTCGAGTTCGTCGAGGAGGACCTGGGCGGCGTCATCGGTGGCCCCGGAGAATCGCTTCGCCTCATTGTGGTCACGGTCGAGGTCGGCGGTGATGGCAGAGTGGATCGAGGTGGCCAGTTCCGTGAGACTGCGGGTGGCCACCTCGGCGATATTGGCGCCGCCGATCGTCACCGACAGAGCTGCCGGATTGATGCGGCTGCCGTGGCAGTCGGGGCAGAGTTCGTTGCTGAGGAACGACTCGGTGCGCTCGCGGACGGAGGCGCTGCCTGTCGTGACCATCGTGTCGAGCAGGTACCTGCGGGCACTGCGGAACTTACCCGTGTACTCGCGGGCGACATGATCGCGGATGTCGGCGGGGTTGACCGTCAGCGAGGGGGTGTCCTCCGTGGTCAGCAGCCAGGTGCGAGTGTCGGCGGGCAACTTGCTCCAGGAGATGTCGACGTCGATGTCCATGGCCTCGACGAGGTGTCTGAAGTTCCGGCCCAGCCACCCTCCCGGCCATGCGGCGATCGCCCCTTCCCGGATGGTCAGTGACTCGTCGGGGACTGCGGCGTCGAGGTCGAGATCATGGATGCTGCCCTTCGCCGCACACGTCGGGCAAGCGCCCTCGACGGTGTTCGGGGAGAATGCCGAAGCGAGCAGACGCCCCTGTCCGGTGGGGTAGTCGCCGAAGCGGGAGAACAGCACCCGCAGCAGGTCAGAAACCTGGGAGAGGGTGCCCACGCTCGAATTCTCCGGAGGTGTCGACACAAGCTGCTTGACCGCGATCGCGGCAGGAAGACCAGTGATCCGATCGACCTGGGGTGCGGAGACCGCGCCGAGGAGATGCCGGGTGAAGGGAGAGACCGATTCGAGGTAGCGGCGCTGCGCCTCTGCGTAGATGGTGTCGAAGGCCAGGGACGACTTGCCGGAGCCTGAGACACCGCAGATTCCGATGAGCTGCCGGTGCGGCAGGGAAACGGAGAATCCGGAGAGATTGTGCTCGCGGGCACCGACGACGCCGATCTGCTCGGTCATGGGCTGGCCTCTTTCTCTTGTCCGGGTGCAACTGTGAGGAAGCACCCGGATAAGAGTATCGCGGTCAGCGGCTCGTGCGATGGGTGCGCCACGTGCTGATCTGATCCCAGATCACGATGACCCAGATCGCGACCACGGTGATGGTCTGCTGGACGTCGGCGCCAGAAGCACTCGTCAGCTCCGGATGCAGGACCTGTTGGGTCAGCAGCGCGATCGTGAGGAAGACGGCCATCGCGGCGTCGATGACCGCCCCGCCGAGGAGCACAGCTGGACTTGTCGATGAGCGGACCAGCTTCACGACCTCGACGATGGCCATGAGCACCAGGAATCCCCAGTATCCGAGGAACCATCCGGATCCCAGTTCCGGGTTGATGAAGGGCTGGCCATTGTTGAGATGGCCGACGTAGAACAGAGAGGTCGGGATGAACGGGACCAGGGCCAGGAGGACGATGAAGATCAGACCCAGGATCGCCTCGGCGCGGATCTGCTTTGCCTTCACATCCGTTGCGCGCAGCTGATCGACCGACCATGACTTCCTGGTGCCGTTGACCGTCTCGCCGGCACCACCGCTGAGACCGCGGTCGCGAAGAGCGAGGATGATCGTGATTGTCGCGAAGGTGACGAGCAGTGCGGTGACAGTGTTGCCGACGAGCTGACCGATCAGTGCTCCGATCTGGACGGTGTCCTGGGTGGCGATGAAGGTGATGGCATTCGCGGTCACCGAGATCACAGCGACGAGGGGGATCACCCACCGCATAGCCCACAGGAAGAGCGGATAGGACTTCGGCCCGATGAGGTGCTGCGGTGAGTTCGTGTATTCCAGTGAGAGCTGGACCGGATCGCCGAGCTCTTCGAGTACCTCGCGCTCGGCAGCCGCGGTCTGCGCTTGCGCAGGATGATCCAGGCTGCCGAGGCGGTGCTCGACCATATCGCCGATCGTGGCCCTGATCTCTGCCGCGATGTCACCCCGGGAGTTCTCCGGCAGGCGGCCGATTACGTTGTCGACGTAGACGTCGGTGAGCGCACTCATGGTGTGCCTTCTTTCCAGAGTTTCGTGATGCTGGTGTTGAGTTCCAGCCATTGGGAGTGGAGCGCTGCGGCAACCTCGGCTCCACTGGTGGTGACGGTGTAGTACTTGCGCGGACGAACCTGCTCCGTATTCCATTCGGCGCTGAGCAGCCCCTGTTTCTCGAGTCGACGCAACAGAGGGTAGAGGGTGTTGGCCTCTGTTGCGACGCCGGCTTCGGTGAGTGTCGTCAGCAGCGAGTATCCGTACTGTGGCTGACGACAGGCGACGAGGCTGGCGAAGACTACGGTTCCTCGTCTCAGTTCCTGTTCGTGTGTCGCCAGTGCCTGCTCTGCATCCTCGTTCATGTTTCACACAATAGTGTGCGACACACACTATTGCAATAGGCGGGGTATAAGATTATCTGCGAGGGTGAAGACCGAAGAATTCCTGGGGAGACTATGACCGACATGATTCTCGATAGGTTCTGGGCGGAAGCGCGAAGTGCGGTGCCGACTCTTCCCGTTGCTGTGCCCGAGGCGTGGGCGTTCGGCGCGACTGCGGCACACGCGGACGAGCTGCTGACGCTTGTCCTTGACTGTGCGAAGACGGGAACTGCCTCGGCAATGCAGGACGTGAAGGCCGACGGTGAGCCGGTTCCGGAGGTCGGACAGGCGAGCGTGATCCTCGACAGCAGAGGCCAGCCACGGGCCGTCATCGTCACCACGGCCGTTGACATCGTGCCGTTTTCTCAGGTCAGCGCTGAGCACGCGTATTCCGAAGGAGAAGGTGACCGAAGTCTTGCGGCGTGGCGAGAGATCCATGAGAGGTTCTGGGCCGAGCATTGTCAGGGCGCCGACGGGTTCAGTGAAGATATGCTCGTCGTGTGCGAGCGGTTTGAGTCGGTGTTCGCGCCCTGATGGAATGAGGAAGCCCTATGACTGAGCTCGAAAGCTGGGCACTCATCCACGCCGAACGTGCTCGCTTGGCGAGTTTTCTTGAGGGCCTCTCTGCAGAGCAATGGTAGGGGCAATCGCTGTGGTCAGACTGGACCGTCGAGCAGGCGGTTGCGCATCTTCGCGCCGCGGCCAACACCGGCAGGTGGGCATGGGATCGCAGCATTGTGACTGCTGGCTTCGGGCCAGCCAAGCACAGTGCCCGACTGCTGTCGCGATACCAGGGGTGCATTAATGCAGAGACTCCCAACATTTTCTGGCAGCCGCTCGCTACTTCGCGACAGAGGATTTCGCAGTCAACAGCAAGGCTGTCGTCAAGGGCTTGTCACTCGAAGCCCAGGATGCCGACTTCAGAAGTGGAAGCGGGCCATCGGTCGACGGGAAGCTTCTCGGCCCTACGAGCCCTGCGGCTGTGCATCGTAGGTGAGCCAGTTGGTTTTGGTTCCGACTCGGTCATAGAGCACCTGCGCCGCGGCGTTGTCGTCCGCGGTGATCCACCGGACAACCGAGCGCCCCTCGGCCGCGGCGATCTCCTGCAATCGGGTGATCAGCGCTCGGCCCGAACCCGCTCCGCGAGCCTGAGAGTCAGTGAAGAGGTCGTCGAGCCAGATGCCGACCGTGCCGGTCGACGGGCGCGAGAATCTCCGGAAGTCGGCGATGGCGACGATTCGGCCGTCCGCCTCGGCAACCAGGCCCTGGCATTCGTGTGCGGAGTCCATAAGCCAGCCCCACACCCGGGAGACGATGTCCTCGGACTCCGGCAGGTGGTAGAACTCGCGGTAACCGCGGAAGAGCTCACGCCAGCGGGTCTCATCGGTCGATTCAACAGGGCGAACGGAAGTGGTTGACGAATCTGTCATGACTTGTTCGGGTCCTTCTTCACGTCTCTCGGGGTGCTTCGTATGATGGTATCGTACGAAATCGCCAAACGGGTTCCCAGTCGGTGGCCTCTGCCGATCTGTCAGCGGGGGCAGAGGTTTCGACTGTGCAGAACCCCTCGCGCCTGAAAGCGCAACGGCCAAACCGCCCGGCTGCTGCCCTGAAGAGCATCCCGATCAGGTAGGTGGCGATCATTGTCCGCCAACCCATGACCAGATTCCGCATGATCGCTCGACCACGCGACGGACCGCCGAGTGTGAGGCTGAATCAACCGATAAGGACCGAACTGATCGCGACGGCGGCGGCCCAGTTTCGATGCTCCCCAACAGGCAAGGGAATCGTCACAAATGGGATGAGTGCACCATCGCAAACGCGGTAATACAGGAGATGGCGGCAATCCAGGGGCTGATGGACTCTTCCTGGTCGACACCGAGTTCGACTTCCGCATGTGCGGCGACCGCATCGTTCGCAGCGAACTCCACGTCAATTGGATGCGCAAGGTCTTCTGAAAGACCATGTTGCTCATCCAGACGTACTCCCCACCGCCCATCGAGAATTCACCGACACCGACACCGACACCGACACCGACACCGACACCGACACCGACACCGACACCGACACCGACACCGACACCGACAGTATCCGCCGAGGCGATCGCGAGGGCGGTGTTCGGGGTTGTCGATGGACACTGATGACTACACCCCCCCCCCGGTTGAAATGATCCATTCACCCGCACCGAGAACACCGGCTCGAAATCACTTCAGACGTTGGCCAACATTATGGCAACGGGCTAGACCAGGGTGGCCGGCTGCTGAGCCGACCGTCGTCGGTTCACTCACCTTCTCGAGTGGTGTGACAGTTGAGAGCGGCAGCCTCTTTTGACGAGGATCTACGAGGGGCTCTTTCAGACCGAGGCCCGACTGCTCTGAGCGCCCCCAGAATCGCGACGAGGTCGACGACTTCCTGCAGCCAGGCCCCTAGAAGCGCTGGTAGAAAGCCGAAAGCGGCGATGAGCATGAGTGCGGCGCTGATGATGATGCCGAGCCAGATACTCTGCAACGCGATCCGCACCGTGTCTTTACCGATCTTCACCGCGTGCGGCAGTGAGGCAAGGGTGTCGTAGCGGTTCACGATGTCAGCCGACTCGCTCGCGGCGGTCGCACCCCGTGCTCCCATCGCAAAACCGATGTCCGCGGCAGCGAGCACAGGCGCATCGTTGAGGCCGTCGCCGATCATGATGAGCGGGCGGGGCTGCACTCCGCCGATGATGCGCACCTTGTCTCCGGGGCGACATTCTGCGTGTACCTCGCTGATCCCGAGATCCCGTGCAATCGGCACCGCCGTGGCTGCAACGTCTCCGGTCACCATGAGCGTGCGCGAAACGCCGAGTTCATCCAGATCACGAAGCGCCTGCTTGGCTTCGATGCGTACCTGATCGCGCATGACGATTGCTCCAGCGAAATGGGGGCCTGCTGCGACGTAGATCGCGAGTTCGCCCGGCATGAGTTCTGCGAGCACAACGTCGGAGGCGTGCTCGCGTACCCAGGAGGCCTTGCCCACTCGCACCACCGTCGCGTCCGGCGCGCGGGAGGTACGGAGGGCTGCGGCTACACCGTTGGTGGCGACTTCCTCGGCCCGTTCACTTTCAAGGAGTCCCAAGCCATATTTCTTCGCCGCCCCGACAACGGAATCGGCGAGCACATGCGAAGAGTACACCTCAGCCGAGGCCGCGAGCTGCAGCAACTCGTGTTGCTCGAAGCCCGGGGCAGGGAGGAGGCGTGCGAGTAAAGGTTTGCCAGTGGTGATCGTGCCGGTCTTGTCGAACGCCGCCGAGCGCACCCTCGACAGCTGTTCAAGGGTGCCGCCACCCTTCACAATCAGCCCGAACCGCGCGGAACGGCTCATACCCCCTAGGAACGCGACCGGCGCTGCAATCAGCAAGGGGCAAGGCGTAGCCACGACCAGTACCTCTGCGAACCTGGTGGCATCCCCGCTGAGGGCCCAGGCGATCCCGGCAACGGCGAGCGAAAGCACCGTGAACGGTACCGCATACCGATCCGCAAGCCGCACCACTTTCGCCTTGCTGCCCGCCGCCTGCTCTACAAGACGTACGATCTGCTGGTATTCGCTGTCCGAGGCGAGCGCCGCAGCACGCATGGTCACTGCTGTCGCCCCGTTCACCGCGCCACTCGATACTCTCTCCCCGGCGTCGCGTTCGACTGGCAGGCTCTCTCCCGTGAGCGAAGACTCGTCGAACACAGCGTGCTCAGATTCGAGGATGGCGTTCACGGGCACAAGAGTGCCCGGGCGGACGAGCAGCAGGTCGCCCACCTCGACCGCTTCGGCGGGCACGTCCTCGGTGACCGCGTCGGAGGAATGATTGACGCCACGGCCGTGGAGGATGCGGATGGCCTGTTGCGGAGCTTGACGCAGCAGTGCGGTGAGTTCCCGCTTGGAACGATTCTCGGCGTAGTCCTCAAGAGCTGTGCCCCCGGTGAGCATCAGCACCACCACGAGCGCTGCCCAGGGCTCGCCGACGAGCACCGCGGCGGTGATCGCGGTGACAGCGAGAATATCGAGCCCGGCATGCCCTTTGATGAGTTGTCGGATCATCCCGATTGCTTCCCAAGTCGCGATCAGGAGTGCAAACCCGCCCACGACCGGTCGCGCGGCGTCATCGGCAGGAGTCGCCAGGAGTATGAGACCGACTGCGGCGACCACAAGCGTAGCGATCACCAGCGGATACTCCCTGATCAGAAACGGAAAGCGGCTCATATCTCAATCGTCCCAGACCGACGTCCTGGCCGCACCGCAGGCCAGCCTCCCCTAGACACGAAGCAGACGTGACTCGGCGGGTTCAGAGCAGCAACAACACCAGCTCTGCCGCCACCCAGAAAGTGCTCACCTCCCGTGAGGTCGGCTGCGCGGAGTTTTCGTTCAACCTCGCTGAGGCCGATGCGTGAGCGTTCGATGATGAGGAGGGCGAAGTGAGACTACCCGCCGCGGCGTCTTGCCGATGGGATCGCCGCTTTGAAGGGACGACTCTGAAATACGCGCACGCCGCGCCACCTGCTGGAGTCAGGCGAGTACCTCAATGTGGTAAGAGAGCACCTCGGGCATTCCTTCACCACGATGAACATCTGCAACGATGTCAGCCCGACGATGCAGAAAGCCGCAGCCACCACTGCGCTCAGCATGTCGGAGAGGCGGATCATATCCTTCTGCGCACGGCACGAAGATGGCCCCCGACCTGAAGAATTGAAACCCAGGTCAGAGGCCGATTTCGATCTGTACGCGAGGGGGGACTTGAACCCCCACGTCCGCAGACACTGGAACCTAAATCCAGCGCGTCTACCAATTCCGCCACTCGCGCGCGACGTCCCTAAGATTAGCAGGGCGAAGCCACGTTGCTGAAAACGGTAGGGCGAGCCCGGCAGCCAGAGGGCAGCCGCGATCAGGTCGGGACGACGATCAGGCGGCGTCTATGCCCAGTGCCTTGCGCACACGTGCAACGTGGCCGGTGGCCTTGACGTTGTACTGGGCCAGTTCCACGGCGCCTTCGGCATCGATGACCAGCGTCGAGCGGATGACGCCCTGGACGACCTTGCCGTAGTTCTTCTTCTCCCCGAATGCGCCCCACTCCTCCATCATGGACTTGTCTGGGTCGGAGAGGAGATCGAAGTTCAGACCCTCTTTGTCCGCAAACTTTTTGAGCTTCTCCGGCTTGTCCGGAGAGATGCCCAGCACGACGAGGCCGGCAGCCGACAGCGCCGAGAGCGAGTCCCGGAAGTCGCAGGCCTCGGTCGTGCAGCCGGGAGTCATGGCGGCAGGGTAGAAATAGACGACAACCCGCTGCCCCTTGAACTCGCTGAGGGTCACGGACTTCCCGTCCTGGTTGACCAGGGTGAAATCCGGGGCAGTGTCGCCGACTGACAGTCGTGGCATAGTGTCTCCTCTTCTCGTGCGGAACTTTTCAGAAGTTCTCAGTTCAGGGACCACTCTAGTCCGAGACTCCGACACGGGCCGGACTCCCCACTGCAGGACGAGTTCACCGAAACTTCAGCCTCACTCGATGTGTGCGATGACTTCGCCGACAGCCACCATGTCGCCGACCTTCGCCACTTGCCTCAGGGCACCGGCCACCGGAGCCTGTACTCGGGTCTCCATCTTCATCGCTGACAGGACGGCGACATCGTCACCGGCGGCCACCTCGGCCCCGTCTTCGAGGAGATAGTCGACGAGGTTGCCAGGTACCGGAGCGTTCACAGCACCCGTGTCCGCAGCTCCACCTTCAGCTCCGGCCGAACCGGTTCCACTGGCAGCATCAGCGCCAGCACCACCGGCAGCGCCCAATGCAGCCAGCAGCGCAGCCGGCAGGCCCAGCCTGGTGAGCTTGCCGTCGACCTCGATGTCCATGCGCTGCAGTGAGGACTCGGGCGTCGGTGCTGGCCGGTCCTGCATCGTCATGCGAGGGAGGAGCTCGGATTCGATCCACTGGGTGTGGATGCCCAGTTCCTCGGCGGTGAACGCAGGGTCGGTGAGGATCTCCAATGAACAGGGAAGCACCGTGGCCGGTCCCTCGACGTGCAGCTCTCCAGCCGCAGTCACGGTCCGGGCGATTGCGGTCGGGCGGTCTGGCCCGTGGACGATGAGCTTGGCAAACAGGGAGTCGAAGGCCGGCTGTACGGTGTCTCCGGCACGGACACCGGCGTCCCAGCGCACTCCGGGACCACCCGGTGCGGTCAGGGCATCGATGCGGCCCGGTGTGGGCAGGAAGCCACGTCCCGGGTCCTCCGCGTTGATGCGCAGCTCGATGGCGTGCCCACGCGGCTCGGGTGTTGAGTCCAGGGACAGCCCGTTCCCGAAGGCGATGCGGAACTGCTCGGCGACGAGATCGACACCGGAGACCGCCTCTGTGACGGGATGCTCGACCTGCAGCCGGGTATTGACCTCGAGGAACGTCATCGTGGAATCGGCGGCGAGGAGGAACTCGACGGTGCCCGCGCCCCGATAGTCCACCTCGGCGCAGATAGCCTCGGCCGAACGACGCAGCCGTTCCCGCTGATCCGCGCTGAGTCCGGGAGCCGGAGCCTCCTCGATGAGCTTCTGGTTGCGGCGCTGGGCCGAACAGTCGCGATCGCCGATGGCCACGACGCGCCCCTGGCCGTCGCCGACGACCTGGACCTCGACATGGCGTGGGCGTTCGAGGAACTTCTCGACGAAGCACTCGGAGCGTCCGAAAGCCTCGACAGCCTCACGGGTCGCCGATTCGAAGGCGCCGGCGACCTCGGCGAGGTCGTGAACGATCTTCATTCCGCGCCCACCCCCACCATGGGCAGCCTTGATGATGATGGGCAGGCCATGTTCGGCTGCGAAATCCTCGACCTCGGCGGCGTTCTCAAGCGGTCGGTCGATGCCCGGAGCCAGCGGGGCGCCGACCTTCTGCGCCAATTTGCGGGCAGTGACCTTGTCACCGAGTGCCGTGATTGTCTCTGCTGTGGGACCGATCCAGATGAGGCCGGCGTCTTCGACCGCGGCAGCGAAATCGGCGTTCTCCGACAGGAAGCCGTACCCGGGATGCACGGCCTCCGCCCCTGACTTCTTGGCGACTGCGATGATCGCGTCGATGTTGAGGTAGGTCTCTGCCGCGTTGGTCCCCGGCAGGGAATAGGCCTCATCGGCCAGCTGGGTGTGCATGGCCTCGAGGTCCTGGTCCGCGTAGACCGCGACCGATGTGTGCCCGTAGTGGGAGCAGGCGCGGATGATCCGGACGGCGATTTCGCCGCGGTTGGCGATGAGGATCTTCGGCATGATTCAGTGTCCGTTCTCCGGTGAGTGGTTTGTGTGGTCGGCGGAGTTCTGCCTCGGGTTGCCGTCGTCGGTGACGAATCGGATCCTGACTCCGGGTGCCAGCTGTGCTGCCAGATCCGTGTCATCGACGCTGGCGATGACCGGATAGCCGCCGGTCAGCGGGTGGTCGGGGCCGAAGAGCACCGGTTGCCCGTTCGGTGGGACCTGCAGTGCCCCGGTGACAGCGCCCTCACTGGGCAGTTCGCCGGTGCGGGAGCGTTCGAGTGGGGCGTCGCCGGCCAGTCTGAGGCCGACGCGATCGGATTCGTGGGTGACCGTCCATTCCTGGCTCAGCAGAGTCTTAACGCCCGCCGAGGTGAACCAGTCCGCGCGCGGTCCCAGGGTCACCGACAGCTCGATCGTCTCCCCAGGTGCGGGCAGGTGCCGTTCGTGACCTGAGCCGCGGACCGGATCGACGAGGTGCGGTGCCGACTCCGGCGAACCGAGAATGACCGTGGTATCCGGCTCCAGACGTGCCGGACCAAGATGGGCCAGGGTATCGGTCGAGGCGCTGCCCAGGGCAGTCTCCGTCTCGATCCCGCCCCGGAAGGCGATATAGGCTCGGGTGCCGCGTTCGGTCATGCCGAGTTCGAGTTCGTCACCGTCTTCCAGTGCGAAAGCCTCGCCGAGGTGGTGCCAGAACTTGGCACCATCGGCAGACGTCACGGTGATCGTGGCGCAGCCCCCGGTCACAGCGGCCACACCATCACCGGTGATGGCCAGCTTCGTCCCACCACCGAAACTCTCCAGCCCGGCCGTGGTCTCGTCGTTGCCGACAAGGCGGTTCGCGTTCTGCAGCGCCGCACGATCGGCGGCACCGGCGCTTGAGACTCCCATGGCAGCGAAACCAGGGCGCCCGAGATCCTGGATGAGCAGCTGCAGACCGGGACGGATGATCGTCAGGGCATGCGCCGAGGCGGCGTCGTCCGGCTGGGCAGGCGAAATCTGCTGCGAGGACGAGGAAGTATCCGCGCTCGCCTCACCGACCGTCACCGATTCCCGGTCGGCCTGGCGGAAGGTCACGATGGTTCCAGGGATGAACAGGGCCGGTGGTTCCCGATTCAGGTCCCAGAGTGTGGCGTCGGTACGCCCGATGAGCTGCCAACCGCCGGGGGAGGCACGGGGGTAGACGCCGGTGAATTCCCCGGCCAGTGCCACTGCTCCGACGGGAACACGGGTGCGCGGTGAGGACCGGCGGGGCACGGTGAAGATCGGATCGTCACCGGCCAGGTATCCGAATCCGGGTGCGAACCCGGAGAACGCGACCTGCCAGGTTGCGCGCTGATGCCGGGTGACCACCTCGGCGGGCGACAGCGACAGAAGGTCAGCCACCTCGTGCAGGTCCTCGCCGTCGTAGACGACGTCGATCGTGACCTCGCGGGACTCGGTCGAGTCAGTCCCCGTGTGCTCGAGCCTGCGGATCCGGTCTGCCAGCACCGGCGCCGAGGTGCGGGCCGGGTTGAAGCGGATGAGCACGGTCCGTGCGGCCGGGACCAGCTCATCGACACCGTCGAGTGCGGCCGCTTCCAGCCCCTGGTGCAGGTCCATTGTGGCGGCCAGGTCGGGGCATTCGACGAGGAGATGGCGGCGGGAGGCGGTGTGGAAATCGAGGTTGTCGATCATTGTCGGTAGTTGCCTTCCGGTGCATCGGTGATGAACATCTTCCCCGGTGAGTGCGTGATCGCAAAGGGTGGGGCCGAGGCTTGGATGGCGACCTGGGGCGTGACTCCGCAGGCCCAGAACACGGGGATGTCGCCGTCTTGGATGGCGGGGGCGTCGCCGAAGTCGGGGGAGTGGAGGTCGGTGATGCCGATCTGCTCGGGCTCGCCGATGTGGACGGGGCCACCGTGGACGGCGGGGAAGCGGTCGGTGATGCGCACCGCCTCGGCGACCTGGTGGGCAGGGATGGGACGCATGGACACGACCATATTGCCGTGGACCCGACCGGCGGGTTGGCAGGCGATCGATGTGGAGTACATGGGTACGTTGCGACCAGCATCCTGGTGGCGGATCGGGATGCCCGCGTCCAACAGCCCGGACTCGAATGTGAAGCTGCACCCGATGAGGAAGGATACGAGATCGGGATGCTGGGACCAGGCAGCGCTGGCATCGTCGACCTCGTCGACGAGGGAGCCGTTCTCCCACAGCCTGTAGCCGGGGATGTCGGTGCGCAGGTCACTGCCCGGCGCGAGAGCGGATTCGACCTGCCCTGGCTCGAGGACGTCGATGACCGGGCACGGCTTCGGATTGCGCTGGGCGAAGAGCAGCATGTCGAAGGCCCAGTCAGCCGGGACCGCGATGAGGTTGGCCTGGAGCAGACCGGGAGCCAGGCCAGAGGTCGGGTCCGTGGACCCGGCCCGGATGCGCTCGCGGGCCTGTGCCCCAACCGAAGTCTGTGCCTGGGCATCAGTCATGTCCAGGCACCTGCACCTGCGAATGGTGCGATCGTGACACCCGAGGACTCGAGGAGCTCGCGGGCTGCGCGGGCCATGTCGATTGAGCCCTGGCTGTCGCCGTGGAAGCAGATCGACTGGGCATCGACGTCGACGAGGCTGCCGTCGATGGCTTCGACCTGACCGGTTTGGACCAGGCGCAGGACGCGGGCGGCCACGGCCTCGGGATCATGCAGGACGGCATTGGGCTCTGTCCGCGAGACCAGCGAACCGTCGGGGTTGTAGGAGCGATCGGCGAAGGCCTCGGCCGCGACCTGTAGGCCCGCCTCGGCGGCGACGCGGTTCGCCACGCTGCCGGCCAGGCCGAGGAAGACGAGGCTCGGATCGATGGCCTTGACGGCGTCGACGACGACCTTGGCTTGGGCCTCGTCAGCGACGATGGCGTTGTAGAGGCCGCCGTGGGGTTTGACGTAGGCGACGGAGCCGCCGACAGCAGTGGTCAGGCCCAGCAGGGCACCGATCTGGTACTCGACCTGCGCCTGCAGGGTCGCGGCGGGGACGTCGAGGGGACGACGGCCGAATCCCTCATAGTCGTCGTAGCCGGGGTGGGCGCCGATGATGACCCCGCTCTTCGTCGCCGCTGCCAGGGTCGCCCGGATTCCCTCGGGGCTGCCGGCATGGAACCCGCACGAGACGTTGGCGCTGGAGACGAGTTCCAGCATGGCCGAATCGTCGCTGACGACGCGGTCGGGGACGTTCTCCCCGAGGTCAGAGTTGAGGTCGATGGTCATCGTGTTCTTGGCGTTCATTGTCACCCTCCGATTCCGATCATTGAGAAGATGGGGCCGACCGACTCGACGGCCGTGTACCACATCACCAGTGTTGCCGCGGTGCCGATGATCAGCAACCACTTGGGATATTTGTCGACGAGCAGCAGGCGCGGTCTGAACCAGCCGATGTACATGAAGATCGTGAGACCGATCGGCAGGATGAGTCCGTTGAAGCCGCCGACGAAGACGAGCAGGGTTGCCGGTGCGGTGCCGATGCTGAGGTAGACGATGAGTGACACGGCGATGAAGGTGACCGTGGCCAGCTGCAGCGGCCAGCCCTTGTCGAGACGTCTGGAGAACGCGGAGAGGAAGGTCGCCGAGGTGTAGGCGGCCCCGATCACCGAGCTCAGTGCCGCGGCCCAGAAGATGGCACCGAAGATCCGGATGCCCGCATCGCCAAGTGCGGCAGCGAAGGCCTGACCGGCTGGGTTGGCGGCCTGGCTGTCGAGGTCGAGAGCAACGCCTGAGGCGACGACGCCGAGGATGGCCAGGAACAGCACATAGCGCATGACACCGGTGACGAGGATGCCCGAGAGTGCAGAGCGCATCACAGAGGGGGCGTGCTCCGGTCCGGTCTTGCCCGAGTCGAGGTAACGGTGAGCTCCCGAGTAGGTGATGTAGCCGCCCACGCTGCCGCCGACGATGGTGGTGATGGTGGCGAAGTTGATCGTGTCGGGCAGGAAGCTCTGTTTGATGGCTTCACCGACCGGTGGGTTGGAGACGATGGCGACGATGACGGTGAGGATGATCATTCCGACGCCGAGGACCATGACCACGGTGTCGACGACCTTGCCCGCGCGTTTGAAAAGGAAGATGCCGATGGCCAGCACCCCTGTGAGCAGTCCACCGAGCTTCGGGTCCACGCCGAGGAGTGCGTTGAGGCCGAGCCCGCCGCCGGCGATGTTGCCGATGTTGAAGGCCAGACCGCCGATGACGATGAGGATTGACAGGAGCATGCCCGTGCCCGGGATCGCACTGGATGCTAGCTGCGCGGCCCGCTTGCCCGAGGACGTGATCATGCGCCAGACATTGAGCTGGATGGCGATGTCGATGAGGATCGAGACAAAGATGGCGAAGGCGAATGCTGCGCCCATCTGAGACGTGAACGTCGCGGTCTGGGTGATGAAGCCGGGGCCGATCGCCGAGGTGGCCATGAGGAAGATCGCGCCGAGGATCGCACTGCGACTGACCTTCACTGGTTGTTTCGTGTCGTGGTCGTGCGGCTGTGACATGAGGTCTCCAAGTTGCCTGGTGTCTGGTCTGCTCGATGGTGCGATACCGGGCCGACCACTGTGGCGGACCTCACCGAAATCCATGAAGCGTTAGACAATCTAGCATGGATTGTTCAACAAGAATAGACGTGCGTCACGTTTCTGCCCAAGAATTGTTCTCATGAATAGGGCCATCTGTTGCTCCGATCACTAGGATGGAATCGTGAACCACGAATCGTCCCTGGTCAATCAGCTCACAGGCCGCCTCATCGCCGGTGAACTGCGTCCCGGCGCGCGCTTGTCCGAAGCCGCCTTGGCGAAGGAGTTCGACGTCTCCCGGAACACTCTGCGTGAGGCGTTCCGAGTGCTGGGGGAGCAGGGGCTGGTCAATCACATCCCGCACCGCGGGGTCTCGGTGGCATCGCCGAACACCTCAGACGTCATCGACATCTATCGGGTGCGGCGCCATATCGAATGCTCGGTGCTGGCGAATGCCCCGATGAACCACCCGGGCGCCGAACAGATGCGCAGGGCCGTCGACACCGCACGCAGTGCCGCTGCAGCCGATGACTGGCTGCAGGTGGGGACGGTGAATATGGCCTTCCACAATGCGCTTGTCTCGCTGTCTGACAGTACCCGCCTGATGCGGTCGTTCGGGAACGTTCTCGCCGAGTTGCGGCTGGCCTTCCTCAAGGTCGAAGTCCTCGATTTCCTCCATGCGCCGTTCGTCGATCGCAACCAAGAGGTCCTCGACACCTACCTCAACGAGAGTCCCAAGGCGGCGGCGGCAAAACTGGACGCCTACCTCGGTGACTCTGAACGTCAGGTCCTCGGCGCCTACGCTCGCGCCGGCCAGGGGTGAGTGCGAGAATCACAGCACAGGGCCCGTTGAGGCCCGACTGTTAGACTGGAAGAGACGTGTTTGTGCAAATTGCATACGCCCATGTCGGCCCAGGGCCTGCATGTCTAACGGCAGATCCGACAGTGGTCGATCTGCAAGGAGTGCGCAATGAAGTATGCACCTTATCTCTGTCCCGACTGCTACGGCCGTCTCATTGACACCGCCGCTGCTGCGGAGCCCGGTGACGGAGCCAACCTCAGTCCCATGCTTGAGTGCGCAGACAGCTGCGGCGTTTCGGAGAGGGCGCTCAAGCCCTACAGGACCCGGATGAATGGCAGGGCCCGAACCGCAAGCAGGGCGCCGGTCCGAACTGCGGCCAAGTCACCAGTTCGACGCCAGCACTAGCCGACTGGCACCTCCCCAGACGCGTGCCATAGGAGACAAACAAGAAACCGCCGTTCGGATCATCCGAACGGCGGTTTCTTTGCTGTGCACCCCCCGGGACTTGAACCCGGAACCCACTGATTAAGAGTCAGTTGCTCTACCAATTGAGCTAGAGGTGCGAGCTGCGCATGTCGCGCAACGAGAATTAATATTACTCAGGTTCCCAGGGTTCATGCAAACCGAGAACGGATTATGTGAGGTTTTGTGAGGTAGCTCGCATACCTGCAGGTCAAGTCCGGGACGTGAACCCTCAACCCACTGATCAAGAGTCCCCTTGATAAGGCCTCAGCCGACCAGCGTCAGAGGTACATCCCGGATCTCGACTGTTCCGCCGGTTCTGAGACCGCGTGGACGTCGCGTTCACGCAGGAGCACAAATGCCTGCCCCTCAAGCTCCACCTCGGCGAGTTCCTCAGGGTCGTAGAGGACGGTATCGCCGAGGTTGGTCTGCCGCACGTGTGGGCCGGCCGCGACGACCTTGCCCCACACGAGACGCTTCCCCATGCTGGCGGTTGCCGGGATGACGATCCCAGCCGAGGATTTTCGCTCCCCGGCCTCTTCACCCGGATCCAGGAGGATCCGGTCGTGCAGCATGCGGATGGGCAGAGGGAGTTCAGCCACGCTTGCTGCGGCCGGAGAAGCCCACGATCAGAGCGGCCACGCCGAGGACGGTGCCGACGCCGAGTGCAATCGCCTCAGGCTTGACCGAACCGCTCTCTTCGTCGATGACCTTGGCCTTCGCTTTGTTGGCGGCTCGAGTTGCGAGGACCTTCGGGTGGACGCGGCCCACAAGTTCATCGATGTTGTCCGCGATGCGCTCTTCGCGCAGGCGAATCGATTCCGCCAGCTGTGTCGGTGACGCTGAGTCGACGGTCACATCTGAGGTGTAGACATTGTCAGTCATCGGGGCATGTCCTCCGGGTCGAGAATACATTCATGCACGTGACGGGGTGCCACAGTGCCTCGTGTCAAGCTTAACCGCTTGGTTCTCTCAGTGTCAGATATTGGCTGCGGAGAGCCGAAAAGTCACGACTTCGACACATGCGTCCTCGGGCATAGTCGGAGAGTGCTGGCGCAGATTGGCGATATAGCCGTTGACGCTCGAACCGGCAATCAGTGGCAGAGTCTGCGGTGTCAGCTGGCTCAGTTGGTGGGGACTGCGCCGAGGTGATGCCGATGGGAAGCGAGCCGTGGTCGGTGTTGTCGAAGTAGGCCGGAGCAGGGCCTGGCTGTCCTTCCCGATGGGTGCGATCACGACCGGGGAGCCTGCACCGGCTGTGGTGATCACCTGGAGTTCTGAGTCGTAGGCGTCCATGCTGAGATCTGAGGACACCAGGGACCGGTGCGCTGGGCTCAGGTCTGCTTGTTGCGTCGCCCGACGAGCCAGATGATGAAGCCGACAGCGGCCATGCCTGAGGCAGCAAGGATGAAGACCGGCCACGAACTCACAATCGTTGACACAATCGACTCACCGAACGAGGGCGATGATGGTTTGTCGCTGCGAGGCTCTGGCGTGTCGCCTCCGGTGATGAGGTCCGTGTCGTCGTCAGGCACTGGTGTGTCCGGGTTCTGCGGGACGGGGTCCGAGTAGTCCGGAGGAGGGGGGTCGTTATTTCCGGGCATCCAATCGTTGCCGACATCTCCGGGAATCTGGTCGCGTGTATCGGATGAGCCGTTTCCGGTCGCAGGATCCGGGGTGGTGTTCTCACCGTCTGGTCCCTCATCTCCCGAGGTTGTTCCGGAGCCGTCCGTGTCTGCCGAGCCTTTGTCGTCTTGCCCGCCGTCCTTGTCCGAGCTGCCGTCGTTACCGGCATCTCCTACGCTGTCGGAGTTGCCGGAATCAGAGTCGGAATTAGAGCCGTCCGAGGATGACGAGGAATTCGAATCAGAATTCTTCTTGGCCGAATTGGCGTCTGACGATGACGAAGCGTCAGCGTCTTTCGAATCGGCCTGTGCTGAGTCTGATGCGTTGGAGTCAGAAGACGCCTTCGATGAGGACTTGCTGTCCGAGGAGCTGCTCGAGTTCGCGTTCTTGCTGTCGGTCGAGGCGGTGGCGTTCTTCGAGCCGGTGTCGTTGCTATCTGCGTTGGAGTCCTCGGATGCACTCGTATCCGCGTTACTGGACGAGTCTTTGTCTTTCCCATCGGCACCGGAAGCGTCGGTATTGTCGTCGGCGTTGGGGTTCTCATCTGCGTTCGCATCAGGGTCACTGTCGGCATCGTCGCCGGGATCTGGGGGGTACGACTCACCCGCGACGGTGATGTTCTTGCCGTTCGAGGTGAAGGTCCACGCGGGCTCGGGTGGACCGTCGAAATCTGTGAAGCGCATCGCTTTGCCGCTTTCGGCGTCAATAACTACACCATTTTGATTGAGCGAGTACTTGGCGGGTGCTTCTGCTGCTGCCTCAGGCACGGGGTTTCCGCTGTCGTCGGTGCTGGTCTGAGTCGGCCAGCGCTTGCCAACTTCCTTCTGGGGAGGACCATCGAACTTTGCGCCCTCCCAGCTCCTAGGCATGCTTCCGGGTTTGCTATCCGGCGTCGCTAGCTTAAGTGTCTGCTCGTCCTCGTCCCAGGTCGCTTTTAGCGGTTTGGCGGTCTTGCATGGAGGATCACCGTCGGTGAATTCTTTTTCGGGGCTACAAGCTTTATCTTTGGTCTCGTCCTCGTCTGCCCCAGCATCGGTGCGTTCGTTGCTACCAGACCCACCCGAATCCGCCGCAGACGCAGCATCCTTACCGTCGGCTGAATCTCCGGCTTCTGAATCAGTGTTCCCAGTCGCGGAAGCACTTGCCTCCGCCTCCGCAGTCGGAGTGGGTGCGGCGGTTGCAGGAACGATTGTGGCCGTGATCGGCAGGAATACCAGGGCAAGAGCAGTGCCGAGGGCGGCCGCTGTGCGGCTGAACTCGTGTCTAATTGGCACTGTGTTCCTTTGCGGTGGGGGCTCCGGCATCAAACATACAAGGGGGCATGACGGACAGGCACGTCGCCGTCCATCATAATGGCTGCGGCAAGGGTGAGAAAGTCATTGTCTACTTCTCGCCGGAGTCGGACGTCTTCTCATAGGCGCGAATCGTGGAATCGTTGCCGTCGACAATGGCGGTTGCGCCGTCGTCGGTCAGTGCTAACAGGTTGGTGTCTGTGCGGTAGGCGTGCTTGCCCGCCAACAGGCAGGAGGCCTCGCCAACGGTGCAGGGGACGATCGTGCCCCGCGGTTCAGACAGGTGGATGTCCTTGCTGGAGGTGTCCATGAGCAGCAGCCCGGATTCCAGGTCGAAGAGGTACGGGCCGATGTAGGCTCGCTTTCCGCCCTGGCCGCGCACCCATGACATCTCGCCGACGATGTCGGTCGTGGTGGTGACGGTCGATAGGATCGAGCCGTCTTCCAGGGAGTGGATGACGAGCTGGATGCGGTGACCGGAATTCGTCGAAGCACCCTGCTCACCCCACAGCGTGACCGCTTTGCCGTGGCCGGTAGAGACCCATTTGATGATTTGGAGCCCGTCGGCGGGAGCTTCGAGCTTGATGGAGCGTTCATCACCGGACTTGATGTTCTTCGCCTTAACCGGACCATTCCAGTCTGAGCTGAAGAGCTCGTCGTTCTCGATTGCCATGGGCGTCGACCCTGATTCGGGAGTCGGTACGTTCACGAGCCCGTCGGCGCCGAACGTGGACAGGCGGTTGCCCGACTTGATGAGGACGCTCGTACCGGCAGATGTGATGCGAGCATTCTCCGGCAGGTGGTAGGTCTTGGGCTTGTCCGCACCGTCGATGAGCGCCTTGGCCGTGTCACCGGCCTGCCACAGCAGCGCGGGTTTGCCGTCGATGATCGTGTCGACCGCGAACGTCGGGGCCTCGCTGGTCTTTCCGGAGTAGCGGGTCTTCCCCGTCTCGGAGTCGAGGACTTCGAGCGTGTCCCCGTCGACGACGAGCACACCGCGATCCGAGGCGGTCACCGAGGCGTCCTTGGAGATCTTCGTCTCCCACTTCGGGGAGTTGTCGAAGCCGGGGACGATGTCTTCGGTCTTGTCGACCGAGAGCTTGGAGGCCGGATTGATCTGCTTTTCCGATTCGATCGTCTGCGGTGAGTCCTGGGAACCGGCGGGGACGATGTTCGGGATGACGAACGCCCCGATCATCAGGATCACGATGCCGATGAGCACGAGGCCCGGTACGGTGATCTTCTTCAGCTGTTGGGGCGGGTTCCGCTGTGAGTGATTGCGTCGACTCGAGTGCTTGCGCACCCGAGTCCGCTTCACCTTCGGAGCCGAAGGAGCTGCGGGTCCGGAGAACGGCGTGCCCAGGGGGTAGTCCTCCCCGTTGCCCGCCTCAGCGTCGTCCTTGGCCCGTGACGTCTCCGCGTCGGCAGGTGCACTGTCCGTCGCCGAGGTGGTCGTGCTCTCCTCTGCCAAGGTGTTCGCGTGCGCGGTTGAAGGTGCGGTCGAAGAAGGGGCGGTCGACGAGGAATCTTCCTTCGACGGGGAGGGGGGAGGAGTGGAGGATGCAGAAGCGGCGGGCGCGATCTTGCCAGTCTCGTCCAGGAGGACGTCAACTTCCTGTTTGCCGTCGTCGATGGTCACGGGCACTTGGGTCGCGGTCTCCCTGGCATAGTCGCCAAGGTAGGTCATGGCCTGCCCGGTGTCGGAATAGCGACTCGTCGCACCATTGAGGGTGAGATAGGTGAACCCGTCCTGAGAGACGGAGATCAGCGCACGAGCCATGTATTGGGTTCCTTGAGCAGTATCGACGGTGGGGCCGGGACAATCCTATTGAATACCAGCGGGTGCGCCTACCGTTTGGTCGAAACCGTTATACATCGCTACTGAATCGTTGCACGTCAGGAGATCTGTGTCTCATTGTGCACCATATGCGCTGTGAGTTTGCCCGGCCGCCTGAGTGAGGTTAGGATGTATCTTGCTGTCTGCACCTGTGTGCAGCGCATGTGGTGGGTATAGCTCAGCTGGTAGAGCGCCGCGTTGTGGTCGCGGATGTCGCGGGTTCAAGTCCCGTTACTCACCCCGAGCTGACAAGCCCCGGACTCCGAGAGAACTCAAGGAGTCCGGGGCTTTTCGCATCCCTGCTCCTCTGCTGGACGAGCATCGGACGGCCGTCTAGCGGACTGCACGCCTGATCGCGCGGACTGCGCAGCTGATCACAGAGCCACTCCTCTGGACTTCCGTCGGTGAAGTGACAATACTCGGTGGCAGGTGCCTTCTTCGTGAAGGACCCGATCTGTGAATCACGATTCGACGAACAGGAGACGTGCTATGAATACCCCAGAGAGCATCGCCTACACCGCAAAGGCCGAAGTCACGGGAGGCCGTGACGGTCATGGAGCCACGGACGACAAGGCACTCGACGTCGATCTGCGCAGCCCCAAGGAAATGGGCGGACCCGGTGGAGGAACCAACCCGGAGCAGCTCTTCGCCGTCGGCTACGGAGCCTGCTTCCAGGGCGCCATGGGCCTGGCCGGCAAGGAGCTCGGGGTCGATACCTCGAAGTCCGTCGTTCACTCCGAAGTCGGAATCGGCAAGGAAGGGGAGAGCTTCGGAATCAGCGTCAAGCTCACCGTGACCATCCCCGGCGCTGATCAGGACACCGCGCAGAAGGTCGTCGACCGCACCCACGAGCTGTGCCCCTACTCGAAGGCCACTCGCGGAAACATTCCGGTCGAGCTCGTCGTCAACGGCTCCTGACCAGCAAGCTCTGACCATCTCGGCACCCGAGAGATCTCTCGGGTGCCGAGATGAGTGGGAGAAGAACTCATGAGTATTGACTTCGACCTCACCGTCGTCGGCAGCATCAACGCCGACATCACCGCCACCACGCACCGCCTGCCCAGCCCCGGCGAGACCGTCGGGGGAGGACAGCTCGTCTACAGCGCGGGCGCCGTCGGAACCGATGCCTCGGGGACAGCGATGCGCGAAGCCCCGACACGAGCAGGGGGCCAGCTCGATGACATTGCCGTCATCGAATCCGAGACTGGCACGGCTCTGATCATGGTCGATGGAAACGGTGCTGACCCAGCTCGAGATCTCGCTCGACCTCATCACCGAACTCGCCAGCCGTGTGAAAGGCCGATTCGTCGTCAACGCGGCTCCCGCTCTCCCTCTGCCCGCCGAGGTGGTCGATCGTGGCGATCTCATCATCGTCGACGAGACCGAGTACGCACTGCTCCCGCAGCTGAGAAACTCCCTCGGTGCCGAAGCCGTGATGGATTTCGCCGCGCAGCCCGAATTCCGCGCACTCGAACACTGCATCGCAGCCGCAGCCACCTCGACCACCAGGACGAACTCAACGTGACCGACCAGACTCCACGTACTCAGCGCTCCCTCTTCACCGGCCTGAGCGCCTTCCCGCTCACGCCGATCCATGACGAGAGGATCGACGAAGCGGAGTATGTCGGCCTGCTCGAGCGCCTCGTCGCAGCCCAAGTCGACTCGATCACCGCGCTGGGATCAACCGGCTCCTACGCCTACCTGAGCACCGATGAGCGAGCGCGCGTCACCGAACTGACCGTCGCCAATTCCGGTCACACGCCCGTGCTCGTGGGCGTCGGTGCCCTGCGCACACGGGACGTGCTCGCCAACGTCGAATCCGCCCAGGCAGCCGGGGCTCAGGGACTGCTCCTCGCACCGGTCAGCTACCAGAGCCTGACTGAGGCGGACGTGTTCGAACTCTTCCGCACCGTCGCTGCCGCCACCGATCTTCCGCTCGTCGTCTACGACAACCCGGGCACCACCCACTTCACGTTCACCACTGAGCTCTACGGACGCCTGGCGGCCCTCGACGGCATCGCATCAATCAAGATTCCCGGCTTCGATGCTGCCCCGGATGCCTGGACGCAGCGTGTGGATGAGATCCGCGCCGCCGTCGGTGACCACGTGAGCATCGGAGTCTCGGGGGACGGGTTCGGCGCCGCCGGACTCAACGCCGGATGCGATGCCTGGTACACGGCCATCGGTGGCACTCTGCCGACGCCGATGGCCGACATCACCCGCGCCGCGCTCGCCGGTGAGACTGAAAAGGCCGCACTGCTGTCGGCCGCACTCCAGCCGCTGTGGGACCTGTTCTCCGACTTCGGCGGCAGCCTGCGCGTGGTCGCCGCAGTCGCCGAGCATCTCGGCCTCGTCCGCCCGCACTCCCTGCCGCTGCCGCTCCTCGGCCTCGACGACGATCAGAAGCGAAGGGTTGCCGAGGTGGTCGACCGCCTCGAACTCAGCTGAGTTCAGGCGAGGTCCGACTTCGCGGGTGCAACGGATCCGACCTTGAGATGCGGCCGGGTGCCCGCCTCGGCGGCGTATTCATTCCCCGTCCACCGGGAGTTGGGGTATGGGCAGGACTGCGTGCCTATGAATGGATGGTTGTGGGCACAACCGTCCCACGCCCGCTTCGACCACCGGAGATCCGATGGCACATCCGCCCTCACCGCTTCCGTCCGCACCGCACACGATCACGGCCGGACTGGCCGCACTGCTGCTGTCCACAGGAATGAGCGTGGGACTCACCGGAGTCAGCGGCGGAGCTGCGCAGGCGGCCGAGGTCCCGGATCCGATCAGCCATTCCGCCCCGGATGCGGCTCTCGAGCTCGACAGCCTGGGCTCCTACGAGACCGGCCAGTTCGATGAATCCGCGGCAGAGATCACGGCTGTCCACGGAGACACCGTCTACACGGTCAACGCGCAGGCCGCGACCGTCGACATCATCGACTTCTCCGACCCTGCCGAGCCGGAGAAGCTCGGGGAGATCACCGGGCCGGGAGTCGCGAACTCCGTCGCTATCCGCGATGACGGACTCGGCGTCATCGCACTTGAAGACGAGGACAAGACGAAGACCGGATCTCTGCTGTTCTTCGACGCCAGCACCCCCTCGGCAAAGGTGCTCGGATCCGTACCTGCGGGATCACTGCCCGACATGGTCACAGTCACCCCCGACGGCGCGCATGCGCTGGTCGCCAATGAGGGCGAACCAGCCGAGGATTTCTCCACCGATCCCGAAGGCTCGGTGACGGTGGTGGATCTGCCCGCCGAGGTGGCCGCCCCGAAGGAATCGGATGTGCACACAGCTGACTTCCACGCTTTCGAGGAGGGCGGGGCTAGGACGTTGCCCGACGATGTTCGGATCTTCGGGCCCGAGCCGCACGACGATCACCCGATCTCGCGCAATCTCGAGCCCGAGTACATCACCATTGCCGGTGACAAGGCCTACGCGACGCTGCAGGAGGCGAACTCGATCGCCGTCGTCGACATCGCCTCGGCGGAGGTCACCGACATCCTGCCCCTGGGATACAAGGATCACGGACAAGCCGGCAACGGTCTCGACGCCTCCGACCGGGATCCCAAAGACGCTCCCGAGACGAACATTGAGACGTATCCCGGTCTCAGGGGCGCGTACATGCCGGACACGATCTCGACGTTCTCCTCCGGTGGCACCGACTACCTGGTCACAGCGAACGAAGGCGACTCGCGTGAGTGGGGAGATTTCGTCGACGCGGCCAGGGTCAAGGACCTCGGCGATGACGGGCTGGCCCCGGTGTGCGCCGACTCGCCATTGGCCGACGAACTCGACGATGAGGATCTGGGCCGGCTCAACATCATCACCGACATGGGCCTGAACGAGAGCGGCGAATGCTATGACGAGCTCTATGCCTTCGGCGCACGGTCATTCTCCGTGTGGACCACCGACGGGAAGCTGATTGCCGATTCCGGTGACACCTTCGAGCAGATGACCGCCGAGGCGATCCCCGACTTCTTCAACTCGAACCATTCCGAGTCGAACTCCGAAGGTCGCAGCGACGACAAGGGTCCAGAGCCCGAAGCGCTGACCGTCGGCGAGGTGGGGGAGACGACTTACGCGTTCCTCGGCTTCGAACGCGTCGGCGGAATCGCCGCTTTCGACCTCAGCAACCCGTCACAGCCGGAGTTCGTGACCTACTTCAACAACAGGGACTTCTCCGTCTCGGTCGAGGACGAGATCGAGGATGCCTCAGACCCGGGCGCACTGCTCTCGAGCGCCGGTGACCTGGGACCTGAAGGACTCACGTTCCTGAACAGGGACGAGTCTCCGAGTGGTGAGGCGGCGCTGGTCGTCGGCAATGAAGTCTCAGGCACCACGAGCCTGTACTCGGTCGCCGATCTCAAGGACGACGACAGCGGGGACTCGGAAGCGGGATCGGACTCGCAGGCTGCAACGGGTGCTGATGGCGCCGCGGCAGACTCCGACTCTGAGGCCGAGGGCTCCGGCTCGGCCGCTGACGGCACGCCGGTGAGCGCAGACGCGGATGCGGACTCCGGCGGGTCCGGTTCCACGAGTGCCGGTTCGAACGGCGCGTCCGGAAGCGGTGCGGAAGCATCAGCTGAGGGAGCAGATTCGGGCAGCACCACCTCGGCGGGTGGAAGTGCCTCGGTCGAAGGGCCTGAGGGCAATGCCTCAGTCGACGACGATGGCAAGGATGACAACGGCGGCTCACTGCCGAAGACCGGTGCCGACCTCGGTCAGTACCTGCTCATCGGCGGTATCGCTTTCGCGCTCATCGCCATCGGAATCATCGCGTTCATTGTGACCAAGCGCCGTTAGATGTCACTTGACTTTGCATCAGGTCCTTCCCCGCTGCTGGGAAAGTGGTGACAGCACGACCTGTGCCTTCTCTATGGTCTCCACATCGCACCGGTGGCCTGACTGCATACTCAGCGGCCACATCAGACAGCCACCTAGAGTTCGGTTGTTCTCAGCCCCGAGGTTGGTGCACCCTGAGCTCGAAACCACCACCGTCCCCATCCCGCACGCGGGAATCAACCGTCGTTTTCACGATTGGCCAGCGTCTCCAGTCAGTGCCGCCGATTCAGCTGGTTCGGCGTCAGTCGATCTTGCCGATGGGTTCGCGCTTCTCGGCCTGGAACTGGTCCTCGGCGCGACCGCGCGCCCAATAGGCGGAGATCGACAGTGATTCGCGTGGCACCTCGTGTTCTTTGAGCACCCGTCGGATCGTCGTGATCGTCTCCCGCTCACCATGGGCGAAGACCTGCGGAGTGCCTTCACGCCAGTCGAGGCCGCGAACAGCTGCAATGAGCTCATCGTCGTTGTCGACCCAGACCACAAAGACGCCAGCAGGAGTCTCGGGAAGCAGCCGGTCGGCTTCGTCTGCGACGGCAGCGATGACGATTCCCCTCGCCTGGGTGTCCATGGCCTCAACCGCCGTGCTCACTGCGGGGATCGCAGTGTGGTCGGCGATGAGCAGGTGCCAGGGAGCGACAGGGTCGGGTTGGTATTTGCCGCCGGCGCCGACCATGACGATGGTGTCGCCTGGCTGGGCCATCGTGGCCCAGGGCCCGGCAACGCCCTCGCCGCCGTGAATGACGAAGTCCAGCGACAGCCATTTCTCGTCTTCGTTGATCTCCCGCACGGTGTAGGTGCGTTTGCGGGGCAGCTTCTCGGGAGAATTCTCCCGCAGTTCAGTCAGATCGTAGGGCGGGGTCAGCCCGTGCTGGGGATCGGCGAACATGAGTTTGACGTACTTGTCTGTCGCCTCATTGTTCGAGATCGCGTCGAAACCGTCTCCGCCGACCTTGATCCGAATGAGATTCGGGGTGATCTTTGCGACCTCTTGCACCGACATGACCGCCTGTGGGCGGGGCGGTCGAGCTGAGCGTTCGGGCGTGCTGGGAGTGGTCGACATTGAGAGCCTTCCTATGGGGTAAGTTAGCCTCACCTTAGCAAATGATCATGTCAGACCCTGTCAGACGGCTCTCTGGGACCAGTCCTCACGCAGCCGCCGCAGTCCCTTGAGCGCCTTGGGGGAGTCGACGTATTCGACATCGGGCAGGGGCGAGTTCGGACTCTTGCACAGGAGCATGTCCTCGGGGTCCATCAGCGCGATCCGTTTGCCGTCCTCTTCCAGGCGGCTCATCGCCTCGGTGAACATTCGTCTGGCCACTCCATTGATCTCGTTGACACGGCGCAGGTCCAGGACGACGACCTCGACGTTGGATTCGGGAGCATCCATGGTCCTAATGACGTTTTCGGCACCGCTCCACTGGATGAGGCCCTGCAGGCTGCAGATGCGGACCATGACTCCCTGAGAGTCCACGAAGCGGCGGTCACGGCGAATGATCGAGCGAGCAGGTTCGGGGGCGTCCATGATGTGCAGACTCAGCTCACGTGAGAGCGTCCGGAAGATATTGGCTCCGCGAACACTCGTCCCGTGTTTGTCCAAACGCGGAGAGAAAGTCGCGATTCCGACCTGCCCGGGCAGGACCCCGAAGACTCCGCCGGAGACACCGGACTTGGCGGGCACGCCGATCTCAGTCATCCAGTCACCGGCAGCGTCGTACATGCCGCAGGTCATCATGACACCGAGGACCTGTCGGTTCACACGGGGAGAGAGCACCTGCTTGCCGGTGATGGGGTTGATCCCGCCAGCGGCCAGAGTGGCGGCCATGATTCCCAGATCCTTGGTGGTGATGAGGATCGAGCATTGGGCGATATAGCCCTGGACCACCTCGTCGGGCTGGTCGGTGTAGACACCGTAGGACCGGAGCATATTGGCGATCGCGACATTGCGGTAGGCCTCACCCCATTCGCCCTCAGCCACCGAATCGTCGACGCGCAGCTGTCGGCCGGCGAACTCGGACAGGCCGGCACGCACGATCTCGATGCGCTCGGCCAGTGAGGTTCCCGGCTCGCCCAGGAGCGAATGTGTGACCATGGCACCGGCATTGATCATCGGGTTGAGCGGTTTGCCGGACATCTTGTCCAGGGAGAGTTCGTTGAAGGCCTCTCCGCTGGGCTCGACGCCCACCATGTCGAGGACCGCGGCCAGCCCTTCCTGCTCGATCGCCATGCCGTAGATGAAGGGCTTCGACATCGACTGGATGGAGAACTCGAAATCCGAATCACCGGAGGTGTATTCGACCCCGTCGAGGGTGGAGAGGCAGATGCCCAGCTTCTCGGGGTCGGCCGCAGCCAGATCCGGAATATAGTCCGCGTTCGCACCGGACCGGTCTGACCTGTGACGATCGAGCGTCTCGTCCAAAAAATCAGGGATAGGGGATCGCATTGCACCTCCTGGAGTGTGATGAAGTTCGGTTGCTTGTGCTGGGGGCGCCAGTTGCCCGACTGCTATTCTCACACACCCATGCAGGTGGGGAGCCGACTGCGGCGGGGCCGCAGGCAGCTGGAGTGTGTGGCAGAACTGGCACCAGATTGTCACCGGCACCGCAACGTCGCATCATACGGTGAGAAGATGCCGAAGCCAATCAAGATCATCATCGCCGGTGCCATCGGATTCGCAGCGATTCTCGTGGTCGTCGTCATCGTGTCCTCGATGATCACTCGGATCCCCGATGTGCTGCCGGACCGGGTCAGACTTCCCCAGCAGGCGCTGACTCCCGAGGAGATCACCGTGACCGCAGCGCCGCAGGCCGATGGAACACTGCAGGTGAGTGAACGCCTGATCTTCGATGCTCCCGAAGGTGCTGACCGCCCGATTCTCTGGTATCTCGGCGGCGAGTCGATCGGCTGGCCGGCAGGAGACGGCGATGTCCCGCGCTACGCCGTCATGCCACGGGCCTCCGAGGTCTCAGCCCGGGAGTTGGACACGGTTGAGGAGTCGACGAAGAACGATCCCGTCGAGGTTGCCCAACTGAACGTGACACGTGATGATTCCGATGTCGATGATCTCTTCTACGATGACGTCGGCTATGAGTTTGCGAATCCGCATCCGCCAGGTGAGAACGTGATGTGGACCAAGGGCCGCCACGTCGTCGACGTCTCCTACATCCTTGATGACGTGTACCTCAACGTCGAAGGACACGAGCTCTTCGTCCTGCCGTTGCAATTTCCCTCTGGCTCGAATGAAGCGCCGAGCATCCGCACCGTCTCTCTGGAAGCAGGCGGTCCGATCCGGTGCCTGCCGGACAATATGGAGTTCGAGCCCGACGCTGACTGCAGTGGATTGGACAAGCATCGCTTCGCCGAGGGTGGGACCAGACTCACCTGGCAGGAGGACATGACCAGCAGCATCGGTGCCATCGGGTTCGCAGCCCCGGACACCTTGCAGACCGAGCCGATTCCCGTCTACGAACATCGAAGGAATTGATCATGGGGCGTAGAATTTCGAGAATCCGACCATCGAAGTGGGCAGTGGGCACGGCAGCACTCTCAGCGACCGTCCTGGCCACCTTCATGGGCGCGGTCACCGCCGATGGTGTCTTAGCCGCACCCAACCCGTACATGGGGGATGCCGCCACGCACACCATCACCATCGACTCCGATGGCAGCTATCAAGTGCACATCGACCAGACCATGGAACTGGCCCGGGACTACGACTTCACCTTCGGCGGCACCGTCCACGACGGCTTTCGCCTGCCCGACACCGAGTCCGTGCTGCCGCCCTACCTTCGTGCACAGTACTCAGACCCCGCGATGACCATGGATGGTGAACCCGCCGAGGTGGACGTTGACCATATGATCCACGCCGTCAGCATCTCCGCCGAGGACGAATTCACCGAAGGAGAGCACGAAGGCACCGTCGACTACCAGGTCACCGGCGCGGCAGTCGGTTCCGCTCAGGCGAAGACGAATGCCGGGGGAGTTGTCGTCTACTTCCGACCCTTGGTGTCCGGGGACGTGGTCGTGAAATCAGGCGAACCGATCTCCGCAGTCGAATGCGAGGACTGGCCGCCGAAGGGCGAGCCCTGCGGAACTAAGTCCGGCGACGAGTGGCTGATCGGGCGTGGCGAACTCGCGGAGACCGACGCCGTGCGGATCAGTCTCGACACTGAGGAAGCAGGCCTCATCGAGCCGACGATCGACACGACGAAGTGAGGGTCGGCAGGCACGAGGTTCGCCTTCGTCCTCGCGATAGTTCACATCGGATCACTGGCCTTCTCCGCTGTCTCAGCACCCGGTGGTGTCACCACCGACCTGACTCACGCGAGCTGTGCTCCGCCTGAGCCCGCAGCCCGGCCTGACGGTGAAACTCCGTCGAGGCGCAGCACGGTCTCGAGCAGCACCTCGATTCCGGGCAGGATGTCAGCGAGTTCGGTGAATTCCTCGGGACAGTGGCTGCGACCATCACGAGAGGGCACGAAGATCATGCCCACCTGCGTCTTGGCGGCGATGATCCCCGCGTCGTGCCCGGCACCGGAGAACATGGTGGCGCGTGTATGGCCAAGGTCAGTGGCCACCTCGGCGATGGTTGAGGTGATCGGTTCGTGCAGGGGCACGGGCGCATCGTCCGTCGTCCACTCCATCTCCACATGCACACCGCGTTTGTCAGCGTTCTGGCTGGCGGCATCGGTGAGCCGCCGCTGTGCCTCCTGCAGCCATGAACCGTCGGGGCCGCGGAATTCGCCTTCGACGCTGGCGTTGGCCGAGACGACGTTGACGGCCTCGGGTGTGAATTGGATCTGACCACTGGTGCCGCGAGTGTTCGTCCCGGACTCTGCGATCGATTCCACGGCGAGCACGGTGCCGGCGGCTGCACACCCGGCGTCGGCTCGGACATCCATCGGGGTCGTGCCGGCGTGGTCCTGGCGACCGGTGAAGAGTGCCTTGAAGTGGTTGATCCCGGTGATCGCCTCAACCACACCGATCTGTTTGCCCATCCGCTCCAGCTCCGGCCCCTGCTCGATGTGGAGTTCGAGGAACGCGGTGACCTTCGAGAAGTCGTAGCGTGCATCGAGGAAGGCTTCGGGGTCGATGCCGGAGTCGGGCAGGGCCTCGGCGAGGCTGCGGCCATCGGTGTCCGTGGCAGTCAGAGTGGTGCGGTCGACGAGTCCGGTCATCGCTCGGGAGCCGACGCAGAAGAAGCCGAAGTCGTTGGGTTCCTCGTTGAAGAAGACCACGACCACGAGGTCATGGTCGAGTCGAACGTCGTTCTCCCGCAGCAGGCGCACAACCTCGATGGCGCCGAGGACACCGGTGATCCCATCGAAGCGTCCACCACCATCAACGGTGTCGGTGTGGGACCCGAGCATGATCTCTCGCCCACCTAGGCGACCGGGCAGCACCCCGATGACATTGCCGGCACCGTCGACCCGAGTCGCCAGGCCCGCATGCTTCATCAGTGTTAGAGCGTAGTCGCGGCCGGCGATGTCGAATTCGCTCAGCGCTCGCCTCGTCCAGCCCGGTCGGTCCGAGTCGACGAGGGTCGCCAGCTCGGCGAGTTCGGATTCGAAGCGTTGTGCTACCGGGTTGATCGTGCTCATCGTTGAGCCTTTCTGATGGTGAAATGTGTCTGCCGTGGTGCGTCAGGCCTGGCCCACACCCAGGGTAGCGTTCTCTGCCTTGCGGTACCGGCGGTTCCTGCCGCCCAAGACCACCGATGCCAGCAGGGCGGCGATGACCGAGGCGCTGAGGATCGCGACCTTCGCATGCTCGTGTTCAGGGGAGCCGGGGGTGAAGCTGAGTTCGGCGACGAGGAGGGAGACCGTGAACCCGATTCCTGCGAGCAGGCCCACCCCGGCCAGATCGGGCCACTTCAGGCTCTGGTCCAGTCCAGCCGACGTGAAGCGGGTGACCAGCCACGTCGAGGTCAGGATCCCCAACGGTTTGCCCACGATCAGGGCCGCCATGATCGCAAAGGTCAGCGGTTGCCTGAACGCCGTGGCCAGACCCTCGAGTCCGCCCACGGCGACACCGGCGGCGAAGAAGGCGAACACGGGGACCGCGAATCCCGCGGACAGTGGGCGCAGGCGGTGTTCGATCACCTCGGCGAGGTTGGGCCTGAGACCCTGATCTCCCTTCCGCCTGCGTGCCAGGGCGGGGATGGTGAACCCGAGCAGCACACCCGCGATCGTCGCATGGACACCGGAGGAGTGCATGAGCGCCCAGGCGATGAGTCCCAGCGGCAGCAGGATGACCCACGCCGCCCAGGCTTTATCGACGAAGAATGTTCTGAACCGGGAGGCGATGAGTCCGTAGACGATGATGACCGCAACAGCTGCCAGGAGGGGGAAGAGGGTGATGGTCTCGGTGTAGAAGACGGCGATGATGCCGATCGCCAGCAGATCATCGACGGCGGCGAGGGTGAGGAGGAAGATACGCAGCGACTTGGGCAGGTGGGAGCCGACGATCGCGAGGATCGCGACGGCGAACGCGATGTCCGTTGCGGTGGGTATCGCCCATCCGCGCAGCAGCTCCGGGTGGGAGACCATGAGCGCCGTGTAGATGAGGGCGGGGACGATGACCCCGCCTGCGGCGGCAGTGATCGGGACGATGGCTGTGCGGAAGCTGCGCAGATCCCCGTGGGTGAATTCGGTCTTCAGCTCCACTCCGACGAGGAAGAAGAAGATCGCCAGCAGACCGTCGGCGGCCCAGGTTCCCAGACTCAGCTGCAGGTGCCAGGCAGCGATGCCGACCTCGACGTCTCTGAGAGCGAAGTATGAGTCCGCGAGCGGAGAGTTCGCCCAGATGAGAGCAGTGAGGGCGGCGAGGACGAGGAGTCCGCCGCCCACGGTGTCCTTGCGCAGGGACGTGAATAGGCGAAATCCGCTGGTGGTCGCGGTCGCTGGAGATGATGAAGTCACGATGGGTCCATTTCGTTGCCGGAAGATGTGTTTCTCCGGCCCGAAACGTGTGCGGGTGCTCTGAGCGAACAGTCAGTGATCGAGCGCCGAGGCGGTCGTGCTCATGACGGTCTGCTCAGAGTATGGGCCGGAGGTGGTCTCCGGCCAGAAGTGGAGCTGTGCCCGACATCATCGGTCCCCACGAGGTGATGTACCCATTTGTGCCTGAGTGCCCAAGAACCCACACCTTCGGTGTGAATACGTCGTCGGGCATCGTGGGAGTCATCACCGTCAGTCTACGCGATCTCGGAATGTTCCGACGGGGCCGCGGGTCAGCTAACGACGTTCACACCTCAGCCCAGCGAGACGCCGGTGCCGTGGAGGCTGATCGCCAGGCCGGCATCGGTGGCCTTGATGTCCGTGAGTTCCAGGCCGGCGGGCAGGAAGTCGAGGTCGATGACGATATCTGAGATCGACGAGGTCAGAAACGAGGGGATCGAGTCGATGTCGACCTCAGCGGATCCGAGTCTGATCGTCGTGGCACTGACCACGACCCGCCGCGACTCTGCCTTCGGGTCGATGCCGATGAGCAGATCCTGTCCGAGCAGTGAGCCCTTGAGGTAGAGCCCGCCGTCGATCGTGGTGAACGACATGCCGCTGGGCAGCGAGGCATGTTCGGTGGCCAGAGCGTCGATCGTCGCCAGCGGAATCACCGCGCTCGCCTCAACCGTGCCGATCGGTCGCGAGGTGTCGGTGGGAACGTCGAAGAGCTTCGCATCGACGTCGGTGAAATCGACGTTCTCATACTGCGCCTGATCAGCAGTGACATGGACGGTGTTGAGCTTTCCGCTGGCCATCTGCGTCAGCACGGGGAAGCCCTCGACGTTGACATCGGCATCGCCGTAGGGCTCGAGGCTCGACGCGATCTTCGACTCGGTGGTGAAGTCGACGACCCGGTCGGCGGCGATGAAGCCGATGAGCAGCGTGACCACGATGATGATCGCGGTCATGATGAGTTTCGTGCGACGCTTCCTTCGCCGAGGTGGTTCGTGCGGGTACTCCAGAGTTCGAGCCGTCGTCATGGGCACCATTGTCGCGTACTGCGATTGCCCGTGTCGCCGTGGGGCCGGCTCACTCTTCGACGATGACCACGTCGAGGGTACGCGGACCGTGGACCCCCTCGACGCGTTTGAGTTCGATATCGCTTGTCGCCGAGGGACCGGAGATGAACGTCAGCGCCGCCTCCGGAGTCAGCCGCGCGATCCCTTCAGGGACGATATCGACGACGTCGGCGACGCGGACGACACACACGTGATGATCGGGCACCAGCGTGATCGCCCTTCTCCCGCACCCCGGAGACCCGTCGAGGACGATGGTTCCGGTCTGCGCGATCGCCACCGCCGAGGCGGTCACCACCGCCGCCTGTGCGTCGAGTTCGGGAATGCTCAGCTCCTGACCGGGAGCATCGACGGAGATCTCACCGGAGAACTCCTGCAGCCAGGACTCGTCGAGTCCGCGGGGCACGACGATGTTCGACCCCGACTCGAGGAGTCCTGCGATGGTCGCGGCAGGGTCACCGCTGACACGGTGGACGTTGGCCTTGTAGTCCTCAAGCCGGTCGATGAGGAGTGCGATGAGGTCCTCACCGGAGTGTGTGCCGGTGCGCAGATAGTCCGCGCTCTGATTGACCATGCCCCCGCCGGCTGCGGGAGTCCTCGAATCGGCGTCATCTGTGTTCTCATCCGTGCCGTGGCCCGCGCCGGTCCTGGACCCCGCGGCAGCTGAGGGTGAAGCGGCGGGTACGGTCCCGGAGGCGGATGAGACGTACTCGCCCCCACCTCGGCGACCGAGGGCCTGATTGATGCGGCCAAGGATCTCTTCGCGTGCGGTGTCCGTCATTTCTCGTCGTCCTCTTCCTCTTCCTCTGCACGGACCTCTTCCTCGGAGCGGGCCTCATCTTCGGCCCACATCGCTCTGAAGCTCTTCTCCGGCAGCCCGGGAATGTCACGGCTCGAGGTCCAGGCTCCCGCGATGCCAGGCAACGAGTTGATCTGATTTCCACCGGTGACCTTGTGGGCGAGGGGCAGACCGGATTCGGCCGCTGCCATCCGCTTGCCGTCGCCCATCATCCACGACGCACCGGTGAGCGCGGTGTCGAGTTGGGAAGAGACGGGGGAGTGGTTGGCTTTGACGTCCTCATTGCGCAGGTGGACGAGGATCTCGGGAATGTTGATCTTGACCGGGCACACGTCGTAGCAGGCTCCGCACAGGCTTGAGGCGTAGGGCAGT
The DNA here is from genome assembly GCF_040256645.1 of Brevibacterium sp. CBA3109. Lineage (NCBI taxonomy): Bacteria > Bacillati > Actinomycetota > Actinomycetes > Micrococcales > Brevibacteriaceae > Brevibacterium > Brevibacterium koreense. Next base: position 2,500,860 of record NZ_CP158281.1, on the reverse strand, counting down.
GAGCCGTTCTCTTCGACTTCGATACCGGTCATCAGCGGTGAGAGGATCGCGCCGATCGGCCCTGGGTAGGTCGATCCGTAGGCGTGTCCGCCGGTGCGCTCATAGATGGGGCAGACGTTCATGCACGCCGAGCAGCGGATGCAGTTGAGTGCCGTGCGCCCGTGCTCGTCGGCCAGGGCGCGGGTGCGTCCGTTGTCGAGGAGGACGAGGTGGACGTTCTGCGGGCCGTCGCCGGGAGTCTTGCCGGTCCAGAAAGAGGTGTAGGGGTTCATCCGCTCTCCGGTCGATGACCGGGGCAGCAGCTGCAGGAAGACCTCGAGATCGTCGAAGCTGGGCAGCAGCTTCTCGATGCCCATCACCGTGATCAGGGTCTCCGGCAGGGTCAGGCACATGCGGCCGTTGCCCTCCGATTCGACGACGCCGAGTGTCCCGGTGTCGGCGATGCCGAAGTTCGCTCCGGAGATCGCGACCTTCGTGGTCAGGAACTTGTGGCGCAGATGTCGTCGGGCCGCCTCGGCGAGGACGGCGGGCTCGTTCGTCAGCTCACCGGCGTCGGGCATCTTCTCCATGAAGATCTCGCGGATCTCGTCGCGGTTGCGGTGGATGGCGGGAACGAGGATGTGGCTGGGCTTATCGTCGCCGAGCTGGACGATGAGCTCTGCCAGGTCGGTTTCGAAGGCATCGATGTCCTGGGTTTCGAGGTGCTCGTTGAGCCCGATCTCCTGGGTCGCCATCGATTTGACCTTGATCACCTCACGGCGCCCGTTCTCAAGCACAGGAGCGTTGGCTTCGACGAGTTCGGTGACGATGGCGTTGGCCTCGTCGGCATCCCGTGCCCAGTGGATAATTCCTCCGGCAGCGGTGAACTTCTCTTCGAACTGCGCCAGATATTCGGGCAGGTTCTCCATCACCTGGTTCTTGGCACGTGAACCCGCTTCGCGCAGGGCTTCCCAATCATCGAGTTCGGCCACGACCTCGGAGCGTTTGTCGCGGATCGAGGCAGTGGCATGGCCGATGTTGTCGCGCAGCTGTTGGTTCGACAGATGCTGGTGTGAGACCTTCGCGAAGGACTCGTCTTCGACGATATTGCCCTGCCCGCCGGGGATCTCATGGTCGTGGCGCGTGGACCGCAGCAGCGGCATTCCCAGAAAGGTCATCGCAGACTCCCTCCACTCACGGTTGCTCCTTCACTTTGGACACGCAATGGGTCCTCCTTGGTCGAAGCGAGGATCCGAGCCAGGTGGACTGTGGACTGCCCGACTCTCAGGCCCGACTGGACCGGGCTCGGTTCCGTCGGGCGGGTGCTGTGTCCGCTCGACTTCAGATGATCGTCGTCACCGGCGCCGACGACAGCTGTGAGGTGATCGGTATTGTCATCGCTGGGGTCATTTGAGCTCGTGTGCTTCACATGCACGGCCGTGACGTCGGGGGCGCCCTCGAAGCTCCCGGTGCGTTGGAAGCGGGACATTCCGCCGCCCATGTGCAGGAGGCAGGACGCGTCTCCGCCGGTGCACACCTCGGCGCCGGTTGACTGGACGGTCCGGATCTTGTCGGCGAGCATCGCGGAGGAGACCTCCGGGTTCTTCACCGAGAACGTCCCTCCGAAGCCGCAGCAGGAATCAGCCAAGGGCAGTTCGACGAAGTCGATTCCCTCAACGGAGCGCAGCAGGTCACTCTGCCGATCACCAAGACGCAGCAGCCGCATCCCGTGGCACGAGGGATGGTAGGTCACGCGGTGGGGGAAATACGATCCGAGGTCCGCTGCGGCATCCGTGACGCCTTGGACATCGGTGAGGAACTGGGAGAGTTCATAGGTGCGTCCGGCCACCTCGGCGGCTTCCGAGGCCAGGGCATCGTTGCCCATCCGGCTGGCGACCATGGGCTGCTGGTGTCCCAGGGAGGCCACACAGGAGGCGGAAGGGGCGACGGCGACGTCCCATTCGGTATCGGTGAAGGCCCGAACGTGGTTGGCGATGACCGGTTCGGCCTGCGCGAATTTGCCGGAGTTGATGTGCATCTGACCGCAACAGGATTGCCCCTCGGGGAAGATCACCTGATGTCCCAGCCTGCGCAGAATCGTCACGGTCGCCTGGGCGACCTCCGGGTACATGGCATCGACGATGCACGTGGCGAACAGTGCAATCTTCATCTGACCTCCAAGCCGAGTTGCCTGCAGTGCCAAGAATCGGATCCGGGGCATGGCCTCTGGTGGAGGTCGATCGAATGCGACGGAAGTGGTTCTTGTCACAAATGTGGTCAGACCATACCATAGGGGGAAGTTCCCGCAAAGACCTCAGAGCTGATGACGTTGACACCGCGCAGATGCCGGGCCTTCGAGCGGACTCCAGGACGGCGAAAAGGCAATTACGATGAATAAGGCTTATGAAATAGTCCTTGCCGGAATCGAGTGTGCATTCCTCGATGGCTCCCTCACCCTGGGTGACCGTCTGCCGGGGGAGCGGGCCCTGGCTGAGCGCTTCGCCGTGTCCCGATCCAGTGTGCGTGAGGCCATTCGCATCCTCGATGCTGTCGGCCTCATCCGCTCCGGCGTCGGATCGGGGCCAGGCGCCGGATCGGTCATCGTCTCCGAGCCCTCGGTCGGCTTGTCACGGGCATTGAAGCTGCACGTCTCGGCCCGACACATCGCCCCCGCAGATGTGCTGACGACTCGAGTCGTCCTCGAATCCGATGCGGTCGCCACCGCCGCAGAGGCTGTCGCCGCTGCGAAGTCGGCCGGTGTCGAAAAGTCGGCCGACGCCGAGGAATCGACTGACGTCGAAGATCCAGCGGGTGTCGGGATGTCGGCGGCACGCATTCCCGGCCTCGGCGACATCCACCTCAAGAGGGCTGAAGAGCTTCTGGCCAGGATGCGCGAACCCGGCGTCGTCAAGGAGAGCTTCCACGATCTCGATGCCAGATTCCATCGTGAGCTGTGTGCTGCAGCAGGCAACCCGGTCACCGACATCATCCTCGCCTCACTGTCGAGCAGCATTGTTGACTATGTCTCCTCCGCGGCCGCCGCGACTGAAGACTGGACCTGGGTGCAAACCGAGCTCACGAAGCAACACGCCGGTCTTCTCGACAGCATTCTGGCCGGCGATGCTGACCGTGCTCGGCGTGAATGCGCGGCCCATATCCACTGGTTTGCCAGGACCACCGGCATCGACGCGGCGGGAACGTGACCAAGGCAACATGCACCTGACCATAGGATTGGAACCATGAACTCTCAGCGCACACAGAACATCAGGACCGTCTCCTCGCGTCTCAACTCATTCCACTCGGCAATGTACTTCTCCGAGACCGTGGGGCAGGAGTATGCCAAGCACGGAGTCGAACCAGGAGTCGAAGCGACCCTGGCGGCACGATCTGCTCCATTGGGCCGCGTGAATGCCGGGGTGGTCAGCGCCGCCTACTACAACTACTCACATGCCTTCCTCTCAACCCAGTTCCCGAAGCTGTGGGACAAGGTCTCACCGGAGACCATGGTGCAGGCTCGCTTCGATGCGGTGGGGGTCTTCATGGCCGAACTCTTCGAATCCCGAGAGGACATCGCCCTGCTCACGGAGGCGGCCACGGAGTTGGCCACAGCCATGACGCCGGTGCTGGCGAACATGGACTTCTCGGGTCGGGCATTGGCCCAGGCAACCGCGGACGCGCTCACCGCACATACACCGAACACCGCGTTCGAGCAGCTGTGGGCGGTGGCGACCATTGCCCGAGAGTTCCGCGGTGACGGACATGTGGCCGCGCTGGTGACAGCAGGCGTTCCCGGGATCGACGCGCTCATGCTCGACGTCGCCACAGGTGCTTCGTTCAAGCCGCGTGCGGCCCAGAAGACTCGTGGATTCACCGACGAGGAATGGAAGAGCGCACAGTCGCGCCTGGCCGAGGCCGGTCTCATCACGGTCGGTGCGGACGAACGTGGCTTCGACCTGCCAGCCATCACCGACGCGGGCCGCGATCTCAAGGAACAGGTCGAGCAGCTCACCGACGGCACGGTGGCCGCGGCCTGGTCGGCACTGAGCGATGAGGAGATCGAGGCACTCGTGTCTCCGAGCCGCAGCCTGATCAAGGTGCTGGCCCAGTCGGGAGCCTTCCCCGCCACGGTCTTCGCCCAGCCGGCCAAAAAGACCAGCTGAGCGTCAAGACCAACGGAAGGTAAAGACCAGCTGGGCGCTACGACCAGCTGAGCCTCAGCGTCGGCTCAGGGTCGAGCCGATGCCCGCTCCACGTGTGAGCGGGCATGCTCGATCGCGCTGGGCAGATCATCGAAGAGATGCCTCTTGTCCCTGAGCGCACCGAGCACACCGACGTGGCGGAACAGTTCGACGTGGGAGTCCTTGACCCCCTTGATGAGAACCGTGATTCCCCGGCGTTCGAAGGTGCGTACCACCTCGGCGAGGATGCGTGCACCGGAGGCGTCGACGAGCTCGAGCTGGGACATCCGCAGGATCACTACGACGATCCCGTCGAGTTCCATGACTTCGTCGAAGACCCGGTCGGATGAGGCGAAGAACAGCGGCCCATCGAAGCGCACGATCGAGATCGAGTCATCGCCGGGGTGGGCGGAACCCTCGGCAGAGACCTCTTCGATCGTCACTCCGGTCGCCCGGGACAGGTTGCGCAGCGCGAAGGCCGCGGCCACCACCATTCCGATTCCGACCGCGATGATGAGGTCGAAGGAAATCGTGATCAGCGCGGTGACGACGAAGCCGGCGGCATCGGAACGCGTCGAACGCATGATGGCGCGCACGGTGTTCAGATGAACCATTCGCACCGCGGTGACGAAGAGGACCCCGCCCAGAGCCGCGAGGGGAATCTGGCTCACCGGAGCGGCCGCCGCGAGGACGATGGCCAACAGGACCAGGGCGTGGACAATCGATGCCAGCCTGGTGCGACCGCCGGCACGGATGTTGACCGAAGTGCGAGCGATCGCGCCGGTCGCAGGCATGCCGCCGAAGAGTGAGGAGCCGATGGAGGCGATCCCCTGCCCGACCAGCTCCCGATCGGGATGGTAGGCGCCGGCATCCGACATGGAGGAGGCCACCCGGGCCGAGAGCAGCGATTCGATGGCGGCCAGCGCGGCGATCGTCCCCGCAGCCGGCAGCAGCCCACCGATGGCCCCGAGGTCGATGGCAGGAACAGAGGGCAGAGGCAGCGAGCGTGGAATCTCTCCGATGCTCGCGAGGGGATTGGGCACAAGCGCGGCGAGGACCGTGACGATGACGATGCCGACCAGTGAACCCGGGATCGAGGAGTGGATCTTCGGTGCGAAGATCATGCATACGGCGACGATTGCAACCGCAGCAAGCGAATAGGGCAGGTAGGACCAGTCGACCTCGCCGATGAGATGACCGGCCGCGACGAGTGCATTCGTGCTGTGCTCACCAGGCTTCGAGTCTCCCGGTGTGGTGACGAACGGGACCTGCTGCAAGAAGATGATGGCCGCGATTCCCAGAGTGAATCCCTCGATCACGGGCCAGGGGATGAATGAGACTGCACGCCCCAGACGCAGCAGTCCGGCCGCCACGACGATGATCCCGGCGATGAGCGTCACCGCCACCACCGCCTCGGCGCCTTGAGTGGCGACGATGGGCACGAGCACGACCGCCATGGCACCGGTCGGTCCCGAGATCTGCACATGCGAGCCACCGAAGATCGCAGCGAGGACTCCCGCCACGATCGCAGTGATCAGGCCCTGTTCCGCGGTGAGTCCTGAGCTCACACCGAAGCCGAGTGCCAGCGGCAGTGCGACGATGCCGACGGTGACGCCGGCGAGGAGGTCCTTGGGCCACGAACGCCGCGTCTCGCCGTAGTCGGAGACTCCTGGCAGCAGAGCACGTACCCGTCTGAGTGCGCCGATCAGGGCCGCCGAGGTGGTCGTTGGCGAACTCATGATGCGGGCTCGCGCGTGGTCGCGGCGGTGTCCACAGTCGCAGGACCGCCTGGAATCTGCGGCAGCGTCTGGGCCTGGGCCAAGCGGCCGCCGTCGTCTTCGAGCATCGACAGCAGCAGCGACCTGGCCACGGAGAGCAGTTCGGCGGTGCGCCGATCGGCCAGGCGATAGAAGACATGACTGGCCCGACGCTCGGATTCGACCAGGCGGTGTCGGCGCAGCACGGCAAGGTGCTGGGACAGATGGGAGGCTTCGAGCCCGGTCTCGGCCTGCAGATCGGTGACACTGACTTCCGCAGCACCGGCGAGGAGCTCGAGGATCCGAATCCGGTAGGGGTGGGCCAAGCCTTTGAATAGGTTCGCTTTGACCTCATACAGAGGCCGCTGTACGTGATTTAGTGGCATGATGAAATCATCATTTCATATGAATGAAGAAAACCGTGCATTGCACGGTTCTCTTTGTTGCTTGCGGGAGTCTTGCGCTCCTGACTCAGCGGGAGATGTGTGAGCTCACCTCGGCGGCGATGGACTTCGCCTCTTCGGACGTTGGTCCCTCAGCTGAGAAGACGGCCTTGCGGTAGTACTGGAGTTCCACGATCGAGTCGAGGATGTCGCCGAGGGCGCGGTGACCGCCGTGCTTCTCCGGGGACTGGAAATAGGCGCGGGGGAACCACTGCTTGCTCAGTTCCTTGATCGAGGAGACGTCGATGATCCGATAGTGGAGGTGGTCGACAAGCTCGGGCATCTGCTTTGTGAGGAACACCTTGTCGGTGCCCACGGAGTTTCCGCCCAGCGGTGCTTTGCCCGACTCCGGGACATGCTGCTTGATGTATTCGAGCACCTGGGTCTGCGCATCGGCGACCGTCGTTCCCGCATCGAGTTCGGTGATGAGGCCGGAACTCGTATGCATCTGGGTGACGAAGTCATTCATGTTCTCCAGCGCCCCAGCGGAGGGTTTGATGACGATGTCGATGCCCTCGTCGAGGGGGTTGAGGTCGAAGTCGGTGATCACAGCCGCCACTTCGATGAGCTCGTCCCTGACTTCGTCGAGGCCGGTCATTTCACAGTCGATCCACACAATTTTGTCGTTGCTCACCAGCCCAGCTTAAAGCAGAGCGAGGCCTCTGAGCATCTCCTTAGGCTGTGCGCACCGACACACGCTGAGTAGACGCACAAAAGCAATACGCGCGCAGTGACTTAAACTTGGACTGTCCCACGGGCCAACGTGGGACCAGAAGAGACTTTGTTGAGGGAAGGGTTCGTACGTGCGCTACACACTTGCTGTGATTCTCATGGTGGTGGGTGTCGTTGTCGGAGGCCTCGGAATTCTGCAGAAGACCCTGTGGGCGCCGGACGACCAGATCACCGCGACCACAGAGATCGATGCAGACACACCGGCCGTCGTCGTCGACCCCGGAATGCTCAATCTCTACGAAACCCCCGCGACACTCGAGGCCAAGGGCTCTGGCGACCTGACGATCGCCCAAGCCCCGATCGAAAACGTCGACGCCTGGGCCGGGAACTCCCCAGTCGCACGCGTGACCGGACTGGCCGCCGATGGTGGACTGACCGTGAAGTCCGATAACGGCGATTCCAAAATGCCCAGCCCAGCCGGTGCCGACCTCTGGACCTCGGAAGTCACCGGAACAGACTCGGTCAAGCTCGACTGGACAGAGGACGCGAACCGGACAGGTTTCCTCATCGCTGGCAGCGGTGAACCAGGCGACGTCAAGACCGTGACAATCTCTTGGCCCAACCATGCCGAGACCCCCTGGGCCATTCCCCTGATGATCATCGGCGGGGCACTGTTCGTCGGCGGCATCGTCGTTCTCTTCTTCAACCGCAACAGCGCGAAGAAGGAGAAGAACCGACGCACGGCCCGCCAGGAACGCCGCCGCAAGCTGGCAGAATTCGGCACCGCCTTCGCGATCGTGCCAGTACTGGCCCTGAGCGCCTGTGGGCCTGAAGAGCTGCCTAAGCCGGAGCCCTCGGAAGCCCCGAGCTCTGCGGTAGCCGGCGTCAACGACGACCAGGCCAAACGGATCCTCGACTCCGTGGCCGAAGACATCAAGGCCGCCGACAAGAAGACCGACGACTCCGAGCTGGAGAAGCGAGCGACAGGGCCTGCTCTGCAGCAGCGGGAGGCCGCCTACAAGGTGAAGAAGAAGGTCGAGAAGCAGAAGCTGCCGCCGGCAGTGGCCAATGAGAAGGTCGTCGTCAACTACAGCGCGGCCACCGATTCCTGGCCGCGCATGACCAGCCTCATCACCTCGGCGGGCAATGACACCCAGCTCCTCGTCCTGACCCAGGAAGATCCGCGCTCCGATTACAAGCTGTGGTCACAGACCCAGCTGGTCCCGGGCACCAAACTTCCGGATATCCCCGACTCCAGGCAGGGATCGGCACTCCTTGATCCCAAGACCAAGGACTTTGTGACGACCCCGGAGAAGGCAGTCTCCGACTACGCTAAGGCACTGGGCTCGGGACAGGACTCGAAGGAAGCGAAGAAGTTCGAGTCCGATGACTTCTCGAAGTCGATCTGGAAGAACCAGGCGGCGCAGAAGAAGAGCGCCGAAGACGGCAAGGCCGAGGTCAGCTACAAGTACACCCCCGGCAAGGAGATCGTCGCGCAGGGGACTGCCGGAGATGCTGCTGTCGTCACCGGAGTCATCGAGGCTGAGTCCACGATCTCTCCGGAATCCGTAGACGGACGCACCGGAACCCTGACTCTGTCCACACCGCAGAAGGAGCTGACCGGCTCCGACAGCACCCAGAAGCCGGTGACGACGAAGACAACTCAGGTTCTGACGTTCCTGGTTCCCAAAGATGGCAAGGTTCGCCTCATCGGCGGACTGGAGACTCTCAGCGGAGCCGAGCTGAAATAGTCGGCACTGAAGTGATCGGCAGGTCCGCAGTCTGAAATAGTCGCAGGCCCGGCGGTGTTGATACGTTCTATGCTGGATGTCATCAGCACCGTCGGAGTTCCCGACGGCCGTCAGCACTGTAGAGTTCCCGACGGACGCGCACCGTACGAATTCGCATTTCCCGCAACAAAGGAGACCACGTGTCAATGGATCCCTCGCAGGACAACACGCAGCCCAGCCAAGGACTCGACCTGTCCGCGGTGCGCAGCAGAAACCTGCCACATGAGGAACAGAACGGTGGACCGGGACAGGCTGGTGGGGGCGCGGCGGACCCGAATGCGGTCCCAGTTCCGGCCCTGGTCTTCGACGTCGACGAAGCCAGCTTCAACGACGTCGTCGCGATCTCCGACCGCGTGCCCGTTGTCATCGACCTGTGGGCGCAGCGGAGTGAGGAGAGCAAACAGCTCTCACCGATCGTCGCGCGCCTCGTCGAATCCTTCGGCGGCCGACTTGTCCTGGCACGAGTGGACGTCGACGCCAATCCGCGACTGCAGCAGGCTTTCGGCGTCGAGTCGATCCCGAACGTCATCGCTATCGTCAAGGGCCAGCCCGTACCTCTGTTCCAGAGTGCACTGCCCGAACCGCAGGTGAAGGCCTACTTCGATGAGCTGCTCAAGCTCGCTGGTGAGAACGGTGTGACCGGTCATGCCGTGGTTGCCGGAGCCGAGCCGGAACCGGCAGGTCCTGCTCACCCAGACGCCGAGGAGGCGTTGAGCCGAGGAGACTTCGACACCGCCGAATCCCTGTTCAAGGCCGCCCTGGCCGCCGCGCCGGCGGATGAGGAAGCGAAATTCGGTCTGGCCAGAGCCGGACTGGGACGTCGCCTCATCGACGCCGATCCGCAGCAGCTCATTGCCACCGCCGATGCGAACCCGAAGGACGCCGAGGCGGCCAAGGCGGCCGCCGATGCGGAGATCGTCGGAGGCAACCCGGGCAGTGCCTTCAACCGCCTGATCTCACTGATCCGCGTCAGCGCAGGCGATGAGAAGGAAGCGCTGCGACTGCGGGTTCTCGAACTCTTCGAAGTTCTCAGTGCGGATGATCCGGCCGTGACCAAGGCACGCACAGCATTGATGAGGGCCTTGTTCTGATTCAGAGAATCCGTCTCACCACAGCCATTCTGTTCGCACTCGCAGCGGTGATCGTGGCAGTGCTGGTTGTCTCCGCGCTGTCCGTCGTCGGCACCGATGAGTTCACCGAGACCGAAGACTTCACGGTCAAGGATGGGGCCTACGCCGTCGTCCTCGACGAGGCAATCGTTCCCTATTCGGGCACCAGTGTGACCGTTGAAGCCGCGAATGCTGACGGCAAGGAACTGTTCGTCGGCACCGCCAACGGCGTCGACACCGACAGCATCCTCGACGGGGTGGCGCAGGAGCAGATCAGCAACGTCGAGTTCCCCAGCGCGGTCGAGCACCGGTTCATCCCCGGAGACGCCGCTCCCGAAGCGACGCTGACTGACAGGGACTGGTGGATCAGCCAGGACACAGGCGAGAAGGTTGCGAAGACCTTCGACCTCGATGCCGACCCGCAGGTGCTCGTGATCTCCGCCGCGAACGAGGGCGAAAATCTTGACGGAACCACGGTCTCGCTGAAGATGCGTGTGGAGGGAGTCCTGGCATTGAGCTTGTTCGGCATCGCCCTGGGCATCATCTTGGCCGGATTCGCGGCCTTCTTCTTCCTGCGCTGGTTCAACGGCCGTATCCGCCCCGAGAAGAAGACAGCGGTCGCCCGAAACACTGACCGTGGCTCGGGCTCAGGCCCAGGGTCCGGCTCTGGGACTGGAGCGGACGCAGAAGGGGCAAATGTCGATTCCGGTCGAGTGCAGAGCTCGCGCCTCGTGAAGCACCCTGATCCGGCGAAGGCAGCGTCACCTCGGGGGACGAATACGCGTGGCAGACGATCACTGCGCATGGTCACAGCCGCGTCGCTGACGACGGGACTGGCATTGAGCGGATGCACCGCACTGCCCGTGGCACAGCCGCACAGTCCCGACATCACACCCTATGAGCGCACAGCGATGCGCCCGGGTGAGGCCGGGACATTCATGACCGGCTACACCGAGTCACTCGATGGGATCCTCAACGACGGAGGCGCCGGCCTCGAAAAAATTCAGGGCGAGCCCCTGATCGACCGGACCCGCGCACAGATCCTGATCGCGAAGAAGGCGAAGCAGAAGCTGCGGGCACCGAACTTCAGTGAAGTCGTCGCCGGCAGCCCGAGCTTCACCGAATACCCGATGTGGTTCTACGCATTCGGCACCGCAAAAGGGGACGAGAAGCTCACACAGGTCCAGCTGGCGACCCGAGAATCCGCCTCGACCGATCCGATCGTGCGCACTGCCTCCTACATCCCGACCGATCAGATGCCGACGCTGATGGCCGACGGGCACGGGGCTGTTGAGCCCGGCCCGGAGGGATTCAACAAAGAGATGACGACGACCGCGGATCAGGTCTCGAAATTCCTCGTCGACGGCAAGGCCGACAAAGCGGATGCCGATGGGCTGAAAGAGGGCGGGTTCAAAGACTTCAGGGGATACCTGGGCGACCTGCGTGGCAAGGACTCGGGATTCGACAAGGTCGATGTCTCCTGCAAGCCCTATGAGAAGCTCGACTTCACCTCGATGACCCTGAGCACCGAGCACGGCGCCATCGGGATGGGCGAGGTCCGCTGCACCCTGACGATCGAGGTCCCTGACGACTATTCGGTTGACCTGGGCGACACCATCGAAGCAGTGAAGTCCAACGACAAGGACGGAAACACTGTCAAGGTCGACACCGCCCACCCGTATGTGCTGATGAAGACCGGGGATGAGCTGAGCGCCGTGGCCACCGACTGGAACGTGCTGTCCTCACGCTTCGAGTGACGGCAGGCCCCATCGTCGAGGTGGGGCCGCACCGGGGTGGGGCCGCACCGGGGTGGGGCCGGTGCCTCAGCTGGTGCGGATTCTGCGTCCGATGAGGGTGAGCCACCAGAGTCCGACGAGGGGCAGGATGAGCGGGATGAATCCGTAGCCGCTGCCGAAGGATGACCACACAGAGGGCTTCGCGAAGTCCTGCGGATGGGTGAAGCTGAGAATGCCGACGACGATGACGCCCACGAACTCGATGAGGCAGGAGGCGATCGCAATCCGGTGCGAGATGCGGTTGCCGATGACCAGGCAGATCGTGGCCATGATGTAGATGACTGCGGCGATCACGGACAGCGAATACGCGACCGGGGCCACGTCGAACTCGCGGATGACCTGGTAGCCGGCGCGTGCGGTCGCCGAGAGTGCGAAGACCCCGTAGACGGCGGTCAGTGCCCGGCCCGGGCCGGTGTGCATCGCCGAATACGGTGACCGGTTCTTCTTTGCCGAGGCATCCGCTGAGCGGGCGCCTCTACGTTTCTTCACTGCCAAATCTGGTCCAATCTCTCGATCATGACGATCACCGTCAGTCCTGCCGCTGCGAGCACTCCCGGTCCCCATCTGCTCAGTTCCGCGAATGCCCAGAAGCCGGCCAAGCCGATGACGAGGATCGCGGTGATGACGTAGCCGAAGTACAGGAGCGGGTCAACGCCGTGGGTTGAACCGAATGTGACGATCGAGAGAACCAGCTGCACGATGAGCAGCAGCAGAAGCAGAGCAGTCGCGCCGAGCAGCAGTGTGCCGGCGGGTCTGTTGCGGATGGTTTCGACGATCGACCAGATGGCCAGGACGGCGGAGACGGCATAGAGCACGATGGTGAAAACGGTGAACACCCGGCCCAGTTTAGTCGGCGTCGACGTGCGCCCGGAACCTGCGGTGCCGGGCGATGCCACAGTATCGGGTGAGATGTGGCACTGATCCTGGCCGAAGTGCCGTTCACAGCCTAAAATAGGGAGAGTGCCGATTTACCTTGACCACGCAGCCACCTCGCCGATGCCGGCAGAGGTGCTCGACGTCTACACCGCTGAGCTGAGCCGACGGGCCAATCCCTCGGCTCTGCACGCTGTGGGTCAGGCCGCGCGGATGCGCATCGAAACCGCCCGCGAGGACATCGCCGGCAGTGTCGGCGCCGCAACGTCGTCGGAGGTCATCTTCACCTCCGGCGGCACAGAAGCCGACAACTTCGCACTCAAGGGCCTCTACCTCTCCCGCAACAACGCCACTTTCCAGGCACCGGTTCGCCCGCGGGTGCTCACCTCGACGATCGAGCATCATGCGATCCTCGACTCCGTCGAATGGCTCGAGAGCCAGGGCGCAGAGGTCGTCTACCTCGACGTCGACGAAGCAGGACGCCTTGACCTCGATGCGGCCCTGGCCGAACTGCGCCGAGCTCCTGAACGCACCGCGCTCATCTCGATCATGGCCGCGAACAATGAGATCGGCACCCTCCAGCCGATCGCCGACATCGGTGCGGCGGCGAAGGAACTCGGTGTTCCCTTCCACATCGACGCGGTGCAGGCATTGGGCCAGATTCCGCTGAACTTCGCTGACCTCGGTGCGACCGCCATGTCGATCACCGCCCACAAGATCGGCGGACCCGTAGGCATCGGGGCACTGCTGCTCGACCGCGGCGCCGCCCCCTCACCGATCCTCCACGGCGGGGGACAGGAACGCGGGGTGCGTTCGGGTACGCTCGACGTGGCCGGTGCCGTGGCCTTCGCCAAGGCCATCGAACTCGCCACTGCCGACATCGACGCCCGAGCTGCCCGTTTCTCATTCCTGCGCGACCGGCTCATCGCCGGCATCGAGGACACGATACCCAGTGCCACCCTGTCCGGTCGCCGAGGTGGGGGCAGGCTTCCCGCGAATGCGCACTTCACGTTCTCCGGGTGTGAGGGCGATTCCCTTCTCTTCGGCCTCGACGCGAGAGGACTGGCGGCCTCGACAGGTTCGGCCTGCTCGGCCGGGGTCTCACGTCCCTCCCATGTGCTGCTGGCCTGCGGCATGGAGGAAGACGTCGCCAGATCAGCCCAACGATTCAGCCTCGGCCACGACTCGACCGAAGACGAAGTTGATCGTCTTCTCGAGGTTCTGCCCGAGGTCGTCGAACAAGCACACCAAGCCGGAATGGTTTCGGCCACTCCACGCTGGATGCAAGGAGCATCATGAAAATTCTCGTCGCCATGTCCGGCGGAGTCGACTCATCAGTCGCCGCAGCACGCGCCGTCGACGCCGGCCACGAAGTCGTCGGCGTCCACCTCGCCCTGTCCCGCATGCCCGGAACCCTGCGCACGGGGTCACGCGGCTGCTGCACCATCGAAGACTCCCGGGACGCCCACCGTGTTGCCGGGATGCTCGACATCCCGTTCTACGTGTGGGACTTCTCCGAACGGTTCAAAGAGGACATCGTCGATGACTTCATCGCCGAATACGCGGCCGGACGCACACCCAACCCGTGTATGCGCTGCAATGAGCGCATCAAGTTCGCGGCACTCCTCGACCGTGCCCTGGCACTTGGCTTCGATGCCATCGCCACAGGCCATTACGCCGAGGTGCTGCGCGACGAAGACGGATTGCCGGAACTCCACCGCGGCGAGGATCTCGCGAAGGACCAGTCCTACGTCCTCGGCGTGCTCTCCGGCGATCAGCTCGAGCACTGCTACTTCCCGATCGGTGCTACCGCGTCGAAGGCAGAAGTTCGCGCCGAGGCGGCTGAGCGCGGTTTCTCCGTAGCCAACAAGCCCGATTCCTACGACATCTGCTTCATCCCCGATGGCGACACGAAGGCGTGGCTGGCGGACAAGATCCCCATGCGCCCGGGCCTCATCAAGGACGCCGAGGGGGAAACCCTGGGCGAACACGACGGTGCGATGACCTACACCATCGGCCAGCGCAAGGGCCTGGGCATCCAGAAGCCCGCAGCCGATGGTCAGCCGCGCTTCGTCACCGGCCTCGACCCGGCCTCCAATACAGTCACGGTGGGCTCCCGCGGGGATCTCGGGGTCTCCCACCTGACCGGCATTCGAACCACCTGGGCCGGTCCCGCACCGGCCGACATCGGCACCGAACCGGCTACCGCAATCGACTGCGAGGTGCAGATCCGGGCCCACAGCGACCCGGTTCCGGCCAGGGCCTGGCTGGGTGACTACATCAGTGAGGCACCCGAGCACGAGGTGAACCCGGTCGTCGACGAGGTCGAGGTACCGGCAGCCCGGCCTGCCGGACAGCTCATGCACATCGATGTCGACGAGGAACTCTCCGGCGTCGCACCCGGTCAGACCATGGTCATCTACCGCGGAACCCGGGTTCTTGGCCAGGCCACCATCGATGTGACAGCCAAGGACCGCCTCGGCGTCTGAGCTGTGGCCTTCGCCCCTGCGTTAACCTGGGGGTATGAAGGAATTTCCCCAAGATGTCGTCACGGCACCTTTCGGAACCTGGTCGTCTCCGCTGAGCGCTGCGGAGGTGGCTGCGGGCTCCGCACCGATCTTCGCCGCCGCATTCCGCAGCGAGCACATCTACTTCTCGACGAAGGTCCCAGCGGAGAATTCCCGCACCGGCCTCATCCGGACGTCACTGTCGCATCCGGGGCTGAAGGAGCAGGTGCTGCCCGCGGACTTCAACATCAGATCCTCCGTACACGAATACGGGGGAGCCGCATGGGCCCTGGACCCCAGCAGCGAAGTCATCTATTTCGTCAACGCCTCCGACCAGCGGATCTGGCAGATCATTCCGGGCAAAGCTCCCCATGCGCTGACCCCGGACACATCGGGCCGCATCCGCTACGGCGACCTGACGATGACCCGCTGGGGCCTGCTGTGCGTGCGCGAAGACTGTCGGTCCACACGCAGGGAACGAGCCATCGTGCTCATCACCCGGCACGGGACGACGAATGTGCTCTCGCGCCATTCCTACTTCATGGCCTGGCCCAGACTGTCCCCGGACGGCTCCACACTGGCGTTCATCGGCTGGGAGCACCCCAATATGCCCTGGGACTCGACGAACCTGTGGCTCATCGACGTTCGCACCCAGGACACTCCTGTCGCTGCGGTCCTGCGCGGACATGATGTGTCGCTCCTGCAACCCGAATTCACCTCGGACTCCTCGCTCATTGTGAGCTCCGACCACAACGGTCACTGGGCCCTGTATTCATTGGATTTCGAACCGATCGATTGTCTGGTTCGTGACAGACGTGCTGCCGCGACGGACTCCGGGCAGTCGAGCGACGTCGCAGACGAACTCGAAATCTCGGTTCTGAGCCCGGTCCTCGACACCGGCGGCGAAATGGGTGGCCCACTCTGGCAGTTGGGAATCAATTGGCATCTGGGTGATGACGAGGAGATCTGGGCCCATTCTCAGTCCGCGACCGCCTCCTTGATCAGGGCACGGCGAGCACAGACGGTGCATGGTGGTTCCCACGGTTCGCACGGTCTGCTCGACGGCGGCGTCGAGGAGATCACCCCGCCAGGGGAGCGGTTCGGCAGCCTCGAACTCCACGACTTGAGCCACAGCCATGTTCTCCTGACCGCGAAGTCCGCGGACTCAACAGGTGCCCTGTATGCCGTGGACCGGGCCAGCGGCAGCTTCATTGAGATCGCCCAGGAACGCCTCGACGCTCATCAGGACTACTATTCTCGCCCCCGCACCCGGGAGCTCGGTGGAGTCCCCGTCGTCATTCACCCTCCGCACAACCCACGATTCACCGCCGGCGACCGCGAACGTCCGCCCTATGTGATCTCCATCCACGGCGGACCGACAGGACAGGCGACACCCGACATGTCGGCCCGGTCCAGCTACTTCACATCCCGGGGCCTCGGCGTGATGGAGGTCAACTACGGCGGCTCGACCGGATACGGCCGGAAGTGGCGTGACCGCCTGCGCGGACAGTGGGGAATCGTCGACGTCTCCGATACCCTCGCCGCGGTCGACGCTCTGGTGGCCGAGGGGCTGGCCGACCCCCGCCGCATCGCGATCTCCGGGGCCTCCTCCGGCGGGTGGACCGTGCTTTCGGCACTGGCCTCATCGGAAACCTTCGCCTGCGGGACCTCCTATTTCGGGGTCACCGACCTGATGCGCTTCGTCGTGGACACCCACGACTTTGAGAAGCACTACATCGACGGGTTGGTCGGACCGTGGCCGGAGGCACAGGACGCCTACATCACCCGGTCACCGATTCGACGGACGAGTGAGATCACCGTCCCAGTGGCCATCATGCAAGGCGATCGGGACCCGATCGTCCCGCCCAGCCAGGCGCAGGAATTCGTCGATACCCTGGAACTGACCGGAGTGGAGTACATTTACCGTCTGTACAAGGGCGAATCCCACGGATTCGTCCGAGCCGAAACCATCATCGATTCCCTGGAAAGTGAGTTCGGGTTCTATGCCGACGTCTTCGGAATCCCACGCAGGCACAACCATGGCTGATTCGGTCGAGTCTCCAACCACCCTCACACCGGCAGGAACGACCACCGGAATCTGGATCCCCGGCCCCAGCGCCGAGACCCGGCCCGGTGCCGGTGGGACCGGATACATCGCGAACAGTCCCATCCGTGAGGCGGCCGCAGCGGCCTTCACCCACCTCGGCGAGCAGCTGCCACCGGTGCCGCTGGGCGCCCACCGGTCCGAGGACCGGTGGGGCGCGGACGCAATCGGACGTGCAGTCGGCCTTCTCACCGATCTTCACGTGGACCGGTCCTCCTTCGGCTGGCGCCTGACGAGTGCAGCGGGCCGAGACGAACGACTCGAGTCCTCGGCACTGAGTGAGGCCTTCGACGCCATCGCCGAATACGGGGACGGCTACACCGGTCAGGTCCAGGTCTCCCTGCCGGGCCCGTGGACCTTGGTCACCGCGCTGAGTCTGACCTCCGGGGCACCCGTACTCGGCGACCTCGGCGCCCGCCGCGATGTCATCCAGGCCTATGCGTTCGGTCTTGCAGCCTTCGCCGACAAGCTCTCCACACTCGGCCTGCAACCGGTGATCCGCCTCGTCGAGACCCGGCTGCAGCCGGTTCTCACCGGTACCTGGCCCACGGTCTCCGGCTGGGCCACCCTGCCTGCGGTCAACGAAACCCAGGTCTATGCAGCCCTGCGGTCGACGCTGCGCCACCTGCCCCCGGTTCTGCTCAGCCTCCCCGACTTCGACCCCTTGCAGCTGCAGGGCAAGGAGATCACCGCCGCCGAGGTGGTCCGCAATTCCGGTGCCACCGCCGTGTCAGTGCCGTTGGCTAGCCTGAAGGCACACGGTTGGGAGCAGCTGGCCATGATCTCCGAAGCTGGGATCGGGACGTGGATGGGGCTGCCGCCTGCCGCAGGTTCGAGACCGCGGGAGGTCAAGCACTGGCTGAACCGGATCATGACGCCGTGGAACCGCATCGGCATGGGTGCAACCAGCCTGCGTGACTTCGGAGTCCTCGCCGGCGAAGAGCTTCCGATGACCTATCCGCCCCTGCTGTCCTCGGTGGAAGGGGACGGCGCTGAGAACATCAGCACGGGAACGATGATGATCGCCGCAGGTCTGCGGCGTGCCTTTGAGGAGATCGAATGACCGCAACGCACGACAACTCCGACCTTCCCATGAGCGCAGAGGCCACCACGGGCGCAGAGGCCACCACGAACTCAGACCTCTCGGATGCCACCGCCCGTGCCCAGGCGCATGCAGAACTCGTGGCGACGATCGAAGCCCAGCGTGCCGCCTACTACACGGACGACTCACCACTCGTCGCCGATGCCGAATACGACGAACTCGTCCACCGGCTCGAAGACCTGGAGGAGAAGTTCCCAGAACTCGTCACCGATTCCTCGCCGACCCAGACCGTCGGCGGCAACGTCGACACGTCCACCTTCGATCCGGTCGAGCACATCGGTCGGATGTACAGCCTGGACAATGTCTTCGACTTCGAAGAGCTGAGGGGCTGGCACGACCGGGTCCGCGCGGCCACCTCGGCGACATCGAAGTTCCTGTGCGAACTCAAGATCGATGGACTCGCAGTCAACCTTCTCTACCGCAACGGCGAACTCGTTCGCGCCGCCACCCGCGGTGACGGACGCATCGGTGAGGACATCACCGCCAATGTCCGCACCATCTCCGATATCCCCGATCGGCTCGACACCGACTACCCGCCCGCGGAGGTCGAGATCCGCGGCGAAGTCTTCTTCCCGCTGGAGAAGTTCACCGAACTCAATGCCGCCCTCGTTGAGGAGGGCAAGGCCCCGTTCGCCAACCCCCGCAATTCTGCCGCCGGGTCCCTGCGCCAGAAGGACCCCGCTGTCACCGCCGAGCGCCCGCTGCACATGCTTGTCCACGGCATTGCCGTATGGACTTCCGCCGATGATTCGCATCCTGAACCTGCTCACCAGTCCGAGGTCTACGAGGCGTTCCGGACATGGGGGCTGCCCATCAGCGAATACTTCAAGGTGCTTGCCACGGTCGATGAGATCGAGGACTTCATCACCTACTACGGCGAGCATCGCCACGATGTCACCCATGAGATCGACGGCATCGTCATCAAGATCGACGACATCGCCGTTCAGGAGACCCTGGGCTACACCTCACGCGCGCCGAGGTGGGCGACGGCCTTCAAATACCCGCCCGAAGAGGTCACCACGAAGCTCCTCGACATCCAGGTCCAGGTGGGCAGGACCGGTCGAGTCACGCCCTTCGCCGTGATGGAACCGGTCACCGTCGCTGGATCCACGGTGGAGCGAGCGACCCTGCACAACGGCTACGAGGTCACCCGCAAGGGCGTGCTCATCGGCGACACGGTGACCCTGCGCAAGGCCGGCGACGTCATCCCCGAAGTCCTCGGCCCGGTTGTGGCCCTGCGCGACGGCAGTGAATACGAGTTCGTCATGCCCACTCACTGCCCCTCCTGTGGAACCGAGCTGGGGGAGCAGAAGGCCGGCGACAAGGACAAACGCTGCCCGAACTCCCGGTCATGTCCCGCACAGCTGGCCAACCGCATCTTCTACCTGGCCTCCCGCGCCGCCTTCGACATCGAAGCCCTGGGTGAAGAAGCGGCGCTGGCTCTGACCGCGCCGGCCGAGCCCGAGCAGCCGCCGCTGACCTCTGAGGCTTTCCTCTTCGATCTCACGGCCGAAGACTTGGCCGACGTGAAGATCTGGCGGAACAAGAAGGTCAAAGGGGTGGAGACAGGTGAGCGCGAACTCGTGCCCTACTTCTACACTCGCGCAACCGCGAAGAAGCCCAGTGTCCCGAGTGCCAACACGACAAAGCTCTTCGACGAACTCGACAAAGCCAAAGACCAGGACCTGTGGCGAGTACTCGTCGCACTGTCGATCAGACACGTCGGTCCGACTGCCGCACGCACCCTGGCCGCACACTTCCGCACGCTCGAAGCTATCCGGGCCGCCTTGCTGGAGGAGCTCTCAGCCGTCGACGGCATCGGATCGACGATCGCAGCGAGCATCCGCGACTGGTTCTCCGTGGACTGGCACGTCGAGATCATCGAGGCCTGGGCCGCTGCCGGGGTCCGGATAAAGGACGAGGCGCTGGAAGCCGGAGAGCAGACCCTCGAAGGCCTGACGATCGTGGCCACCGGTTCGCTGAGCACATTCACCCGTGATGGGATCAAGGAGGCGATCCTCGGCGCAGGTGGCAAGGCGGTCAGCTCCGTGTCGAAGAAGACCGACTATGTCGTGGCTGGGGAGAACGCCGGATCGAAGTTGGAGAAGGCCGAATCGCTGGGAGTCAAGGTCCTCGACGAGGATACCTTCCGCACGCTCTTGGAGACCGGCAGCCTCGACTGACCTGCACCGACCTGCACTGACCTGACCTGACCTGAACCGACCTGTGCCGACATGATGTGATCTGTCGCACCGCTGCCACTGATTCGTTACTGAATATCAAGGTTCGTCACAGCCGCGATGGAGTCGGGAAACAGCTTGACCTGGAAGAGTGAAGACATGAAAGCAATTCCGCGATTGATCGCTGGCACTGCCGTTGTTCTCGCCGCAGTTCTGACCACAGCGCCGGTGACTGCCGGCATTGCCGACTACATCCTCAATCCGGGACAGCAGCCGACCAAACGCGCCGCTCCCGCACTGACTGGTTCCACCACCGCACCGGCCGCACCGAGCCGAAGCCGCGATGACGACAACACCCGCGGCGACAACCCCCGTAGCGACACCACCGGCGAGGATCATCCTGGCGCCGAGACGATGCCCGTTGGCGGGATCGACTCTGCAGACGCCACAGCCGTCAGCGAGAGCGCAGGACTGGTGGCACACACCCTTGCCGATGCCCAATCACGAGTCACAGAGCTGGCGGCCGATCTGCAGTCCGGAGTCGAAGCCGGAGAGTTCTCCCAAGCAGACGCAGATAGGGTGCTCGGGGAAGTGTCAAGCTACATCAGGGGAGAACGCACCTGGCCAGAACGCACCGTCGCCTGACTCCGCCCGCCTCGGCGAAGCCGAGGAACGGTGCTGTGCGAACCTCACATCGATCCCATCAGAACAGGTCTGGCAAAGAGACTAGACTTGCTGACGAGTAAACAGAGACGATGAAAGGCAGGGAATGACGGAGTCCTCCGCAATCACCCCCGAGCAAGTCGAGCATTTGGCCTCGCTGTCTCGGATCGCCATGGGCGCTGACGAGCTGAAATCGCTCGCCGGTGACCTGAGCACTATTTTGAGCAATGTCGCCAGGGTCAACGAAGTGGCCGGCGACGACGTACCGGCGACCAGCCACCCGATCGCACTGTCGAATGTGCTGCGCCCCGATGTCGTGGGTGAGACCCTGACCAGCGAGCAGGCTCTGGCAGCGGCCCCAGCCTCTGCTGACGACAAATTCATCGTCCCGCAGATCCTTGGGGAGGAATGATGAGCGAACTGATCACTAAGAGCGCCCTCGAACTCGCCGCAGGATTGAAAGCCGGCGAGTTCTCCTCCGTCGAGGTGACCCAGGCCCACCTGGATCGCATCCACGCCACCGAAGCCGACTTCGGCTCATTCATCACTGTCACCGACGATCTCGCGCTGGAGACGGCCACAGCAGTCGACGCCAAGCGCAGCACTGGTGCGAACGTCCACGCGCTGGCCGGAGTGCCCGTGGCGCTCAAGGACCTCGTCGTCACCGAGGGCGTGGCCACGACCGCGGCCTCGAAGATGCTTGAGAACTGGGTTCCACCCTACGAATCCACCGTGCACAACAAGGTCAAAGCCGCAGGACTCCCGGTCCTGGGCAAGACCAACCTTGACGAGTTCGCCATGGGGTCGACGACCGAGCACTCGGCCTTCGGCACCACCCGCAACCCCTGGAACCTCGAGCATGTCCCCGGTGGCTCCTCCGGCGGTGCCGCCGCAGCCCTCGCCGGCTTCCAGGTTCCGCTGTCGGTCGGCACGGACACCGGCGGTTCGGTGCGACAGCCCGCCGCGTTCACCGGCACTGTCGGTGTGAAGCCGACCTATGGTTCGATCTCCCGCTTCGGCATCATCGCCATGGCCTCGAGCCTCGACCAGGTCGGCCCGATGGGTCGCAACGTCGCCGACGCCGCGGCTCTGCATGAACTGCTCGCCGGACACGACCCGCTCGATTCGACCTCGCTGCCGGATCCGGTGGCAGGATTCGTCTCTGCGGCACAGACCTCGGATCTGAGGGGCAAGAAGCTCGGTGTCATCAAGCAGCTGCGTGGTGAGGGCTACCAGGACGGCGTCCGCGATGCGTTCACCGCCGCCCTAGACGTCGCCGCCGCGGCGGGTGCCGAGATCGTCGAGGTCGACTGCCCGTCGATCTCCTACGCACTCGACGCCTACTACCTCATCATGCCTTCTGAGGTATCTTCGAACCTGGCCCGCTACGACGGTATGCGCTACGGGCTGCGGATGGAGCCCGAGTCGGGTCCGGTCACCGCTGAGACGGTCATGGCAGCGACTCGTGCAGCCGGTTTCGGTGATGAGGTCAAACGCCGCATCATCCTCGGCACCTACGCACTCTCCGCAGGTTACTATGACGCGTACTACGGGTCGGCACAGAAGATCCGCACGCTGGTGCAGAACGACTTCGCCAAGGCTTTTGAGTCCTGCGATGTCCTCGTCTCGCCGACCGCGCCGACGACCGCTCTGAAGTTCGGTGCCGAGGCGGCATCGGACCCGATGGCCCTCTACCTCGGTGACGTCGCGACGATCCCGGCCAACCTTGCCGGAATCCCGGGACTGTCTCTGCCCGCAGGTCTGGCCGACGGTCTGCCCGTCGGATTCCAGATCCTCGCACCGGCACGTGAGGATGTGAAGATGTACGAGGTGGCCGGCCCACTCGAAGCCGCCTTGGAAGCCTCCGGGACTCGGGTGCTCGATACTCTCGCGGAAGGACTGACCACCAAGTGAAATACGAAGACGCGATCAAGAAATACGATCCGGTCATCGGCATCGAGGTCCACGTGGAACTGGGCACCGTGACCAAAATGTTCGACGCCGCACCCAACACCTTCGGCGGGGGACCCAACACCAACATCACACCCACCTCCCTGGGACTGCCCGGCTCCCTTCCTGTTGTCAACGAGAAGGGCGTCGAGTACGCGATCAAGATCGGCCTGGCGCTGGGCTGCGAGATCGCGGAGACCTGCCGCTTCGCCCGGAAGAACTACTTCTACCCGGACGTTCCCAAGGACTTCCAGACCAGCCAGTCCGATGAGCCGATCGCCTCCGAGGGCGAGGTCGAGGTCGAGCTCGAAGATGGAACGATGTTCACCATCCCCGTCGAGCGTGCTCACATGGAGGAAGACGCCGGCAAGAACACCCACATCGGCGGCGCCACTGGTCGCATCCACGGAGCCGACCATTCCCTGGTCGACTACAACCGTGCCGGTGTGCCCCTGGTCGAGATCGTGACCCACCCGATCACCGGGACAGGGGATCGGGCCGCCGAGGTGGCTTCCACCTACGTGCGGACCCTGCGCGACATCTTCCGCGCCCTCGACGTCTCCGAAGCACGCATGGAACAGGGCAACGTCCGTGCCGACGTCAACGTGTCCCTGCGCGAGAGCCCCGATGCACCACTGGGCACCCGCACGGAGACGAAGAACGTCAACTCCTTCCGCTCGATCGAACGCGCGGTCCGCTACGAGATCGCCCGCCAGGCGACACGGCTCGAAGCCGGAGAGACAATCGTGCAGGAGACCCGTCACTTCCACGAAGGCACGGGGGAGACCTCATCGGGGCGCCCGAAGTCCGACGCCGACGACTACCGGTACTTCCCGGAGCCGGATCTCGTTCCGCTGGTGCCCAGTCGCGATTGGGTCGAGGAGCTGCGGGCGACTCTGCCCGAGCTGCCGGCCCAGAAGCGCCGCCGGCTCGCAGGTGTCTGGGGCTTTTCCGATCTGGAGATGCGTGACGTCGTCAACGCCGGTCTGCTGGAAGCCATTGATGACACCGTGACCGCGGGCGCTCAGCCTCCCGCGGCACGCAAATGGTGGACCGGTGAGGTGGCCAGGCTGGCCAACCAGAATGATCAGCACCCCACCGAGCTCGTCACACCGGCCCAGGTCGCAGCCCTGATCGGGCTGATCAACGACGGCAAGCTCAATGACAAGCTCGCAAAGGACGTCCTCACGGCCGTTGCCGACGGAGAAGGCGAACCGGCCGAGGTGATGAGTGCCCGTGGTCTCGAGATCGTCGAAGACACCGGTGCACTCGAAGCCGCTGTCGAGGAAGCGATCGCTGCGAACCCCGACGTGGTCGAGAAGATCAAGGGCGGCAAGATGCAGGCCATCGGTGCACTGATGGGACCGATCATGAAGGCCACCCGCGGTCAGGCTGATGCCGGAAAGGCCAAGGACCTGATCCTTGCCAAGATCAACGGCTGAGTAGAACTCAGGATTGATCCAGCCACACCCTCTAGACTTGGATACCAAAGAAGTCCGGAGGGTGTGGCTGTTCGCATTCTCACGGGCCAGACGTCGACTCTGCCGGACATGGAATCGGCGGATTCGGCGTGAGGATGCCATCCGTGTGTGGAGGTGAATGCGGTGTCCCAGTCATGGAAGTCGTTGTGGAAGAGCGAATGCGGGAAATCGATCCCGATCTATCGCATCCTCGTGCCCGAAAGCGTCAATCAAGACATCATGAAGGCCTGGAACGCTCGCGGGTACCGCTACACCGCCGGCGCCCCGAATGCGATCATGCTCACCGGGGGAATGCGTCGAAACTTCTTCCGCTCCAGCATGCTGTTCAAAGGCGGTACCGGAACCGGGGCCGCTGTCACGGCGGGCTTCGCCGCGCCCGGCGGTCTGGCACTGGTGTCCGGCTTCGCCGATGCGGCACTGACATTCGGGGCGCTTGGTGGAGTAACCGCAGTGGGCACCGGCGTGTTCGCCGCAGTCACCGGACCGAAGTACTTCCGTGACCCCAAACGGCTGAGCCGGAAGAACCGAGCACAGGTGGGGCAGGCACAGTGGATCACTCCGGCGTCATTGGGATTCCAGCCTGGCCGCAAGGAAGGCCGCGACACCGACGAACAGCGCCTGTTCCACCTGGCGGTGACCATCGCGCGAAAGATCGTCCGGACACGCGCCTGGACCCACCCGATCCTGCGCGACCACGTCTCACGTGTCGACCTCGACCATGCTGTCGCCTCAATCGGTGTGCGGCTGGCCGAACTGGTCCGGCTGCGTGAGGAGATCGAGAGCATCAGGGATGCCGGAACCGCGAAGTCGGTGGAGACGTACCTGTCGAAACTTGCTGTGGCCTTCACCTCGATGGCCAACCGTGTGCTGTCGATGCATGAGTACTATGAGCGACTCATCGCACTCGACGAGCAGCTCATGCTGCTTCACAACTCGGAACGCTCACGTGAACTCGGCGACCGTGTCCTCGACGTTCTGTCCCGGACAGCTGCCGATGACTCCGCAGACTGGCAGTTCAGAGAACTGCGGATCGACGCTGAGTCACAGTCATCGATCATCTCGAGCCTTGTTGCCGAGCTCGACGAGACCGCAGACGACTTCGACGATTTCGACACACGTCTGGCGGCTGCCCAGGAGTCGATCGACGCGCTGGAACCCACACACTCCGCGGGGGAGGACCGCCGCGCGGAGTGATCTGCGTGCAGTCGTCGAGCTCAGCATCGTCGAGTTCAGTGACCGAACGGATCGGGGTCGACACCCGGCATCCATGAACGACCGGGGACGTTGTATCCGTTGGCGGCTTGCTCCTTCTTCCACTTCTTCGACCAGCGCTTGTCGAGACGGTCGACATAGAGCGTGCCCTGCAGATGATCGTATTCGTGCTGCATGATGCGAGCGAACCATCCTTCGGCGGTCAGTGACACCGACTGGCCGGTCTCATCGACACCGTTGACCGTGACACGGTCCGCGCGCTTGAGTGGAAAGTCGAGGCTGGGCACCGAGAGGCACCCTTCGGTCTCATCATCGGGATCCGGGCGGGTGTCGGGGACCTTCGAGGCGATGAGCAGCGGGTTGATGAAAGTGCCGCGTCTGCGGACCCCGGCATCATCTTCGGCGTTGAAGACGAAGATGCGCTTCGCTACGCCGATCTGCGGAGCTGCCAGGCCGACACCGTTGCTGGCGTCGAGGGTCTCGTGCATATCGGCGACCAAGGTTGCGAGCTCGTCGTCGAAGTCGGTGATCTTCTCCGCACGCTGATGCAGCACGGGCTCGCCGTAGACGACGATGGGATGAATAGGCATGAGGACAATCGTATCGGCTTTCGACACCGCGTTCCGTCCGAGAACAGCCCGTTCGCCTGGGTTCCTTCCCGCCTGCTCTTACCCGCGGCAGTCTGCCGGAGCACCAGTCGATCCACGACCGCCTCGGCGTCTCAGATTCGCACCTCAACAGCAGGGACGAAGCCGTCGCATCGAGCATCGAAGCTGCAGCGTCACGGGAGACGACAGCGCATTCGCACCCATGATTGTTCAGCGGTTCGAGCCTCCTGAGCCATTGGTGCCACGGTCAGGCTCGGGTTCTTTGTTGAATATGACTCGGGATCACAATGTATTTCGCCAGAAGCGAACATGGATTGTTGAGCAACCATCTTGGGAACAACCGGGAATGGCTCATGGTTATGATGGTGTCGGGCCGTCTCGGTCGACGAGATGAGATCGGCAGCTGAAGCCTTTGGCTGGTGGTTGTGTGACTTCTTCGTCGCAGCCCTCAGCACCGAGCGAAAAAATTTGCGTGAAAGGACATGTCTTGACCATCTTCAACAATGTTTCCGAACTGGTCGGCCGCACCCCTCTGATTCGTGTGAACAAGGCCAGCGAACGCTCCGGCGCGGAGATCATCGCCAAGCTTGAGTTCTACAACCCCGCTAGCTCGGTCAAGGATCGCATCGGCGTCGCGATGATCGACGCCGCCGAGGCTTCGGGGGATCTGAAGCCGGGTGGAACGATCGTCGAAGCAACCTCTGGCAACACCGGAATCTCGCTGGCGATGGTGGGCGCCTCCCGCGGCTACAAAGTCGTGCTGACCATGCCGGAATCCATGTCGAAGGAGCGTCGCGCACTCTTGCGCGCCTTCGGTGCCGAGCTCGTCCTCACCGACAAGGCCCTGGGTATGAAGGGTGCTGTTGAGAAGGCGGAAGGATTCGCTGCCGACGGTGCTGTCCTGGTTCGCCAGTTCGAGAACAAGGCGAACGCTGAAATTCACCGTTCCACCACCGGTCCGGAGATTCTTGCCGACACCGACGGTCAAGTTGATATCTTCGTGGCGGGCGTCGGAACTGGTGGAACCATCACTGGCGCCGGAGCTGCTCTGCGTGAGGCAATCCCCGACGTGAAGATCGTCGCTGTCGAGCCTGCAGCTTCGCCGCTGCTCTCCGGCGGAGACGCCGGCCCCCATGCCATCCAGGGTCTCGGCGCGAACTTCGTTCCTGGTGTACTCGACACCAAGATCTACGATGAGGTGGTCGCCGTTGACAATGATGACGCCTTTGCCACCGCTCGAGCGGTCGCGAAGGAAGAGGGGCTGCTTGTCGGAATCTCGTCTGGTGCAGCCTTGCATGCTGCGGAGGAGATCGGTGCACGCCCGGAGAATGCGGGGAAGAGGATTGTCGTTATTTTGGCCTCGTTCGGTGAGCGCTATCTCTCCACGCCGCTGTTTGCCGAATACATGGACTGAGCAGAAGAACTTCGACTGAGCGCTGCCTGAGGCAGATGCCGGTTCCGCGGTGAGGGCGTCAAACACATGTTTGGCGCCCTCACGGCTTTGACCACGAACTGATACGAGCAAACATGAGCACGAAGGACTGTTGAGATGAAGGCACTGTGGGCTGTGGCGACTGCGGCGATCGGCGCGGCCGCCTATGGGCTGAGCCGACCTGGGGTGCGCACGACTCTGCGCGAGGACCTCGATACCGTTCGCAGGCGCGATCCTGCGGCCACCAGCGATTTCGTCTCGCTGATCTCCTATCCGGGTATGCACGCGATCTGGGCGCACCGCGGCCTGCACCGACTGTGGCAGAACGAGACCACCAAGGTGCCAGCCAGGCTGATGTCACAGGCGGTGAGGACCCTGACCGGTGTCGAGATCCATCCCGGTGCGCAGATCGGGCGACGCTTCTTCATCGACCACGCCAACGGAGTCGTCATCGGTGAGACCTCGGAGATCGGTGACGATGTGATGCTCTACCACCAGGTCACCCTGGGTGGGACGTCGATGGAACAGGCGAAGCGCCACCCGACCATCGGCAACCACGTCCTCGTGGGGGCCGGTGCGAAGATCCTCGGACCGGTCAGCGTGGGCGACAATTCCTCAGTCGGGGCGAATGCGGTCGTCGTCAAAGACGTCGCGGCCGACTCGAGCGCAGTCGGAATCCCCGCAAAGGTCAGACCCTACAAGAAGCCCACCGGCGCCGAGGGGGTCGGGTCGGAGGCCGATGACACACGCTCCAAATACTCCGACTTCGAACTGATCGACCCGGCCATCTGGATCTGAGAGTCATTCGGATCTGACCGGGACGCTCGCTCACCAACTCCATCCGTCAACTCGGTCTTCGCCGGGCCTGCCCTGTCGACATCCCTTTGAAGGGCGTCGGCTTGGAAGGGCCGGCGATTGCACTGTCATGGCCTTCGGGAGTGCTGGACGAGAAGGCGCGGGAATACTTTCCGCCCAATGTCCGTTAAACTTTCAACTAATTACTTCAAAACTGAAGTGTTGCAGTTCAAGGAAAGTTCGTGAGCGGCGGGCAGAAGGAGCAGGCATGGAACTGGGAATCTTCACCATTGGAGACATCACCAGCGATCCCACCAACGGGACCACGGTGTCTGAGAATCAGCGGATCAAGAACACGGTCGAGATCGCCAAGAAGGCCGAAGAGGCTGGCCTCGACGTCTTCGCCACCGGTCAACACCACAACCCGCCGTTCGTCGCACCCGCGAACCCACCGGTCCTGCTGTCGAACATAGCAGCACAGACTCAGAAGCTGCGTCTGTCTACTGCCACCACGCTGATCACCACCACCGACCCGGTGCGCATCGCCGAGGACTACTCGTATGCACAGCATCTCTCCGACGGGCGCATCAGCCTGATCATGGGACGGGGCAATACCGGCCCCGTCTATCCCTGGTTCGGCAAGGATATCCGCTCGGGCATCCCGCTGGCGGTGGAGAACTACAACCTGCTCTACCGCCTCTGGCGGGAGAAGAACATCGACTGGGAAGGCAAGTTCCGCACGCCGTTGAATGGTTTCACCGCGACACCGACGCCACTCGACGATGTCCCACCTTTCGTGTGGCACGGATCGATCCGCAGCCCCGAAATCGCTGAGCAGGCCGCGTATTACGGCGACGGATTCTTCCACAACAACATCTTCTGGCCGATGTCGCACACCGCTCGCATGGTGAGGCTCTACCGTCAGCGCTACGAATACTACGGACACGGAGCAGCGAACCAGGCGATCGTCGGGCTCGGAGGTCAGGTCTTCATGCGCAAGAACTCACGTGACGCTGTCAACGAATTCCGTCCGTACTTCGACAACGCACCGGTCTACGGTCACGGTCCCAGCCTCGAGGACTTCTCGGCACAGACCCCGTTGACCGTCGGATCGCCCCAGCAGGTCATCGAACGCACCCTGAGTTTCCGCGACTGGGCCGGGGACTACCAGCGTCAGCTGTTCCTCATCGACCACGCGGGACTGCCGCAGAAGACGGTGCTGGAACAGCTCGATCTCCTCGGCGAAGAGGTTGTCCCGGTCCTGCGGAAGGAATTTAAGAAGGGCCGTCCGGCCGATGTTCCCGACGCACCGACACACGAATCACTCGTCCTGCGTCACCGCGAAGGCCGCGACCCCATCCCCGGCGGGGGTCCCGGATCGCGTGCCCATGCCGACCGTGCGGCCAAGTCCGCAGACCACAACGACGCCCAAGGAGCTGATCGATGATGCGAATCCTGTGCAT
Organism: Brevibacterium sp. CBA3109; assembly: GCF_040256645.1. NCBI lineage: Bacteria > Bacillati > Actinomycetota > Actinomycetes > Micrococcales > Brevibacteriaceae > Brevibacterium > Brevibacterium koreense. Next base: position 2,470,766 of record NZ_CP158281.1, on the reverse strand, counting down.
CACGACCTCGCTGAGCGAGGACTCGACCACACTGAAACTGTCGAACAAGATCATCGCAGCCGCCATCTCGGCGGCGCAAGATGCGGGTCTGAGCGCGGAGACCGACCTCGTCAACGTGCGGAACCTGAGCTCAGACCTCACCGATATGGCACTGACCGGGTTTCGTTCGGAAAATCTCGAAGCGACATTCGCACAGGTCGCCGAGGCGGACGTGATCGTCACCGTGGCCCCCGTGTACAAGGTCGCACCGGTGGGACTGCACATCCTGTTCTGGCAGCTCATCGACGAAAAGGCATTGGCGAACAAACCCGTGCTCGTCGGCTCCACCGGCGGCACGCCGCGGCACTCGCTGGCCGGTGAGACCGTGCTGCGCCCGATGCTGTCCTACCTCAAGGGCATCGTCGTGCCGACGACGGTCTTCGCCGCGACCGATGACTGGGGCAGCGTCGAGGGCGGCCGCAGCCTCAAGGCCCGGATCACCCAGGCCAGCGAGGAGCTGATCGGTTTGGCGGCGAGCCTCAGCGGTGTCGATGTCGGTCCCACAGCCGATCCCAAGGACGGCCCCACAGCCGGCCCCAAGGTCGGCTCCACATCGACGCCCGGTGAGTTCGGCCGTCGTACCAGAGACGGGAATCCGAGCATCGATGATGAGTTCAATCCCGATCTCATCACCCCCTTCGCCCAGCTTCTCGAGGGGTGACGATGGTCGAGATCAAGCTCGGCCGAGGTCGTGACGAGCTCGCGCAGAGGTCGTGGCGGTCGTACTTCGAGACCTCGCAGCGCATCCGGCAGAACCTCGAGGGCAGCCTCAAGGATCGGACGGGTCTGACCGTCAGTGACTACAACACGCTCCTGTTGCTGTGGGAGGAACCCACCCACACGCTGACCATGAGTGCATTGGCCAGGAAACTTGTGTTCTCTCCATCGCGGCTCACCTACCGGATCAGGGTGCTCGAAGACGCCGGACTGGTGACGAAGACGGAATGCCCGGATGACAAACGGGCACACAACGTCGGCCTCACCGAGGTTGGGGCACAGGCCTTCCTCGATGCAGGGCGTCAGCACCGGGAGAACATCGACGAGGTGTTCCTCTCCCATGTCGACGATGAGGAGCTCGAAGTCATCGAGAGAGTGTTCGCAAGGATCGGCAAGGCGCTGCCGGACTAGTCCCTGCCGGAATGTGCTGCTGGATTCCGTCTGCCGGAATGGCCCTGCCTCAGTGAGCTGGTTCGTGGGACAATGTGTCTATGTCGATCAAGACCATTGCCTTTCCAGATTCCGAACTCCGCAACCGCGTCATCGCCCGGATTCCGGCGCACCAGCGTGCCAACGTCGACCTGGTCGTCTACTCGGATGCCGAGAAGTCAGCGAAGCTGAGCCGAGATGACGTCGATGTCGTCGTGCTCCCGTACCTCAATTCGGGACCGACCATCGAACTGCTCGACGAGTTGCCGAACCTGAGCCTGGTCATCACGCAGACCACGGGCTATGACCCTGTCGCGCATCTGCCGGAGCGCGGCATCCAGGTGGCGACCGCCTCGGGCGTGCACACCGGCGGAACGGCCGAGCTCGCACTGACACTGACCCTGGCCAGCCTGCGCGGAATCGACGATGCCGTTCGCGCTCAGAGCGCAAGGATCTGGAACCACAAGCGCAATCGCTCCCTGCAGGACCGCCGCGTCATGATCATCGGCGCCGGTGAGATCGGGTCGGCTATCGCTGATCGATTCGAACCTTTCGAAGTCGACCTCACCCGGGTCGCGACGAGGGCACGTGAAGACGCTCGCGGCCAGATCCACGGCGTCGATGAACTGCCGAACCTGCTTCCCCACACGGAGGTGGTCGTCCTCATCACGCCACTGACCGAATCAACGAACAAGCTCGTCGACAAGGATTTCCTGGCCCGATTGCCCGACAACGCCCTTATCGTCAACGTCGCTCGAGGCAAGATCGTTGACACCGACGCGCTCGTTGCCGAGCTGAGCACCGGCCGCCTCCATGCTGCTCTCGACGTCATGGATCCCGAGCCGCTGCCGGTCGACCATCCGCTGTGGGGGAGCCCGAACACTCTCATCACACCTCATGAGGGAGGTGACACCTCGGCGTTCGAGCCTCGGGTGGTGCAGATTCTGGCCGAGCAGGTCCGTCGGCTCAACGATGGCGAAGCGCCGCTCAACCTCGTCTCGACGGAGTGATCGCAGCAGTTCTCGATGAACTGCTCTGAGGTCAGCGACGAACTGCTCACAACAGGTTCCAACATGCGAGAACTTGGCATATACATGATGGACTCGGGCGTAGAGTGCCTGCATGAGCATTGATACGAACTCCACCACCCCGGACATCAAACCTCGTTCTCGCGACGTCACCGACGGTCTCGAAGCCACTGCCGCACGCGGCATGCTGAGGGCGGTCGGCATGGGCGATGACGACTGGGTCAAGCCGCAGATCGCCATCGCGACCTCGTGGAACGAGATCACCCCGTGCAACATGTCTCTGCAGCGCCTCGGTGCGGCCGCCAAGGAAGGCGTCCACGAATCAGGCGGCTTCCCCCTGGAATTCGGCACCATCTCCGTCTCCGACGGCATCTCCATGGGCCACGAGGGTATGCACTACTCGCTGGTCTCACGCGAGGTCATCACCGACTCCGTCGAGACCGTGATGAGCGCCGAGCGACTCGACGGGTCCGTCCTCATGGCCGGCTGTGACAAGTCGATCCCGGGCATGCTCATGGCATCCGCCCGCCTCGGCCTCTCCAGCGTCTTCCTCTACAACGGCTCGATCATGCCGGGTACTGCGAAGATGGAGGACGGCACCGAGAAGGAAGTCACCCTCATCGACGCCTTCGAAGCAGTCGGCGCCTGCCGTGCAGGCACCATCAGCCAAAAAGACGTCGACTCCATCGAGCGCGCCGTCTGCCCGGGTGAAGGCGCCTGCGGTGGCATGTACACAGCGAATACGATGGCCTCGGCCGCCGAAGCCATGGGCATGTCCCTGCCCGGCTCGGCCGCACCTCCTGCCATCCACCGCGACCGCACGATGTTCGCGCGCAAATCCGGTGATGCTGTCGTCAACCTGCTGCGTCAGGGAATCACGACGAAGGACATCATCACCCGCGAATCGCTGCACAACGCGATCGCCGTGGTCATGGCCTTCGGAGGGTCGACCAACGCGGTTCTCCACCTCCTGGCCATCGCTCATGAAGCCAACGTCGAGCTTTCGCTCGATGACTTCAACCGCATCGGTGACAAGGTCCCGCACCTGGGCAACGTCAAGCCCTTCGGCCAGTATGTGATGAACGATGTGTTCAAGATCGGCGGCGTGCCCGTGATCATGAAGGCCCTGCTCGACGCGGGTCTGCTCAACGGTGACTGCATGACGGTGACAGGTAAGACCGTGGCCGAAAACCTCGAGACGATCAACCCACCGGACCCCGACGGCAAGATCCTGCGCGCGATGAACAACCCGATCCACGCCACCGGCGGACTCACCGTGCTCAAGGGCTCGATGGCGCCCGAGGGTGCGGTCGTGAAGTCCGCCGGCTTCGACGCCGATGTCTTCGAAGGCACTGCACGGGTGTTCAACCAGGAGAAGCCGGCCATGGATGCCGTGCTCAACAATGAGCTGCAGAAGGGCGATGTCGTCGTCATCCGCTATGAGGGGCCCAAGGGCGGCCCGGGCATGCGCGAGATGCTCGCCATCACCGGAGCGATCAAGGGGGCAGGCATCGGCAAGGACGTCCTGCTCATCACCGACGGACGCTTCTCCGGCGGGTCCACCGGCCTGTGCATCGGCCACGTCGCGCCCGAGGCCGTCGATGGCGGACCGATCGCGCTCGTCGAGGACGGGGACAGGATCACTGTCGACATCGCGGCCCGCTCGATCGAACTCCATGTCGACGAGTCGGTGCTCGAAGAGCGTCGCAAGACCTGGACGATTCCCGAGAACCACCGCCTCACCGGTGTGCTCGGGAAGTACGCGAAGCTCGTGCAGTCGGCCTCCACCGGTGCCGTCTGCTTCTGAGCAGGGGACACCCGATGATCTGATCATCGCACAGTCGAGCCCCGGATAGCGGGGAGCGATCCATCGCCGAGGTGGTGCGGACCAATGTCCGCACCACCTCGGCTCTTCTGTGCCCGAAGAGGCAAAAGACCACCCCTTGTTACCCAACTGTAATCACGGCGTGTCGCCCGAGATTCTGCGGCACCACCGGATGGAGAGAAAGAAAATGAGCAAGGTGCTTTGTGTGGCGGATCACATCTGGATACAGTACAACTTACGTTCAGTTGTTTGTGATGGTTCACGGATGAACCGCGCAGAGTCGCTGAGCTGACAACACTTGACGCAAAGGAACTTTGACCGCAGATGACTCGCACACCCCTCGAGATTCGCAAAGAGATCTATTCCCTCATCCCCGGACCGATGCATCAGTCAGAGAATAATCACGAAAGTTCTCGAGTCGCAGCGATTTAGGTCCCGGCATGGGAAAATACGTTCTCCGGCGATTCGTCAACTACTTCATCCTGGCGTTCATCGCCACGGTCACCGCCTACATCACCTCCAGTGCGTTCATGGATCCGGCCGCGCGGTATCGGGGCCAGAATCCGCCGCTGTCAGAAGCCTCGATCAAGTCGATCCTCAACGGACACGGGACCAATCCGGATGTTCCGATCATCGAGCGTACGTGGGCCTGGCTGACGGGGATCTTCCTCCACGGGGACTTCTCTACGACGGTCCACAACAATCCGGTCTTCCAAGAGATCATGACCCGGGCAGGGGTCAGCCTCAAACTTCTGCTCATCGGTTCCATCCTCGGAGCCATCCTGGGCGTCGTCCTCGGCGTGTGGGGCGCGGTTAAGCAATACAAGGCCTCTGACCAGACAGTGACTTATGCGTCCTATCTGATCATCGCCACCCCGACATTTGTCATTGGCGTGGTGCTAATGATCATCGCCACCGCCTTCAACGGTCTCATCGGCACAACCCTGATTCGCTTTTCCGGTGAATACACGGCGGACATACCGCCGGGCTTCTTTCCGTGGTTCACCGATCAGCTCTCACATATGCTGTTGCCGACATTGGCATTGGTGATGATGGGTGCTGCCACCTACTCGCGTTATCAGCGCTCGGTCATGCTCGATGTGCTGGCCTCTGATTTCATCCGCACCGCGAGATCGAAAGGGCGCACCCGCAAGACCGCCTTGGTCAAGCACGGTGTTCGCGTTGCCCTCATCCCGATGTCGACCTACTTCGCCTACGCCTTCGGCACGTTGGTCGCAGGATCGGCGATGCTCGAGGTGGTGTTCTCCTGGCACGGCATGGGGGAGTTCACCATCAACTCGATCCTGCAGTCCGATATCAATGCTGCTGCCGGGTCCGTCCTGTTCATCGCAGTGCTGACTCTGATCTCTTCGACCCTCTCGGAGATCCTCTACGCTGCCCTCGACCCGAGAGTGAGGATCTAACATGGCCACCGATCTTCCGATCTCCACGACTGCCGACACCGAGGTTGTGCCTCGTCGTTCGAAGCCGACCTCCCGTCTGACCCTGGTCTGGGGCCGACTGCGCTCGACCCCGCGCTTCTGGGTCGGCGGCATCATGCTGGGGTTCTTCGTCCTGTTCGCAATATTCGGCAACACGATCAACATCTATACGCCGACTGACCAGGACATCCACGCACTCAACGAGGCACCGAGCCCGCAGCACTGGTTCGGCACGAACACCATCGGCCAGGACATCTACGCCCAAACCGTGGCGGGACTGCAGAAGTCTCTGCTCATCGGCATCATCGCCGGGCCCGCAGCGAGCCTCCTAGCCGCGATCATCGGTTCGACAGCCGGATACTTCGGCGGCCGCATCGAGGTCGTCATCGTGTGGTTCATCAACCTGCTCCTCGTCCTGCCTGCGTTCTTCATCCTCGTGCTTCTGGCCCCGATGCTGCGCCAGCTGTCGTGGATGGCGATCGTCGTCTTCCTCGCCCTGTTCGGGTGGATGATCATGGCCCAAGTTGTGAGAAACCAGACGAAGGCGATCAAGGACCGTGACTTCGTCAAGGCGGCGCGGTACATGGGCGTCTCCACTCCACGGATACTGAGCCGGCACATCATTCCGAACGTCGCGTCGATCCTCATCGTCGATGCCACTTTGGGCGTGGTCTCAGCGATCCTGACCGAAACTTCGCTGAGCTACTTCAACCTCGGAATCCAGAAGCCCGATGTCTCCATCGGCACACTCCTGGCGGAGGGTTCCGGGGCGGCTGTGACCCGTCCGTGGCTCTTCGTCTTTCCCGCAGGCGTCCTCGTCCTCATGCTGTTCGCCATCAGCCTGATGGCCGATGCGCTCCGTGACGCCATCGATCCCACCTCAGGAGTCAACCGTGACTGAGACTCTCATCACCGATCAATCCAATCCACCTGCGCAGGCTCCGATCCTCGAAGTCCGGGGCTTGAGCGTCACGTTCCCGAATCCTCAGGGCGATGTGAAGGCCGTTCGCGGGGTCAGCTACGAGGTGATGCCCGGTGAGTTCCTGGGCATCGTCGGCGAATCGGGTTCCGGCAAGTCAGTCTCGTCCATGGCCGTGATGGGATTGCTTCCCTCCACAGCCCGCATCGGCGGCTCGATCAGATACCGCGGACGCTCCCTGCTGGACATGGACGACCACGCAATGTCGGAGTTGCGCGGTTCCGAGATCGCCATGGTGTTCCAAGACCCGCTATCGGCGCTCACCCCGGTCTACTCGATCGGCGAACAGATCTCAGAGGGTCTGCTCCTCCACGATCCAACGCTGTCGAAGGATGCTGCACACAGCAGAGCGATCGAGCTGCTGCGCGTCGTCGGTATCCCGGGGCCCGAACGTCGGGTCAGGGCATACCCCCACGAGTTCTCCGGAGGTATGCGCCAACGAGCAATGATCGCGATCGCCATCGCCAACGATCCGGACCTCATCATCGCCGATGAGCCGACCACCGCGCTCGACGTCACGATCCAGGCCCAGATCCTCGAGGTCCTGCAGAAGGCGCGTGAGATCACAGGCGCTGCGATCGTGCTCATCACCCACGACCTCGGTGTGGTTGCGGGCAACGCGGACCGCATCGCGGTGATGTATGCCGGTCGCCTGGTGGAGACCGGGCCGGTCGAACAGGTCTTCGCCCGCCCGCAGATGCCCTACACGACCGGGCTGCTGCGCTCGGTGCCGAACCTGGCGACAGCCGGAACCCAGCGACTCGTTCCGTTGGAGGGCAAACCGCCATCACTGTCGAACATGGTCCCGGGGTGTCCCTTCGCTCCGCGCTGCCCGATCGCCCTCGACAAATGCCGTGAAGTCGAGCCTGAGCTCATCGTTCATGGCACGCCCGGCGTCGCCGCTGCATGCCACAGGGCCGATGAGATCGCCTCGGGGAAGCTGTCCGCCGGCACCATCTTCCCGCGGCCAGAACCTGTTGAGAAGCGAGTGAAGAACGATGAAGCCGAACGGGTCCTCGAGATCACCGGGCTGCAGAAGCACTTCCCGCTGCTCAAAGGAGCCGTTTTCAAACGGCAGATCGGCACCGTCAGAGCCGTCGACGGCATCGACCTGGAGATCAGGGAGGGACAAACCCTCGGCCTGGTCGGAGAGTCAGGCTGCGGCAAGTCTACGAGCATTGGTGAGGTTCTCGAGATGGTGGCGCCCCAGAAGGGCAAGATCGTCATCAATGGAGTCGACGTGTCCGAGCTGTCCAAGCGCGATCGTTTGGCCATGCGCAAGGACGTCCAGGTCGTGTTCCAGGATCCGATGGCCGCGATCGACCCGCGGTTGCCGGTCGGCGAGGTGATCGCGGAACCGCTGACAGTCCACAAGGTCCCGGCCAAACAGCGCACTGACACCGTCGCCGAGATGCTCGAACTGGTGGGCCTCGACGCGAACATGGCCGATCGGTATCCGCACGAGTTCTCAGGCGGGCAACGTCAGCGCATCGGCATCGCCCGGGCGCTCGTGACCAACCCGAAGCTGCTCGTCCTCGACGAACCGGTTTCGGCCCTCGACGTGTCCGTACAGGCCGGTGTCATCAACCTGCTCGAGGACCTGCGCGACTCACTCGGGCTGTCCTACCTCTTCGTCGCCCATGACCTGGCAGTCGTGAGGCAGATCGCCGATCACGTTGCGGTGATGTACCTGGGCCGGATCGTCGAATTCGGCGCCTCCGAAGATCTCTACGACAATCCGCAGCATCCCTACACTCGAGCGTTGATGTCGGCGATTCCGGTGCCCGACCCGGTGGTCGAACGATCGCGTGAGCGAGTGCTCCTGTCCGGCGACCTTCCGAGCCCGACCGACGAGATCTCCGGGTGCAATTTCCGCACTCGGTGCCCGCTCTTCGCGCTGTTGCCCGAGAGCGAGCAGGACAGATGCACACACGAGGATCCCCAGCCTCGGCGGGCGGAGGCGAACCTGGTGGCCTGTCACTTCGCTGAACGGATCCATGAGCTCGACCACTCGGACTGAACGAACCCGACACAGTACTCATCCATCGATCACCACACAGAGAACAGGAAAGAGGAACTCATGAAGATGAGAAACAAAGCGACAGTGGTTGTCGCTGCGACTGCGGCATTGGGGCTGGCCCTCTCCGGTTGCCAACAGGACAACAAGGACTCCAAAGGAGTCGACAGCGACAAGGCGAACGAGGAGATCTCAGGCTTGCCGTCCGTTGACTACCAGAAGGCCGGCTACGATGAGATCGCCGATGGCGGAACGCTCACCTATCCGATGACCGAGATCCCGGCCAGCCTCAACTATTACCACGCTGACGGCGCGCACGTGGACAACAACAATCTCTACGGCACCTCACTGGGTGGGCCGATCAAGATCAAGGACGATGGCAGCTGGGAAGTCGATAAGAACTACGCCGAGAGCGTGGAGATCGCCAGCGAAGATCCGCTCGTCATCGACGTCAAGCTCAACGAAGACGCTGTCTGGGAAGACGGCACCCCGATCGACGTCGAGGACTACAAGGCATTCTGGAAGACGCAGAGTGGTGAGAACAAGAAATTCGAGGTCGCCTCGACCAAGGGCTACGAGGACATCGAGAGCATCAAGTCCGGTGACGACAAGTACGACGTCGAGGTGACGTTCAAGACTCCCAACATCGACTGGCCCAACTACATCGGCGCCTTCGTGCCCAATGAGATCGCAGAAGACCCCAAAACGTTCAACAAGGACTACGTCAAAGACGTGCTGCCCTCGAACGGACCGTTCAAGGCTGACAAGGTCGACAACAAGGCCGGCGTCATCACCATGGTCAAGAACGACAAATGGTGGGGCCAGGAACCCAAACTGGACAAGGTCATCTTCAAGGTCGTCTCCCAGGCGCAGCAGGCCCAGGCCTATGCGAACAAGGAGATCGACCTCGTCGACATCGGCACCGACGGTGACTCATATGAGACGGCCGGAAAGCGCGAAGACGGCGAAATCTTCAAGGCGCAGGGCATGCAGTGGACTCACGTGACCCTGAATGCGGAGAAGGGCGCGCTCAAGGAGCAGGAGGTCCGCGACGCGATCGGTCACGCCATCAATCGTGAGGCCATCGCCCAGGCAGCCATCGGGCCTGTCGAAGCACCGGTGACACTGGTCAACAACGTCACCTTCATGCCGGGCCAGGACGGATATCAGGACAATGCGGACGGAAGCCTGGATTTTGATCCGGAAGCGGCAAAGAAGATCCTCGACGACGCAGGCTGGGCCGAGGGAGACGATGGAATCCGTGAGAAGGACGGTGAGAAGCTGAAGTTCAACATCGTCGTTCCCGCCGACACGGCTTCGAATGCCCAGCGCGCGGAGCAGGTGATGAAGGACCTCAACGAGATCGGCTTCAAGATCAAACTCGAGACCGTCCCGGTGGCCGCGTACTTCGCCGATCACGTGCTCAACGGCAACTTCGACATGGCTACGTTCACCTGGCAGGGCACAGCCTTCCCGATCTCCTCGGGTTCGAATCTGTTCTACCCGGCCGATTCCGAGCAGAACCACTCGAAGATCTCCAGCGACGCGATCGGTGAGAAGTTCAAGGCCGCCTCGGCGACACTGGACCAGGAGGAAGCCAAGAAGCTGGCAAACGAGGGCGATGCCGAAGTGCTGAAACTCAAGCCCCTGATCCCGTTCTACCCGACCCCGTATGTCTGGGGCGTCAAGGACGACATTGTGAATCTCGGGCCGCGTCAGCTCGAAACTCCCGATTGGACGAGCATCGGGTTCAAGAAGTGACCCTGAGACTCCTCGTCTGATCCGAAAGATGTGATCGCCACGATCACCCTCAGTCGCCGGCCCCGTGGACTCACGTTCTCCCACGGGGCCGGCTCTTCTTGTGCCCTCAGGCCGCCTTGGTTCTCGAGACCGCTTCAGCGCTACAGGCGGCTGAAGATGTCGAGCAGTATGAGGACGAGAGTCACGCCCACGACGCCGAGGTTCCACACCGTTGTGGTGGTGCCGGTGGTGTTGGTTGCGGTGGTCGAGTCCTGATGCTGATTCTCCCAGCGTCGGAGCAGTTCGAAGGCAGGGTGGTTGTCGACCGACTCCGGTCGTGTGCCACCGGTAAGCCCCGAGTCGACTTTGCGGCGCGGCATCCCGGGCGCATTCCACGGACGGTATGTGCGTGCAGCCCCGTTCGGTGCGATCGCCGAGATGGAGACGACCGTGCTCAGCCTGATGTCGGTGATGTCGGAGAAGGGCACTGTGGTGGTGCGCAGGATCTCGCGGATCACGACCTGCTCGGACCCGACGATGACAGCGGGGCGCCACAAAAGGATGAAGACCAGCCAACCCACCAGTGCCAGCGGTGGGAGGAACGCTCCGACGGTGTCCCAGGAGCCGCGCATGATCGCATCGATGAGAAGCAGTGCGAGGAACGCCCAAACGATGATGGTGATGATGGGGCCGCTGCGTTGTCTGAGGATGATCGGTGCGCTCACCGTCTTAGCCTATCGGCTATACGATGAAAGACAGGGACCGCTCCGGACTCGTGCGGCTTCGGTGCTCTGCTCCCGACCAAAGCACCGAGGATGGAAGGACAGGCATGCACATCGTTGTGCTCGATGACTACCAGAATGTGGCGGCAGACTATGCGAATTGGCAGGCGCTTGGGGCGCAGGTCGAATTCGTCTCCCGTCCGATCCTCGACACCGCGGATCTGGTGCAGACAGTGGCCGGCGCCGAGATTGTCGTCGCCATGCGTGAGCGCACCCTCTTCTCCGCTGAGCGTTTGTCGCGGCTGCGAGACCTGCGGCTGCTGGTGACCACGGGCAGGGTCAACGCCTCGATCGATCTGGACGCTGCACGAGCGCAGGGGATCACAGTCTGCGGGACCGAGTCGACCGCCTCGGCGACTCCGGAGCTGACCTGGGGGCTCATCCTCTCCGTTCTGCGCAGCATCCCAGCCGAAGATGCCGCGATGCATTCCGGCGGCTGGCAGTCCACCGTGGGCGGTGACCTCTTCGGGCACAGGCTCGGCGTCATCGGACTGGGCAGGCTGGGCAGCCAGGTCGCTCGTGTCGGTGCCGCCTTCGGCATGGACGTCGTGGCCTGGAGCCAGAACCTGGATGCGGCGCGTGCAGCCGATGTCGGGGCACATGCTGTGAGTAAGGAGGAGCTCTTCGCCACCTCCGATGTGGTGACCCTGCACTACAAGCTCAGCGAGCGCAGCCGCAGGCTCGTCTCTGCCGAGGAGCTGGCGCTGATGAAGCCGACGAGCATCTTCATCAACACCTCGCGGGCGGGCCTCGTTGACATGGAAGCACTGCAAGACGCACTGGCAGAAGGTCGTATTCGCGGCGCGGGGGTCGACGTGTATGACACCGAACCGCTGCCGGCCGACCACCCTCTGCGCAGCACTCCGAGGACCGTGCTGACCCCGCACCTGGGCTACGTCACCGATGACACGTACCGAATCTTCTTCACTCAGGCAGTCGAGGACATTGCCGCGTGGATGGCGGGGGAGCCGGTTCGTCAGCTCACCTGACGCGAAAAGGCCCGCCAGAGAAAACGACAAGGCCCGCCGGGAGCAAAGATGCTCCGCGACGGGCCTTGAACGATCAACGTCAGGTCAGAACTTCAGTTCACATCGGCCGGGTCACCGGAGACGCGACCGCCGTTCTCCAGCGAATCGATGGAGGCCACCTCGGCGGCGGTGAGTTCGAAGTCGAAGACATCGAAGTTCTGGGCCATGCGGTCACGGTTGTTCGACTTCGGGAAGACGACATGTCCGCGCTGCAGGTGCCAACGGATGATGGTCTGCGCCCAGGACTTGCCATGGGCCGACGCGATCTCGCCGATGACGGTGTCTGCGTAGTCGACCTTGCCCTGTCCCAGCGGTCCCCAGGCCTCGACCTTGATGTCGTGCTCGGCCAGCAGCGGACGGGTCTCGATCTGCTGGAACTGCGGGTGGCATTCGATCTGGTCGACGGTCGGGATGATCCCTGTGTCGAGGATCTGGGGCAGGTAGCGGTGGTCGAAGTTCGACACGCCGATCGAGGTGGTCAGACCCTGCTCGCGGTAGGAGGGGAAAGCTTCCCAGGTCTCGACCGAGTTGTTGTTCTCCGGTGTCGGCCAGTGGATGAGGTAGAGGTCGACGTGGTCGAGGCCGAGCTTCTCGAGGCTCTCGCCCAGGGCGCGCTTCGATTCCTCGGCACCGTGACGGTCGTTCCACAGCTTGGTGGTCACGAAGAGTTCATCGCGGGCGATGCCGGAGTTCGCGATCGCGCGGCCGACACCTTCCTCATTGCCATAGACAGCGGCTGTGTCGATGTGGCGGTAGCCGACCTCGAGAGCGTCGGTGACGATGCGCTCGGTCTCCTCGGGATCGACCTTGAAGACGCCGAAGCCCAGCTGCGGGATGGTCTTGCCGTCGTTGAGTTTGAGTGTGGGAACCGTCAAGGTGCCGCCTTTCGTCACGGGTTTGATGGTCTGTCGTTCTGCGGTCTGGCGGGCGCCGCGGTGGCGGTGCCTCTGCGAGCTTATAACGCCGTGAAGGTGCCTGTGCATTCCTGACAGCCGGATCTGACCGGCGTGATCCGAGTCTCGGGCGCTCTGTCGAAGAGTGAGACCGAGGATTGAGCCGCCTCGGTGTGGGAGCTCAGGGTGGCCGGCGGAGCCGTCAGTCTGTGGAACCGTCAGTCGGTGAAGACTGTGTGCACATCCCCGGTCAGCGAGCGGCCGTCGAGCGCTTCGAGCTCGAGGACGACTGCCGACCCGATCACATCGGCGCCGAGTTCCTTTACGAGCGCCTGAGCAGCAGTGAGCGTCCCACCTGTGGCCAGGATGTCATCGACGAGCAGAACGCGCTCGCCCTCTTTCAGAACGTCTGGGCCTTCGATCGTGGCCGTCCCGTACTCGAGCGAGTACGACACTGCTGCCGCCGGTCTGGGAAGCTTGCCGGCCTTGCGAATCGGCAGAATGCCCACGCCGGTCATCGCCGCGATCGTTCCGGCGAAGAGGAAACCCCGAGCCTCGAGACCGCCGACGATGTCGAACTGTCCCTCGAACGGTGCGATGAGCGCCTCGGTGACGGCACGCATGGCGGCACCATCTGCAAGCAGGGGAGAGATGTCACGGAAGTTCACCCCTGGCTCCGGATAGTCGGGAATCGAAGCGATGAGGGTCTTCGCGCGGTGGAGATCTGTATTCGTCACGGGCCAACGATACTCGGTGGGCCGTATCGTAGTGGACACCGGAATGGAGGACTCCATGGGAACCGATCGACAGCCTGAGTCACTCGCCGAGGCCTTCGCCCAGGTGCCTCGCGAATTGTTCCTGCCTGAGGATGAACGACGCTTCGCCTCCAGCAATGTGGCGCTGCAGATCGGCGATGGACAGATGCATTCTCAGCCGAGCACGGTCGCCGATATGCTCAAGCTCCTTGGCCCACGACCGGGTGACCGCGTTCTCGATCTGGGTTCCGGTTCGGGATGGACGTCCGCTCTCCTCGGTGTCCTCGTCGGCCCTCGCGGGCGCGTGACTGGTGTGGAGCGTCACCGTCAGCTCATCGAGCGCGCGCGGGCGTCGCTGGGTCATGGTCATTCCGGTGCAGGGCGTGATGCTGCGTGTCGTGGTCACCGGATCCGGTGACCACAACGTCTCCATCACGCAGCACGGACAATATCGATTCGTCCCATTCATCCGCGACTGATCGCGTTACTCCTTGGGCAAGTCGTAGACTTCGTCAGCCACCAGCTACGTGAACCCACAAAAGCACAGTGCAGGCGGTGTGCTTTTGCAGGTTGGGGTATCTGAAGTGAAGTAATCCGTTGTAGTTTATTGTCATTTAATGACGATAGGTGCAATATTGACGCATGTACCAAGTATTCGACACTGCTCGGTTGCTCAGGCTCGGACTTTCTGAGCGTGATATTCGCAAGGCGGCAGCATGTTGCTTGGAACGCGTCGCCCGCGGTCGATTCGCTGTCCGACGAAGATGTGACAACGAACGGCATCGGCGAGTTTGGGAATCTGTCGACCAGGAAGATGCAGATCTTCTAGTGAATAAGAACGATTTTCGCGATGTCCTCGAACGACTGAAAGTTCTCATCAGAGCTCGCGCAGATAGAGTGAGTGACCGCCAGCAGAGCGCGGGTGGCCGAGTGCGAAATGAAGTCTTCTCCCATATTTCGGCCGCTCTCCTGTGGACGCTTGAGGTCGCTCGGCCGGTCGAGGGGCGCGTAGAAGTGATTCGGCCGGGCATCAGCCGGCGCCACGCAAATCTGATCGTCAGGAGACGAACGCTCCCGCCGGAGCATGTTGCCAGAATCGGAGATGTCGCCGTCACCACTCTTGCTCGGACCCTCATCGATGTCGCCCGAGACTACGGCTTGGACGTGAGTGTTCCTATGCTCGACGATGCATTGCGACGAAGCCAAGTGTCGAAGGCTCAGCTCTTCGACGTGGTGCAAGCTGCCCATGAGGTGAGGAACGAGAATCGTGTCTCTGAGGCGATCAGCTTGACGGATCCCCTCAGAGAGTCACCTGCCGAATCGATTGTCGCAGTTCGGTTCTTCGAAAACGGAATCCTCGATTTCGAGTCTCAGGTCGAAGTCCGCGATGCGCAGGGTCGCTTCATAGCCCGTGTCGATTTCCTGCATCGAGGGGCGATGATCATCGTGGAGTTCGACGGACGAGGCAAGTACTTCCTCGACGATCGTGATCACAGAGCGGCCTTTGACAGAGAGCGTGAGCGTGAGCGGCAGCTGAGAGCGCTTGGCTATCATGTGGTGAGGATCTTTTGGAAAGATCTATTTCGTCAGCAGAAGTTCACCGAGCTGGCTCGACTCCTAAGGGCACGTATGGCTCGGCCACCAGCTACGTGAACCCACAAAAGCACAGTGCAGGCGGTGTGCTTTTGCAGGCTGAGGTAGCTGAGAGCAAGCAACTGCCAATCACACCAGCGAGTCCCGCCACGCCTTGTGCAGCTGGGCGAACTTGCCCGCCCCTGAGATCAGCTCGTCCGGCGTGCCGTCTTCGATGATGCGCCCGGAGTCCATGACGAGGACACGGTCGGCGATCTCCACGGTCGAGAGCCGGTGGGCGATGATGATTGCGGTGCGTCCTTCAAGCACTGTCGCCAGAGCCGTCTGGACCAGCCGCTCGGAGGGGATGTCGAGGTGAGCGGTCGCCTCGTCGAGGACGACGATGTCCGGGTCGGCTAGGAACACGCGGGCGAAGGACACGAGCTGACGCTGTCCCGAGCTCAGTCCTCCGCCGCGTTTCTTCACATCCGTGTCGTAGCCGTCGGGCAGATTGCGGATGTAGGGATCCAGGCCGACGGCCGTGGCCGCGGCGAGTACCTCGTCATCTTCGGCATCGGGATTGCCGATGCGGATATTGTCCGCGATCGTGCCCGCGAACAGGAACGACTCCTGGGTGACCATGACGACGCTCTTACGCAGCTGCGCATCGTCGAGGTCACGCAGGTCCACCTCGTCGATGGTGATCCGACCTTCGCTGGGATCGTAGAAGCGGGTGACCAGCTTGACCAGAGTCGATTTGCCCGCGCCCGTGGCTCCCACGAGTGCCACGATCTGGCCGGCTGGGATGCGCAGGTCGAACCTGGGGAGGACATCAGGGCCGTCGCCGTAGGAGAAGCGGACGTGGTTGAGGTCGATCGAGCGCCCGCTGGGTGCTTGAGCCGATTCCTCCGCCGAGGCGGTGTCCGAGGCGTGTGCGGGCAGGGGCTTCGGACTCACCGGTGCGACCACCTCGGGGTCGGTGTCGAGGACGGCCGCCATCTTCTCCAGCGCCGCCGAGGCGGACTGGTAGAGGTTGAATGACTGAACAAGTTCATCAAGGGGACCATAGAACCGGCGCAGGTAGAGGATGAACGCCGCGAGCACTCCGATCTGAGTCCATCCCTCGATGACGAGCCACGCGCCGACGATGATGATGACCGTCTGAGTGACATTGCCGACCAGCCGCGTCCAGCCCGCGAACCAGGCGACGCCGCGCAGGGCATCGGTGTTGGCGTCACGGTACTGTGTGTCCTCGTCCTTGAGCGTGCCTCGGCGATCGGGCTGCCGGCGATAGGCCTGAACCGCACGGATCCCGCCCATGGTCTCGACGAAGTGGACGATGACCTTTGCGATCGAGGTGCGAGTCCGACGGTAGGCATTCCGCTGCGAGCTGTGCGCAGATTTCGTGATGAAGAACAGCGGAATGAATCCGAGGAAGACCACGAGTGCCAGGGGAACGTCGAGGACGATGAGGGTGACGGCGATGAACGCCATCTCGAACAGAGCCAGCGCCGTGTCGAAGAGAGAGTAGGTGAGGAACTGCTGCACCGACTCCATGTCAGAGGTCTGCCGCGACACCAGCCGGCCCGAGGTCGACCGCTCGTGGTAGCCCAGATCGAGACGCTGGATATGTCCGAACAGGCGGGAGCGGAGACTGTAGACGACCTTCTGGGCAGTGATGCCGACCAGCCTCGTCGAAGCGAAAGCGAGCACCGCCGAGGCGATCGCGGAGATGACGAAGGCCGATACCGCACGAATCAGCGGTCCCGGATCGCCCTCGATCGCTTTCGGAACACCAGTGTCGAGTGCATCGGCGATGAAGATCGGACCGATGACGAGGAACAGTGCGGTGAGGATGACGATGACGAGCAGGAAGATCGCCATCGGAAGATGGGGGCGGATCAATGAGAGCAGAAGTGCACGGGCCTTGATCGCGATGTCTGGCGGAAGTGCCTCGACCTCGTCCTCATTGAGACGTGGAATGCTCAAAGCGCGCCTCCTTCCGAGGTGTGCCTGGCCGAGAAATGCTCTGACGCAGAGTGCTCGGACGATGAGTGCCCGGCCGTCGCAGCCGCACCCATGAGTTCACGATAGAGCGGTGAGGATCCCAGCAGCTCATCATGGGTGCCCAGCGCGACAATACGTCCCTCGTCGAGGACCGCAACAGCATCGGCCAACGCCGAGGTGGACGGGCGGTGGGCGATGATCAGCGTCGTGGAATCGGGCAGGATCTCCCGCAGCGCCCGTTGCACCCGATCCTCGGTGTCGACGTCGACCGCAGACAGAGGGTCGTCGAGGACGAGGATGCGGGGCGCACCGATGACTGCGCGCGCCAGTGCCAGGCGCTGGCGCTGTCCACCGGACAGGGACAGCCCCTGCTCGCCGACCTGCGTATCGAGCCCCTCCGGCAGCCGCTCGACGAAGTCCTTCGCGGCCGTGATCTCCAGGGCCCGCCAGATCGCGTCGTCGTCGACCCCGGGTGCGCCCATGCTCACGTTCTCGGCCACCGAGGTGGAGAACAGGATCGGGTCCTCGAATGACACGGACACCAGGTTGCGCACCTCGTTGACGGGCAGCTTGCGAATGTCGGTGCCATCGACGCGCACGGATCCGCCGGTGACGTCCTGCAGGCGCGGCACCAGGGAGGCCAGGGTCGTCTTGCCCGATCCGGTTGCTCCGACGATGGCCAGGGTCTGGCCCGGAT
Organism: Brevibacterium sp. CBA3109; assembly: GCF_040256645.1. NCBI lineage: Bacteria > Bacillati > Actinomycetota > Actinomycetes > Micrococcales > Brevibacteriaceae > Brevibacterium > Brevibacterium koreense. The sequence continues at coordinate 2,452,816 of NZ_CP158281.1, read as the reverse complement.
CGATGTGCAGATTGAGGTTCTTCAGGGTGTCGCGGTCGGTGTCGGCGAAGTGGAAGTCGACATCCTCGAAATCCAGTTCGCCCCTGTAGCGACCCACATCGGGTGCATCCTCGATCCGACCGTCGGCGTCGGTGATGTCGTGCCTGATGTCGATGACCTCCCAATACCTGGCCGCAGCAGTCAGGGCCATGAGGGCATCGGCGAGGAGGAAGCCGAGCATCTCGATCGGCATTCGCATCACCATCGAGATGGTCACGGCCGCGACGACGGTGCCGATCGACGTCCACCCCTGCACGACGCCCCAGGTGCCGACGCCCACGATTGCGGCCTGGGCGAGTGTGGGCAGGAGGATGAGCACACTCCAGAACCAGGAGTCGAGCTTCGCCTTGCGCACTTCGAGGCCTTGGAACTTCCGCGACATGAGGGAGAACCGCTGTGCCGCCCAGGGGGAGCGGCCGAAGGACTTGAGGATCCTGATCCCCTGAATCGACTCCTCGACCTCGGTGGTGATCTCACCGACCGTGTCCTGGGAGCGCCGGGAAGCCTCGCGGTACCTCTTCTCGAAGACCGTCACCGTCGCAATCGTCGGTACGGCCATGATCAGCATGATCAGACCGAAGACCGGTTGCAGGACGGTGAGGATGATGGTGCCGATGATGATTACGAGTGGAGTCACCACGAGGAAGGGGATCCCGAAGGCGAAGAAGCGGCGCAGCTGTGACAGATCGTTGATCGCGCGCGAGAGCAGCTGTCCCGACTCCCAAGAATCGTGGATGGCCACCGAGGTGTACTGGAGCCGGTCGAAGAGACGGGAGCGCCAGGTGATCTCCCACTGCGCGACCACCGGAGCCACGAGGAGCCTGCGACCCCACAGTGCCACCGCCTCGGCGATGCCGATGAGGAGGACCCCGAACACGGGCAGCCACAGTCCCGGCAGATCGCGGTGGGCGATGGGGCCGTCGATGATGTGACCGGTGATCAGGGGGATGACCAGTTGGATGCCGTTGGCCAGGAGGGTAAGGGCGAGTACAGCGATGTACACGCCGATGCGAGAACGCAGATCGGGCCAGAAACGTAGGAGGGGGCGCACGTGTCAAGAGCCTAGTCGGAGCGCGTGTCGTAGTCCATGGCTTGCACAATCGAGCTTTCCCTTGCTTCGTGGGTGCGATCGCGGGTCGCTCTTCATTGATCTCACGCCTCAAGCGATACGAGTCCCAATCTTCGAGACGATCCATTGCAACGTTTGACACGCTTATTGCCAGAGGTGAACTATTGAGGCATGACTCACCTTCTTGTCGTCGTTATTACCCAGCGCGCGGATCTTCCGTAGCCTGTCAACACGACATGTTCCGCGCGCCCCTACCGAAACCGGAGGGGCTTTTTTCATGCGGAGACAAGATGGATCACTAGGAAGGATACGAAACGATGGCAGCCACGCCCTCGGCCCAGTCAGCGGGAACCGGCACCGCGCCCAGCGCAGCCCCGGTGACCGCGACCCCGTCAAGCATTCGACGCAACTCGACCCCTGAGGTCCTCACCGGAGCGCAGGCGATCGTTCGCAGCCTTGAGCTCCTCGAGGTCGAGACGGTCTTCGGCCTTCCCGGCGGCACCATCCTTCCGACCTACGATCCGCTGTTCGAGACCGATAAGATCCGCCACATCCTCGTTCGTCACGAACAGGGAGCCGGGCATGCGGCCGAAGGCTATGCCTCCGCTTCGGGTAGGCTGGGCGTGTGCATCGCGACCTCGGGCCCGGGTGCGACGAACCTCATCACGGCGCTCGCCGACGCCCATATGGATTCCGTCCCGGTGCTGGCCATCACCGGTCAGCAGAGTTCGAAGCTGCTGGGCACCGATGCCTTCCAGGAAGCTGACATCGTGGGAATGACGATGCCGGTGACCAAACACAGCTTCCTCGTCACCAAGCCCGAGGATATTCCCTCCGCGATCCTGCACGCCCATCACATCGCGACCACAGGTCGGCCCGGTCCGGTCCTCGTCGACGTCACCAAGGACGCGCAGACGGGCACCGCTCCCTTCGTTTGGCCCGATGAGCCGCAGCTGCCCGGCTACCGTCCGATCCTCAAGCCCCATGCGAAGCAGATTCGCGAAGCCGTCCGACTCATCTCGGATGCCCAGCGCCCCGTGTTCTACATCGGCGGCGGTGTCATCCGCTCCCAAGCGGAGAAGGAACTGCTCAAGCTCGCCGAGGCGACCAACATTCCCGTCGTCACGACCCTGATGGCCCGCGGTGCGTTCCCCGACTCGCACCAGCTGCACCTCGGGATGCCGGGTATGCACGGCACCGTGCCCGCCGTGACCGCCTTCCAGAAATCTGACCTCCTCATCACCATCGGCGCCAGGTTCGATGACCGGGTCACCGGCAACCTCGATTCCTTCGCGCCGAATGCGCAGGTCATCCACGCCGACATCGACCCAGCGGAGATCGGGAAGAATCGTGACGTCGACGTCGCCATCGTCGGCGACGCCCGTGAGGTCCTTGCGGAGATGCTCAATGAGATGCGCAGCAAGTTCCCCAAGGCTCTCGAGCGTCAGCGCGAACCCTGGTGGCGCTTCCTCAACCGCCTCAAGACGACCTACCCGCTGGGCTACGCCACGCAGGATGAGCTCTGCGATCCGCAGTACGTGATCTCGCGGATCTCCGCGCTGACCGGACCCGAAGCGGTCTACGCAGCCGGCGTGGGCCAGCACCAGATGTGGGCCGCCCAGTTCGTTGAGTTCGAACGCCCCAAGTCGTGGCTGAATTCCGGTGGCCTCGGCACCATGGGCTACTCGGTGCCTGCCGCGATGGGCGCGAAGGTCGCCGAACCGGACCGTGTGGTGTGGGCCATCGACGGGGACGGATGCTTCCAGATGACCAACCAGGAGCTGGCGACCTGCGCGCTCAACGACATTCCGATCAAGGTCGCGATCATCAACAACTCTTCACTGGGCATGGTCCGTCAGTGGCAGACCCTGTTCTATGACGGCCGGTACTCCAACACCGATCTCAACACGGGCCATCAGTCGATCCGGATCCCCGACTTCGTCAAGCTCGCCGAGGCGTACGGCTGCCTGGCCCTGCGCGTGGACAGCAACGACGACGTCGATGCTGCGATCAAGACGGCGCTGGAGACCAACGACCGGCCTGTGGTCCTCGATTTCACTGTCCCGCCGGATGCCATGGTGTGGCCGATGGTCGCCGCCGGTGTCTCCAATGACGAGATCGAATACGCGCGCGGCGTTCGCCCGGAGTTCGATGGCGAAGGCGACGAACAGGCCGAGAACCTGATCGCGGACGCTGGCACTGAAGAAGACGGCACGGTTCGCTCCGTGGCCCAGATCGAAGGAGGCCTGGAATGAACAACCGGCACACGCTCTCAGTCTTAGTCGAGAACAAACCGGGCGTGCTCACCCGCTTCACCGGACTCATCGCCCGCCGCGGCTTCAACATCCACAGCCTCGCCGTGGGCGTGACCGAACACGATGAGCTCTCGCGCATCACCGTCGTCGTCGACGTCAAGGACGTGCCTTTGGAGCAGGTGACCAAGCAGCTCAACAAGCTGGTCAACGTCATCAAGATCGTTGAGCTCGAGCCGGCTTCGTCGGTGCGTCGAGCCCACGTCATCTACAAGGTCAAGGCCAACGCCACCACCCGTCCGCAGGTTGCGGCGGCAGTGGAGATGTTCCGCGCCAAGATCGTCGACGTGGGACCCGACTCTGTCAGTGTCGAAGCCACCGGCGAGCTGGGCAAGGTCGAGGCCCTGCGCGAGGTCCTCGAGCCATTCGGGATCAAGGAGATCGTCCAATCGGGAACCGTGGCCATCGGCCGCGGATCGAAGTCGATCACCGACCGCGCTCTGCGCAGCTGAACCCTGTGGCCCGGCACAGCTGATGTCTTCGTGTTCCACTAAGTGGAACGTCAACCATCTCAACAAGTGAACAGCAGTACCGAACTGTGAAACAATGGGGGAGTACCCCAAACCTCTGAAGGAGCAAGAGAACTATGGCAGCAGAACGCTATTACGACGACAACGCAGATCTGTCCGTCATCCAGGGCAAGAAGGTTGCCGTCATCGGCTACGGCAGCCAGGGCCACGCGCACTCGCTGAGCCTGCGCGATTCCGGTGTCGAGGTCCGCATCGGCCTCAAGGAAGGCTCTGCCAGCCGCGACAAGGCCGCAGCTGAAGGCCTCGAGGTCGGCACTCCTGCAGAGGTCTCCGAATGGGCCGACCTTGTTGTGATCCTCGCTCCTGACCAGGTTCAGGCCGAGATCTACAACGCAGAGATCGCTCCTCATCTGACGCCCGGCAACGCCCTGCTCTTCGCTCACGGCTTCAACATCCGCTTCGACTACATCCAGCCGCCTGAGGGCGTGGACGTCATCATGGTCGCACCCAAGGGTCCCGGACACGTTGTGCGTCGCGAATACGTCGATGGCCGCGGTGTGCCCGTTCTCGTGGCCGTCGAAGCCGACGCCTCAGGCAGCGCCTGGGAGCTCGTGCTCTCCTACGCCAAGGCAATCGGCGGACTGCGTGCCGGTGGCATCAAGACCACCTTCACCGAGGAGACCGAGTCGGATCTCTTCGGCGAGCAGACCGTTCTCTGTGGTGGCACCTCCCACCTCGTGCAGTACGGCTTCGAGGTCCTCACCGAGGCCGGCTACCAGCCGGAGATCGCCTACTTCGAGGTTCTCCACGAGCTCAAGCTCATCGTCGACCTCATGGTCGAGGGTGGAATCGCCAAGCAGCGCTGGTCGATCTCCGACACCGCTGAGTACGGCGACTACGTCTCCGGACCGCGCGTCATCACCCCGGACGTGAAGAAGAACATGGAAGCCGTCCTCGCCGACATCCAGAACGGCAAGTTCGCCGAGCGTTTCATGAACGACCAGAAGAACGGTGCGGCCGAGTTCAAGGAACTGCGCTCGAAGGAAGAGACGCACCCGATCGAGACCACCGGCCGCGAGCTGCGCAAGATGTTCGCATGGCTCAAGGATTCCGACGACGACTACACCGAGGGCACTGCCGCTCGCTGATCGTCTCTGAACGATGAAGGTGCCCCGAAAGCCGATCGGCTTCCGGGGCGCCTTTGTCTTGCAGCTTCAGGCGGCCAGTCTGGCCGCGCGACGAGCTGCCTGGATCTCGGGGTCGGGGACTGGCGCGGAGTCGATGAGTTCGCGTGTGTAGGCCTGACTCGGATTCATCAGCACCTGAGAGCTCGGCCCCTGTTCGACGATCGCCCCGTGCTGCAGGACGACGACAGTCGACGCCAGCTGTTCGACCACTGCGAGGTCATGGCTGATGAACAGACAAGCGAATTTGTGGATCTCGTGGAGGTCGGCCAGGAGTCTGAGGACTCCTCGCTGCACGGAGACGTCCAGCGCTGATGTGGGCTCATCGGCGATGAGCAGCTTGGGCCCAAGTGCAAGTGCTCGGGCGATCGCTACGCGTTGGCGCTGGCCGCCGGAGAGCTCGTGCGGATACCGTCCGGCGAAATCGCCCGGCAGACGCACATCGTCAAGGAGGCTCGTCACCTGAGCTTCGATGTCTCGTCGACCGCGATCGGTGTGGACTCTCATGGGTTCTGCGATCTGTGCCCCGACCGAGCGGCGCGGGTTGAGAGATCCGCGCGGATCCTGGAACACGACGCCGATCTCCGACCGCAGCCTCCGCTGCTTTCGAGTCGGACGCGTACTCACGCGACCACCGTCGACGAATGCCCGACCGGAGGTCAGCCCTTGGCCTCCGGTGAGTACGTTGGCGATCGTTGACTTGCCCGAGCCGGATTCGCCGACGAGACCGGTGATCGACCCTGCGGGTATGGCGAGGTCGACCGAATCCATTGCAGTGACTTGGCGTCCCGAGCTGCGGTGGACGACAGTTGCGGCGGTCAGTTCGGCGGCCAGAACAGCGGGAACGGCAGCAGGCGAGGATTCTGCCCAAGCCGTTGCCGAACCATACGGATGCGCAGTCGGAGAGCCCAGACGATCGTTCACCTCGGCGGTGGAGGCCGCGATGACCGCATTCAGCCGCGGGACCGCGTCGAGGAGTTCACGCGTGTACTCGGACTTCGGGCGGTCGAAGATATCGCGAACTGCACCGGTTTCGACGATGCGTCCCGACTTCATCACGGCCACACGATCAGCAATGTCGGCGACCACACCCATATCGTGGGTGATGAGGAGGACGGCCTGGCCTTCCTCGGTGGCCTGCCGGCGCAGCAGATCGAGGATCCCGGTCTGGACTGTGACGTCGAGAGCGGTGGTCGGCTCGTCGGCGAAGAGCACTTCGGGGGAATTGATGGTCGCCAGCGCGATCATCGCCCGCTGCAGCTGTCCGCCGGAGAGCTCGTGTGGGTAGGCCCGCATGACTTGGTCGGGATTGTTCAGTCCCGACTTAAGCAGCTGCTGCCGTACTCTCTCGCCGATCGAATCATCGGACTGGGCCCCGTCGGTGGGAGACGTCGGGGTACCTTCGGGCAGGGTCGTCTGAGCGCCGCCGGCTGCGGCGGGC